>JBDHHQ010000154.1:0-11456 GCA_039589315.1 Gemmatimonadota bacterium
GAACTGCGTTAGGTCAAGAGTTGCTCCTATCTTGCTTGTGGCGAGTGCACCCTTGATAGGGGCGCCGCGCTTCGGAGCGATGAGCCTTGATCGCTTGCTCCGTTCCCACCTACGGTGTTCACGTCGCTGCGCGGTCAGCACCGAGGTCGCGCAGCAGAACTGATCGTTAGGAGGCCGACGAACATCTTGGAACCTCCCACCTTCGCGCCCAAGTGGCAGCGGCTGATCACGGAATTGGTAGTGATCGTTGGCGGCATTCTGATCGCGTTCGGCGTGGACGCGGCGTGGGAGCGTCGACAGGCCAGGTTGGAGCTCACGGCTGCCCTGACCGCCGCGCGTTCCGATCTGGCTTCGAGTCAAGCGCAGCTGAGTAGATACTGGCTCCCGTGGGACGAACAGGTGCTCGTTGCCACTATCACGCTTCTCGCATCGGTCACAGACATCGCGATCGATGAGGCTCCGCCACCGGGCCCTGATCGGCTTGAATGGGTCGGCCCGGCGATGGATCAGCTTGCCGCTGGCCTGCCTGAGGTTGTCCTGACCGACGACCGACAAATACTCGTGCCAGACTCGCTGCTAGGTCAGGCGCTGCTGGCTCCTACTCTAGATCCGTCATTGCCGGCAGTCATGGCGCTACTCGATAGCGGCCTGCTGGGATTGGCTGAGGACGAGGTGTTTGCACGCGCCCTTTCCGAACTCCCCGGACAGTTAGAGGATCTGGCTGACGAGGAGGAGCAGGCCCGGGCGCATGTTTGGTCGGACCTAGTGCCTGTACTTTCGTCAGGGAACAACGTGGCTCACGTCAATCTGTTCAGTTTCTGGGGTGCTTTGGGCTTCTCTGAACCCGGCGCGAATGGTCCGCTCGAGGAGAGGCATCGGGGTGTCACGGAGATTCGAGTGTCCCAGCGGTTGGTGAACGAACTTGCTACACGAGTGAAGTTGACGGCCGGCGTCGAGTTCACCGCCCGCGAGGTCAACCAGAGGCTCCTCAATCTGGTCCAGCTACTTGACGAGGAACTGGCCGGGTCGGCCTCCTAACACCCTTAAGAAGGACCGGGTCAAGAGGGTGGAGTGATCCCTGAGCGGCGGGCGCAGGCCGTCGCTTTTCATTGTTGCTGTTCCGAAGCAGCTGTGCATCCGCGAGTAGACGCGGTGGACGGGAATCGGCTCAGGAGGCTCCTACGCTGCGCTCCGGAGCGATGAGCCTTGATCGCTTGGTCCGTTCACACTTACGGTGTTCACGCCGCTGCGGTGTTCACGTCGCTGCGCGGTGGCCGCTTGGGTCGCGCAGCCGAACCGCAAAGTCGTTCTATGAGAGCGATCGTTAGACGGAGATCTCTCAGAGGATCAGGTTTCTTCTGAGGTTCCACACGAAACGGGTCTTCTGGCTTTCGTGGGCACCGCCTCGTACGCTGAAGCTCACCTGAGATTCAGCTGCATCAGAGAGCGGAGGTGAGGGTGGAGTCGACTCGGCTAGCGCTCATCGGTGTTCCCTCCAGCGCAGGCGGACGCCGGACGGGCCAGGAGATGGGGCCGAGTGCGCTCCGGGCCGCCGGCCTCGCGGAGCGACTCCGTGCGAGTGGTCTCGATATTCGGGACCTCGGCGATCTGCCCGTGGTCCGCTTTCGGCCGAATCCCGAGTACCCGAAGCAGCAGAACGCCGAGCTGGTCCTCGATGTCGCGCGCGAAGTCGCGGAACTCGTGGGTCAAGCGATGGATGATGGCCGAGTACCGCTAGTCCTTGGGGGGGACTGCAGCATCAGTCTCGGGGTTATTGCCGGCCTCCTCCGGCACCGCCCGCACCTGGGGCTCCTCTACCTCGACGCAGACCTCGATCTCAACACTCCAGAGACCACCCTATCGGGAATCCTGGACGGAATGGTCCTCGCGCACCTTTTGGGGCGAGGCGTTCCCGAACTCGCCGCGGCAGGCCCGCGGCGTCCGATGCTCTCCGAATCCGACGTTGTCCTGTTCGGCTACGATCTGGAATCCGGTGCTGTAGATCCGTACGAGATCGAAGTGCTTGGGGAATCCGAGATGGCTTCTTACTCACTGCCTGCGGTCCGCGCGGACCCTGTGGGCTCTTCCCGCGCCGCGGACCTTGAGTTCGGGGGTGACTTCGACGGATTCGTGGTTCACTTCGACGTCGACGTCACGAATCTCCGCTGCGTCGACGTGCCGCATCCGGGCGGACTCGAGGTTGAATCGGCGTTCCAGGCGTTGGAGGTGCTGGTCCAAGCCCCTAAGTGTGCGGCCGTGGTGGTCACTGAGTTCAACGCGGAACTCGATCCCGACGGGTCGGAGGCGGAGCGCCTCGTCGAAGGGCTGGTCGGAGCCTTCTCGCCGTGAGGGAGGGGGAGGGTCGTCCGGCCGATCTCCGTCTAACGTGCGGATGCTGCTGTCGCGGTCGAGATCCGGGTCCGTGCGCTTTGCGCACGGGTCAGGTATCGTGGTCGCGCAGCAGATCCGCTGACCGTTTGAGAGCGCCGCCACCGGGGGTCAATGAGTACTGATCGAAGGGCACCGCCTGCGGTACGGGTACTTGTCGAACTGGTCGTGATCGTGATCGGAGTGCTCATCGCTCTGTGGGTCGACAACCTCAACTCCGAACGTCAGGATCGGCTCCAGGAGCAGGCATACCTTCTCGGTATCGTCGAAGACCTTCAGGGCGACAGCTCTGCCCTGGCTGAGCGGCGAGCCACGGCAATCCGCGGCCTTGAGGTTGCGGATCTCCTGCTTGCCCTCCGTGAAGACGCCTCTTCCTCGGCTTCCGCTGATTCACTGGCGGTGTGGTTGTTCCGGGCGGCCTTCGTGGACAATTTCCAGGTACTCGATCACACGTATCGGGAGATCCTGGGGGCAGGGGGACTGACCCTCATCCGTGACGAGCCGCTGCGGCGAAGTATTTCGGCGTACTATCGGAGCATCGAGTCGGCGGAGTTCTTCACCGAATACTACAAAGGCGAGGAGTCGGACTACTGGGATCTGCTCGCTGAGAGGCTGGATCCAGCAGACTTCGCCGCGCTAACCCGGGTCGACGAAGGACCGGGGAGACTCGACGTGGGCCGCCTACTTGGTCAGCTGCGCGGGGACAACGAGATCGTCAACGCAATCCTGATGAACCGTCACTGGACTCAGTTGCGCCTCGAGATCACGGATCGGCGCATCGCAGCGAACGCGTCCCTGACCGGCCAGCTGAGAACACACTTAGCGGACAGGGGCGCACTCTAGCACCATTATGAAAGACCGGGTCAAGGAGGCGGAATAATGCCTTAGCGGGGGGGCGCAGCCCGTCGCTTAGTGCTTGCTGTTCCGAAATGGGTTCCGCGAGGCAGCGCTGGGGAGGCCACTGTCGCAGCGGTGGTGCTCAACACCAGTCCTTCCTCCCGTCTCCCGACGCCCCTGGCGCGCCCCCGCCGCAGCCTTGCCCTCGGAACCCTCGACTCCACAACTTCGTAACGTCGGCACACGGACGGGCCACCCGCGCCTTCTGGCGGGACGACTCACCTACCTGACGTGGCCCAAAGCCCTCCCCCGGTGTGCCGCTGTGTGAAGCTGTCGGTTCCTCTCGCCCGAGAGTCTTCGCCATGGCGTCGTTCTTCGACCGCCTGAAGGAGAGGAAGCTGTTCCAGTGGGCTCTGGCCTATGCTGCTGGGGCTTGGGCGCTACTCGAAGGCGTGGACCTGGTAGGCGGCCAGTTCGGATGGCCCACGCGGTTGCTCCAGTCGGTCACCATCCTGGTCGCCGTTGGTTTCTTCGTCGTGCTCGTCCTCGCCTGGTACCACGGCGAGAGGGGACAGCAACGCGTAAGCGGCCGGGAGCTCCTGATCCTCACCGTGGTCCTCGCCTTTGGAGGTGGGCTGCTGGCCGCCCTGGGCGACCCGGAGGCGGGTTCCGAACCGGCGGTCGGCGGAGAAGGTGCCGGAGTCTCCGCACCCGACGCGATCCCCTCGCCCCGTGAGGGGGTCAACCGCGTCTCCCTGATTCTCGCCGACTTCGAGAACCACACGACCGACCCGCATCTGGGTCTGATGACCACCGAAGCACTGCGCGTCGATCTGGCGGGGTCACGGCGCCTGGCGGTGTTGGAGCGCAGCTCGCTGGCAGGGGCGCTCCGGCGCATGGAGGTGGATCCATCCACGCCCCTGACGCGGGACGTAGCCGTCGAGATCGCGCAGCGGGAGGGTGTGCCGTTCGTCGTGGCGGGGCAGGTCGATGCTGTGGGCGGCGCGATCCAGTTTCTGGCGGAGCTGATTCGGCCCGGGGAAGACACGTCGGCCGGTGGCCGGAGAGTCGTCGCGAGTGACTCTACGGAGATCCTGTCCGCCATCGGCGAGCTCTCCAAGGGCCTTCGTGCAGACGCCGGTGAGTCCGCACGCTCCGTTTCGGAGGCTGGCCCGTTACCGGAAATCACGACGAGATCCTTCGAGGCGCTTCAGCTCTATGCCCGCGCAGTACGTCTCGGTGATGAGGGCGATTACCCGCGTGCCGTAGAGCTCCTGGAGCGAGCGGTGGCAGTGGACACCTCTTTCGCCATGGCGTACCTCAGGCTGGGCGCCTACGTCTCCAACATCCGCACTGACCGGACCCTACAGGTAGAGAGCTTCCGGAGAGCGTACCTCCTCCGCGACCGGCTCACGGAGCCGGAACGACTGCTCGCAGAGGACGGATACCAATGCTGCGTGACAGGGGACGTGAAGGCCGTGCTGGATGCAACTCGTACGATGGTCGAGCTGTATCCAGATCACAGGACCGGCCTCCAGAATCTGGGATCAGCGTACGGCCGGTTGGGACGCCATGAGCAGGCGGCGGCGGCGTTCCGGCGCGCCTTCGAGATCGACCCGACGTCATTCTCGACCTTAGGCAACCTCACCACTCACCTCATCGCCCTGGGTGAACTCGATGTGGCTGATCAGGTCATCGACGAGTTCGATGGGGCGTCTCCTGACCACTGGGGTGTGCTTTGGAGAAGATCTGAGGTCGAGAAGGCGCGAGAAAACTATGGGGCTGCGGAGGAACACCTGCTGACACTGGCCAACTTGCCCCCACCCACTGGCTTCGCGACGACGGTCCTGGCAGGCGCCCGCCGCCGCTTGTATCAGCGCCGGGGGCAGGTGGCCAACGCTCTGGCCCAGGCCGCGGAGCTTCGAAGACTCCGGATGTCCGAGGGCGTCCCCGGAGAGGCCATACTGGAAGCGTCCCACGAGGCCAACCTGCACTCTCGGTTGCTGGGAGACCAGACGACCGCCGAGGCCGTCCTCGATCAGGCTTTGGCCGATCACCCCCTGGCGGCCATCGGGCCTCATGATGTTCCCTACCTCGACCTCATCGAGGCATATGCCTGGGCAGGGCGACCGGATAGGAGCCGGGCCCTCCACGCGGAGTACGAACAGCGCGTTCCATCCGACGAACGCGGCGCTCGAAGGGAGGTTCCGGGCGAGCAGCCGCGTGTCCTTTCGCAGGTAGCCCTCGCTGCAGGAGACAGTGAGGAGTCTATTGGTCTTCTGCGCGACGCGCGGGATCTCTACTGCCACCCGGCGCGCTGCGCTGTCCTGCTGTCGATCGCGCATGACGCGGCGGCCCGCCCCGACTCGGCGATCGCCTGGTACGAGAAGTACCTGGACACGTTTCGTCGAGCCGAAATCGACGACGAATACCTTGCCCCGGTTCTGGAGCGCTTGGCCCAGCTCCACGACGAACACGGTGATCCGGCACGAGCGGAGGCGCTATACACCCGGTTCGTCGATCTCTGGGAGGAGGCGGATCCGGAGCTCCAGCCTCGCGTCGAAGCCGCGAAGGCGAGGCTGGGCCGGTGAAGGCGGCGCTCTGGGACCGGCTCAGGCAAAGGAAGCTCTTCCAGTGGGCCCTAGCCTACGCCGCCGGCGCGTGGGTGATCTTCGAGGCTAGCGATGCGGTGGGTGGCCGCTGGGAACTCCCCAACGTCCTCTTCCAAGGCCTCTCGGTCGTCTTGATTGCCGGCTTCTTCGTCACGCTGGTTCTCGCTTGGTACCACGGGGAGAAGGGGCGGCAGCGCGTGAGCGGGCCCGAACTTCTGATGTTGACGGCGCTCTTCATCATCGCTGGCGTGGCTCTGTCGGCGGTGGGACCCTCCCCGGATCCGACGGGCGGGGCGTCCACCCCCTCAGCTTCCACTTCGGATGACGACCGGCCTTCTATCGCAGTGATGCCGTTCTCCAGCACCAGCACTGATGCCGAGAGTCGCATGTTTGCCGACGGCGTCCACGACGACCTGCTGACACAACTGAGCAAGGTGAAGAGTCTTCGGGTGATCTCCCGCACGTCGGTCGAACGCTTCCGCGAGACCGAACTTGGCGTACCTGAGATCGCGAACGTGCTCGGTGTCGATGCGGTGATGGAAGGGAGCGTTCAAAGAGTCGGGGGGCAGATCAGGGTGAACGCCCAGTTGATCGACGGAGTTACCGACGGGCACCTGTGGGCGGAGACGTACGATCGGGTCTTCACCGTAGAACAACTCCTCGACCTTCAGGCCGAGATCGCTCGCAACGTGAGCATCGCGCTTCGCACCACCCTCAGCCCAGAGGACGAAGCCGAGATTCGGCTCGCGGGCACGGACAACCCGGAAGCCTATGCGGCCTACTTGGAGGGACTCGCGCTTCTTGCTCGGGGCTCCACGCCATACATCGGCGACGTGTCCGACGCGGCGTATGGCGCGGTGGAGGCGTTTCAAGAAGCAGTGCGGTTGGACCCGGAGTTTGCGCTGGCGCACGCACGGCTCTCTAGGGCGCATCGTGCCGTCGCTTTCACCGGCGCTGACCAAAGCGACGAGCGGTTCGACCTCATCAGGCAATCCGCCCAGACCGCGCTCGACCTGGACCCGGATCTGCCCGAAGCTATGATAGCGATGGGGAGCTACCACTATCGTCTGGGTCGAGGGGGAGACTTCGATCTGGCTCTCCAGTTCATGCAGGCGGCACACGAGCGCCAGCCGAACAGATTTTTCTCGAGCGTGGCCAGCGTGCAAAGGCGGCGTGGCGAGTGGGAGCAAGCTGCAGAGTACCAATCGAGGGCCTCCGACCAAAACCCTCTCAGCTTCAATTCCGCACGCGAGTCTGCGTTGAATTACCTGCGCATGAGGGAGTACGAGCGGTCCGAGAGATACCTCGATCGGTCGGACGCCATCAGGCCCACCCCGATCACAAACGCCCGAAGAGCTCTGCTGTTCCTGATGCGCGACGGCGACGTGGACTCGGCGATCAAGGTGTTGTATGCGATAGGCGACGGCGACCAAGGCCTCTGGCCGAGTATCGCTGCGTGGGCGGGTGCAAACCTGCCCAGGCGGATCGCGGCACGCGTCTTTTGTTCTCGTGAAATCTGCGCCGAGGCCACCAACGGGCCTCGGCCGCAGACCTGGGTAGGCTATCGATCAAGAGCCGACCTTTTCGGCCTACTGGGCGACCGCGAGCGAGAGATGGCTTACAACGATTCGGCAGCAGTACTTCTCGAGCGGGATCTCGTGGAGCACCCTTGGGACTCACTCAGCATTCTGTCCGCCCTCTGCCTTTCCTATGCGGGTCTGGATCGCGCGGATCTCGTAAGACAGAAGGGCGAGGAATTGCAGCGGTTAGAGCCTCATAAGAAGGACGCACTCTGGGGAACCGATTACCTGAGGAACTTAGCTGAGGCCTACGTGCCTATCGGCGACCACGACTCGGCGATCGATCAACTTGAGATCGTTCTGTCGGTCCCCTCAGTCATGTCTGCCAATTTGCTTGAGGTCGATCCTGTTTGGGACCCCCTCCGCGACCACCCCCGCTTCCAGGCGCTGCTCGAGAAGTACGGAAGCGAGCCCTGACCGATGTCCCTCCTGACCCGCCTCAAGGAGCGCAAGCTGGTCCAATGGGCCGTGGCCTATCTGGCGGGTGCATGGGTCCTGCTACAGGTGATGGATGTGGTCGCGGAGCCGTGGGGCCTGTCCTCGTTCCTCCTGCGGTCGATCCAGGTGACGCTGGTTGCGGGGCTGTTCGTCACGCTCGTGCTCGCGTGGTACCACGGAGAGCAAGGTCGGCAACGGGTCAGCGGGATGGAGTTACTGATCCTCGCAGCCGTGCTGTTCACCGGGGGGACGCTACTGGCCCTGATCCAGCCTTCCGAAGACGATCAGGCCTCGCTCGACCCCGACGTGCTCGAACCCCCGCTTGGGCTGGACGACGACCGCCCCTCGGTGGCCGCTCTCCCCTTCGCGAACCGGAGCGGAGTCGAGGACGACCGCTACTTCACCGATGGCCTGCACGACGAGATCATCACCCGCCTCTCGACCGTGTCGGCCATGCGGGTCATCGCCCGCACCTCGGTGGAGGAATACCGGGAGACGCCGAAGAGCGTTCGCGTCATCGGCGAAGAGCTTGGAGTCCGCTACCTCCTTGCGGGCGGCGTCCGGCCATCACGGACTCCGTCGCATCGTACCTCCGAGTCGTCATTGAGGGCGCCGAGATCGCCCGCATAGCCCAACGCTCAACCGACAACGCCGAGGCGTATGCACTGTACCTGGAGTCGCTGACAGCAGCCCCGTCATTGATGCCTGAGCTACTGTCTGAGGCTCGACTCCCATTCGTCGAAGAAGCGGTCCGCCTTGACCCGGAGTTCGCACTCGCTTGGACGCGACAGGCGCTGCTCCACGCACGCCTGGATCAGCTAGGCAGGGAGGACGCGAATCATGCCGGGCTTGCCCGGGCTGCCCTGGAGCAGGCGTTCCGGTTGGCCCCGGACCTACCGGAGGCACACTATGCCCATGCGATGGTCCTGTACCGCGTGGAGCGGGAGTACCAGAGGGCACTAACCGCTCTGGACCAAGCAGAAGCGGGGCGGATGCGGGACCTGGACATTTCGAGGTCAATCATTGAGCGACGGGCGGGGCGATGGGATGAAGCCCTGCTGTCCGGCCTTCGGGCACTTAAGACATATCCGCGTTCAAGGTCAGCTCACTTGGAGGTGGCTCGGACTCTACACCTTTCGCGTCGCTACGACGAGGCTGAGCCCTTCTACGATGCAGCTATGGAGCTAGAGCCGACCCACGTCCGCACACGAAGGAGCCGGGCGGAGATGTTGTGGCACCGGGACGGTGACATAGAAGAATATGTGGGACTCGTCGAGGAGCGCCGCTACAGGGGACCTTACATGCGGCGTGATTGGACGGCGTCCATCCTAAGACTCAGGGAACTGCCGGATGCGGTGCGCCTGAACGATCTTCGGGCTGAGTCCAGGGACTTCTACGTTGGCATGGCCCAACGTGGCTCGGGGGATGAAGCTGCCGCAGCCGAGGCGTTCCAGAACGCCGTTGACACCATGGAAGCCCGTGTCGCGAACGACCCAGACGACTTTCGCCTCGTGGAGGCTCTCGGACTCGCCTACGCGGGAACGGGGCAGGGCGACGAAGCTCTACAGGCTGGGCGTCGGGGTCTCGAACTCATGCCCCCGAAGAAGGACGCGATCTTCGGACCTTGGGCGTACACCAGGTTGGCCCAGATCCACGCCGTCCTAGGGCAGGCCGACTCGGCGGTGGCCTACCTCGAGCGAACGTTCGCCATCCCGGGCGACCTCTCTGCCTGGGACGTGAAGATGGATCCCATCTACGACAGCATCCGGGACCATCCCGGATACCATGCGCTGATGGAGCGATTCGGGCTGGAGCCGTGACCCGCCACTGCTCTCCGTCCATGAGCAGTGACCGGAGATCGAACAGATGAAGACAGAACACGAACGCAGCGTCCAGGAAGTCCTCGAGACTGCCCTGAATGAGTACCAGGCAGCCCATGAGGCGTACTGGTCCGAGGAGCTTCCCAAACGAGACTACCTGGGTGACGGACATGAGGTACCACCCCCCTCCGAGTGGTACTCGTATTGCATGGCCCTGGGACGCGAGGCATTTCGTGTGGCGAATTCGCCTGCCGCTGAGGACTTCTCGGATAGCTACGAGCTCTTGTTGGCCGTGGAGCCTGACGGCACGTACCACAACGTGCCACTTCACTCCTTGGAGATTGAGTTTACGCGCCGTCTTGTCGAAGAGCTACCAGGTTCGTTTAGCCGGTTGACGACGGTGGTCGCTCACGCTCTCGAAGGCATCCCCGCCTCTCCCGTCGTCCGACACTACCTCGATCTACTCGGCCGCTCTTACGTCGCAGGACATGACGCGGCCTGTCGGACCCTTTGTCGGTCGTTGCTTGAGGTCGCGCTGAAGGACCGGCTTGGGTTTAGCAACGGACTATTCGGTCTCATCGAGGGCGCACACGACCGTGATGTCCTCAACAAGGCGGAGCAACTCTCAGCGCATCGCATCAGACTGGAAGGGCACGCCGCCGCTCATGCTGAGCTGATCGAAGCCACACCGGTCTGGGAGTCTATCAGCGACACACTCCTCTTGGTCGAGGCGCTCTCGGACGACGAAGAACAAGCCCGTAGAGAGAGATAGGGCAAACCCGTTCGGATCGGCCTCGGACGGATGGCTCCCCCCTTCCCGACACGTGCATCTGGCCTCGTCACTGCCAGGTCCCCAAGATCAAAGGACCTGCTGACACCTGCCCGGAGACGCGCCTGTGACCCGCCTATCCCTGCCCCAGCTCGAACGCCATCTCTTCGCAGCCGCCGACATCCTCCGGGGCGAGATAGACGCTTCGGAGCCTAGGGACACCCTTTACAACCTCCACCAACCGCTACCATGGCCCGCCTGACCCTTGCCGAACTGGAGCGGCACCTGTGGGGTGCCGCCGACCTACTCCGGGGCTCGATCGACTCCGGTGACTTCAAGCACTACATCTTCGGCCTGCTGTTCTACAAGCGGCTGTGCGACGTGTGGGAGGAGGAGTACGAGGAGCGGCTGGCGGAGTACGGGGACCACGATCTGGCAATCGATCCCGAGGAGCACCGCTTTCACATCCCAGAAGGCTGCTTCTGGCAGGACGTGCGGAAGGTGTCGGTGGACATCGGTACGGTCCTCAACGTGTCGTTCCGCGCCATCGAGGACGCGAACCCGAGGCTCAAGGGCGTCTTCCAGGACGTGGACTTCGCGAACAAGGAGCGGTTCCCCGACCACCTGCTCGACAGCCTGCTCCAGCACTTCGAGATCCACCGGATGCGGAAGTCGGACGTGTCCTCGAACGTGCTCGGTGACGCCTACGAGTACCTGATCGCCAAGTTCGCCGACGACGCGGGTAAGAAAGGCGGTGAGTTCTACACGCCCAAGCAGGTCGTGAAGCTCATGGTTGAGATCCTGCAGCCTGAGGAGGGTCAGACCGTCTATGATCCCGCCTGCGGCTCAGGCGGCATGCTGCTCGAAGCCACCCACTTCATGGAGCGGAACGAGCTCAACCCGAAGGCGCTCACCCTCTACGGCCAGGAGAAGAACCTCCACACCTGGGCCATCTGCAAGATGTCGCTGTTCCTGCACGACATCGATGACGCCTTCATCGAGCGCGGGGACA
>JBDHHQ010000155.1:0-11907 GCA_039589315.1 Gemmatimonadota bacterium
GCGGTCGTGGAGCTCGCGGACCGCTACTCGGGCACGATGCGCCCGGGAGCCGGCGATGACTGGTACCGAAACGTTCGCTGGATGAACCGGCATCCGGAGCTGTGGCGGCAATGAGAGTCCCCTACGTCGATCTGGCCGAGCAGAACGGTCGACTCAGGGCCGAGCTGCTGGAGGCTTTCGACCGTGTGTTGTCCCACGGCCAGCTCGTCCTGGGCCCGGAGGTCGCGGAGCTCGAGACCCGGCTCGCGGCCAAGCTGGACGTGCCCGCCGTGGTGTGCGTGGCGTCGGGGATCGACGCCTTGGAGCTGGCTTTGCGACTCCGGGGAATCGGTCCCGGCGACGAGGTGCTCGTGCCTTCGCACACCTTCTTCGCCACCGCGTACGCGGTCGAGTTGGTAGGTGCTCGGCCCGTCTTCGTGGACGTCGAGCCTCTGCGCCTCCTCATGGATCCCGAGAGCGCGGCACAGGCGATCGGCGAACGCACGCGGGCGATCATTCCCGTGCACCTCGGAGGACATCCCTGTGAGATGGGAGCCATCGTGGCGTTGGCGGAGGAGCACGGATTGTGGGTCATCGAAGACTGCGCGCAATCCATCGGGTCCCGGTACCGGGGTCGCCCCACCGGCAGTTGGGGTGTCGGCTGCTTCTCCCTTCATCCCCTCAAGACGCTATCGGCCTTGGGCGATGCCGGATTCCTGACCGTCGCCGAGCCCGCCGACGTCGAGGCTCTCAAGAGATTGAGAAACCTCGGTCTCGTGGATCGGGATCACACCGAGGAGGTGAGCTCGCACAGTCGGCTCGACACTCTACAGGCTGCTGCGCTGCTGGTGAAGCTGGAGCACCTGGACGAGTACGTGGAGGCGAGGCGTGCGCACGCGAGAGCATATGACGACGCACTCAGGGACGAATTCAGCATCGTTCCCGTGCCCGACCACGTCGAGCCCTCGTACTCCTGCTACGTGGTTCGCCACCCGGAACGCGACAGGATACTCACCGCGATGCGCTCGCGGGGCTACGACCTGAAGGTGCACTATCCGGTGCCGATCCACATGCAGCGGCCATACCTGGGATCCGGCTCGTGGGTGTTGCCGCAGACGGAGCGCGCGGTCTCCGAGATCCTGAGCCTTCCCGTGAGTCCCGAGCTGTCGCCCACCGTGAGGGACGAGCTGATCGCCGATCTCTTGGACACGTGTCGGGGGGCTGGCGCATGAGCGGATTGTGCAAGGAGTCGAGCAGAGGGCGGAGGCTCGACGCCGCGGGCAGTCGAGGTGTCCCGACCGAGTCCGGGACCCGCGGATGAGTCGCGCCCGTCAAATGTTTCCCTTGCGGGATATGGTTTTCAGGCGGCAGCTTTGTAAAAACAAGCAGCCCCCGTGTCCGCTGGGCACTGCGCCCGGAAGGGCACCGGCCCCTGGAAGAAGCTCACTCGAGGGCCCCGACGGGGGGCTGCAAGCGAACTGTCGCCGCGGTGGCCCCCAAGCCGGCTGCCGCGGCGTTGAGCGCTGTCAGGAGGTACAGATGTCCTGTCGAGGCCGTGTGTTGGCGGCAACGGCATTCGCTCTGACGATGTTGCTGTTGAGCTGCCGTGATCAGGATCCGGTCTCGCCTCCCCCCGCGGTACCAGAGCCCTCCGCCGCCGCCGCACCCCAGGACGATCGGCCCCGGGTCGTATCCGGGCAGTACATCGTCAAGTTCAGGGACGGGGTCGATATCCCCCCCGGTCTGGCACAGGCCTTGGCGGCGCAGCACGGTCTCGGGCTCCGGCACGACTACTCGACCGTATTCCAGGGCTTCTCCGCTCGAATTCCGGAACCTGCCCTCCCCGCTCTCCGCGACCATCCGCTCATCGAGACGATCGAGCCCAACCACATCGCCTATCTGGACTGGCTCGGAGCCACCTCCGCCGCCTCGGTCACCATTCCCACGGCGGGATTGAGGATGCGGCTCGTCGCCGACGATCTCGCGCTTTCCGACGGGGCCGATGTCGACGTGTGGCCGAATAGCGGCGGCACCGAGGGCGCTGCGACGCAGGGGCAATCGAAGCGCCGGCCCACGTACCATGCACCCGGGGCCACGGGCGAATTCGGTGGGCATGCCCACGTCGGTCTCAACGAAGGTGGAGACGACGACGAGTACCTGCAGGTTTCCGGTGTTGGATACCACGGCTCGGCCACGCTGATCGCCGTCTACAGCCAGGAGGACGCGACGGCTCACAACTACGGTCTGGTCGGTCTGTATTCCAGTGAGAGCAACCGAGCGACATTCGCCACGATGTTCGACGATCAGGCCGACCGCCTGGGGTACTGGGATCGCACGAGCGCCTATAGAAACTCGACGTTCGTAACGCAGCCCGGGGACGAGCACGTGGCGGTCTGGCGCGTCGACGGATCGCAATCGGTCGACTTCCAGGTAGATGGAGCGAGTGCGGGCTCCGTGGCCCTCTCGAGTGATATCCACGACCCCTTCGGCTCCTATGTGATCGGGAACGCGAAGCCCGGAGCGCGGAACAAGCAGTTCGATGGCCAGATCGCTGAGCTGATCCTGTATGATCGGGCCCTGGCTGACTGCGAGCGTGACCAGATCGTCGCCGACCTCGGGGGGCAGTACGGGATCAGCGTGTCGCCTCCAGGCGGAGGATGCAGTCCACCGGCGCCGCCGTCAGGCCTGACCGCGTCCATGGCGAGCGCCAGCTCGATCGACGTGGGCTGGACCGACAACTCGGGCGATGAGGACGGGTTCACGGTCGAGCGACGCGAGGGTCAGACGGGCGCCTTCCAGGAGGTTGGCCAGGTCGGCGCCGGCGTGGTCGGCTACGTGGACACGGGTCTGCCCGCCGAGACGGAGTTCTGCTACCGGGCCCTCTCGTTCAACGCCGACGGTAACTCGACCTACTCGAATGTGGACTGCGCCACAACGGACGTGGTCTCCCCACCCCCGCCCCCGGTCACCGTGCCGTCCTCGGGACTCAGGCTGAGGCTCGTCGCCGATGAGCTTTCGCTCAGCGACGGGGCCGGCGTCGACGTTTGGTCCAATCTGGGCGGAACCGAAGGCGACGCGACGCAGGCGCTCGTGGCAGAGCGGCCCGTCTTCCACCAGGCGGGAGCCACGGGCCAGTTCGGGGGGCGGGCGCACGTCGGGTTCAACGAAGGTGGCGACGACGACGAGTACCTGCAGGTCTCGGGCGTCGGATACCACGGCTCGGCGACGCTGATCGCCGTGTACAGCCAGGAGGATGCGACGGCACACAACTACATTCTCCTTGGCCTCTACGACAGCGATACCGACCGCAGCTCGTTCGGTACGATGTTCGACGATCAGGCGGACCTCCTCGGCTACTGGGACCGGTCGAGCGGCTACCGCAACTCGACGTTCGTCACTCAAGCAGGGGACGAGCATGTAGCGGTCTGGCGGGTCGAGGGGGCGCAGTCGGTCGATTATCAGGTGGACGGAACAGCAGCGGGCTCGGTGGCCCTACCCGGCGACATCCACGACCCCTTCAGCAGCTACGTCGTCGGCAGGGGAATTCCGGGTCTCGCGGGGCGCCAGTTCGACGGGCAGATCGCCGAGCTGATCCTCTACGACCGGGCCCTGGCGGACTGTGAGCGGGATCAGATCGTAACCGATCTGGGGGGCCAATACGGGATCAGCGTATCGACCACCGGCGGGACCTGCAGCCCACCGGCGCCACCGTCGGGCCTGACTGCGTCGATGGTCAGCGCCGGCTCGATCGACGTGGGCTGGACCGACAACTCTCCGGATGAAGACGGGTTCAGGATCGAGCGCCGCGAGGGCCAGGCCGGTGCGTTCCAGGTCGTGGGCGAGGCAGGCGCAGACGTCGTGAGCTTCCTCGATACGGGTCTCGCAGCTCAGACCGAGTACTGCTATCGGGGTCAGTCCTTCAACGCCGACGGAAGCTCGACCTACTCGAACATCGACTGCGCAACGACGGACGGCCTGCCGCCCGCACCGCCTCCGGTGACGGTTCCATCCACGGGGCTGCGGCTACGGCTCGTGGCCGAGGAGCTGTCGCTGGGTGAAGGCGCGGACGTCGACGTCTGGCCGAACCTGGGCGGGAGTGAAAGCGACGCGACACAGGCCACCGCCGGGGAGCGCCCGGTTTTCCACCAATCGGGCGACGTCGGCAAATTCGGGGGCCGCGCCTTCGTCGGCTTCAACGAGGGTGGAGACGACGACGAGTACCTGGAGGTGCCGGGCGTGAGCTACCACAGCTCGGCGACGCTCATCGCGGTGTACAGCCAGGAGGACGCGACGGCGCACAACTACGTTCTCCTGGGCCTTTACGACAGCGACATCGACCGCGGCACGTTCGCCACGATGTTCAACGACCAGGGGAACCTCCTCGGCTACTGGGACCGAACCAACGGCTATCGCAACTCCGCGTTCGTCACGCAGCCGGACGACGACCACATCGCGGTCTGGAGGGTCGAGGCATCCCAGTCGGTCGACTACCAGGTGGACGGGTCCGACCAGGGCTCGGTGACGCTGCCCGGCGACATCCACAACCCGTTCAGCCGCTACGTCGTCGGCAGGGCCATGCCGACCCTGGACGGACGGCAGTTCGACGGCCAGGTCGCGGAGCTGATCCTCTACGACCGGGCCCTGCCGGACTGCGAGCGAGACCAGATCGTCGCGGACCTGGGGGCTCAGTACGGGATCAGCGTCTCCACGACCGGCGGGAGCTGCACGCCGCCGGCACCGCCGTCCAACCTGACGGCGGCGATGGTGAGCGCGACGTCCATCGACGTGGACTGGGTCGACAACTCGGGCAACGAGGACGGGTTCACCGTCGAGCGCCGTGAGGGTCAAGCCGGGCCCTTCCAGGTTGTGGCCCAGGTCGGCGCCGGCGTGGCGAGCCACCAGGATACGGGCCTTCTTGCCCAGACCGAGTACTGCTACCGGGCCCTCTCGTTCAACGGTGACGGCAGCTCGACCTACTCGAACGTTGACTGCGCCACGACGGACGTGCCGCCTCCGTCCCCACCACCGGTGACCGTACCCCAGGTCGGGCTGCGGCTCCGGCTGGTGGCCAACGAGCTCGCACTGGCCGACGGAACCGACGTTGACGCGTGGCCGAATGTCGGCGGAAGCGTAGGCGCCGCGCTGCAGAGTCAGGCCGACGAGCGGCCGTCGTTCCACTCGCCGGGGATGAGCGCTCAATTCGGAGGACACGCCCACGTGGGCTTCAACGAGGGAGGAGACGACGACGAGTACCTGCAGGTCTCGAACGTGTCGTACCACGCTTCTGCGACGCTGATCGCGGTGTACAGCCAGGAGGACGCCACGGCCCACAACTACGGGATCGTGGCCCTGCTCTCCAGCCAGAGAAACCGAGTGGTGTTCTCCACGATGTTCGACGACCAGGGCGACCGGATGGGCTACTGGGATCAAACCAACGCATACCGCAACTCGACGTTCATCACTCAGCCCGGTGACGAGCACGTCGCGGTCTGGCGCGTCGAGGGATCGCAGTGGGTCGACTTCCAGGTCGACGGAGTCGACGAGGGTTCCGTGGCGCTTCCGGACGACATCCACAGCCCGTTCAAGCACTACCAGATCGGCACCGGGTTCGCGGGCACGAACCGCCAGTTCGACGGGCAGATCGCCGAGCTGATCCTCTACGACCGGGCTCTGGCGGACTGCGAGCGAGACGACGTCGTAGCGAGCCTCGGCGCCCGCTACGGCATCGCGGTGTCCCCCCCCGGAGGTGGCTGCAACGCGCCGGCGGCGCCCTCAGCGCTCACGGCATCAGCAGCGGGCGCGAGCTCGGTTGACGTAGACTGGACCGACAACTCGAACAACGAAGACGGGTTCAAGGTCGAGCGACGCGAGGGTCAGACCGGCACCTTCCAGGAGGTGGGCCAGGTGGGCCCCGACATGGTGAGCTTCCTGGACACGGGTCTGGCGGCCCAGACCGAGTACTGTTACCGGGCCTGGTCGTTCAACAGCGACGGCAGCTCGACCAGCTCCAACGTAGACTGCGCAGTGACGGATGCGCCGGCGCCGCCCCCGAGCCCGGTGCCGGCCCCCGGCCTGGGGCTGAGGCTGCGGCTGATCGCCGACGAGCTTCCCCTGGCCGACGGCAGCGACGTCGACCTCTGGCCCAACAGCGGCGGGGAAGGCGACGCCTCCCAGAGCCAGGCCACCGAACGGCCGTCGTTCCATCAGCCCGGCTTCTCCGCCAAGTTCGGAGGCCGCGCCTACGTAGGGTTCAACGAGGGTGCGGACGACGACGAGTACCTGCAGGTGCCGGGCGTCAGCCACCACGAATCGGCGACCCTGGTCGCCGTGTTCAGTCAGGAAGACGCGACGGCGCACAACTACGTCCTCCTTGGCCTGTACGCGAACGACACAGATCGCGGCACCTTCGCAACGATGTTCAACGACCAGGGGGACCCCCTCGGCTACTGGGACCGCACGAACGCCTACCGCAACTCCACATTCATCACGCAGCCGGGGGACGAGCACATTGCCGTCTGGAGGGTCGAGGGAGCTCAGTCCGTCGACTTCCAGATCGATGGAGCGGACGCCGGATCGGTGGCCCTGCCGCTGGATATCCACGACCCCTTCAGCTCGTACGTGATCGGGAGGGCCATACCGGGCGTCGCCGGCAAGCAGTTCGACGGTCAGGTGGCAGAGCTGATTCTGTATGACCGGCCGCTGCTGGACTGCGAGCGGGACGACCTGGTGACGGGTCTGGGAGCACGCTACGGCATCGTCGTGGCGGGTGGCTTGACGGGTCCCTGCGTGCCGCCCGACGCGCCGACGGGACTCTCCGCGACGGTCGTGGACTACCGGACGATCGATCTGGCCTGGGCCGACAACGCGGTGAACGAGGACGGGTTCACCGTGGAGCGGCGTTTGGGCCAGAGCGGTTCCTTCGAGGCTGTTGCCCAGGTCGGCCCCGACGCCACGAGCTACAACGACGGCTTCCTGTTCCCGGAGACGGAGTACTGCTACCGGGTCTCGGCGTTCAACAGCGACGGGTTCTCGGCATTCACCAACGTCGAGTGCGGGACCACGCCGACCGCGCCTCCGGGAGCGTGCTTCGACACGGGCAACCACGACGACCTGTCGGAGCTGTGGAACATCTCCCGCATCGAGGCGGACTTGAACCCCCACTGGCAGGTGACCCAGCTGCCTGGATGCGAGATCACGACGCCGGTCTACACGATGGATTCCGGCGTGGACAGCGATCATCCCGACCTCAACGTGGTGGAGTTCTTGAACTGGGTGGCGGCCGAGCCCAGCAACACGGGTGAGGACGGGAACGGCCACGGCACGCACGTCGCGGGCATCATTGGCGCCATCGACGGCAACGGCGGCGTGGTCGGCGTCGCTCCGGGCGCACCGATCCACTCGTTCCGCGTCTGCAGCGACGACGGCTCCTGCACCTATGACGACATCATCGCGGGCGTGGACGAGGTCACGGCCCGCAAGATCGCCGACCCGTCACAACCGATGGTGGTGAACATGAGCCTCGCGGGCGACGTGAACGAGCTCATGGATCGGGCGGTTCGGGAGTCCGTGAACGCCGGTGTCGTATTCGCCATCGGCGCGGGCAACGGGGTCATCGGCGCGTGCATATTCCCGTGGGATGCCCAGCAGCTCTCGCCGGCGGGCGTGGGCGACGACGCCATCAACCAATCGGGTGGCAGCGACGGCGACACCGCACGAACGAACGGCGTCATGACCGTGACGCTGAGCACCGGATTCGATGCGGATGGGAACTGCAACTTCGGGGAGCCGGTGACCATCGCGGCGCCGGGCGACGCGATCAAATCGTCGTGGCTGGGTGGCACCTACAACACCATCGGCGGTACCTCGATGTCTTCGCCCCATGCCGCCGGGGCCGCCGCCCTGCGTCTGATGACCGACCCGTCCGCAACGCCCATCGAGGTCGAGCAGTGGATCATGTCGCAGCTCGACGCGTGGGTGACGGACGACCTGCCCAACGCGGACGGACGGCTCAACGTGAGGCAGCCGTAGCGGTATTGCGAAGGGCCCCTATCGCGCTTCGTGATGGCCCGCATCGCTACGTCCGAAGTCGACGAGGCTGCGACCGATCCGGAGCTGGTCCTGGTCCAGAATTGGGACGAGGAGCTGGAGGCCCGGATCGGGAACTGACAACCCAGGACGCACGCATGCGTCACGTATTGTGCCCTCGAGACTGCTGGTCCCTGTCGGACTCGAGTGCGGCCAGGTGCTCCAACTCACTCACGATCCGGTCCACCTCAGCCGCTAGCCAGCCACCGTCTCGAGCCGCATAGGCCTCGGCGAGCGACCGGTAGTACCACAACGTGCCATCCTTCTTCCCTGTGAACCGTTCCCACAACTCTTCCCCTACCAGCTGGTAGTCGCGCAGGATCGCTGAGTGTCCGCCAGGGAAATCAGCAGGGCGTCCTCGGAGATCTCGGCCAGGTGGGCGATGTACCGCTCTTTGCGGACCCGCCACGGGGGTTTGGGTGTCTCGTCCGTATCGGTACAGGCGTCCACGATCGCGACGACCCGGTCACCGAATCTGCGTCGGATCTGCTGGCGGGTCTCCTCGCCGCCCTGATCCTCGATCGCATCATGAAGTAGAGCGGCGATGGCCTGCTCCTCATCGCCTCCGTGTTCGATGACCGTGGACGCCACTGCCATAAGGTGGCCCACGTACGGCGTATCACTCCCCTTCCGGGTCTGGGTTTCGTGAAGCTCGGCCGCCCAGATGAGGGCCTCTCGAAATCGGGCGGTCAGTCTTGGGGTCTTCCTGCGGGAGGAGTCCATCACGAATCTCGAAACGGAGGTGGGTGTGAGCCGCGGCATGCGTGCAGTCTACATGCTGTTCACATCCGCGGGCGAGTACGAGTGTGGGGTCAGCCGACCACGACACCCGAAGATGTCGCGCATCGGGTCTAGACTATGTCGACCCGAGGAGGCCGGCACCTCAGATAGAGGCGATTCACCGGCCGACCTGATCGGCCTCCGCCTCCGTCTGGAACAGGGTGCCGGTCACCAGCTCCTGCACGATGCGGTCGGCGTCGTAAGCGTGGTCGAGCGCGGTCTGAATGGCGCGAGCGTCCACCATCACATTGCGGCCTCGCTCCGGCAGATAGATGTAGTCCCGCGAGAGCCCCTGGATGTTGCGGTCGAAGTTGAGACCGACCAGCGCGAGCTCCCGGGTCACCGCCGGCGATCCCGAGTTGCCCCCGTAAGTGTCGGCCGTCGACACGAAGTTGAGCGGTGTCGAGAGATCGAGCCCCGCGGGTGGCGTGCGCCAGCGATCCGGCAACTCCCAGTCGACCTCTCCCGGGTTGCCGTGATGTCGATCGTAGATACCGAAGAAGGTCGTGTGCGGGGGAGCGAGGGTTCCGTTGTACTCGAAGCCCCGCACCAGGCCGTCGGTGATACGGGGAGAAAACGTGGCGTCGGGCGCCACCTCCTGGCCGTACACCTCGAACTTCACCCGCCCCAGATCGCGCGCGAGCCCGGCTTCCTCACCCAGGAGCGGCTCGAACACGCCGGCGAATTCGAGTTGTGCTGGAATCCAGGCCGCCATGAGGCGACGTGCCGGGTCGTCCCCGGCCAGGTCGCCGGTCTCCATCGCCTGCCGCGTCCGCTCCGCCGTCGCCAGGGCCGAGTGGGCAAGCAGGGCGGCCGCCGACGCCTCCGGACTGCCGTCCACGAGCGCCGCGCGGGTTACGGGATGATCGGGTCCCAGATGCCGCTCGAATTCCGTGAGCCTGCCGGCGAGGAACCTCTGCTCCAGGGCCTCCGGATGGTCGGCGAGCGCCAGGACACCCTCTCGCATGGCGGCCAGGGTGTCCGCCGCTACACCTCGAGCTGCAGCTCGTTCCAGCTCGTGTACGAGAGCCATGCGGCGGATCAGACGTGAGTCGTTATCGACGTCGTCGATCCGGTAGAACGCCCCGTAGGCAGGGCCCAGGGCCGCCTTGCGCCGCTGGAGGTCGGCCATGCGCTCGAAGAGTTTGCCGTAGGCCGCCTCCAACTCGGCGTCGTCCGCGATGGCGGCCCGGAGTTGACGCTCCCCGTCGCTGCGCCTGGCCATGACCTCGGTGCTGTGCAGCGCATCGAGGCGTCCCACCGCGGCCTTGAGAGAATTCGACAACGAGAACATTCGATTGCGTATGTCCAACTCCTCGGCCAACTCCGGGAACGCGGCGCGGAAGTGGCCGAAGGCCGCGTGCCGGCTCGCCAGCCAGGCGCGCTGCGCCGGGACCTGCACGTCCCGGAGGAACTCCAGCTGCGACATCGTGGTCAGCCGGGTCGTGGGCCCCGGATTCCCGATCACGAAGACCACGTCGCCCTCCTCCACCCCCTCGACGCCCCACTCGAAGTGATGGTTGGTCCGGAAAGGCTCACCGCCCTCGTAGACTCGTAGGAACGCGAAGTCGAGCGCGTAGCGCGGGTAGGTGAAGTTGTCAGGGTCGCCCCCGAAGAACCCCATGCTCAGCTCCACAGCCATGACCAGCCGGACGTCGGTGAAGCGACGGAAGACATAGGCGGAGTGGCGTCCCCCGTTGTAGAGGGGGACGACCTGCACCCATACGCTGTCGGAACCGGATGCGTGCTGCTGCAAGAGCCGCGATTGGATGGCTTGCAAATCCACGCCAGCCGATGGGAGCCGGCCCGCCGACTCCGTCGCCGCGATCACCTCATCGGTCACGTCCTCGATGGCGATGAGCTGATCCACGTAGTAGCCGGGAATGGGACGTTCTTCATCCAGGGACATCGCATAGAATCCACTGTCCAGAAGCACTTCGCCCGGACCGCTGACCGCCGAAACGCGGCTTCGCACGCAGTGGTGGTTGGTAGCGAGCAGGCCATTGGGTGACACGAACGAAGCCGAGCACCCAGGGATGCGGACTGCCGCCATGCGAGCACGCTCGAACCACGCTTCGTTCGCGTCGAAGTCGTACGTCTCGCTGAAGTACTCGGCCGGCGCGTACTCGAACGTCCACATCTTGCCGCCGTCGAAGCGGCCGGCACCGACGGTCTCGCCCTGGGCGTCGGTGGCCTGCGCGAGAGCCGGGCCGGTCAAGAGGCCGAACGCGGCCAAGGAGAGTACGGCCGACGCCAGAGGGCCGTACGTGAGCGAACGAAGCGGGCGGCGATTCATTCGGTGCGTCCTCGGGGCGAATCCATCGGGTTGGCTTGACCCGACGATAACCAGCCCGCGCGGGCTCGACCAGCGGCTTCCCGGGGCCCAGCGACCCACCGCAGCCTTGCCCACGGTGCGGCCAAAGCCACCGTGCCCTATCGTGAGAGCAGTTCCATTCCCTGCCGAGGTGCCGATGCCCGACCCCGTCACCCGCCTCAACGCCGCCCTCGAAGGCCGCTACCGCGTGGAGCGCGAGCTCGGCGAAGGTGGCATGGCCAACGTCTACCTGGCCGACGACCTCCGCCACGAGCGCAGGGTCGCTCTCAAGGTGCTCAAGCCAGAGCTCGCCGCCGTCGTCGGAGCCGAGCGCTTTCTGGCCGAGATCAAGACGACGGCGAACCTGCAGCATCCCCACGGCCTACCGCTTCACGATTCGGGTGAGGCTGGCGGCTTCCTCTTCTACGTGATGCCCTACGTCGAGGGGGAGACGCTCCGGGAGCGCCTCGACCGCGAGAAGCAGCTCGCGGTCGACGATGCCGTTCGGCTGGTCAGGGCGGTGGCCAGCGCCCTCGACTACGCGCACCGGCAGGGCGTCATCCATCGAGACATCAAGCCCGCCAACATCCTGCTCCAGGACGGCCAGCCCGTGGTGGCGGACTTCGGAATCGCGTTGGCGGTCGGTGCTGCCGGGGGCGCGCGACTGACGGAAACCGGGCTCAGCGTCGGTACGCCGTACTACATGAGCCCGGAGCAGGCCACCGGCGATCAACACGTCGGTCCGGCCA
>JBDHHQ010000156.1:0-8317 GCA_039589315.1 Gemmatimonadota bacterium
CGTGGCGGAGCCGCCAATGGCCTCTGCGAACTCCGCCGCGTGATTGAACCGATCTGCAGGAGCCTTTGCCCGGACCCGTGCCAGCGCTGTCCGTTCAGGCGGGATCGGCTCCAGTCTGAGCTGATTGGCGAAACGCACCAGCTCTCCTGGTGGCTCCATGCCGAGGTCCTGCTCAAGGACACGCGCGTGCTCCTCGGCCACTTGGACCGCGTTGGCCGGGTCACCGACCGCCGCCATGGCCTGCATCGACCGCAGCACGTAGCGCGAGTTATAGGGGTCGTGAGCACTCAGGCGCTTCCAGTGCGCAACCGCAGTGACATGATCTTCCGCCACCTCCGTCGCTTCGGCCAGCTTCTCCAACGCTGTCGCGAAGGCATCAGAGAGACGTCGGCGCTCGGACTCGACCCAGCGTTCGAACTCCGGCGCGTCTCGCACGTAGAAACCATCGAGCAGCGGGCCGCCGTACACCGAGACGGCGTACTCCACGTCCCCTCGCTCGAGCGCCGCCTCGAACTCGATTACGTCGCAGGTGATCAGGTCGAGGTTGACCCGGACGATCTCGCCTTCGGAGAGAAGCGTTCCCGCACCGAGCGATCTTCTCAGCACGTAAAGAGATTCTGACAGGAGGTGGCGGGCCTGCTCCTCACCCGTATCGGGCCACAGGTAGCCGATCAGCTTATCCCGGGTCATCGCCCGGTTCCGGGTCGTGGCCAAGAGCGCGAGGAGCGCGACGCGCCGGGCTTGGCCTGCTTCGGAGCCGGGGGAACCGCTCTCCACCCGAATCGATACGCCGCCAAGCAGCTTCAGGGAAAACATTCCGCGCCACTTGAAAAGAGCTTGATAGGCGCCTGAAAAACCCTTGATTCACCCCAGACATAATAGAACCGCCGAGTCCGAAGGTGCCACCCAGACATGAGGCTTGAGGCCCCGCGATCTTGGGCACCCTCGGTCAGTTCTTCTATCGAGAAGGCTCCCGTAGCCAAGGAGGTGCCGTATGCTCCGCGGATCCCCCCGAGTACTGCTGGTCGTGGTGGGCTGGGCGCGCCACGCCTGGGTGAGTCTTTAAGGAATGGGTCATGCGGCCCACCGCCCTTCTTCTTCAGGTGACTCGACCGCGGGTGATGGCCTCCCATCAGGAGTGTCACCGACCGAGTCTCTCCGGTCCACACCGACCCCGTTCACGGCGGCGCGGCCGTCAATATCCCCATGCGCACTGCTTCGACAAGAGCGAACACAGGAAGGGAGAGAACCATGCGAGTGCCGTTGTTAATCGTCAGCCTAGCCGTAATTGGGTTCACGGCGTGTCAGGAGTCCGCCGGCCCAACATCACTCGGAGAGGCGGGAGCTCTCGTCCGGCCGGACTTTGGGGCAACCCGCACAGAGGGGCAGTGGGACATTGATTTCGGGTGGGAAACCTACTTCCAGGATTGCATCTATGACGGTCAGGGCGAAGTGGTCGATGCGCGATTTCGTTTCCTGTTCGATTGGTTCGAGACTGTCACACCATCCGGACAAAGGAGTTGGGTCGGGCACGTGACCTACCACGCTGATACTCAGATGATAGGACACGACACAGGGGATGTGTGGACTCCAACGCCAGCAACCCGTCAGAACCGAGTCGCCATCGATGACGTAGACGGAGACGGCGTGTATGCTGCACACAACAACACTCATGAGGTCTGGACCAACCAGGATGGTGAACAAGTCCAAGTCTTTTTCACGTGGCAGGTAGTGGTTGACCCATCCGGGACTATCAGGCTGCTTCCGCGCGGATGGCGGTGCGTGCGGACCGGGCCCAAGTAACGTGTAGACACAGCGGACGATCCAGATCAGAGCCCACCATGGGTCACAGCCAGAGAGCCCCTTCACGGCGGGGCTCTCTTACGTTGGGGGTCAAGGGTCCTGCCGAGGACATTGTCTGGGTGCGCCCCTACCGGCGGGGCAACCAAGGCCAAGCGGGCACGGGTATGTCGAGACGACGATAGACGTTCGCGACTACGGGGGATTGGGGTTCAGGGGATCCAGCGTCGTGGCCCGTTCTGCAAGGGCCACGGCGTCTTCTCATTTCCCCTCTCGCCTCCGAACCGCCGGAAGCCCCGTGGGTCGAGCTGCGGAATTGGGTTGAAGCTCACTTCAACGAGCACCGATGATCCTCGGCGACCTGCTCTTGTCAGCGTGACGTCAGCCCGCACCTCCTCCACGACGTGCCCCACGCGTTCCCGCAAACGATCTCGATCGCAGTCCGCTGGATCCAGCTGGAGATGGCAGGATGGGGGAGGAAGCCGTCTGTCGCCACGTACTCCAGACTGTCCAGCACGGCGGCGTACGGCCCGAATCCAAAGAGCCGATACGGGATCACCAGGACCGTTCGCCCCTGCTCCGCTTCGGATGATACGAACCCACGAATCTCCTCCACCACTTCGGCGCGCGCCTCGGGCCAGTCCTCTCGAAGTGTCGAAACCCGTACCCGCGCAAACCCGTCGCCGGAGATTCGTCCGGCGGCGGCGTTCATCGCAGCAAGGAGTCGCTCGTTCTCTGCGTCCTCGCCCATGCCGTGAGCGATCAGAAGGACGCTCTCTTCGGCCGGCGTGCGGCTGACGCTCGCCGTTCGGCTCAGCAGGATCTCCGAGACCTCAGGAGACCCCATCAGGCCGGAGCCGTGGGTCGCGATGATCATGTCATGGGCCAGTGGACCGGGTGCCGCGGGTTCATGACCTTTACCGGGACCGCGAGCTGTAACCGCCATCGGCGGCCCGTGAACCATGAAGAACGGCGGCTTCTCCTCGGAGAGACCCAGGAGGTAGGCCGTCTGCTCCAAGAACGAGCTGCCTGAGACGAACAGGCGAACGACCGCGACGCGGTCGACGCCCAGGAAGGCAAGGGAATCGAGCGCGAGCTGGAGGCTCGTGGGTTCGGCCATGCCGAACGAGACCACGACAGGGACCCCCTTGCCTATCGGCGGGATGGCCTCGAGAACGGCGGCGTTCCAATCCTCGGTTCCGCCGTGGGCCATGACCAGGACCCCGACACGACCAGTGGCTCTCGCATCCGCATGCTGCCCGGCAGGAGTCTCCCGTTCGGCCTTCGGTCGGGCGTCCTCGCCAGGGGTCGGAGGCGGAGCAATGCTCCGGGTCCCGGCACCCGGAGCGCAAGCCGAAGCTGCGCACAGAAGCGTTGCCGCGAGGCCCAAACGGTACCACGGGACTTCTCGGAAGCTCATTTGATCTCTCGAGGGAATGATCCACACCTCCGGCATAGATGAGAATGACTTTCATATACGTGGAGGCAACTTCGCAGGTAACGATGGGGTGTCAAGGCAGAGTTCGTGGGCCAGGAGGCCAGACCTCGACGCGGCAATCCTCGGCAGGGAGCTGGGTGTCCCTGAGGACTTCGATCTGCTGTGCGCGTTTGAGGGGCTGGAGGAGACGGTGGCCTGGGTTCAATCTGATCTCGAGCGTGGACGTGCCCGCCGATGCCCGGTTCTTGGACCTCACGGGTCACACGATCATCCCGGGGCTCGTCAGCCTGCACGAGCACCTCTGCTTCGGCGGAGCAGGACAGATGACACCCACGCCCCTGGCGGGGCCCATGCTGTACCTGGCTCTGGGGGTGACCAGCGCCATGCCCGCAGGGAGTCAGTTCCCCTACTACGACCTGAACCTCAAGAAGGTGATCGACGCCGGCCTGGCGCTCGGGCCCCGGATCTACGCCACGGTCCGTATCTGAACGGAGGTCCGCCCAGGGTGGGCAACGCCCGCATCGTCACCGAGGTGTTCAGGGGAGTTCGGATGAGTATCGCACAATCCTGCTATGTGTCTATAAGTTAACCACTTAGCACCAGTATTCCTTCAGTCCTGTCCTCCTGCGTTTCGATCCGTCCAGCCCAGTTGGCACACCAAGCGGCACACCGAATCGGCTTGGCGGCATGCGCGCCTCTGGCGACCCAAACGACGCGCACCGGGCCGCCCGTGGAGGCTCGAGTTCTCGTGCTCAGGCTTCCTTGGTTCGTTCCAGGGGTAGCTCCACCCTGAAGCAGGTACACCCGGGCACCGATTCAAGACTGAGCTTCCCTCCGTGCTTCCGCACCACCGCATTGTACGTGGTATTCAGGCCCAACCCGGTGCCGTGGCCCGGAGGCTTGGTGGTGAAGAACGCGTCGTAGATGCGGGACTGGATGTCGGGCGGGATCCCGGGTCCGTCGTCCTCGATCTCGACTACCACATGGCGGTCCTTGATGAAGCTCCGGAGGGCCAACTTACCTTTGCCGTTCATTGCGTAGGCCGCGTTGTCGATCAGGTTGGTCCAGACCTGGTTCAACTCACTGCCGAAGGCTTCGATCCGCGGGAGAGTGGGATCGAGATCCTGCTCTACCTCGATTCCCCCTTTGAGCTTGCTGCGCAGAATGATCAGGGTGTTCTGTAGGCCTTCGTTGACGTCCACGTCTTGCACGGGGGCCTGGTCCAGATACGAATAGGCTTTCAGGGCGCCGACGATCTCCGACAGCCTGCCGGCGCCCTGCCGAATCTCCTCGAGCAGGCCGTACACCTGGTAAGCGCTGCATAACCAACGGAGGACCGGTCCGATACTGTCCTTTCCGACCTGCCGTTGCGTCTCTTCGAGATCCTGCTGGACAAGCCCCATGTTCACGAGCGAAGGGGCCAGATCCCAAGCTCCTTCTACATCACGCTGCTCGAGCCAATCCTCGAGGTTCATCTCGAGGTCGCTGCGCGCCAGGGCTCCCAGCTCGCACGGGCAGGCTGCCATCTCGCGAGCTTTGTTGTCCAGCTGTTGAAGAAAAGCCTGCGCGTCAGGCCCTAGAGGTGCGGACTGGAGCTCAAGCTGGGCCTCCTGGAAATCACCGAACACCTGACTGAGTTGCTCGGAGGCGCGCTGGGCTGCCGCGGCCGGATTGTTCAACTCGTGCGCCACGCCCGCCGCAAGCGTTCCCAACGTGGCCATCTTCTCGCTCTGCCTGAGGGCTCGCTCAGCCGTCTTCTGGTCGGTTATGTCGGAGCCGTAGGCGAACACGTATTCGCCGTGCGGCCCCGGCGCGTGGGTGAGGACGAACTGTCGGGCTCCGATCTTCGCCTCGAAGGGGACCCATCCGTCCGCCTCGAGGATCTCCTTCCAGAAGGCCTCGTCCACGCCATCGATCAAGTCGATCCAGCTGCGGCCCCGCAGATCCTCGCAATCGAACAGCTCACGTGCGGCGCGATTGGCGAGTACGACGCAGGCCTCACGGTCCAGTCGACACACGGGACCTGGATTCATATCGGGGAAACGCGCCATCTCGGCGATCTTGGCCTCTGCCTTCTTCAGGTCGGTGACGTCGCCGCCATAAACGAAGATCTGATCGCTGCCGGGGTCCTTCGCGATCGTGAAGTCCAGGTATCGGTCTCCGACCTCGACGGCATGATGGATCGGAGCCCCTCCCTTGACGATTCTGTCCCACAGCGCGTCGTCAATCCCGGGGCACAGGTCACGCCAACCGCGCCCCTCGAGGGATTCGCAGCCGAACACCTCGCTCGCCGCGGCATTCGCCCGCCGTACTGTACCATCCGGGCCAAGTCTGGCCACCGGCCCCGGGTTCATCTCGGGGAAACGGGCGAGTTCCGCGAGCTGTCGCTCAGCCCGCTTCTGTTCCGTCACGTCAGTGCCGTAGACGAACACCTGGTCGCTCGCGGGATCGTGGGCCATCGTGAGAACCAGGCCCGTATCGCCAACGGCGACCTCGTGGGAGACGGGATCCCCCCCCGCCAGCACGCGCCCCCAAAGTGCCTCGTCGATATCGGGGCACAGGTCGAACCACGATCGTCCCGTGAGGGATTCCTGGCCGAACAGACGGTTTGCCGCGGTGTTCGCCCGCCATACGGTGCCGTCGAGCTCGAGCCGAGCGACTGGTCCTGGGTTCATCTCCGGGAACCGGGCGATTTCCTCCATCTCGGCGGCGTAGCGAGAAAGCTCCTCCTCTGCCTCCCTTCGAGCGCCGACGTCGTGGAAGACCGTCACGACGGCAGGCTGGCCCCAGCTATCGGTGGGCGACAGATATGCCTCTGCCCACCTACACTCGCCGGCTTCGTTGCTCAATCGGACCTCGACCGGACCCTGGAGTCCTCGAGACAGCACGCCAAGAGCGGTGGCGCGGTCCTCCGCGGCGTGATGCAGCTCTGTCGCCGAGCGCCCCACAATGTCCGCCGAATCGAATCCGTATCTTGCGGTGTAAGTCGGATTGAGGTAGAGGATCGTATCGTCCGCCATTCTCGTCACCAGAACCGGAATCGGAAGGGTGTTCAGGTCAAGGTGGCCGAGTTCTACGGCATCGTTGGCCGAGCGGTCGTCGGAAGACACTCGAACTCCTGGAACCGGGTAGACGGGTTGCGGACTTGCGGTGTAGTGCCACACAGGTCCTGGGGCCCGCACGTCAGCCTGAGGGAAGGATGATGTCGCAGGGTCGAGATCGCCAGCTTACGACGACCGGAGCCATGCCCGGTCCGACTGCTCAAACGCCGGAGCCAGTGCGTGACTCCAAACGGCAATGGTGCAGACCGCCGCGGAAGCACCTCCGCATTCCGGGAGTGGTGCCGCCTCGTCTGCAAGCGTTCGGTCATCAAGCGGGGATTGAAGTACGCCGTGGTCGTAGGAGCGATTCTCATCGCGATCAACCACGGCGACGCGATCCTCAGGGGTGAGCTGGACTCCACACGTTACTTCAAAATGGGTCTAACGGTCATGGTCCCCTATCTTGTATCCGTCTTCTCGAGCGTGGGCGCGATGCGCGAGTCCGGACAGGGGTGACACCGGGTAGCGGCTCGACCGACATCCCTACCAAGCGAAATGGTCCATTCGAACCGGCGACCTCCTGGACCCATTCATGATTCGGGGTGTTTCGGGGAGTTCTACTGAGTACGGCACAGTTCGGCTAGGGTGCTGTGGATCAATCACTTAGAAGGTCTACAGAATCGCTCCTGATCTGCTCCGTTCCTCCCCGTGGCTCGTAACGGAGGCCCAATGTCCGATTCCTTCCGATGTATCCTCAGCCCACCGCCTCGGCGTTTGGCTCTTGGCGATCAGCCCTGATGGTTGGGATGACGAGGGCGTTGGGTGCTTCGGGGTCGGCAGAGCAGTCTTCTTGCGCATCGTTCCCATCAGTCCCGTCTCCGGATCCGCTGTTGGACGCTGGCAAGCGGTGTTGAGCCCCGTGAGGACGGTGTCCCGAGGGGCTGAGAGCCACACTCACGTCGCGCACGTCACTCCCCGCACGGCCACCGGCTCCTCCTTGCCGCGGAGCAAGACGTCACCCGCCCACGGGGACTCGTACGCCGGGTCGGCGGCTACGGCCTTCCAGATGTCCACCGGAACGAAGAGCTCTCCGTCGTTCTGCTTGCAGAGCTCCAGAATGCGAGCCGCGGTGTTGAGAGGGTCGCCGATGAAGGCGATGCTGCGTTTGATCTCTCCGATTTCCGCTACTGTCACACTTCCGGCACCTACGCCGCCTCGGAAAACGGGTCTGGCACCGAATCGGCTCTCGTACTCGGGTGCCCGGTCCCGGAGTGTCTCGGCGAACCCGAAAAAGGAGCGGACGGCGTTCGCCGGCGCCTGGGGGTCAGCTGCCGGCCAGTGCAGCACGACTTCGTCGCCGACGTATTGATAGACCCTCGCGTCGTTCTTCAACGCCACGTCGGTGAGGTCGCGGAAGCAGGACTACAGGAATTCGCTGTATCGCTCATGACCGAGGGACTCGGCCAGGGTGGTGGAGCTCTCGAGGTCCATGAACAAGAAGACCTGGACCTCCGTCCGGGGGCGCTGATATCGCCCGACCAGCAGAGGCCAGAAAACTCCTGGACCTACCAACCGCTGCACCTGGATCCCCAAGCTGATCACGAAGGCGAGCATCACCATCACGCCGAACACTGTGGCGATATACACCGACGTCAGTTCTGTCCGGATGATCCGAAGCAATTGAGACCACTCCATCCCGAGTAGGATCGGGACCAGAGCCGTCACGACGACTCGAGCGCTATGACCGCCGCGAGGAACACGACGGTCTTCAACGCCACTACCGCCAGCACCGGACGCCGCCTCATGCCGGGTCGGTCGGTCACTCGATCCACGATCACCACGAGGACCCCGAGCGTAACGCCCATGAACACCAGTTCGAAATGGATCGCCGAGCTTTCCAGGTAGTCCTTGACGGGACCCTGCCGGAAGAAGTCCCTCAGTCCCAGAAACGAAGTCCAGTACCAGACGTAATGCCCCGCCACGAACGCGGCGGCGGCCAGTGCGCTTTCTCTGAGGAACACGACGGTGTGTGGTCGCA
>JBDHHQ010000157.1:0-8062 GCA_039589315.1 Gemmatimonadota bacterium
AGCTCAGCTCGCCACCGCGCGTCCAGCTCAGCTCGCCACCGCGTGTCCAGCTCAGCTCGCCACCGCCCGCAGGCGCCCGTCCAGCGTTTCGAGCGGCGCTCCGAGCGCCCGCGCCAGCCAGAGGTACGACGCGTCGTACGTAGACAGGCCGTGCTCCCGCGCCAGGCCGATCACGGCCACGTGATCAACGGCGGCGACCTGGATGGGTAGCCGCTCGTTCAGATCGAATGCCTGGAGGATCTCGCTCCGAAGCTCGGGAAGCCGCAGGAGCTTCTTCAGGCAGACGCTGGCCAGCTCGAACCAAAGGAGAGCGGGGGCGACGAGAGCCTGACCCTCGAGCCGATGGGCGACCTCTTCGGCTTCGGGCTCGCCGAAGAGCAGGGCGGCGATGGCCGACGCATCGACGACCGTGACGGGCCGAGGCCCGATCAACGGGCGTCCCGATCGGCCCGGATCGTGGCGACGGCGTCAGGGGGCGTTCTGAGCCCAAGCGCGCGCACCTGGGCGACGACCTCGACGGGTGTCAGCGCGGGCCGCGCCAGCGCCGACTCCAGAATGGCCATGAGCTCACCCTGGATCGAGCGATGGTTCTTCTCGGCTCGTTCGCGCAGGGCGTCGGCAAGGTCGTCGGGCACGTTCTTGATCGAGAAGCTAACCGGCATGTCGGACCGTTCCTCTGGGTTCCATATCAGAACCATTATGGAACTATCGGGTCGGTCGGACAAGGCGCTAGTCAGGGGAACGGTTCTCGATCGATGACGCGCCGAGGCAGTCTGGAGCGCTGTGCACAGCAAGAAGGTGGCGGGTGCAGCCGGGCGAAGGGATGGCAAAGTGGGACTGGGGGTGGTCAGGTAGGTGGGGGAGGCACAAACGCACCAGTGCGACCGTTGATCGGTCGCAGTCCTCGGATCGGCTAGGACGACTTTGCCAGCCGATCTTCCATCCGGGCACGAAGCCCGATCACGGTGAGGCCGACGACATCCCCGTTCTCCTCGTCGTACCGGGCAACGAGGCCATGCCCGAGGTCCAAGCCTACTGCGTGCCGCGGTTGGCCTACAGAGATGTACAGGACATCTCCCTCTCGGTCGTAGGACCAATGGAGTCCGTCCTGCCGCTCCGTGATTCTCAGGGTCTCCATACGATCTCCCGCCGCCGTGAGGGTCGGGATGTCAAGTACGCAGTCACTACAAAGCCATCCAGACTGTTGATCTCTCGATACACCGCAACCAGGTGCTTGGGGCCAAGCGGTGTCGCAGGCATCCATCGAAAAGCCAGCAACTCACCATAATCACCCCTTTGGACTTGCTCGGGCAATTCGATAGTGCGCACCACCTCTCGACGCATCGACGCCATCTCTGGATGGCTCTCCACGATGTGCTGCCACCGCTCGGCGGTCAGCCGAATGGAGACGCCACGGACGGACGTGCATCGGGACATGGGGGCCTGGAGGAAGGGACGCTGGAGGTGTCGACCGGAATGTCGTCCCGACGGCCGGGCCGTTCCATGTCATGATCGGCAGTCGGGTCTGGTCGGTGGCGCGAGCTTCTGCGGGTTGCTAGGGCCGTAGCATTGCCGCCAGTCATTCAGCTTTCCTGGCGATGGCGCAGCCGGACTTCCACCATTCCAGCACCCCCCACTCGTGTCTTCAAGCGCCCCGGAGACGCGCGGGGTCCATGCTTGGTTGCGTGGCTCCGGTGGAATCCCGCAATGCGACATGGGGCGCAACGCCGTGGGGCGCGTGGAGGGACCTGCGCCGGACACGGCCCCCACGTCCATGGGATCCGTCATGCCCATCGACTCCGACCAGGAAACGGGGGATCTCAGCGGCCCCGAGGGACCGAGCGACCGCGAGGCCGTCGCCGCACCGAGCGGGCGGTTCGTCCCGGTGCGCCTGGACAAGTTTCTCATCCTGAGCGTCTGCACCTTCGGGGTCTACCAGCTCGTATGGTTCTACCGACAGTGGCGTTGGGTCCGGGAGCACGAAGGGAGCCGCATCTGGCCACTAGCCAGAACCTTCTTCATGCCGTTGTGGTGCTTCGCTTTGCTGCAGCGGATCGGCTTCGGGTGGGCCACGGCCTTCCTCCCCGACGCTCAACCGACGCGGAGAACGGCCGTGGGCTCGGCACCGAAGACGTCCTTGTAGAGACGAAGGATGCGGGCGTACATGGCGCGTCAAGCCAGCGGGGGACCGGGGGCGACAACACTGATACGCGGGGCGGGGGCGCCGGCGGGGTTTAGGTGGGCAGTGGGTCGCCGATCTACGTGGGCGGAACCACAAACGCACAGCGAGGGCCTGCGGCTCGGCTGAGCCGCAGGTCGATCGTCGCGAGGCGCGCGTCAGCAAGCTCCGCCACGGCCACGTACCACGCATCGTAGCTCGTCAGATTGCCCCGCAGCTCCCACACTCGATCGGCGAGAGGGACGTATGGAAGGAGCTCCACCCGCAGGTCCAGCAGGTCGGCGTGCGCGAGCGTCGCAATGTCGTCCGAGATCTCGCCCTGGACGGCCGCTCGACAAAGGATGTTGGCCACCTCGACGGGCATGAGGTGCGGGGCCATGAGGTCGTCGCTCGCCAGGACCCGGCTGGCCCAGGAGCCGGTGGGCCCGCTATCGACGAGCGCGGAGACGACGAGCGCGGCGTCGACGACGAGGGTCACCGGCGGTCGGCGTCACGGTGCTCGAGGATCGCCTCTGCCGAGAGCGAAGTCCCCGTCCGCTCCTTGCGCTCGCGAACGCGCGCCAGCAGCACCTCGGGGTCTGGGCGACGGGCCAGCTCGATGAGCTGAGCCCGCAGGTACTCCTGGAGAGAGCGGCCCGTGAGCGCGGCGCGGGCGGCCAGCTCGTCTCGTGCCTCGTCAGGCACGTCTCTAATGGTGATGGACACGGGCATGCATGCAATATGCTGCTATGCACAGCATTATGAAAGTCAGGGCCTGGCAGCCCGGATCGGTGAAACGAGCTGGGGTGGATTCTGCGGTTCCATCCATGAAGCGGATCCAGACGCAGTAGTCCGGCCGGGCCTCCACGGCCACGATCACGTTTCTCATCATCCTACCTCCCTCAGACCGAGCCCGGCGCCTCGTTCTGCACCCCCCGACCTTCCCTCACCACGATCTCCACGGAGCAGTCGAGGGCATGGAACAGCCGGATCATCTGGTCGATGGACTTGCCGTAGTTGGTCGGGTCCAGAAGGCGGTAGAACTGGCTCGCAGACGTGCCGAGTCGCCGTATGATCTCCCGTTTGCTGAGGTCGGACGCCGCGACCCTTTCGCTCGCGATCACGGAAAGCCGGTGGAGGTCGAGGTCCCGCATGTAATCGGAGTCTCGGTTGTAGTCGAGGACCGCGTCCAGGTGGAGGCTGTCCTCGCACCCGTCCTCGAGCACGTACGTGAAGCCCTCGGACCCCAGCTCGGGGTCGACGTACACTTCGCGGACACGGTTCCCCGTCGTCGGCTGGAGCCTCAGCCGCGCGTACGGGAAGGGCAGCTCGCGGTCGTCTTCGGTGGTGATCTCGAACGCCCGGCGATGGTTGTTCGGTCGCACGGTTCGGATCTTCACAGCCTGCCCTCCGACTTCAGCTCCTCTATCAGCTTCAGGATACGACGACTCGCAGAGCCCTTCATGGCCCGGTGGTTCTCGAGGTCCCACTTCACGACGAGTCGCCCGTTCCGCATCACATGGACATGTCGCGGAGAATGATCCCCCGTCCAAGAGAGAAACACGAATCCCCCGCGTCGGATCTTGCCAATAAACGTTTCCTGTCGAAGTAACGGTTGTCAACGAGCGAGCCGCAATCTCGATCCGTACCGCGCCGAACGACGAGAATCTGACCCGGCGGCTCGGGCGAGACCGTCAGTTGCCCACTCGTGCCGTAAGCTCCTCGAACCAGTTCTCGACGATGATCACGTCGTTCACGGGCGCCGACCCCTCCAGGTCGAATCGCGCCATAATGAAACGCTGACCGTCGGGCGTGACGTCCCAGAACGGGTAGTTGACCTGGATGTCGATGTTGCGCTCTGGGACGCTGAAGAGCTCCTCGCGCTCACCCACGCGGAAGCCCCCGTCGGTCTCCACCGCGACCGCCGTCATCATACCCGACCCGTCGATGTAGAACAGCTCGGTCCCGTCGCGGGCCCAGACCGGGTTCTGTCCTCCGTTCGTCGACACCTGCCACTTGCCGTCGTCGGCGTTCGGGAACGGCCGCACGTACACCTGCTCGGTGCCGGTCTCCGTCGATTCGTATGCCAGCCACCGTCCGTCCGGGGACAGCGCGGCGGCCTTCTCGTCGTAGTCCTCGGCGGCCATCGGGATCAGCGTGGTGTCGCCTGCCTGGAGGCCCATCAGGTCGCGGCCGCCCTGGCTGGCCGCCTGCCCGCCGAGCCGGAGCACGAACCAGGATTCGTCGGGCGTCACCAGCGCCTCGTGGACGGCGCGGTCGAAGTCCAGCAGGAGCTCCGCCGAACCCGTGCCGTCGGCCCTTCGCACCCAAAGGTCCGCGTTCTCCCCACGGTCCGAGCTGAACAGGATCCGGGTGCCGTCGGGCGACCACCGCGGCCGGCGATCGGGCGCCGGGTCGAAGGTCAGGCGCGACAGAGGCCCGTCGTCCAGCTCCTTGACCCAGATGTCCTCGCCGGCGTCGGAGTAGATCTTTAGCGCGACCCTGGATCCGTCCGGTGACAGGGCGAGAGCGACTTCGGCCGCGCCGCTCGACTCGGGAGAGGACGGGTCGATCATCCAATCGGGATCGACCGGCGTGAGCTCACCGTCTCGTGTGACCCACACCACCTGGCGGAGGCCGCTCTGCGTGGTGCCGCTCCGGTACACGAGAGTGCCGTTGCTCGACACCGAGAACTGGGCGTTCGAGCCCCCGCCCACCTGGATACCGCTGAGCAAGGCCACCGCCGCGCCCGTGACCTCGAGCGCGGATTCGTCGAACGGGACCGCCATCAGGGTCCCGCCGGCCGCAGCGTAAACCAGGTGGCCGGTCGTCGCGTAGCGGGCCATGGCTCCCGGAAACAGCTCGATGACCTCGCCGGTCTCCAGCCGGGCGACTCCGATGCGGCTCGACTCCGGCGCTCCGGTCTGCAGCGTGATCAGGAGTCCTTCACCGCCCGGCAGGAGCTCGGGCCAGCGGTGCTGGCCCTGTTCGGGGGCTTCGGTCACGACCGACGGCTCACCGCCCGTCGCCGGAACCCGGGAGATCCCGCCGCGACCGTCCTCGACGTCCGTGTAGTAAATGTAGCCGTCGGATCCCCAGGCGAGACCGGCGCCGACGTGGTTCGGCACCACCCGAAACGGGGGACCGCCGGAGAGCGGGATCGTGCTCAGTCCGTTTTCGACCCAGTAGAGCACCGACGACCCGTCGGGCGAGACCACGGGACTGATCGCGCCTTCGGTGCCCGGGATCGGCCGCGGCTCCAGGTCATCCAGCGCCCGTTGCCAGACCTGCGTGCCGCCCGAGGCCCCCGAGCCCGCGTACACGACCCTGGAACCGTCCGGCGCGACGCTCAGCACGACTCCCCGCACGTTGGCCATGGGCTCCCGATCTTCGTCGAACCCGATGATATAGCGAGAGAGGGGGCGCACTTCGGGAGCGCGCAGAGCGTTGATCGACCAGCCCAGCGCCAACGCGAGGACGGCCGCCAGACCGCCGAGGGCGTAGCTGATCCGCTTCCACTTCGCGGAGACGCCGGTGGCTACGGCACCGGCCGCCTCGCCGTACCGGTAGTTTGGGTCCTTGAGCGCGTCGGCGAACTCCTGGATGGTGGCGAAGCGGTCCGCCGGGAGCTTCTCGAGGGCGCGCCGGATGGCCGCGTCGACGTTGGCCGGGATCGACGGCCGAGCCACGGTCGGGGCCTTGGCGTCCTCCATGAGGATCTTGGCCAGCACGGCCTGGGCGCTCGCTCCCGTGTAGGGAGGCTCGCCTACGAGCATCTCGTAGAGCACGCATGCGAGCGCATAGACGTCGCTCGCAGCGCTCGGGTCGCGGTCCGCAGACGCCTGCTCGGGGCTCATGTAGAACGGTGTCCCCAGGCTCAGTCCGGTCTCGGTGAGCCGTCCGCCTCCAGCCGCGCTCACGGCCAGCGCGATTCCGAAGTCCGCCACCAGCGGCTTGCCCCGGCTGAGCAGGATGTTGGCCGGCTTGATGTCGCGGTGGATCACGCCCTGCTCGTGCGCGGCCTGCAGCGCCTCGGCTGCGTCGCGCGTGATGCTCACGGCCTCGTCGACGGGGAGCTGCTTCTCACGATCCAGCTTCTGCTGGAGGTTCTCGCCCTCGACGTAGGGCATCACGTAGAACAGAAACCCGTCGGCCTCGCCCGAATCGAACAGTGGCAGGATGTTCGGATGCTGCAGGTTGGCAGTCGTCTCGATCTCGGTGAGGAACCGGTCCGCTCCGACGACGGCGGCGAGCTCGGGCTTCAGGACCTTGAGCGCGACCTTCCGGCTGTGACGGAGATCGTCGGCCAGGTAGACCGTGGCCATCCCGCCTTCGCCGAGCTCTCGCTCGATCGCGTATCGGCCGTCGAGGGCGGTGTTCAGTGCCGCGATCGGGTCAGTCATGCGGGCCTCGCGAGTCGGGGCATGGGGGGAACCGCCGAGGGGGGAAGTTCCGTGCGCGGAGCCGGGGCACGCAAGATGTGCACGTCCAGGAGACTCCGATCCGTCCGGTCCGATCGGTCCAGTCCGGATCGGCGCAATCGGGCCAGGAGGGCGATCAGTACTCGTAAGGATCCGATCCTTGCTCAAGGGGGAGCCGAAGCGGAACACGGCTGCGCTCCGCCTGAAACGCCACTAACTTGGCGAGCGAGCGGCGCTTCACCCGTGGAGGCCGTGTGAGCGACACCTTGCTGGATCGACTGAAGGCGGCCCTTGCCGACCGCTACGCGATCTCCCGTGAGCTGGGGCGCGGCGGCATGGCGGTCGTGTATCTCGCCGATGACCTCAAGCACCGGCGTCCCGTGGCGATCAAGGTGCTGTCCGAGGCGCTGACGGCCACGCTCGGGAACGAGCGCTTTCTGCGCGAGATCGAGGTCGTCGCCAAGCTCCAGCATCCCAACGTGCTCACGCTCATCGACTCCGGCGACGTGGATGGGCACCCCTACTACGTCATGCCGTTCGTCGAAGGCCAGAGCCTTCGCGACCGGTTGGATGCGGAGGGGCGGCTCCCGGTCGAGGAGGCCGTGCGCATCGGCGCCGAGGTGGCCGACGCGCTGGAGTACGCTCATCGGCACGACATCGTCCATCGCGACATCAAGCCGTCCAACATCCTCCTCAGTCAGGGACACGCGATCGCCGCGGACTTCGGCATCGCGACCGCCGTCGAGTACGCCGCGCTGAGCCGCATGACGCAGACCGGCATCTCGCTGGGGAGTCCGACCTACATGAGCCCCGAACAGGCGGCGGGCGAGCGCGACCTGGACGGGCGCACGGACGTGTACAGCCTCGGCTGCGTCGTCTACGAGATGCTCACCGGTGAGACGCCCTTCGGATCGTCATCGCTGCGCACCGTGGTGACGAAGAAGCTCGTGGGAGAGTTCACGCCGATTCGTGAGTGGAGGTCGGAGGTGCCGGCGGCGCTGGAGGCCGCGGTCGAGAAAGCGCTCGCCACGGAACCCGACGAGAGATTCGCGACGGCCGGTGAGCTCGCCGAAGCGCTCACGTCGGCGGTCCAGGGCTCCGCGGCCGGCCGCGCGGCCCCTCGGAGTCGCATGTTCGGCCTCATGGGCCTGGGCGCCGCGGCCGTCATGATCGTGGGTGGGACGTTGCTGATGCGGAGCGTACGAGCGGCCAACGACCGGGAGCTGGCACGCGCGCAGCTCGTGGAGGTTGAGCGCCTGATCGAGGCAGGCGAGTACGCGACCGCCGAAGGCCTGGCGGAGCAGGTCGAGGCGGTGCTGCCCGGTGACACGGCCCTCACGCGCCTCTGGTCCGAGTTCTCGACGTTCGCGCCCATTCTCACGGAGCCGCCTGGCGCCGAGGTGTCCATCTGGCGCGAGGATCGCGCCGACGCCGGCTGGCAGGTCATCGGCCTCACGCCCCTGGACAGCGTGCGGTTCGTGGA
>JBDHHQ010000158.1:0-14634 GCA_039589315.1 Gemmatimonadota bacterium
GTCTCGGCCGTCGCAGAGGCGTCTTGAGCGGCCCCCCGTCAATTGAGCGTGAGACGATCATTCCTCCGGGAACGTGGCCGGGCGTCCTCCCTCCAGGCCCTCCGAGGCCGCGGCGAAGAGTGGGTCGAACAGCATCTTGAAGGTGTTGTGGGGTTGGCCACGGAAGTGAGGCTCGAAGGCGATCAGCACCACCGTGCCTTCACCAACGGGCACCCGAACCGCCGCTGGGCGTCCGGTGACGTAGCCGTCAGCTCCGTGTGCCCAGCCGCTCGCCAACACGTCGTCGGCGTAGCTGGCGTACACGACGGGCTCGCCCACGCCGGGGCCTCCAACTTCGCCGGTGAGCTCCAGCGACTGGCTCCGTACGAAGAAGGCGATGGCCTGGTCGGGCATGCCCCACGCCAGGGGGTCGGTCACGTTCACGTCGAGCCGCAGGAGGGACCCCGGAATGAAGAAGTCCTGGGACTCGACACCAGCTACGAGATTCCTCGCCGGAAGCTCGAAGTGCTCGATCGCGAAGTCGACCGCGTGGTCCAACGCCAGGACCCAACCACCGCCCTCGACGAAGCGACGAATCGCCGCGACGCCTTCCGTGCCCACCCCGCCCGCGTACGCTTCGGGCATCTCTCCCGGGCCGAAGCCGTCGAGGATCTCGTCCGCGTCCTGGTCCGGCAGGATCAGGATGTCGAAGTCGTCCAAGGAGCCTGCCCGGATCTGGTCGTTGCCGACGTTCCGGTACTCGAACCCGTACTGATCCAGGACCCAGCGCGTCCACCCCTCGGGCATGTTGGACACGTGGCCCCGGTACAGGGCGATACGGGATGGGCTGAGCGGCGCGGTGGGGCCCGAGGGGACGGAGGCCGCACCCACGAAGGGCACGCCAGCTTCCTCGGATGCTCGCCCGACGCGGTCCCGACCCACGCCCTCGATCACGAAGGTGCCAGCAGGCCATTCGCCGGCCGCCACCGCGAGCCGACTCACCCGCGCCCCTTCGGCCAGAAGCCGGTTCACCGCCAACGCGGCATTGTTCTGCCTGGGCGAGAGCATCCACACAGCATTCCCACCCGAAGCGTCGACTGACGCTGCACTTGCTGCAATCTCCTCGACCACCGGCGGCAACTCGAACGACTCCATGACGCCCGCCGCGTTGATCCCCATGTGTAGGCCCAACTCGTAGCCGGTCATGTCGTACGGGGGCTCCGGTGGTCCTCCCGGATACAGGCGCCGGTCCGGGAACGTCTTGGGCTCCATGAGGTCCACGACGAAGGGCCGGAAGGCCTGAGGGCCGATGACGTAACTCCCAGCGGGGAAGGAGTGCCTCCCAACCTGGAGCGGAGCCTCGGCCCGCCGGATCTCGATACCACCCAGCCGAAACGTGCGGAGCAGCGCGTCCAGCGCCCCGGGATCATGTTGTTCGGCTGGGTCCATGACGTACGCGAAGGGGCCGCCGTCGGCGGCCTCGCCCCGGGCGATCTGTCGGCGACCCAGCCGGTAGATGTTCTCCAGGTAGTCCTGACGGTGCTTGGCCGCGTGGTCCATGACCGCCTTGGACGCCGTGATCATGTAATCCATGGCGTCTCGGATGTGCCAGCAACCGCCCTCCCACGGGTCTGGGTACTGGGTCGTGGGCCGGTCTGCGGGCAGGAAGCCGGCCCGCGCCCCGAAGGTCGAGGGGATCTCGTCCTCGCCGTAGCAGTGGGGCGTCGCGTAGCGGTACAGGGCCGTTTCCGTCAGGAAGCCCAGCATGTTGTGGAAGTCCGGCGCGCCGCGCATGGAGCCGTTCCACCACAGGTCGTACACGATCCCACTGGACACGCCGGCCTTGCCCTCCCGGGCGAAGCGCTTCTTCATGGCCTCACCGATCTCGTTGAGGCTCGTGACGATCAGCGGGTCCAGGTTGGGATTCACCGGGTTCTCGAACGGGGGCACCCAGATCCGGCCGGGGAAAGGGCCGCTCTGGTGATGGTTGTATACGATCTGGGGAAACCACTCGTGATAGAGCTGCCGCGCCACCGCCTTCGTCTCGGCCTGGGTGAACATGTACCAGTCGCGGTTGTTGTCGTGGCCGATGTAGTGGTGGTAAAGCTCGGGCACGGGCGACGTTTCGAACTCGGTGCCCACGTTCTGCAAGTACCAGTTTTGTACGATATTCAGCCCGTCCGGATTCATGTTGGGCATGACCAGGACGATGGCGCTCTCGCGGATCCGACGCGCCTCCTCGCCCTCGTCGGTTGCGAGCCAGTACGCCAGCTCCGGGGTCATCTGACCGTGGGCGACCTCGGTGGCGTGGAGCCCGCCGTCGATCCAGACGACGACCTTGCCGTCTCGGGCTAGGGCCATGGCCTCGCCCTCGGCGATGCGCGCGTTCGCCAGCTCCCGGTTGGTCTGCTTGTGCCGCTCCAGCTCTCGCAGGTTCTCCTCCGACGAGATCGCCGCCAGCAGCATAGGCAGACCCAGCGTGCTCTCCCCGATCTGCTCCAGCTGAACCCGCTCCGACGCCGCATCCAGCGCTTCGAAGTAACGAACAACCGTGGGGTAGTCGGCGAGCTTGTAGTCGGACCCAGGGGGGAAGCCGAAGACGGACTCCGGGGTGGGCACCTGGGCAGCGGCCGGCGTGGCGCTGGCCGCGAGCACCAGCGCGCAGACGGCGATCCTCACCCGCGAGGATGCACGGCGGACAATCAGGCGACCGACCGCGCCCCGGGGGGCACGTGGAGTCCGGGGGCCGAGTTGGGTGGCTCCGCTAGAAGAAGGGTCGAGTGGCGTTCGGCGGGCGATCATGGAGTCTCCCGGATGCTGCGGTCACGACGCGAGGACGGTGCCGAATATAGGCGTTCGGCCGTCCGTCCAGCTACGAAGTCCGGACCCGGTCCCGCCCGTGCTTGCGAAATGACTCGCGAATCGTTCACATCGAACTGAAGCCTCCTCAGCCGGACCGACGCACGCCATGCCCAGGAAAGCCTTCACCGTCCAAGAGGCGACCGACTTGATCCCCGTCATGGAGGGCGTCTTCGAGGGCATCCGGGAAAGGCGGGCGCGCCTGGAGGAACTGGACGAGCGGATGCAGCTCCTGGACGTCCTCTGGGGCGACCGTCTGTACAAGCCGCAGAATCCGGACTTCCCCGAATTCGCGCGCTGCCGCAATCAGATCCGGCGGATGGTCAAGGAAGTCGAGGGGATGATCCAGGACGAGATCCTCGCCCGGGGTGTTCGGTTTCCACCGGGTGGACTGGAGCAAGGTCTGCTGGACTTCCCGACGACCCTGGATGGGCGGTGGGTGTTCATGTGCTGGCAGAGTGGCGAGCAGCGGATGGAGTCGTGGCATGAGCTCGACGGTGGATTCGCAGGACGCCGACCTCTGACCCGGGACGTGGCCCAACGCATGGGCCGCGACGACACCCGGGACGGCGTGGAGGACCAGTCCGCGGCTTCTTGACCCCTGGCTGAATCCAGCGACCATTCTGGGTCTCGATCCGCGGGGACGCACTCAGCGTCCCCCTTCTCGTATCTGTTCTCCTCATAGCAAATGAACGAACGCGCCGCACCGGAACGTCGCCCCGGATTCCGGAGCATGGTCCCCACCCGGGGAGAGCTCTCGGAGGTGGTGCGTCTGGCCCTGCCCGTGGCCGGAGTGCAGGTGGGCATGATGGGCATGGGGGTCGTGGATACCATCATGGTGGGCCGGGTGTCGCCCACTGACCTCGCTGCCATCGCCCTGGGCAACATCTACTTCTTCGCCGCGGTTGTCTTCGGGATGGGCGTGATCATGTCCCTCGATCCCGTCGTATCGCAGGCGGTGGGCGCGGGCGACCGCATCGGGGTGGCGAGGGCGGTTCAGCGCGGGCTCCTGCTCGCGCTGGGCCTGTCGCTCATCGCCATGCTCTTGCTCACGCCAGCGGCGCCCATCCTCACCTTCCTCCGCCAGCCCGAGGACGTGATACCCGTCGCCGCGGGATACGCGCATGCGTCGATTCCGGGCGCCTTCCCGTTCCTGGCCTTCATGGCCCTGCGCCAGACGCTCCAGGCCATCGGCCGGGTGGCGCCCATCGTCTGGGTGATCGTCGCGGCCAACCTGGCCAACGTGTTCTTCAACTGGGTCCTGGTCTTCGGTCACCTGGGCTTCAGCCCCATGGGCGCCGTGGGCTCGGGTTGGGCGTCGAGCCTCAGCCGGTGGTTCATGCTGGTCGGAATCGCGTGGGTCACATGGCCCCTTCTCAGGCAGTACTTACGGCCCGTCCGGCCCGAGGCGTTCCAGCTTCCGCCACTGGTGCGCATGGTCCGGCTGGGTGCCCCCATCGGCATTCAACTCCAACTCGAGTTCGGTGCCTTCATGGTCGTGGGCATCCTCATGGGTTGGCTGGGGACCATGGCCATGGCGGGGCATCAGGTGGCCCTGAACCTGGCCTCGTTCACGTTCATGGTACCAGTGGGAATCTCCCAGGCGTCAGCCGTCCTGGTGGGGCGGGCCATCGGTAGGGAGGACCCGGCGGGCGCCCGACGGGCCGCGGGCGGAGGCGTGCTCCTGGCCGTGGTGTTCATGACCGCGACGGCCCTTCTCTTCCTGACGCTGCCACACCTACTGGCCCGGATCTACACGGACGAAGTGGCAGTCCTCGCGCTGGCGGTCACGCTGATCCCGGTGGCCGGCATCTTCCAGGTGGTGGATGGTCTCCAGGTGGTGGCCGCCGGGGTGCTTCGGGGCATTGGTGACACCAAGAGCCCCATGATCGTCAACGTGCTCGGGTTCTGGCTCGTGGGGATGCCGGTGAGCCTCTACTTGGGGTTCCGCACGCCCGCGGGGCCGGTGGGCCTCTGGTGGGGGCTGGCAGCGGGGTTGGGAGCCGTGTCGGTTCTGCTGCTGATCCGGGTTCGGCACCGGATGGGACGCGATCTGCAACGCATCGTGATCGACGACGAGCACCCGGGGCCTCTGGCGCCCGACAAGGCGGGGGTGGAAGTCGACACCCGTACCGACCCGGGCGCTCTTCCCGCGCCAGGCATCGAATAGGGACCTGAGCACAACGTGCCAGAACACATGAAAGAGAATCACATAGAGGTCACGCGCACAGCGCGTTATATGACTCTGGGCTCGCCGGGGTCAGACACGAGGCAGGTCTGGCTCTGTTGCCACGGCTATCGGCAGCTCGCCAACCGGTTCCTGCGTCGGTTTCGGGCTCTGGACGACGGCTCCCGCTTGCTGGTCGCGCCCGAGGGCCTTTCGCGCTTTTACGTCGACCGGGCCCCCGGACCCCATGGCCCGCAGCACCTGGTCGGCGCCTCGTGGATGACCCGGGAAGACCGCCTGACCGAGATCGGGGACTACATCCGCTATTTGGACGCCGTGGCGGAGCGTGTTCTCTCGGAGGTCGGAAGCGCACGCCAGGTCGTGTTGGGCTTTTCCCAGGGCGTACACACCGTGTCCCGGTGGGTGACGCACGGGAACGTGCATCCGAGCCGGCTGGTGCTCTGGGGTGCCTACCTCCCACAGGATCTGGACATGGAGGCGGCGGCCCGAGCATTGGAGGGCGTCACCCTGACGCTGGTGCGAGGTCACGAAGACACGGCGGTCAGCGACGCCATGGAGGCTGCGGCGGTGGCCCGCCTGGAGGGGTGGGGTATCGGTTACGAGGTGGATACCCATCCAGGTGGACACGACATCGACGAGGCGCTGCTCAGGCGGATCGCTGCGAGGGAAGGGTAGAAGGGGGCGGGACGAATCGTCGACCCGGCCGCCGAGGCGCCTGGGGACCCGTGACGTTGCTGGGCACCTCCTTGCAGCCGCGACCCACGTCACTCACCTTCGCCCCCTGACCACAGGCGAAAGGAATCTCCGGTGTCTGAACGCGGGGCCATGAACGAACCGGACTGGCTGACCCTGATCTACTCACCCTTCTGGGTCTTTGTCGCGGTGGCGGGCGCGGACGGGAAGATGGATGCTAAGGAGGTCGACGCGCTCCACGCCGTTCTCGAAGGCGCCGAGGCTGGTGGATCCCAGCTCCTGAGCGACGTCCTCGCGGCATGCGCCGAAGACCCGGAGGCCGCGTTCGACGCGTTCCGGACCGACGGGCGTACCGTGGATGACGGACTGGCCCAGGTCCGTCAGGTTCTGGACCGTGAGCTCGGGGAGGATCGCGCACTCGACTTCAAACGGGGACTGCTTTCGCTGGGCGTGCACTTCGCCCAGGCCTCCGGAGGCGGGATGCTGGGCTTCGGCAGCAAGGTCAGCCCCGAAGAGCGGTCGTCGCTGGCCCTGCTGGTAGGGTTTCTGGGGCTCCCCGCCGAGGAGCTGCCCAGTAGCTTCTGAGGTTGGGAAACGCCGAATGAGCCCCGCAGGCGAAGGCCCGACGTCGAGCGAATCGAGGCGAAGGAGCTTCGCGGCCGGTAATCGGAGAGGGCTCTAGGAGCCCAACCGGACGAGCGCTTCGACGGCCTGATCCATCAGCGACCTCGAGGGCAGGTTCTCGTCGGCCTTCTCGAGTAGATCGAGAAAACGACGGTATTCCCTTCGAGCACTGTCGACCTCACCAGCGGCTTCCAGGGCCCGGGCCCTCACGAGGTGCGCTCGAGTCTCGAAGGCGGGCGCGTTCATCCAGTTGATCCGGTCCAGGTACTGCAGTGCCCGCTGACGCGTTTCCGGCTGAGACGCCATGGCGTCCAACCAATGGAAGAGCAGCGCGGAGGCCCGAAGGCCGGGAACGAGAGGCGTGGGGGAGAAAGAGCGGAGGCCACGCTCCATGGCCACGATTCCCGAAGCCGTGTCACCGCGGATGATCTGGGACCAACCCGCCGCTGCGATCGTGTAGCCCTCGAATGCGGCGGCTTCCCTGTCGGCGACCGGGATGCCGCTGAAGATCAGATCGGCCCTCTCCGCATCACCCGTCGAAAGGGCGGCAAGGCCGTGCACGAAGGCGTCGGTTTCCGCGCCGAACGACCCGCCGAGGAAGTCCGGTCGGGCGAACCCGGCGAGCACGGCAGAACCGCTGCTTGAGGCCGCAAGACCGGGCGGAAGCGAGTCGATGAGCTGCCGCGCCTCTGTTATTCGGCCCGTGGCTGTGAGGATGTAGGCTCGTTGGGCGGTCAAGCCGACCTGCCGGAGGTCGGAGGGCTCATGGGATGCTGCGGTGGAGTCGAGTTCACCCAGGATCTCTTCGGGCGTGTAGCGCCCAGACCGGAAAGCCACGGGGAACACCCAGAACCAGTTCGCCGTGGGAGAGGACTCCAGCAGCTGCCCGACGTCCACGTCGGATCCCCACAGGGCGAGGACGGCATTCCTGAACGGCGCTTCGAACGCCGAGCCGACACGGCCCAACTCACGCCCATAGCGCCCCAGCGCCGCGCTGTCGAGTCGGTTCGGGATCATCCACATCGGATGCACGAAGGCGGGCGTGAGGGCCGGATCGAGCTCCAGGATACGGTCGAAGGGCTCCATGACCCACTCGACGCCCAGATCCAGGGCTTCGAAGGAGTGGTATCTGGCGTCGCCCACGCCGAACCATACCTCGACGTCGTCCGGATAGCGGCGCAGATACTCCTCGAAGCCCGCCCTCGCTTCCTCCATGGCGCCTCGGTACATGAGAAGCTGAGCCTCGACGAGGGCTCGGGCGCGATGGGGAAGACGATCCTGGAAGCGGCCGGCGGCGTACAGCGCCTCTCGCCGCCGCTCCACGTGGTCCGGCAGCTGGTCCCACGCGTACACCGACCCGAGCCTGGAGTACACGAGGGCGAACGTGGAGTCGAGCGCCACGGCCCGGGCGAAGGACTGCGCCGCGTCCTCCAGCTCCATGCGACGGTAGTGGCTCTCTCCCTCGAGGAATGATCGCAGGGCGTCGGGGTCTTCCGTCGTGATGGCGCTGACCTGGAGCGTCGGAAGGGGCGCCTCGTCCCGCCAGATCTCGACCAAGAGCGCCACAGCCAGCGCATCCACGACGGCCAGGAGGCTATCGGTCGCGCCTGTGGCGCACGCCCAACGGCGAGGCTCCGGGGAATGCTCAACGCCTCGTCTACTGCTTCCCATCTGTCCACCACCGAACGCGGTGAGCGAACGCGGATGCCGCCGACACCGTCCAGGTTTGCCCCTAGGAGGTAGGCGAACCCCTCGCCCGAGATTCCAAGGGGGCCCGAAGTGGCGAACGGGACCACGGCGATCGAGCTCGTGGCGGGTGAATCACCCGAGCCGGTGGACCGCGTTCGACTCAGGGCGGTAATCACCGCCACTGCCGCGATCAGCAGCGGGACGCCCCAGATCAGACCCCGGCGGAGGCGGGTGGGCCGCTGGCTGGTCTCGGACTCGGCCGCTATCGCTAGCCCCTCGTCGACACCGGCGCGGGACCGCTTCCGTTGCACCACCGGTGGCGTGGGGCTTCGAGGTTCGCTGGGCAGGGGCAGAGGGAGTCTTCCCTCCCGGATCGCTGCGGCCAGGTCCCGGGTCTCGGCCGAGGGCTCGATGTCGTACTCGGAAGCGAGGACGCCCGCAAACGCCGCGTATTCCCGGACGGCCTCCGCCCGGTTGCCCTGCCGATGGAGTAGGGCCAGGAGCCGCCGGAAGAGCACCTCGTCGGTCGGCGCGAGCTCAACCGCGCGTCTGACCCAGGCAACGGCTTCGGGCAGGGCACCCTCGCTCTCGTGGCGATCGGCGAGGCGGCAAGATCCCTCCACCGCGAGCTCCCGCAGCCGAGCTCGCTCGCCGTCCAGCCAGCGCTCGAACTCGGGCGCGTCGCTGACGTGAAAGCCGCTCAGCAGCTCGCCCCGGTAAAGGTCGAGGGCCACCTCCGGACGACCCTGGCCCATGGCTTCGTCGAATGCCTGGACGTCGCTCCACAGGTGATCCGCCGACACGCCCACCTCGTCGTCGCCCCTGCTCAGGATGACACCGTCGCCCAGGCGTTGACGAAGGTGGTGGACGGCCTTGTTCAGGGCTCCCCTGGCATGGGCGTCGTCGAGCTCGGGCCAAAAGAGCGTCAGCAGCCGGTCGCGCCTGTGCCAAGGCCGCGGTCGCGCGGCTACCAGATATGCGAGCAGAGCAGCCCGTTTCGGCTGCAGGCGGACGGAGGGTCGCCCTGCCTCGGCACCTTCGGTCATGGCGAAGGATCCGAGAAGGCGAAGGCGGATCATGGGCGCGCTCCTCATGGCCTCGAGCCCTGGGGAGTGCTGGGTCAGCGCCAGGTCAGAGAGCGGGAAGAGCCAAGGCCTATGTATGCAATGTTCAGGCCGGTTGCAGGGCCGTCAACGGCTTGCTGCCGCCCGAACGTGGGAGCTCCGCAGGCCTGCCGGGCCTTGCCCCGTCGAGTGCCGAGAGGTCGAGGGATCGCGTGGGCCTTGCGGAGCCGATCGGCACTCGATGGAAGGAGGTCGTCATGTACCGGGAGACCGTGACATTCACACTGTTCCTGATGACTGCGTGCGGCGGCGACGGTCCGTCGGACCCGGTCGCTCCTCCACCGCCGCCTCCCCCATCCGACGTCTGGCAGGTGACGGGGACGTGGCAGGCGGTGCTCGAGGGTGGCAACGACAGCGGGGCCCGCTGTGAGGGCTCCGGCTCCCTATCCATCGCACAGGCCGGACAGAGCTTCACGGGCGAGCTGCAGTACGCGTCCGGATCCATGTGCTCCAACGGCTCCGGGTTCGAGCAGCCCCTTCAGGCCGCTTTCGTGACCGAGGGTCGAGTCACGGACGGGGCGGCCACCTTCAAGCTCGGCGCGCCGCCGAATGCCTGCGAAGTGAACGTGAGCCTGGAGGGCGAAGTGAGCTCGGCCAGCAAGATGGCCAAGAAGATGTCGGGGTCCATGACCTGCGACCTGTCCCTGAACGGGATCCCGCACGCAGTAGCCGGGACTATCACCGCAGAACGCTAGCTGCAGTACGCGGGGCTACGGGGACCATCCTCGTAGGTACCGGCCCGCCAACCCGAAGTGGGGTAGGCGGGCCGGCCTCACTTCGGCCTGGAGGCTCCTGGGGGATCGTTCTCAGAATTCGCCAACGAACGTGATCTCGGGCCTCAGCGCGGCCGTGGCGCCGCCCAGATTCACGATGATGTTGGCGTGTTTGTGGAAGATCTGGGCGGATCCGTGTCGGTGGCCCTTGAGCCCGCACTCGTCGATCAGGCGGCCGGCCCCGATCCCCTCGATCTTCTGGAAGATCGAGCCGGCGCACGGATAGAGCCGGAGATCGGGGTGGCGCTCGGCCCGCCACTGCAGGTTCTCCCGGATGGTGTCACGCAGCGTTTCGGGGTCCTGTGGTGTCAGCCGGAAATCTACCGTCAGCACGACGTCGTCCCGGTCGTGGAGGACGCTGTAGTCGTAGCCGAACTCGAAGTAGTCGACGCCGACCCGGCTTCGCTCGCCTTCCTCCGTGAGGAGCTCTGCCGAATCCACCACCTCTTCGATGAAGACCGTCCGCTCCCGGTCGGGCGAGAGGAAGTGGAGATTCTGCCAGATGGCGCCACCCACCGTGGACGGAATGCCGACGAAATGGTGGAGGCCTCCAAGACCGCGGGCGACGGTCGCCTCGATCAGGTCGGGGAAGGTGTGGACGCCCGCGCCCGCTCGCACCAGGGTGTCTTCCAGGAACTCGGTACCGGCTACCTCGGAGCGGATGACCAGCCCCCGGAACCCCCGGTCGCCCACGAGGATGTTGGCGCCGGCGCCCAGGAGGAAGTGGGGCACACCCAGCTCCCGCGCGGCCAGGATGGCGGTCGCCAGCTCGTCGGCGGTTCGGGCCGCGTAGAACAGGTCCGCGGGGCCGCCGATACGGAAGGTGGTGAGGGGTCCCAGGAGCACGTCTCGCTGGATCCGCGCGGCGCCCAGGCGAGCCTCGAGGGCGGCGGCGATGGTAGATATTCCGGGCATGCTTCGCGCACGGGGTTCGCGGGAGCTCGACGACGCAACATAGCCGTGAGCCGACCGGCCTCATAGGCTGGTCCTTGCGGGAACGCACCCCACGCTTGAAACCTTCAGCCCTCGTTGAATGGACCGTAACCGTGCCGGCTCCGGGCGGAAGCTCCCATCTCCCTCGACACACGACGAAAGCAGCGCGATGAAGCTCTCCCTTCTGGTGACCCTCCTGATCGGAATCGCCCTGCCGTCACCTGCTTGGGCTCAGGACCCGGTCTGGTACGAGGTGTCGTTCCCGAACGCGGCTCACCACGAAGCCGAGATCGTCGTCACGTTTCCAGACCTGGAGGAGGGCACCCTGGAGCTGCGCATGAGCCGGAGCTCGCCGGGTCGCTACGCCCTCCACGAGTTCGGCAAGAACGTCTACGACGTCCGCGTGGTTGACGGGATGGGCAGCTCTCTGCCGGTCCGGCGCCCCGATCCGTATCTATGGGTAGTGGACCACCCTGCCGGCGACGTCCGCGTCTCGTACACCCTGTTCGCCGATCTGGGCGACGGCACCTACAGCGGGATCGACCGGTCCATGGCCCATCTGAACATGCCAGCCACGCTCATGTGGGCCCGGGGGCTCGAGGATCAGCCGGTCCGGGTCGACTTCCGTCCCCCGGATGGCAGCGGCTGGCAGGTGGCCACTCAGCTCGTGCCCACGGGGCAGCCCTACACCTACACGGCGTCGGACCTTCAGTACCTCATGGACAGCCCGACCCACCTGGGGCGCATGGACGTCAGAGAGTGGAAGGTGGGTCCCCGGAACGAGTACACCGTACGGCTTGCCGTTCACCACGAGGGGACGAGCTCAGAGGTGGACGACTTCGAAGAGGATGTCCGGCGAATCGTGGACGTGACGGGCGACATCTGGGGGGAGTTTCCACGCTTCGACTTCGGCACCTACACGTTCATCTCCGCCTATCTGCCGTGGGCCGGCGGCGACGGCATGGAGCATCGCAACTCGACGAGCCTGACGAGCACGGGGGGCCTGGACAGAAACGTGCTGGATCTGGCCGGCACGGTGGCCCACGAGTTCTTCCACGCTTGGAACGTCGAGCGACTCCGGCCGGCGAGCCTCGAGCCCTTCGACTTCGAGCGGGCCAATCTGTCCGGGGAGCTCTGGTTCGCGGAAGGATTCACCAGCTACTACACGACCCTGATTCTGCGCCGAGCCGGCCTCATCGACGACGACGGCTTCGCTTCCAGGATCGGCAACGACGTTTCCCTCGTCAGCAACGGCCCCGGGCGCCGGTTCCGCTCACCGGTGGAGATGAGCATGCACGCGCCCTTCGTCGATCGCGCCGTGTCCGTGGATCCGAACAACCACGGGAACACGTTCGTCTCCTATTACACGTGGGGCAGCGTGGTGGCCATGGGCCTGGACCTGGAGCTGCGGCACCGGTTCGGGGGCGCGGGGCTCTCACTGGACGCATTCATGCGCGCGGCATGGGAGCGATTCGGCCGAGATGAGACGCCCTATGCCGTCGACGACCTGGAAGGCGTGCTCGCCGACCTGACGGGGGACAGCGACTTCGCGTCCCTCTTCTTCGACCTCTACATCCGCGGCCGGCAGCTCCCCGACTTCGAGCGCTTGCTGCCCGAGGCGGGCATGGCGCTGCGGCCGAGGGATCCCGAAGCTGCCTGGGCCGGTCCCCTGCAGTTCAGAGCCGGAACGGACGGCGCCGTGTTGGATTCGTACACCCTCATCGGCACGCCGCTCTACGACGCGGGTCTCGACCGAGGGGACCGCATCACGAGCCTGGCCGGCACCTCCGTGACGGCCGAGTCGGGCCTTGAGGGCATCCTGCAGGGCCTCGAGCCGGGCGATGAGGTCGAGATCGAGTTCTGGTCGCGAGGTGACGACTACAACGCCACGCTGGTGTTGGACGCCGATCCGGCCGTGGAGGTGGTGACCTTCGAGGCCTTGGACCGAGACATCACGCCCGAGATCGCGGCGTTCCGCTCCGCCTGGCTGGACGGACGGTAGCGGGGGAGCGCCGGGCCCAGGACCGCAGGACCGAACCCCCTTACCGTGGGATCCCCCGGCCCGGGGATCCGGGCTTCTCAGCCCTCCGTTCGCGTGTACAGTCCGTCGAAGGCGACCGTCCAGTCTCCGTCGGCCTTCCGGCTCTCCCAGAGCTGCCGCACGCGGTTCGGATCGCCGTCGACCACGCTCCACGTGATCCGCTGCTGGCTCACCGCTCCGTCGGGCCCAACCGTCTCTCCCTGCAGGACCATCTCCCCGTCTTCGAAGCCACCTTCCAGGCTCAGCAGTAGGCCGGACGAGTCCACCCAGCTCTGATGCCAAACACCTCGAGCCGCGTCGTAGATGTTGAAGCTCTCACCGTGGTATCCGCTCGTGGCCGTATAGCTCTCGTGGAGCACGCACCCGTTCATGGCCCGCTCGATCGTGTTCGTGCCCGCGACCTGTCCGTTGGGCGTCGTGACCGTCCATGTACCGACCCAGAAGTCGAACTGCCTGTGCTCGGGCGCCTGGCAGGGCGGTGAGGGTTGCTGAGCGCTGAGGGCCGCGGGCCGGTGAAGCGACACCACAGCGAGCAAGCCGAGGACAAGAGCTACGATCCAGGTGGGGCGGGTCATGAGGCCGTTCTCCTTGGACGGTTGGCCGGGTCGGGTCCGGGCAACATACGCCTCGGACCGGTCCGGATTTCGACGTCGCAGGCCCGACCGCCGGCGCCATGCTACCGCTTCCTGCAATCGATAGCCGGGCCCTCCGGGAAAGCCTGCAACTTCTGCGTGATCCGCCTCGTAGGGGCGGACGACCCTCGGTTCCATGTGTTCGCCTGCGGGACGACCGGTCCCGGAGGCGGTCGAGAGCATGGAGCGGTCCCGGTCGAGGTCTAATGGGTCAAGTGCATACACAGTATGGCTTTGAAGGTTGGTCCGGCCAAGTGGCACGGACCTTTCCATAGAGAACAAGCGGAAGGTGCAGAAAAAAGAAAGCCGGGATCCCCGGCCGGAGCGCGGATGAGGGGTGACGTGGGGTGGTGGCTTGCAGGCCAGCTCCGGTCGGCTTCCCGACTTTCAGACGGTTACCGAGGCTTTACGATTCGTTCTAGTACAGGAGTAGCGAACGTGCAAGTAGTACGCTTCAGGCGGCGGTCCGGCCTGGCGGTGATGGCGGTGACGATGGCGGTGGCCGGGACCTCGCAGCAGAGTGCGGCACAAGAGCCGCCGCAGACGCTCACATTGGGTGAAGCCCTCGACCTCGCGGTCATGAACAACCCGACCTACCTGAGCCAGACGAACGATCAGGAGCCGGCCGACTGGGCAGTCCGCGAATCGTACGCTCAGTTCTTGCCCCAGCTCAACGTGGGCGGCGGGGTTCAGTACACGGGCGCGGGCGTCCAGACGTTCGGCGTGTTCACGAGCGGTGACATCGGGGCCGGGTCCACGGACTACTACTTCTCCGACTACTTCGCCCAGCTCAGTTGGAGCGTGAACGGGCAGACGCTCTTTCAGCCCGGATCCGCGAAGGCGGATCAGAAGGCGACCGGCGCCCGGATCCGGGCCGCCCGCTTCGACCTGGAGTCGCTGGTGACACTCCAGTACACCGGTGCGCTTCTCGCCCGTGAGGCGGTCGAGGTGGCCGAGCAGCAGCTGGAGCGTGCCCTCGAGAACTACGAGATCGTCCAGGCCCGGGTCGACGCGGGTGCCGCGGTATCCACGGACGCCAAGTCCGCCGAGGTAACCTGGGGCCGTGCCAAGGTCACCGTGCTGGAGGCGGAGAACCTCT
>JBDHHQ010000159.1:0-7624 GCA_039589315.1 Gemmatimonadota bacterium
CTGCAGCTCACCGGAACCTCCGGGCCCGGTCCTGGAAGAAGCGCATCAACGGTTGCACGTAGGGCTCACCCGTCTGGATGCGGATCCGGTCCACTCGGGTCCGCCGGAACGTGTCCTCCAGTCCCTCCTGCCGCGCCGACGCCTGCGCCCCGTAGGCTTCCTGAAAGCGTCGGTCCGAGGTGTTCACTACGAAGTGTTCGCCCGTCTCGGCGTCCTGGAACTCCATGAGTCCCAACCGGGGCAGGTCCTCTTCGCGGCGGTCCTCCATCTGGATGGCCACCAGATCGTGGCGGCGCCCGGTCACCGACATGGCCTTCCGGTACCCTTCGCCCAGGAAGTCCGAGACCAGGAACACCACCGAGCGCCGCTTGAGCACGCGGGTCAGGTACTCGAGCGCTCCCGCAATGTCCGTGCGCCGCCCCTCGGGCTGGTGGTAGAGGAGCTCCCGGAGCACCCGCAACACATGCCTTCGGCCCTTCCGCGGCGGCACGAACTTCTCGATGCGGTCACTGAAGATCAGGAGCCCTACCTTGTCGTTGTTCTTGATCGCGCTGAAGGCAAGCAGGGCGCAGATCTCCACGGCCACTTCGCCTTTGAGTCGCTCCCGGGAGCCGAAGTCTCCCGATGCGCTCACGTCCACCACCAGCATGACCGTGAGCTCGCGCTCCTCCTCGAACACCTTGACGTAGGGGTGTCCCTGGCGGGCGCTCACGTTCCAGTCGATGCTCCGAATGTCGTCGCCGTACTGGTACTCCCGGACCTCGGCGAAATCCATGCCCCGGCCCTTGAACACCGAGTGGTACTCGCCCGAAAAGACCTCGTTCACGAGACCACGCGTGGTGATCTCGATGCGGCGGACCTTGCGGAGGATCTCTCGGGGGATCATCGGACGAGTGGGCCCTCGGCGACTACGGGACCTCGACGCTGTTGAGGACGCGGCTCACCACGTCCTCAGCCGTCATCTCCTCGGCCTCCGCCTCGTAGGTCAAGAGGACCCGGTGGCGGAGCACGTCCAACCCCACCGCACGAACGTCCTCCGGCGTGACGAAGCCTCGGCGGCGAAGGAAGGCGTGGGCGCGCGAGCCCCGGGCCAGCGCGATGGAGGCACGGGGCGACGCACCGAAGGCGATGAGCTCGTCGAGGTCCTCCAGGCCGAAGTCGGCGGGCTCCCGCGTGGCGAAGACGAGGTCGACGATGTAGCGCTCCACCTGCGGGTCCATGTAGATCATGCTCACCGCCTTGCGGGCTCGGATGATCTCATCCGGCGTCACGACCGGGTGCACCTCGGGCTCGGGCCCGGCCGCCATGCGCCGCATGATCTCCAGTTCCTCATCCCGACTGGGGTACCCTACAGACAACTTGAGCATGAAGCGGTCAACTTGTGCTTCAGGAAGAGGATACGTACCCTCTTGCTCGATCGGATTCTGCGTGGCCAGGACCAGGAACGGGTCGTCCAGGGGATAGGTGTGCTCGCCGATGGTGACGGTGCGCTCCTGCATGGCTTCCAGTAGGGCGGACTGCACCTTGGCCGGTGAGCGGTTGATCTCGTCGGCCAGGATCAGATTGGCGAAGATCGGTCCCTTCTTGGTCTTGAACTCCTGGTCCTTCGGGTCGTAGATGAGGGTTCCCACCAGGTCGGCAGGCAGCAGGTCGGGCGTGAACTGCAGACGCTGGAAATCCGTCTGGATGGCGCTGGCCAACGTGCGGATCGTGAGCGTCTTCGCGAGCCCCGGCACGCCTTCCAGGAGCACGTGTCCGTTGGCCAGCAATCCGATGAGGAGCCGCTCCACCATGTATTTCTGACCAACGATCACCCGACCGACTTCGTCCTGCAGGCGTCCGACGAACGCGCTCTCCTCCTGGATCTTTTCCTGAATGACTTCGATGTCTCGATTCATGGGCTCTCAAGAGGTTCAGGCTCTTCCGCCTTCGGACCAACGACGGCCGTAATTCTAATCGATGAGGCCCGAAGGGGAATCGTTGCCCGGGGAGGGAGACGGAAGTCGGGTGTCCGGCAGACGCTCTGGAGGGGCCCGGGGGCGCTGTCTCCTTCAGAACTGTCTCGTGAGATTGCTTCTGGCCTCTTCCGGGTCCTTCTTGACCCAGAACCCTCCGTCGGTGGACTTGGCTCGGAGTGGGCGATGGCCGAAGAGACGCATGATCAGCCCCGTCGGCGTCAGGACGAGGTAGTAGACGATGCCCATGAAGATGGGCGTCGTCACCTTGGAGATGGCCATGGCGAAGGCCATCCAGCGGTCGTACACGGGGCCCATATGCCCGGGGATCAAGAGGCCCCCGAGAACGAGGCTCGCCCCCAGCGCACCCAGCACCAGCGGCACGATCTCGTGCCCTCGCCAGAGGCTGATCGCCGCGATGACCCAGAACGCACCCCCGACGGTGAGGCCGAAGCGCCGGCCCTCGCGCGGGCTCAATCCAGCTCGAACTCGTTCCGCCAATCCCCCTCCTCCTGCCACTCCGGCTGGCATGTCTTGTCGAGCATGAAAGGCCAGAGAACCAGATAGTCCATGTTGGTGCGCATGAAACAGCGATGCGCGTCCTCGGGCGTGCACACGATGGGTTCCCCGCGGACATTGAAGGACGTGTTCACCAGCAGGCCGCACCCGGTCTGACGCTCGAACTCGGCAATGAGCGCGTGGTACTTGGGATTGCGCTCGGGGTTCACCGTCTGCACCCGAGCAGAGTAATCGACGTGGGTGACGGCCGGAATATCCGAGCGCAGGACGTTGAGCCTGTCGATGCCGAAGAGCTGCTGCTGGTCGGCAGTCATCTCGAGGCGTCGCTCTTCCTTCACCGGTGCCACGAGCAGCATGTACGGCGACGCCCGATCGAGCTGGAAGTAGTCTTCGACCCGCTCCTCCAGGACCGTGGGGGCGAACGGCCGGAAGCTCTCCCGGAACTTGATCTTCAGGTTCATCTGGGACTGGATGGCCGGATTCCTGGGGTCTCCCAGGATGCTCCTCGCTCCCAGCGCCCGGGGACCGAATTCCATCCGACCCTGAAACCAGCCCACGACGTTGCCTTCGGCCAGGAGACGGGCGGCCTTCGCCAGGAGCTCGGGCTCGTCCAGGCGCTCGTATTGGGCGTCCACCTTCTTCAGATACGCCTCGATCTCGTCTTCGGAAAACGACGGGCCGAGGTAGGAGCCCTTCATGGAATCCCGGCCGTTGGGCGTGGGGCGCGCGGCGCCTACGTGCCGGTGCCAGATGAGCTGAGCCACGCCGAGCGCTCCGCCCGCATCACCGGCCGCGGGCTGGATCCAGATGTCGTCGAAGGGGCCTTCCCGGAGGATTCGCCCGTTGCCGACGCAGTTGAGGGCCACGCCCCCCGCCAGGCAGAGGTTGTCCAGCCCGGTTTCCGCCTTCGTCGTCCGCACCATGCGCAGCATGACCTCTTCACAGACGTCCTGGACCGAGCGGGCCAGGTCCATCTCCCGCTGTGTGATCAGCGACTCGGGCTCGCGGCGTGGTCCGCCCATGAGCTCGTCGAAAGCCGGGCTGGTCATGGTCAGGCCGGACAGGTAGTTGAAGTACTTCTGGTTGAGCGTGAACGAGCCGTCTTCCTGCAAGTCCATGAGCTCGTCGAGGATCAGGTCGACGTACACCGGCCGGCCGTAGGGGGCCAGGCCCATGACCTTGTACTCACCGGAGTTGACCTTGAAGCCGGTGTAGTAGGTGAAGGCCGAGTACAGCAGCCCGAGGGAGTCGGGCCAGCGCATCTCACCGAGGATCTCGATCTCGTTGCCGCGGCCGACCCCGATGGAAGCCGTAGCCCACTCGCCCACACCGTCCATGGTGAGGATGGCTGCCTCCTCGAAGGGAGAAGGGAAGAATGCGCTGGCGGCGTGGGACTCGTGATGCTCGGCGTAGAGGAGCTCTCCCTCGTAGCCACCGAGGCGGTCACGAAGATCCTTGTCCGTGTACAGCTTCTCTTTGACCCACAAGGGGCCGGCCATGAGCCAGGAGCGTAACCCCCGTGGTACCACGCCCAGGTAGGTCTCGAGGATGCGCTCGAACTTGAGCAGCGGCTTGTCGTAGAAGCCCACGTAGTCCAGCGCGCCGGGAGTCACGCCTCCGGCTTCGAGGCAATACCGAACGGCGTTCTGGGGGAAGGAAGCGTCTCCCTTCTTGCGGGTGAATCGCTCCTCCTGGGCAGCAGCCGCGATCTCGCCGTCCCGGATCAGGCAGGCGGCGCTGTCGTGATAGTAGGCCGAAATGCCGAGGATGTTGATGGATCTCTCCATTCTATGAGTGCTTTCGCCCTCTTCCTATCCGAAGCCTGAGGTCACGGCGGACCCGAGCGACGCGCGCCTCCGCCTTGCCACTGGGATCGTCAATGCTTATGCAAAGGACGTGCCCTGGAGCATGGGGTGGAGCGCACGGCCCTCCTGGGGAACCGCAGTGGAGCCCCGGGTCCGCGCGCCGGCCCGTCGACGAGCTTTCCGGGCGCAACCGTTGCACAGATTCGACACTGGCGCAACTGTCACGTACACGGGGCCCATAGCTCAGCGGTTAGAGCAGCGGACTCATAATCCGTAGGTCGTAGGTTCGAATCCTACTGGGCCCACTTGGGTAAATGTTTTAGTGATAACGACTTAAGTGGCATGAATCCGGAAGCCGCTGCGGGAGATCACGAAGGCAGCCGAGATGGCGGAGGTGCCGCGCATCACGAAGTTCCGGCACACCTACGCCACGGCTCGGCCCAGACGACAGACCACCGGAAGCAGATGCCTCCCGGCAGGGCTGCGGGATCTCTGGGGGCCTCCCTCGTTCACCCGAAGCCTCTTGGGATCTCGTGTCCCTGACTCGTATCTTGGCAAAGCCACGAACGCACCGGCCGCCTTTCGCGCATGTCGAGGGGGTAGGGCTTGAACCGCGTCAAGCAGCTCATCCACGAGGTTCACCGCCGCAGCTTGTGGCAGGTGCTGGGGATCTACGTGGTGGGTGGCTGGGTCGTGTTCGAGGTCGTCCAGACCGCAACAGAGGGTCTGGGGCTTCCACAGTGGTTCCCTGCGTTTGCCGCACTTCTCCTGCTGATCGGCCTACCCGTCGTACTGGCGACAGCTTTCGTGCAGGAAGGAATCGGAACGACGGCCGAGCCACGGTCGGTTGAGGTAGCCGCCTCGACCGATGAGCCTCAGCCAGCTTCGGGCGCTCGCACCCTGTTCACCTGGCGGAACGCCATACTCGGTGGAGGCGGCGCGTTCGCTTTGTGGGGTGTAGTAGCCGCAGGCTGGATGCTCTTGGGCGGTACCGTTGCAGCACCCGAGCAGGGGGAGGCCGGAACCGAGGACGACCTGGCCCGCGCCATCGCGGTGCTGCCGTTCGCGAATCTCAGCACGGACGAGGAGAACGCCTTCTTCGCCGACGGCATCCACGAAGACATCCTGACCCAGCTTTCCAAGGTCGCCGACCTGACCGTCATCTCGCGGACCTCGGTCCTGACGTACCGCGAGTCCAGCAAGACCCTTCGAGAGATCGGAGACGAGCTCGGGGTTGGGTCCATCGTGGAGGGCAGCGTAAGGCGGTCAGGCGACGACGTGCGCATCACGGCCCAGCTCATCGACGCCGAAACCGACCAGCACATCTGGGCCGACAACTTCGACCGAGGCCTCACCGCCGCCAACGTCTTCGGGATCCAGACCGAGATCGCCCGGCAGATCGCCGCCGCCCTTCGCGCCACGCTCTCCGCCGAAGAGGAGACCCGGATCGCCCACGTCCCCACGACCGATCTCTCGGCCTACGATTTCTACATCCGGGGGAGGGAGGCGTACCAGCGGTACGTGGCCGACGACAACGAAGAAGCGATCCGGCTCTTCAGGGAGGCCATCTCCATCGACTCGGGCTACGCCGAGCCATGGGCCGGACTCGCCGACGCCTACAGCCAACGCGTTCAGTTCTTCGGCTACCCCATCGAATGGGCCGACTCGGCCGAGGCTCTGGCGCGCTACGCCATCGAGCTCAACCCCGAGGCGGCGCCCGGCTTCAAGGCTCTGGCTCTTTCCGCGAGCATGCGCGGCCGTACGCGGGCCGCTCTCGAGGCGAATCTAGAGGCCATTGCCCGTGATCCGAATCACCACGCCGCTGCCAACAATGCGGGGTTCGCCTACTTCAGCCTCGGCCGGTACGACGAGGCGATCCGGTGGTACAAACGAAGCGCGAGATTGAACCCGGGTTCCTTCGGAGCGGCGAACACCATGACGGTCTACGCGCTCGTTGGTGACGAGGACATCGCACGACGAATGTATGCCGAGCGGGTGAACAGGGAGTCGCTCGCGCCGGTTAGACGCGTGAACTTCGGGATCATCCTAGAGCTCTACGCACGCAACCCTTCGGCCGCGCTACGACGCGCCGACGCCGGGCGAACCGAGTTCAGCGACATACCCCTCTTCCTGGCGTTCGACGCGGCAGTGCGCACCGCGGTGGGAGACCTGGAGGGTGCCAGGGAATCGGCGGAGCGAGCCTTCGAACTTTCACCGGGAGCCTCGCTACGGGTCCTTTACTATGACCTCCAGACCTACCTGGGCTACGCCATGATGCGGACCGGTGCCGAGGCCGAGGGTCGAGCGCTTCTGGCTGATCGAGGCGTGAGTATCCGCTCTCAGCTCACCGCGGGCGCCGACCGCCCGTCCTTCCTGTGGGAGCTTGCGTCGATTCATGCGGCCTTGGGCGAGTCCGAAGAGGCGGTCCGCCTCGCGACGCAGGCCCGGGATCTTGGTTTCCAGCCCGCGGTGGGGTACGTGGAGATCGAACCGATGATGGAATCGGTTCGTGACGACCCTCGAATCGTGGCAATGTTCGAGGATAGCCGGCGCGAGATCGAGGAGCAGCGTCGCAGGATCGAGGCCGAAGAGATCGCCGCGGGTGAGAGGTGAGCCCTGACAGCGCCCACGAGCGCGTATGAGCACCTACCAGCGTCGCGGACCCAGGAAACAAGCGCCCACGAGCGTCTATGATCGTCCTGCGTCTTCCTCATAGTCCGTAGGTCCCAGGTTCGAGCCGAACGACCGGGGGCCGCTCGGGCGAAGCGAACAGATGCGGAGACCCGCGAGACGAGCGAGGACGGCCGAAGGCCGCCGCAGCTCAATCCTACGGGGCCCACCGGGAGTGTCTCACTCTCCGTCTCTACTCGCGGGGCTATCGAGCCGCTCGCTCGGGCGCGATCGCGGCAGCACGCGAGACACCTGTCGGCGGCAGAGGATCCCGGCTCGACGCCAGCGACACGAGATCGATCTCAGCCGCAACGCGTTCCGCCAGGAAGCGGCTGAAGGCGGGGCTGTAGTGAACATCGTCGACGATGGCCTTCCGGTCCGGAGCGACGCCATACTCGTCGAAGAGGCTTGTGAGACGGATCACTCCTTCTTCTGACCGCATCCGTTCGTGGAAGAGCTCTCGGAGCCTGCGTTCCTCCCACCATCGTTCCGGGACCTCCCGCCTGAACAACTCGGTGGGGTAGTTGTAGTTGGCGTCGGGCTGGATGAAGAAGAGAGTGGCCGTACCCTGGGACTCCAACACCGTCGCCGCGATTCGGCGATTCATGCGGAAACGGTGAGTCAGGTGGTCTGCGTACTCGGCGTCAGGTGGGGGTGGTGGCTTCTCTTGAACCT
>JBDHHQ010000160.1:0-7613 GCA_039589315.1 Gemmatimonadota bacterium
GCCGCCGGGGGCGCGAGTCATTCGGGGCTCACCACGAAGTTCAGGAGCCTGTCCTGAACGTAGATCACCCTCCTCAAGGTCATGCCTTCCAGGTGCCGGGCCACGTTCTCCTCGTCTCGGGCCAGGGCGACGACGGCGTCCTCCGGCGCACCGGGCTCAATGAAGACCCGGCCCCGTACCTTCCCGTTCACCTGCACCGCCAACTCCAGCGACGCGTCCCTGGCCTTCTCCGGATCGAACGCGGGCCAATTGGCGCCGTCGAACACGCTCCCGGTGTGACCCAAACGCGCCCACAGCTCCTCCGCGATATGGGGAGCGAAGGGCGCGATCATGGGGACCATCGCGTCCACCTCGTCTCGAGCGGGGCTGCGTCCACCGGCCCGGACGGCGTTCAGGTATTCCATCAGAGCGGCGATGGCCGTGTTGTATGACAGCTGCGGGATCTGCTCCGTGACCTGACGGATGGTCTTGTGCAGCTTGCGCTCGACCTCCGGGTCAGGCGGACGCGGCTCCTCCTCCGCGGCCTGGAGGACGGTGTCCCACAGGCGGTGCAGGAATCCCGCCGGGCCCTGGATGCCCTCGTCCCGGTAGTCGCCGCCCTCTTCGTAGGGGCCCAGGAACATGAGGTACACTCGGAACGTGTCCGCACCCCAGCGCTCGATGATGGGGTCCGGGACGATCACGTTCCCCTTGTTCTTGGACATCTTGGCGCCTTCCCGGATGATCAGGCCGTGAGCCCTGAACTTCCGGTACGGCTCCTCGAAATCCAGATGTCCGATGTCGTGGAGCGCCATGGTCAGGAAGCGCGAATACAGCAGGTGCAGGACGGCGTGCTCGTTGCCGCCGATGTACGAGTGCACCGGTAGCCAAGTGCGCGTGATCTCCGGATCCAGAGCGACGTCGTTCCGGTCCGTGGACGGGTAGCGCAGGAAGTACCAACCGCTGTCCAGGAACGTGTCGCTCACGTCCGTCTCACGCCTGGCTTGGCCGCCGCACTCGGGGCACGAGACCTGGTACCACGCTTCGGCCCGGGCCAGAGGCGAGATGCCCGAGTCGTCCGGCTCGAAGTGCTCCACGCGTGGCAGGAGCACGGGCAGGTCCTCGTCCGGGACCGGAACGGCGCCACACGCGTTGCAATGGATGATCGGGATCGGAGGCCCCCAGTACCGCTGCCGCGAGATGCACCAATCGTGGAGCCGGTAGTTGATCCGAGCCTCGCCCAGCCCACGCTCGTGGAACCACTCCGTGATCTGCTGCTTGCCGTCGGCGTAGGGCAGCCCGTCGAAGCGGTCGGAGTTGACCAGCCGCCCGTCCTGATTGGACACGTATGCCTCGGTCAGGGGCGTGTCGGGCCCGTCGCCGGGACCGGCCACCACGCGGACGATGGGTAGGCCGAGGGCGGAGGCGAACTCGAAGTCGCGCTCGTCGTGCCCGGGCACGGCCATGATGGCGCCGGTACCGTACTCCATCAGCACGTAGTCGGCGATCCAGACCGGAATGGCCACACCGGTCGCGGGGTTCAGGCAATAGGCTCCCGTGAAGACGCCCGTCTTTTCCTTTTCGGTCTTCTGCCGGCTCACCAGGTCCATGGCCGCCGCCTGGGTGCGGTACGACTCCACCTCGTCGCGCTGGCCGCTCGTGGTGATGGCATCGACGAGGGGATGCTCCGGTGCCAGCACCATGTAGGTGGCGCCGAACACCGTGTCCGGCCGGGTCGTGTAGACCCGGATCATGGACGCGTCGGGAACGAGCTGACGGAACGACTCCGAGCTGAAGTCGTTCCCGATCTCGTCCACGGCGCTGCCTCGTGGCAGAACCGGGAACTCCAGCTCCGCTCCCTCGCTCCGGCCGATCCAGTTGCGTTGCGCCTTGGTGGTGGTCTCGGACCAGTCGATGTGGTCGAGATTGTCCAGCAGCCGCTGGGCGTACCGGGTGATCTTGAAGAACCACTGGGCGATGCGGCGCTGCTCCACGGGTGTGTCGCACCGCTCGCACGCGCCCGAGATCACCTGCTCGTTGGCCAGCACGGTCTTGCACGACGGACACCAGTTGACCGGCGCTTCTTTCCGCTCGACGAGGCCCGCCTTGAAGAGCTGCAAGAAGATCCACTGCGTCCACCGGTAGTACGCCGGGTCGGTGGTATCGACCGTGTGCTTCCAGTCGAACATTCCGCCGATCCTCCGGAGCTGCCGCGTGAAGTTGGCGACGTTCCGGGGGATCAGGTCCATCGGATGGGTGCCCACCTTCAAGGCGTAGTTCTCCGAGTGGATCCCGAAGGCGTCGAAGCCGATGGGCTCGAAGACCGTGCGGCCCAGCAAACGGTGGTAGCGCCCGTGCACGTCGGCGCCCGTGAAGGCGTAGATGTTCCCCACGTGCAAGCCCTCGGCAGAGGGGTAGGGGTACATCATGAGCTGGTAGAACGGGTCCGCCGTGTCGCGCAGCTCCTGCTGCGTGAGCTCGTTGGTACCCTGCTCGTCCCAGATCTTCTGCCACTTCTCCTCGATTTCGGTCGGGGAGTAGGCGGTCGCTGTCTCTCTGGCCATGGGACTGTTCAGTCTGAAGCGTGGCGGGCGGCCCGAAGGGCCGAAACCTAAACGCGCCGAGGACTCAGTACAACGGAGGTCTGGACGACCCGATGCGCGACACAGACGTGGGCGCCGCCTATGACAGATCGGAATTCGCCAGGACTACAGCAGTGATACCGCTCTTGGTTCCCTCAGCGGCTTAGAACGCCGGCAACAGGTCGAACGGATCATCCGACTCGCCAACGCCGCTTGCGAGGGTTGCGACCGCGGCCGCGAGGTCACCCCCGTGACCGTCCAGGTGCGCCTGGAAGTCGGGTAACCGGTGGTAGTACGCCATTCGCGACAGGAGCGTGGCGTTGTTCAACGGCGTGTCGGCGAAGCTCGCAAAGGTGAATGCCTTGAAGCTGGGCTGCACCTCGTCACGGAACCGTTGCAGCTCTCGCCCGAAGATCACCTCACGCTCCACCAGCTTCTCCGCAGGGGTGTGCTCGGACGCGTACAGCTCCCGGAGGTCGCCGATCAGCCCGTCCAGAAAGATGCTGAACGTGAGGAAGTCGTCCCACCGGTCCTGGGCCCGATGGCAGCGCACGGTGTCTGGCCCGCCTCCTTCTCGGGTGCAGAAGAACCGGGTGGCGCCCACGCGCCCGACGAAGGTGGCGAAGCTCTCGTTGAACCGTGCCTGATTCTTGACCCATAGGTGGTTGTGAGACAGCTCGTGCAGGATCGTTTCGACGACCTCCACCTCGTCCTGACGCACCACCGTGGAGAGGAGCGGGTCGGAAAACCAACCCAGCGTGCTGAAGGCCGCTGTGGGCCGCAGGTACGTGTCCAGTCCCTCTTCCTCGAGCTTCCGCTGCTCGTCCAGGGCGTCGTCCAAGTCGAAGAAGCCCTTGTACGGAAACCCGCCCACGATGGGGTACGACCACGTCTTGGACTCGAACCGGTCGCGGTGCGAGGCCGACAGGATCATGGCCAGGGTGTCCCTGTCGAGCTGCGTGTACGTGGTGTAGGACTTGCCGGCGTCGAGCCCGAGGGACTCGATGGCGAAGTCCCGCGCCTCCATGGCCAACGTGAGCTTGCCGCGGGTGGACTCGTCCGTCCCGGGGTCGAGGATTACCTCGGGGATCGGCCGCCGGGCCCGGAGGATCTTCGCCTCTTCCCACCCCGCCTTGATCACGTAGAGCGGCGAGCAAGCGGCAGCCAGGCCGGCGATCACCGCCATGACCCCTGCCACGACCAGGCTCCCGCGGATCGGGCGCCGCTGCCTGGGCTGCTGCCGGTCATCCGTCGAGGCCATGTGCGCATCCTCGGTGTCCATGCTCCCATGCAACGACGGCACCGAAGGAAAGTTCCCCGCGCGCGAGGTCCGGGGCTCCGGTGTCCCGCGGCGGGGGTCCGTCGGCTTGCACCGGCCGACCCCTGCCGGTCCTGCCCTGTTACCCCTGAGCTTGCAGGTCCGAAAGCACCTGTTGGGCGTGCTCCGCAGGCTTCACCTTGGCGTAGACCTTCTCCACGGTGCCGTCGGCGCCGATTACGAACGTGCTCCTGAGGATGCCCTGGTACTCCCGGCCGTACATCTTCTTGAGTCCCCAAGCCCCGTAGGCTTCCGCCACGCTGTGATCGGTGTCGGCGAGCAACGGGAAGTTGAGGTCATGCTTGTCCCGGAACTTCTGATGGGATGTGACGCCATCGGGGCTCACGCCCATGACCACGGCGTTTTCGGCCTGGATGGGGTCCATCGTGTCGCGGAATCCACACGCTTCCTTCGTGCACCCCGATGTGTCGTCCTTGGGGTAGAAGAAGAGAACGACGCGCTGGCCTCGATAGTCGCTGAGCTTGACCGTCTCGCCCCCGTAGGTCTCGAGCTCGAAGTCCGGTGCCTGCTGCCCTTCCTGTACCATGTGGTGCCTCTGTGCTTGATCGCTCGCCGAGTTCGCCGCGGGGCCTCCGAGCGTCCAGTCTACGCCGATGGAATCCGCCGGTTCCCGGGGCTCCGGGGCGCTACCGCCTGCCCGTCTCCAGCGACCGGATGAGGGGGACGCCGCCTTCCGTCGGCACGTAGACCACGGTCCCTGCCGCCATCTCCTGGAGCTGCTCGATGTAGTGGAACGTCAGGTACTCCGGCGTGAGCCCCTCGGAGATGATCGTCTGCGCCTCAGCGATGCCCTTCGCTTCCTCGATGGCCTGCCGGGCGCGCTCCTGGATGATCTCGGTCTGGAATGCCTCGGCGGCGACGTTCTGCTCTCGCTGGAGCTTCTCCTCGATGGCCTGCCGAACGAGCTCGGGCGCCTGAACGTCCCGCACGAAGACGTCCAGCACCTCGATGCGGTCTCCGGCCTTGGCCTGGATCTCCCGCTGCATGTCGGCAGCGACCTCCCGGCGGTTCGGCGAGAAGATCTCGTTGATGGACTTGGTGGCCACCGCGTCCCGCACGCCGTTGCGGATGGCGTTCAGGACGATGCGGCTCTTGATCTCCCTTTCGGTGCCGATGCGCTGATAGAGGTCCGGCGCGTTGTTGCCGTCGATGCGGTAGAGGATCGCGATCTCCAGCGCCACGTTGAGCTGCTCACTCGTCTGGGCCTCGATCTGCTCCACGCCTCCATCCATGGGGAAGCTCTGCTCCCGGATGGACATCTTCTCGATACTCGCCAGGGGATTCACGAGGTGGACGCCCTGTTCGAGGGGCGTCGTGCTGATGGTGCCCAGGAAGTGCTTGACGCCCACCTCGCCCACGTCAACCAGGACGACGGAGCTGGAAAGGGCGAGGACCAACCCCAGGGCCATTGCCCCATAGCTCGCCAGCTTCACGTTGCCCTTGCGGGGGCCGGCAGCGCCCGCCCCGGCGCGAAGAATCGCGCCGAATAGAACCGTCAGGACACCCAATACGGCAAGACCCACGATATGCCTCCAGGCTCTCGAGTCTCGATCCAATCGATCCGAATACGGATCGGAGGCGGGAGTTCTTCCCAATCTACAACGAAGCGGCCTGTGGAGCGCTGCCCCGCAGGCCGGTCGTGCGCCCGTGGCCTTGATCAGGTAAGTCCGGATCGTGCGTGTGTCTCGTTCACACCCGCCGATCCCGGGGTCGGACGTCTCTTGCCGTCCGGAGCGACCCTCCTCTACCCTTCGTCCATGAGCGGAGCCGACGTGGCGTACGGAGTCGTCGTGGGGGCCGTCCGGGCCGCGGCGCCCCTGGCAGGCTCCTCGTCCAAGCTGGCCAGGTCGCTGCGAGGACGGGCCGAAGCCGGCGGCAGGCTGCAGGCCTGGGCCGGGCACCGCGATTCCGGAGCCCCCCTCGCCTGGGTGCACGCCTCCTCGGTGGGAGAGGGCCATCAAGCCAGCGCAGTGCTGAGGGAGCTCCGCCCGCTGCGTCCCGACCTGTGCGTTCTCTTCACCTATTCCTCACCGTCCGCGCAGGAGCTCGCCCACGGCCTGGAGGCAGACCGGGCGGACTATCTGCCCTGGGACGCGGGCCGCGCCTTCCGCGGGCTCTTCCAACGCCTAGCGCCCCGACTGGTGGTCTTCACCCAGCGGGAGGTGTGGCCGGGGCTGGTCCGGGCCGCCCACGGCGCGAGGGTCCCTTCGGCGCTGGTGGCGGCTACCCTCCCGGAGGGCGCGGCGCGGCTGCGCTGGCCGGCCCGGTGGCTCCTGCGGGGCGGCTTCGGCCGCTTGACCGAGGTGCACGCCATCGACGGTGGGGACGCCGACCGGTTCCGGCGGCTGGGCGTGGACGCGCGGCGGGTGACGGTCACGGGGGACCCCGGGATCGACTCCGCCTGGAGCCGAGCCGCGGTGGTGGATCCTGCCGCGCCCTACCTTCGTCCCTTCCTGGAGGCGCCGGCCCCCACCCTTGTTGCCGGGTCCACCTGGCCGGCCGACGAGGCGGCGCTCCTGCCGGCGTTGGCTGCCACCCGGTCCGAGGTCCCCAACCTCCGGGTGGTGATCGCGCCCCACGAGCCCACGGCCGATCACGTGGACGGCTTGGTGGGCCGGCTCGACACTGACGGCTGGTCCGTCCGGCGGCTGTCGGCGGTCATTGCGGAAAGATCGGTAGCGGACGCCACCGCCGTAGTGGTGGACTCCGTGGGCCTTCTGGCCCAGCTATACGCGGTGGGCACGGTGGCGTTCGTCGGTGGCGCCTTCGACCGTACCGGCATCCACTCGGTCCTGGAGCCGGCCGCCGCCGGGTTGCCGGTCTCGTTCGGCCCCATGCACCAGGGAAGCCGGGCCGCCGGCGATCTGGTGGAACTGGGAGCGGCGCGGGTCGCGACCACCGGGCAGGAGCTGGCCGGCGTGCTCACCGAGTGGTTGGCCGGCCCGCCCGCCGGTGATGCAGCCGCCGCTGCCGCGCGCGGCTACGTCGAGGGTCACCGGGGTGCCGCCCGCCGATCGGCTCAACGCCTGGCCGCGCTCCTGGGTGACGACGGAGCGGGCGAGCGGGGATAGACGGCATCAAGAGGCCCACCGGGGCTCCATTTCGTTATCTTCGAACGACTTGAGGTGGCCCAGCCGGATCGGTGACCGGGCTGTCGGGTAGCGGGAGCGGTGGACGCTGCGACGGAGGCGTCCGATACCAGGGGAGAGCGGCCGACGCGCCTTTGGCGCGGCGGCGATACGCCAGGAGTGCAGGTGAGCGAAGGGTCCGACCTGACAGGCCCACGACCCATCCCGGAGATCTCGCCGGGAGAGCTCGAGGAGCGCATGGTTCGCGGTGATGCGATCCTGCTCCTCGACGTCCGGGAACAGTGGGAGCGGGAAATCGCCGACCTGCCTCAGTACGGCCAGGTGCACATGCCGCTGAACGACCTGGTCTTCAGGCATGGCCAGCTGGACCAGGACGCCGAGATCGTGGTGTACTGCAGAAGCGGGGCCCGCAGCGACAGCGCGGCGCAGCTGCTACGGCACTACGGCTTCGGCAAGGTGTGGAATCTGGCCGGTGGGGTGCTCCGCTGGCGGATGGACGTGGATCCTTCGATGAGGGCGTATTGATGCGGTTGTTGCAAGGCGTGGTCTCCAGCCTGGGACGTCCGACGGCACTGGGCCTGCTCCCGATGCTGGTCGGCTTGGCGGGCTGCACCGGCGACGGCC
>JBDHHQ010000161.1:0-15170 GCA_039589315.1 Gemmatimonadota bacterium
TCCGCCCGCACCAGCAGCAGGTTCGCCACGTTGGCGCAGGCGATCAGCAGCACGAAGCCCACCGTCCCGAGGAGGATCCAGAGCGTCGTGCTCACCTCTCCCACCACCGCCTGCTTGAGGGGCCGGATCCGGGCGCGCAGGCCAACCTCCGCCAGGAAGGCGGCTTCACCATCCTGGGGGAAAAGCTCCGGTAGCCGGGTGATCAGGCCCTGAATCTCGGCGTCGACGCTTTCGATGGTGCTTCCCGGAGCCATCCGCGCGACCCCACCCGCACCGAACGCGGCCAGGGGCGCTTCGGCAGGATCCACGATGCGAGGAAGCCAAAGCCGAGCTTGTCGGTCAGGGTGGCCGAAATCGGGCGGCATGATGCCCACGACACGTCGGCTCACGCCGCTCATGTCGACCGTGCGGCCCACGATGTCCGGATCGCCGCCGAACGTGCTCCTCCAGAGCCCGTCGCTCAGGATCACCACCCGCTCGGCGTCGGGCACGCCCTCTTCCTCGACGAAGGTGCGTCCCAGCGCCGCCTCGACGCCCAGCACCTCGAAGAAGCCCGGCGTAACGGCCTGGGCCGGCACCCGTTCGGGCTCACCGTCGCCTACGAGGTTCACGACCGTGGGCGCGTGCATGGCCACTCCCTCCAGGGAGGTGGCCTGGTCCTGGTAGACGAGGTAGAGGCCCTCCGAGATGGGGAGCTCGTCCTGGCCATCCCGGCCGAGGTGCTGCAGGGACAGTAGCCGATCGGACTCGGGGAAGGGCAGCGGCCGCAGCAGCACGCCATCCACCAATGTGAAGACGGCCGTGTTGGCCCCGATGCCCAGCGCGAGAGTCACGACTGCGATGGCCGTGAACGCCGGGTAGCGAAGCAGTGTCCGGACGGCGAAGCGAAGGTCCTGGAACAGTCCTGAAAAGCTCATGGTCTCCTTCATCTCCCAAAAGGCATCCACCACGCACATCGAGACCCGCAACACCAGTCGAATTCGAGGCAGCAGAGTGGCACGGCCATCGGCCGTCATCCGTTGCCAGGCGTACGCCGCCTCCGCCTCCCACTCCCGGCGCCACGCTTCCCGGCGCAGGCAGGGCACCATCCGGGACGCGGCACCGATCAGGCGAAGGCCGGGCACCGACATCATGCAGGCTCCGCCTCGGTGCCGAAGAGGCGCACCAGGGCCGGGAAGCGCTCGAGCACCTCGCTCATGGCGCCCTCGCCCAGCGGCGTCAGCCGGTAGTAGCGCCTGGCCGGCCGGTGCTCCGCCCGGGCGATGGCCTCGTCCTCCCACGCCCCCTCCAGCACGCCCCGACGCTCCAGCCGACGAAGGATCGGGTACACCGTCCCGTCCGGCAGGCCGGTCGCATCTCGATTCTTGGCCCAGGTGATCCCGGTTCGGTCCGATCGGCGGCCTGACCGGCCCGCGCGAGCGCTGAGTATACAGAATCCTAGGTAGGGTCTCAACACGTCAGACGCACGGAGGGGCGGTGAGGGTTGCACGAGCACGGGCGCTTCAGCCTGTCATGGTCGGACGCTCTGATCGTGGCCGCTGCGCTGCGCGTCGGGTGCCGATACCTTCTGTCCGAGGATCTGCAAGACGGACAGACCCTTGATGGGCTCACGGCCATCGGTCCCTTCGTCCACGGGCCCGACCTCCTGCTTGCCGACTGAGCGCGGGCTCCGCAGACTTCGGCACGGTCCAGCCGTTGCGGGGAGCGCGTCGTCAGGGTCCGTTGGACCATCGAGGACGGCATCGTCTGCGACGCCAAAGCGCTGCTCCGTGACGTGCGGGAGATGGTCGAGCAGTCGAAGACCGACCTTGAGATCGCGCCGGGACCCGCGCCGGTAGCTACGGCGGGGAGCCCATCCCCGAACTGAGCGGAGACGATACATGAGCCGCTTCGACCGCCGCGAGTTTCTGCGCCTCTCCGGTCTTCTGGCCGGGACGGCGGCCCTGGGCTTCAGTCGGCTCCAGGCCCTGGCCGCCGTGGATCACTCGCACACCCGTCTCCGCGCCGGCCTCGGCGAGGGCGGTTACGGCCCTCTTCGGCCGGCTGGCCCCGACCTGGCGCTTCCCGACGGCTTCCAGTACCGCCGCTTCGGCGACGCCGGCTCGTTGATGTCGGACGGACACGTGACGCCGCTCCTCCACGACGGAATGGCGGCCTTCCCACTTCCAAACGGCAATATCCGGCTGGTGCGCAACCATGAGGTGGCGGGGCGGGGCATTCGCCAGCCCACCTTCCCCCAGACGTACGACGCCATGGCGGGGGGCGGCACCACCTCGCTGGAGGTCGATCCCGTCACCCGGGAGCTGGTCGCCGACTTCACGAGTCTCGACGGCACCGTGCGGAACTGTGCCGGGGGCCCGACGCCGTGGGGCTCCTGGCTCAGCTGCGAGGAGACCACGATGGGCGTGGGCGTGGGTCTCCAGCGGCCCCACGGATACGTCTTCGACGTGCCGGCCGCCGCCACCGGCCCCGTGGCGCCCGTGCCGCTCCGGGCGATGGGGCGTTTCGTTCATGAGGCTGTGGCCGCCGATCCGCGCACCGGCATCGTCTATGAGACGGAGGACCAGTACCCCGGAGGTTTCTACCGCTTTCTTCCCGATGTCCCGTACCGCAGCGCCAGTGAGCCCGGTGATCTGACTGCGGGCGGGCGCCTGCAGATGCTGGCCATCGATGGACGTCGGCGCGCCGACCTCTCGCGGGGGCAGGACGTGGACCGACCGATGGCGGTTCGCTGGGTCGACATCGAGGACCCTGATCCGCGCGAGGCCGAAGCCATCCCGGCGGCCGTCTGGTCGCAGGGACGCAGGCAGGGTGGAGCGGCGTTCAGTCGATGCGAGGGCGCCTGGTACGCCGATGGCGCGGTCTATTTCTCGTGTACCGACGGGGGGGACGCGGGAGAGGGTCAGGTCTGGGTCTTCCGCCCCGGGGCAAGCGAAGACGGGGGTACCCTGACGCTGCTCTTCGAGTCGCCGGACGCCCGTGTGCTTCACAATCCCGACAACGTATGCGTGAGCCCCCGCGGTGCGATCGTGCTTTGCGAGGATGGCGGTCCCCGCCAGTTCGTGCGCGGTCTCACGCCCGAGGGCCTCATCTTCGATTTCGTCGAGAACCTGGCGAGCACGTCCGAGATCGCGGGCGCGACGTTCAGCCCTGACGGGCAGACCCTCTTCTTCAACCTGCAGAACGAGCCCGGGGCCACCTACGCCGTGTGGGGTCCATGGCAAGAAGGGGCCCTGTGAGGCCCAGGGGTCAGCCTGTCGACACACCCTCGAGAGCCGGCGACTCCGTCGCAGGCGTCTCGACGGGGGTCGACAAAGCCGGGGCGGGCAGCTGCTGATCACGGCTCGTGACCAGGGCGATCTGGGACTCCCACTTCTCCATCATCTCGAGGAAGGCCGACGCCAACTCCCGGTCGAACTCCGTTCCCGATCGCTCCCGGATGTAGCCGAGCACCTTGGGCGAGGACCACGCCTCCCGGTAGGGACGGTGGGTGCGGAGCGCGTCGTACACGTCGCACACGTGGACCAAGTCGCTGGCTGGGTGGCAGCTACGCCCGTAGTGCAGATTCGGGTACCCCTTCCCGTCGGCCCGGATGTGGTGCTCGTAAGCCACGACCGCGGCCATGTCCATGGGTTGCTTGGAATCCAGGATCATCCTGGCGCCGTCCACCGGGTGCCGCTCGATGAGCTTCCGCTCCTCCGGGGTGAGCTTGCCCGGCTTGTTCAGGACGTCCGGGGGGACTTTCACCTTACCCAGATCGTGAAGCACCCCCGAGATACCGAACGCCTGTACGTCCTTCTTCGAGAGCCCGATGAACTCGCTGAGTGCCATGCTCAGCACGCCGACGTTGAGGGCGTGCGTGGTCGTGTACTCGTCGTGCCGCTTCAGGTGCACCAGAGGCATGAGGAACGACTCCCCGTCGTGCATCGCTCGGGACAGCGTTCTGACCAACGCCTCGGCCTCGAGCAGGGGGAGCATGTGCCCTTCCTTGAGCTCCTGCTGGATCCACTCGATAGCCTCGATCTCGGCCTCCATCGTGAGCTCCGGTCGGCCGTCCTTCGTCTCCTCTTTCTCCGAGTCGTCCGCGACGCGCTGCTCCTCCTGTTGCTTCACAGCGACGAGGCCGAGTCGGATGTTGGTGGGTCGGCTCGGGCGTGCTGCGGCGGTGGCCTCGGGGGTGCCCGACAGACGGCCCATGGCCTCTTCCAGGAAGACCTCGAAGTCGTCGCGGCCGACAGGTCCGGTGATCTCCACACGCTGGATGCCGGCTCCGCTCAGCCGGTCGCACCAGTCCCAGCCCTTGAACTCCCGCAAGGGGATCTCGTCGAAGATCAGATCCTCACCGAGGATTGTGAGCTTGAAGGTGGGATGCTCCTCCTGAAGCTCCCGCAGTCGATCGTGGGCCTTGTCCACCGCGCGCTCGCGGGCCGGGTGACCGTCGACGTAGAGCCCCAGGCTCGAGAAGGACTGGGCCAACGCGTGCAGGAAACGACTGGCGGCTTCCGTCATGCTGGAGACTCCTCTGAGTCCACGGCCGCCTGAATCTCGGGGTCCCGCGCTCGTCGCGCGGCGTCCAGCACCGGGGCCACATCAGGGTCGTGGCTCCATGTGCTGGCGAGGGCCCGCAGCGCGCCCAGCACGTCTGGGGTGGGCTCGCCGATCTTGACGCGACCCATGAGCCGGCGCTTGGCCACGGCCAGGTCCAACAGGGCCTCCTTCGCTGCTGGGAGGGACGTGCCTGCCAGGGCCCGAGCGGCGAGGCCTTTCAGATCGGCGTCAACGTCGTGCTCGAGCACCTGATCGATCACGACCGGCGCGAGACTGTCCGGCAGCTCCTTCTCCGCTTCCAGCAGCGCCATCCGGAGCAGCCTGTCGTCCGATCCTGCGAGCGCTCGTTCCAGCGTTCGCGAACGCAGCTCCGGGTGCTGCGCCGCCAAGGGGAACACGTCGCGAACGACGCGCTCGTCCTCGTGCTCGACGAACGGCTGGAGGTCCAGGCCCTCGGGGACGACGCCGATCTTGTTCAGGAGCGACAACAGGTTGCGGATGACCCACCAGCGATCGTCGTCCAGGCGCTCTGCGACGTGGCCCGTGACGTCCGGACCGAGCTCTACCAGCGTATCGTGCACCTTTCGCCGAACCGCCCGGGAATCGGAGTCCCGGAGCGCGTCGAGTAGCGGGTCGACAGCCGCTTCACCGGCGCGATCCGCCAGGACGCGGAGCGTGGTTTCGTCCACGTCCTCGCCCTCGAGCAGCGAGACCAGGAGGTTCGGGTCGCACAGCATGGACTGGATCCCCTCCGCAGCGGCGCCGTCTTTCGGGGCCGACTCCATCCACCGCAGAAGCTCCTTGGCCATTCCCCTGCCAACGAGGTCTTCGACGCTGGCTCCCACCGCGGGGCCGAATTCGTCGAGCTCGAGGCTCATCTGCACGACTCGGCCCGTCGCCGGCAGCATGTTGGCGCGGCGGGCGAACCGCCGCCGCGAACCCGGCGCCGAACGCGCCATGGCGTCCAGTAGCAGGTTGTAGCGGTCGGGGTTGGGGTCGGCGAGCTGCCAGTCCTCCAGAAGCTCCTCCATGGTCTGCTTCAGGTCTTCGGAGGCTTCGGTCCGTGACTCGTCCGAGCCCGCGCCCTCGGCATGGGACGCCATCTTGGTGAGCAGACGGGTCATGGAGGTCGAGATCGAGAGACCGGACGCTGTGGCCGTGGCCTTCAGCAGGCTCACGGCCGCGTCGGCTGCCAGGGCGTCACTGGCATTCGATACGAACAGGCCACGCCAGACCGAGTCCCCGCCCATCTCCATGAGCCGCTCGAGGCTGGCCTCGTCCAGCTCGCGGACGAGCTCGGAGACGCTCTCTCGGATCTTGACGCGATCGGCGCTCACCTCGCCCCGAGCGAGCTCGTCCACGATCTGGCCGAGGTAGCGGGCGACGCTGCGGTAGCCCTTGTCGCCTTTGATCCGCGAGATCGCCTTGGCCAGGACCCTGGCCCCGGGGACCTTGGCCAGCGGAACGGGATCCCTGGAGACGAGCAGCGCCTTGACCAGGGTCAGCCACATGGTGCGCGCCTTGTCCCAGTCCAGCCGTTCCTCGTCGTCCAGGGCGAGCTTGTCGTAACCGGTGGGGAGGAGCTCCACGTGCTTCCACCGCGGCAGGCTCTCCTTCGGCCCGAGGCCAATGGCGTCACTGTCCTTCTCGACGGGAACCGAAAGAACGTCCAGGAGCTCTCCGAGCTCTTCGACAGTCGTTCCCCGCCTGAAGGCGAGCAGCGCCAGATGGTGGTCGCTCATGGACCTGAGCATCGTCTCGAAGAGCGGCTGACGGGCCTCGACACTCGTACCGTCCAGGATCAACTGCTTGTGGCCGACGCCGATCGTGAGGCGGGACCGGCTCGCGAGGGCGGCCTCAACGGATGCCATGAGGTGCTCGAGGGCAGGAGCTTGTGACGGGTGATCCGCCGGGTACATGCCACGTCGGCGCAGCGCGGTCGCCAGGGCCATGACCAAGGCGACGAGCTCCGGTGCAGGCTCAGACTCCGTGCGCTTGTCCCTCGACACGGCAGCGGGGGCCCGGCCTGGGCCTTTGCGACCTCTAGGTGTTTGTACGGTGCTCACTCGACTCGTATCCGTGATCGACTACATACAGACTCCCTTCATCGTTGTCGGCCGATGAGTCCCGTTGTGTCAGGCGTGGGGCGGGACGGCCGCTCGGTTCTGCCGGACGTACAGAAACAGTGGGAGAGCGCAGGACAGGCCGATGGCCAGGTTTGCCACCGGGTAGATCCACCACCTGCTCATCGCCAGGCGCCTGGCCTCGCCGAAGGACCAAATCCAGAAAACAAGGGACGTGATGACCAGATCTGCGGTGAAGCCCCCGGCGGGCGCAGTGGTGAAGAGCTGGCGGACGAAATCGTCCGGTGGGGCCCCCGAAGCCATGAACTGGAGAAAGAAGATGTAGGGGACGATGGCCCCGATCACTGAGAGAATCAGGTAGACGGTCTTCATGGGTGCCCATCACTCCGGTGGTGGCGGTAGCCTCGTTCGCTCCTGTGAAACCCTCCCACGACTACCCAAGCTTAATCGGGACTCGGAACGAGATCGATTACCTAGGAGGTAATGGCAGTATGACGTTCCGTTGCGTAGCTATGGACGGGCGTGGCGGCCGGCGAGAGGGAGGCGGATGCGCACCGTCAGAGCTTCCAAGATTGGAAGCGAGGGCGCCGGCTGGAATCGGAGGAACGAAAGGAACGAGGACCTGGTTTGAACACGATAACCGCGGATCGGGCGGCCGAACCGCCCCTGGGCGACTTGATTCGCCGCTGGCGCCGGCGCCGGGGCATGAGCCAATCGCGCCTCGCCCACCGGGCCGGGATCTCTCCTCGGCACATGAGCTTCGTAGAGACGGGACGATCCCGGCCGAGCCGTGAGGTGCTGATCCGGATCGCCGGCGAGCTCGAGGTTCCGCTCAGAGAAGAAAACGCGCTGATGGAGTCGGCCGGGTATGCGCGTCGCTACCGGGAGTCCAAGCTCACCGAGCCGGCCCTCGCGCACATCCGCACCGTCCTGCGGTTTCTCCTCGATCGGCACGAGCCCAACCCGGCGCTGGTCATCGATGGAAACTGGGACATCGTGCTGGCGAACGAAGCTCACCGGCGCACGGTCAGGCAATTCTCGGGCGCCACCGAGCTACCGCCCGACGTGTCCGCCAACCTACTCCGACTGGCATTCCACCCCGGGGGACTCAGGAAGAGGATCGTGAATTGGCACGTGGTGGGACCTACTATCTTGGCGCGGGCCGAGGCGGAGCTCCGGGAGAGTCCGAGCGCGCGGGCGCTGGCCGAGGTGATTGCAGAGGTACGTGGCTACGGGCCGGTGGCACCGTTGGTCAGAGGGGCCGGCGTGCCTCCGGATCTGCTCCTGCCCATCCACCTGCGGACCGGTGACGTGGACATCCGGCTCCTGAGCGTCCTGGCCACCATCATCGCTCCCACCGACGTCACGGTGCAGGAGCTTCGCATCGAGACGTTCTTCCCGGCCGATGAGGAGAGCGAGCGGGCGTTACGCGAGGTCGGCGCAACGGAGGCCGCACGTGCCTGGCGGAGCACGAGGCGACGCACGCTGTGCCGGCTGGGCGATTGCGTCGCTCAGCAAAGCGCTTGATCGAAGGTGCTTCGGGCTGACCGTGTCGCGGAGCCGCGTGTGAACCCCGTACCCCTCCCCGGGCGTATCTACCTATAGCGCAGACCACATCGAGGAGGACTTGGGAGGGGCCCCCGCCAAGGCCCGACGGGCCGGGGAGGAGGGGGCCGATCTGCCGGTGGCTCGAGCGGCGAAGCGCCGTTGCTAGGTCAGATTGGCGAGGATCTGCGAAGGCGTCCTGAAGCGGTCGCAATGCGACCGGAACTCGGATCTGTCCAGTAGATTCGACACGTAGATTTCGGCGGTCACGGGGTAAGCCAGGGGGCGGGTCAACGAATGCGCGTGGACGGTGAACCTCCCGGGCTGCAACTGTCGTCCTTCCGCCGCGAAGACATCGACGACGGGCCGTTCGGCAAACGAAGCCCGTACTCGTTTCTGAGACCAACCGAGAAAGGCCCACACCTTCGTCTTGCGGCGTTCCAGATCGTAGAACACCGGGACCATCATGCGGCCGTCGCGCGTCAGATCGATGTCGTCGTTGACCGAGTCGACCCAACCTTGGAAGGTCGAGATGTCTTCTGGCACACCTCGGGCGGAGCCCACGTCATGCTCCTCGTGGGGCACGACACCCAGTTCCATCAGCGAGGTGCAGCACGCCCCGTGGAAAAGAGCCGCCATCCGCTCGAGCTCATCGCCTAGTGGTACATCGACAGGCCCATCCTGCGTGAGACGGCGCATCTCGTTCAGAGCGGCCGCACCAAAGAAGCCGGCCAGATGCTCACGGACGAATCGATATCCCTGGGCGCGTCGGCAGTAGTACTCAGCCAGCGGCTCGACGGTCAGATGGGGCCGGATGGAGAGCTCGATGACCCGCTGTTCGAACGGGAAAGGTGCGGCCCCGGCCGCCAGTGGGATCTCGAGTTGTTTGACGTGCGTCTCGCGAGTCAAGGCGAGGATGCCTTTGAGGAGCTCGAGCAGCTGCTCCCGGTACGCTTCGCTCAGTCTCAACTTCGGCGCTTCCCGCGCCACATCGGGTCGGACGAGCGATTCGAGCGCCCACGTCTGGATGTCGTACCACCCCGAATCGGGCCGGGGGGACAGCACTACCCGGCCGGAGCGAACGTGCTCGATGAACGCGTCCGCAAGACTGAATCCCTCGGGAATGGGCTGAGCACCGTAGAGTCTCTTGACCAGGTCGCCCTCATGCGACTTTGACGGCGGGAAGAAGCGTACTGCGCCGTCATCCGGAAGCGTGATCTCCCCCTCGTCGTTCAGGGCTTCCATGAACGGGCGGAGATCGTAGCCACTGAACGGATTCGTAAGCCTGGCTATGAGCTCGAGGAGGCGGGCATACGCGTCCCGATCGTGGGGGTCACCCCGTAGGGCCTCGGACAATTCCGTAAGGCCGCGAGGCGTCTCGAGCGGTGTCTGGAGGACGCGATCCTGCTGGAAGATGCGCGATAACCGCTCCGACCATGAGTAGAACCCGAGCGGCTTCGAGCTGAGCGAGTCGCGAAGGAAATCGTCGATCACTCCCTGCGCCGCGGCCCACTGGGTCTCGTTGGCGTCGGCCGTGTGTCCGCCCAGTCGACAGGCCGCGAGCACGATCGACAGTCCGTCGCTCACACGCCCCTGCCGAGCCAGACGTGTCCCGATGGATTCGAGCAGCCTGCCTTTGCCGGAGAAGTCCCCCAGCCCTTCCTGAGCCGCGAGCTCCACGGCCGCGTAGAGGCCATCGTCGAATTGCTTGGCCTTGAACGCAAGAACCGACGCGGACACGAAGGATTCGGCTCGCATATCGGCGAGAGTAGCGTGCACCGGAGCCTCGAAGGACTGGGGGTGGCTCTCGGCGGTCTGTGAGGGCGTGAGAGGGCCCGTGGGGGCGGTGGTGGCGTCGTTCTCACGGAGCAGGCTCGCCTCGCCGAACGAAGCCCGATCCTCGGGGATGTCGAGCCGCAGCACCTGCCGAGTCAGGTCGAGTCTGAGGCGATGATCCTGCTGCGTTTCTTCGCGAACCACACGGTCGTTCACGATCTTGACGCGACCCATTGTCTCACTCCCGGGCGCCAGGCGTCGACTCCTATGTCAGACTACACGCCATCGCCTCGAGGAGAAAGCGGTATCGCTGCCACTCGAGGCGCTGCTTGATGGCGCTGGCCCACCGCCTGGAGGGATGTCTGGCGCACGGTTTCATCACAACACGATCCCGAACAGCCCGAGCGCTCCCAGGCCCAAGATGAGGAGGGCGAAGGTGCCTACGATCACCAGAGCACTCCGGTTGCCGTAGTTGAGGGAATAGCCGATGCCGAAGCGTTTCTCGACCATGATCGAGGGGTCGTCCCGGTCGACGTAGAACATCCCCAGGATCCAATGGGCGTTGTCGGCGAGCCCGCCGGTGAGCGGCATCTCCGCGGTGGCTGATTCCCGCAGCGCTCCTCCTTGGCCGTGGGCCTTCAGGATCCAGATCAGGCTCGCCACCATGAACAGGAGCATCGCTCCGCTCAGCGCGAAGACGGCCCAGAGGAAACCGGTTCGCCCGAGCCCCGTGCGAACGATGTGGGCTGAGAGCACGGTCAGCACAGCGCAGATGAAGAGGGCGGTCCCACTGAACACGTTGGCCATGAGGGTGCGGAAGGACTCCTGCGCCTCGGCGGAACCTCCTCCCGATCCACCCCGCACTGAGCGCTTGGCTCCGGCCGTGAGTAGGCCCATCAACGCGAAGAACGGGCTCAGCACCAGGTTCAGCGTCGGCACGAACAGGACGGTGATCACAGACTTCGGGGACAGCTCGGCTGATCCGCCGACCCCACCGAACGCATCGGGCACCAAGGGCGGCATGACACGGTAGCTCAGCGTGGCGTACACGACGGTACCGAGGCTCAGCGCGACGCAGATCCCGAGCGCAGTCTTCGCCAGTCGCTCTCCGGTCCGGGCCGGAGCCACTAGCGGGACCGTGACCAACTCGACGCGTCGAACGGACTCCGGCGGAGTGAGACGGCGCGCCATCGAGTAATGCCGGACGTACAACCCCAGGGCGGCGAGGAGGAGGACGGCGGTGCCTGTCAGATTCCCCGTCACCGGGCGCCCCGCCAGGCTGATGCCGTAGCCCACCATGAGAGATATTGCCATCACGATCAGACAGCCCCGGTCCCAACTCCGCACGAGCTGCCGGGCAGGCTCGCCGTCAGCGACCTCCTCGCCCACGTAGGCGCCCAGGAGCAGGCCTTTGCGCGTGACACGCGGGAGCGCGACGAGGAGCCCGCCGACCAGGAACACTCGAAGTGTCAGGAACGCGTTGACAACGATCGCTTCACCCATGGCCATGCTCCTGTCCGGGCCGGGTCCCCAGAGCGTCGACCTCGCGGCGAACCACCTTCATGAGCTCGCCCGTCGTCATACCCGTCTGCCGGAGCCGCGCGAGCGTGACTCTCATCTGGTCCAACAGCTTGCTGCGGGCTGCGTGATCCACCTCGGCGGGTGGTGCGGCGACGGTCACGCCGGCCCGGTCACGAATCGCGAGGAAGCCCTCGGCCTCCAGTAGGCGGTAGGCCCGGGCGATGGTGTTCAGGTTGACGCCCAGATCCCGGGCGAGCTGGCGGACCGACGGCAGCGCGGTTCCCGGCGCCAGCTCGTCCGCCGAGATCAGCCGGCGAATCTGATCCGCCACCTGCTCGTAGACAGGCTGCTGGTGGCACCGGTCGATCGTGAGCGTCACCATGCCTCAACTGTATACAGAATTGTATACAGAAGCAAGGTGACGAGATGGCTTGATTGCGTTCAGGACCGTCTCCTGTGCCCACGCTCCGGAGGGCCGAAGTGAGGCTGGGAGGCACAGAAGAGGAGCGATGCCAACCCTACTGTTCGCAGTACTCCTTGAAGGCCTCCAACGACGCTGCGGCATTCGACATATACTGGTGCTTCAGGTCGTCCGGGGCAGACGGATCGTCTCGCCAGGCAACGTCGACGCGCAACTTGGTGGCGCCCGACTCAGCGGTGAGCGTAAAGGTCTGTTGCTGCGCGAACGGCATCCCCCTGAATGCTACGACCTCGCTGTAGATGGCCCGATCCAGACCGATCTCACCATGAAGGAGCGTGACGTCCACGGCCATACCGTCGAAGTGGCAGGTATGCTGTTCCTCGATCCGGGCGGTGATATCCTGACGCTCGATCTCTTGCAGCCCGACGACCCAATCCCGCTTGCCTTCCGTGTCGATCAACCTCGCGTACACGGTCAGGAGCGGAGCCGCGATCTCCAGGCTCATGGCGTCGTCGCCCTCCGGAATGACCGGTGTAGACCGCGGCGTGGGTTCCGGAATGTGAGCTCGCACGTCATCCAGCATCGCGTAGTGGATAACGACCTCCCCGATGTCGGCATAGCTCTGGACCGAGTCCTGCCAGTTCAGATCGCAGCCTAGTCCCTGCTCGAGCTGCTCGAGGTACGGGTCGGTAACCAGCACGTACTCTTCGGCCTGGATGTCGTTCTTCAGCAGGCGGTGGGCGACGATCATGTCGAGCCCAGACGCCTTCCTGAAGTTGGCGACCGAGATCTCCTTCAAGGGGCCGAAGTGGGCCACGAACTTGAGCCCTAGATCCGAGGCGCCCTGGCAGGCCCCGCACTGACAGATGGAGTCCCGCTCGATGATCTTCAGACGCCGATGGAAGTTGCCGAACGTGGTGAGGCACTGCTTCACGAGATCGTCGCAAGGGATGGCGCCGCCAGTCTTGTAGAACAGCACTGCGTCGCCCTCGATCTCCGACACGGTCAGCCCCAGCGTGTCGGCTTCGACGATCAGCTCGAGTAGCTCGTTGACGATGTGCGAGCTGTGCTCGAGCTCGGTGCTCGAGATGAAGTCGGTATAGCCCTTCATGTCAGCGATCAGGATCGTGGCGGGCTGGATCATTTCGCTGGTCTCCGTGGGCTCGGTTCGGGGGGCCGAAGTCTGCGGTACCCTCAAGGTGTCAGGATGCGGGGGGCAGTCCCGGTCCGGCAAGATCGGGAGCCCGCGCCGCCTCCCATGGAGGCCGGGATGGCCAGGAGCTGCGCCGTTCAATGCCATCCGCCGCGGGGTGCAGCGCTCCAGGGCGATGACCGGTTTCCGCGGTCCTTTGCGCATCCTAGGGGCGGTTGTCACACCTGGGCTCACACCGACCCCGCCAGACATGACAGAGAGAGATCTGTTTCTGACGTGCGTTGCTCAGCCGACCGGCGCGAGGGAAGCCTACCTGTCCGAGCTCGAGCCCGAGACCCGGGTCAAGAACCGGGTCCGGAGGCTCATCGCGGCACACGAGCAGGCCAGCGCGACGCTCAGCACGCCCCCCTCGCCGCAGCCCCTTCAGATCGGTCCGTACCGCATTCTGGACGAGATCGGAGCGGGCGGTATGGGCATCGTCTATCTCGCCGAGCAGGAGGTACCGCTTCGGCGGCGCGTCGCCCTGAAGGTCGTTCGTACCGGTCTCGGCACGCCCGACGTCATGGCCCGCTTCGAGGCCGAGCGTCAGGCGATGGCTCTCATGAGCCACCCCGCGATCGCCCGGATCCTGGACGCCGGCGAGACCGACGACGGGGATCCGTACTTCGTGATGGAGCACGTCCGGGGTGAGCGTATCGACGTGTTTTGCGATCGACACGAGCTCGGTATCGCCGACCGCATCGAGCTGTTCCTGCAGGTCTGCGACGGCGTGCAGCACGCGCATCAGCGGGGCGTCATCCACCGGGACCTGAAGCCGTCGAATATCCTGGTATCGATGGAAGGCGACAGACCCTTCGCTCGCGTCATCGATTTCGGCGTCGCGAAAGCCGTGAGTACGCTTCTCGAGCCGGAGGGCCTTGGTCCCGAAGGGCCAGCCGCGGTGCCTCGGGCGGCCGTGTCCCCCGAGGGATCTCCTGGTTGGCGGCATCCCGAGACCGCCGCCGGCATCGTGGTCGGCACACCAGCGTTCATGAGCCCCGAGCAGGCGACGCTGTTCGGTCGAGACATCGACACGCGCACCGACGTCTACGCACTCGGCATGGTGCTCTACGGGTTACTAGTGGACGTGTTGGCCTTCGACGACGACGGGACGCAGGCGGACCTCCTCGCGAGCGTACGTGCGGGAGAGCTGACGAGTCCCAGCGAGCGCTTCGATCGATTGGACCGGGTGCGGGCGAGGGGGATCGCCCGTCGCAGGAGCTGCAGCGCACGAGCGCTGAGCAGGGCCCTCCGAGAGGATCTCGATTGGATCGTGCTGAAGGCGCTCTCTCGCGACCGGGAACAACGGTATGCGGCCGCCTCCGAGCTTCTGGCCGACCTGCGGCTCTACCTGGGCCATCGGCCCGTGGCCGCACGGCCGCTCACTCGGGGTTACTCGATTCGCAAGCTTCTCGGGCGCCACCGGATCGCGGCGATCATCGCCGGCCTGGCCGTCGCTGTTACGGGTGCGCTGGCCGGCTCCCTGCTCAAGAGCGAGCTCGAGGTCCGGCACGCGCTGAGCGAGGCGGTGCTCGAGAGTGAGCGGTCAGCTCAGTCCGTCGATGCGATCGGAGGCCTCTTCGAGGCTCGGTTGGCCAGTGCTCACGCGGATTCGGCGTGGACGGAACGACTCATCGAGCGAGGGATGATCGAGCTGGAGCGGCTGAATAACCGGCCAGCCGCACACGCCGCACTCCTCGGCCTCATGGGCCGAGCGCACCTGCGCGTGGGGTCGCTCAGAGAAGGCATCGCGTTGCTGGAGCAGGCTCTGGAGGAACAGCTGACCCTCTTCGGCCCCGATCATCTGTTTGTCCCTAGAACACGCTTGGCATTGGGAGAGGGGCTTCTCTCGCTCCAAGAGCTGGACCTGGCCGAGCAACGGTTTCGACAGGTTCGGGATTGGGGCCGTGACTTCCCAGGCGACGGTCAGAAGCTCGTGGCAGTCGCGCTAGGCGGGCTCGGCCGCGCAGCGATCTACCGGGGAGAGCTCGAAGAGGCCAGGTCTCTCCTCGAGCAAGCGGAGACGATCCAACGCCGGTACGCGGACCCGGAGACTCAGCTGGCTCTGGTTACGACCCTCAAG
>JBDHHQ010000162.1:0-7203 GCA_039589315.1 Gemmatimonadota bacterium
TGCCTTCGAGCTCGCGCCGACGTTCTCTTCCTTTGCGAACCTGACCACTCACCTGATCGCGCTGGGTCAATTCGACGAGGCTGATCAGATCATTGGCGAGTTCGCCGAGGCATCTCCCGACCACTGGAGTGTGCTTTGGAGAAGATCGGAGCTAGAGAAGGCGCGGGGAAACCATGCGGCTTCGGAGGAACACCTGCTGACCCTGGCCAACCTGCCGCCACCCAGCGAATGGGCGACGGAACGGGTGGTTGACGCTCTTCGCCACCTGTATCAGCGCCGAGGGCAGGTAGCCAACGCTCTGGCCCAGGTCGCGGAGCTTCGACGATTCCGGATGTCCGAGGGCTTGCCCGGTGAGGCCATACTCGCAGCTTCCTTCGAGGCCAACCTCCACTCCCAGCTGTTTAGAGATCCGGGGATCGCACTGGCCGTTCTCGACCAGGCCTTGGCGGATCATCCCCGGGAGACTATCGGGGCCCATGATGTCCCGTATCTCGACCTCATCGAGGCGTACGCCTGGGCAGGACGACCGGAGATGAGCCGCGCCCTGCATTCGGAGTACGAGGAGCGCGTCCCGTCGGAAGAACGAGGCGCTCGAAGAGAGAATCCGGGCAAACTGCAGCGTGTCCTTTCGCAAGCAGCCCTGGCCGAAGGGGACGCGAACGAGACCATTCGCCTTCTCCAAGATGCTCTCGACCTCTACTGCCACCCGGCGCGCTGCGCCGCGCTCCTGGCGGTCGCGCATGACGCGGCGGCTCGCCCCGACTCGGCGATAGCCTGGTACGAGCGGTATCTCGCCACGCCTCGGCTAGCCAGAATCGACGACGAGTATCTCGCTCCATCCCTCGAGCGCCTGGCCCAGCTCCACGATGAGCGTGGCAACCCGACTCGTGCAGAGGAGCTGTACGCCCGGTTCGTCGCTTTGTGGGAGGAGGCGGATCCGAAGCTGCAGCCCCGGGTTGAGGCAGCGAAGGCGAGGCTGGGGCGGTGAAGGAGTCACTCTGGGATCGTCTCAAGCAGCGGAAGCTGTTCCAGTGGGCCCTGGCCTATGCTGCCGGAGCCTGGGCGCTACTCGAAAGCGTGGACCTGGTGGGCGGCCAGTTCGGTTGGCCCACCCGACTGCTCCAGTCGATCACGATCCTGGTCGCTATGGGCTTCTTCGTGGTGCTCGTGTTGGCGTGGTACCACGGGGAGAAGGGTCAGCAGACCGTCAGTGGCCCCGAGCTACTCCTGATCGCTGGACTGCTCGGGATCGCCGGTGGCCTCATGGCCATTCTGGCTCAACCCTCCGAAGAAGAAGCCGGTACAGAAACCGCAGGATTCGTCTCCCCGACCTCCCTGGGTCCCGCCTCCGTGGCCGTGCTCCCCTTCACCGGCAGCAGCGCGACTGAAGAGGACCAGACCGACTTCTTCGTAGACGGCATCCACAGCGAGATCCTGACCCAGCTATCGAAGATCGCCTCGCTTGAGGTCATCGGTCGGGCCTCGGTGATGCGGTTCGCAGACAGCGAAGAGCCGATCCAGTCAATCGGTGCCCAACTGGGGGTGGCCAGCCTGTTGGAGGGCACGGTGTTGAGGGCTGGCGAACGGGTGCGAATGAACGTCCGGCTGCTCGATGCGGGAAGCGGACGGGAGATGTGGGCCGAAGCCTACGAGCGGGAACTTACCGTGGAGCAGCTCTTCGCGATCCAAGCCGACATCGCAGTGCGGATCGCAAGCGCTCTACAGGCGACCCTGTCGGCCGGGCTCGGGGAGCGCATCGCAGATCGCCCCACGGACAGTCTTGCAGCCTATGATCACTATCTGCGAGGTCACGGATATTGGGGGAGGGGCCTTCGAGACCAAGCCATTGAGGCCTATCAGCTCGCAGTGAGCGAAGATCCCCACTTCGCCCCCGCGTGGGCTACTCTCTCAAGCGGCCTCTTCAGCCGGTACTTCACGACCGGCATTCGTAATCTGGAGGATCGGGAGAAGGCCTTTCACGCACTCCAACAGGCACAGAGCTTGGCTCCTGAGGCCGCTGCAACCCACATGGCCATAGGCTATTCGCATCAGTACGGCTCCGACTGGCCGATGGCGCTCGACAGTGCCGCTGAGCAGTTCGCCCGTGTGATCGAACTCCAACCAAGCTCGGTGGGGCCGATCTTGGCATTGGGCCGTGTCCGGAGACACCAGGGACGGTGGGAGGATGCCTTGGCACTTTTTGAGAGGGCAATGGCTTTGGACCCACTTGCAGGTGGGCCACCCGCGCACCTCGGGGAGACGCACCGAAACTTGCGTAGTCTCGACCAGGCAGTGCGGTACCTTGATCGAGCCATCGCTTTGGGCCGTAATCCCTCCTTCCGTCAGAAGGTGTTACTTCGTCTGATCAGTGTTACCGATACGTTCGGAGCGAGACTCCTCATCGACGAGGCTCCGCCTTCGATCCAACCGTCACAGGTGGACGAATGGAGGAGACGACTGGCGTACTTCAGGAGGGACGTGCCCGCCCTGATGGCCCTGGTCGACGTGCCGTTCGATAGTGCTTCTTTCGCGTATGAGGCGTTGCGCTATCGATGGCTGGTCCGGCTTCAGCGACTAAGGGAGGATCCTGGGCGGGAACAAGTGTATGCCGATTCCCTTGAGGTCGCAGAGAAGCATCGCCTTCGGGATTACATGGACGGCGGGGCCTTGCTCGGTCTCGTCGCCTACAGGCGGGCTGATCTTGCGGCGGCCCACGCACTACTCGGCAAGGAGGAAGAGGCACTCCGTGAGGCACGGATAGCTCAAGAGTTGTTCCCAGTCGAAGCTGACTATTGGAACGCCGACTACGTGTACTACCAGATCGCCCGAATGCATACGTTCCTGGGCAATACGGAAGGAGCCATCGACGAGCTTGGTCGTGTTCTGGCGCTTCCCAGTGACAACGTCAGCCCCGGAACACTCCGGCTCGACCGCGACTTCGATCCTCTCCGCGAGCATCCTCGCTTCCAGGCATTGCTGGAAGATCCTCCGAGCGTGAACTGACCCATGTCCCTCCTGACCCGCCTCAAGGAGCGCAAGCTCGTCCAGTGGGCGCTGGCGTACTTGGCTGGAGCCTGGGTCGTGCTCCAGGTGATGGACGTGTTGGCGGAGCCCCTCGGCCTTTCCGCTCCGTTCCAACTCGGTGTAGTCGTAGTCGTGACGGCGGGCTTCTTCGTGACCCTCGTTTTGGCGTGGTATCACGGCGAGAAGGGCCGTCAGCGAGTCAGCGGGCCGGAGTTGATGATGATCACGGTCCTGCTGGTCATCGCCGGAGGGGTACTCTCGTTCGTCGGGTGGCCTGACTCCACTGAGCAGGCCTCCGAGGAGGCCGTGCCTCCGCTTCCGGGCATGACAGACGATCCGAGGCCTTCCGTCGCCGCACTCCCGTTCGACAACCTGAGCCCCGATCCCGACGACGCCTACATGGCAGCAGGTGTCCATGAGGCGGTTCTCACCCATCTGGCGCGAATTGCGGCCCTGAAGGTCATCTCCCGCACGTCGGTGCTGGAGTACCGGGACCAGACCAAGAACATCAGAGAGATCGCAGAAGAGCTGGGCGTGGCAAACATCCTTGAGGGGAGCGTCCAGCGCGCCGGGGATCGCCTTCGGATCACCGTCCAGCTCATCGACGCCCGAACCGACGAGCATCTGTGGGCCGAATCCTACGACCGTGACCTGAGCGACATCTTCGTGATCCAGAGCGACGTGGCCACGCGGGTAGCCGAACAGCTTCGCGTGACGCTGGCTCCCGAAGTGCAGGCCCGCATCGAGTCGCCACCGACTCGGAACCCTGAAGCCTACGCGTTCTATTTGCGGGCGCTGGAGTTCTGTCGCGCCTGTGACCAGCGCGGTAGTCTTCTGTCCGAGGCCGTTCAGCTTGATCCGGACTTCGCGGCGGGACACGCCGCGCTGGCCCTGTATCACATGTGGGTGTACTGGTGGCGCTCTGACCGCACCGACGACCGGATTCGCACTGCAAAGGCTTCGCTCGATCGATCCATCGCGCTCGACCCGGATCTTCCCGAGGGGCATTACGCAGCGGGTTACTACCACTACTGGGGCTTCGCGGACTATCCCCGGGCCATGAGCGAGTTCGGTTTGGCGGCGGAGGGACTCCCTAACGACCCCCGCATCCTGACCGCTCTCGGTCACGTGTTACGGCGATCGGGCAGGTGGGAAGAGGCGGAGGACAGCTACCGCAAGGCCGTGGAACTGGACCCTCGGCAGCTAACCGGGCTCTTGGACCTCGGGAGGACACTTGGGTATTTGCGCCGGTTCGACGAAGCTGAAGAGGTCTGGGCGAAGTTGGCGGCGGTCAACGGCTTTCCGCATCACGAGTCGATCCGCTATTTGGCCCTGCAACGCGGCGACGGCGTGCGGGCTGAGGAGATGCTCCACGCTCATATAGCGAGCGTAAGTCGCGACCACCAGGACTGGCATTGGGACGCGTGGGCCGCCCTGCTTCGGCGCGACTATCAGCGCGCTGCCGAGGCAGTCGAAGGCGCGGATCAGGACGTATGGGAGCCGCAAGCCCTCTACGTACGACCGCTTCACTTGGCAGAGATCTATCGCCTCCTGGACCAGCCAGAGTTGGCCCTTACTCACTACGACTCGGCCAGGACGCGCCTTGAAGCCCTCACTCTAGAGTATCCCCGGGACGCTCGGATCTTCGGACTTCTGGGAATCGCCTACGCGGGACTCGGGCGTGGCCATGACGCAGTCGTGTCTGCCCTGAGAGCGACGACACTCGCCTCGCCCGAGCACGACGCTCTGTTCGGGCCGTGGCGACTGATCGACCTCGCTACGGTGTACGTGATAGTGGGCGACTTCGAGGCCGCGCTGGAGCTGCTCGAATGGCTGTTGGAGCACCCATCAGCCATGACGGTGGGCCGACTCCGGGCAGAGCCCCGATGGGACCCCCTCCGCGACCACCCCCGCTTCCAGGCGCTGCTCGAGAAGTACGGAAGCGAGCCCTGACATGTCCCTCCTGACCCGCCTCAAAGAGCGCAAGCTCGTCCAGTGGGCATTGGCCTACTTGGCCGGGGCGTGGGTCTTCCTTGAGGCTACCGGATTCGTCGCGGAGAACTTTGCATGGCCTCAGCGCGTGATTCGCGGCCTGACTCTGGTGGTCGGAGTCGGCTTCTTCGTCACCCTCGTCCTCGCCTGGTACCATGGCGAAAAGGGTCGCCAGCGTGTGAGCGGGCCGGAGCTTCTGATGCTGACGGCGTTGTTCCTTATCGCCGGGATCACGCTGTCCCTTCTCGGACCCCCGACCTCTTCCGACAGAGCTTCGGGTGAAGCCCCGTCAGCCCTCCCGACAGCGGCGGACGACCCGCGTCCCTCGATCGCCGTCTTGCCCTTCGCTAATCGCAGCGATCAGGGGGGAGACCAGCACTTTGCCGACGGGATACACGACGAGCTGTTGACGCGGCTCTCCCGCATCTCGGGCCTCCGAGTGCTTTCGAGAGGAGCAGTTCAGGAGTACCGTGACGCCCCCAAGAGCAATCTCGAGATCGGCCGGGAACTGGGCATTGGATACCTTCTGGAGGGTGGTGTACAGCGGATAGGCGACCGCATCCGTGTGAACGTGCAGCTCATCGATGCCTCAAACGAGGGTCACGTCTGGGCTGAGACGTTCGACCGCGAGCTCACGAGCGCGGATCTGTTCGACATCCAGAGCGAGATCACTCAGTCAGTGGCAGAGGAGCTTCGAGCCGCAATCTCGGAGGAGGAGGGCTCGCGTATAGCGAATCGGTCGACCGACCACCTTGGGGCCTACGAGCTGTACCTGACCCAGCGCGCAGTCCTGTTCGACTATGCGTTGCCCAGGGCTGAGCGATTCAGCAACAGGCAACTCCTGCTCGAGCGAGCGATTGAGCTCGATCCGGAGTTCGCGCTGGCCCACGCCGCCCTCGCGCGAGTGCGCTCAACCACCTACTTCCACGGATATGACAGATCGGAGGAGCGTGCACGCCTCGCCAGAGCCGCGCTCCGTCGGGCACAAGAGTTGGAGCCGGAACTACCCGAGGTGCACTACTCTCTCGGACACTACTATTACCGCGTTGAGCGAGACTACGCTCGCGCTCTGGATGCGTTCGCGACGTCTGAGACCAGCGGCCTCCGGGGCGACTATAGTCTGGCGTATTTCCGAGGCCACGTGCGGAGGCGCGACGGGCGGTGGCAGGAGGCGATCAGCTCCTACGAGCAGGCGATTGAACTGAATCCCCGGTCTGCGAGCCCGTTGGGCGATCTCGGCCTGACATATACGCTTCTGCGGCGTTACGAAGAGGCCGAGCCACCCCTCCGGCGGGCTCTGCGGCTGCAGCCAGCACATCGTAGCGGTCAGTGGTACAGGGCGTGGCTTCCCCTCCTGCGAGACGGCGATACGGAGCCCATGCGGAGACACCTCGCCGAGTACGCCGATCCGGAGTACGAGGTGACCTCGCGCTGGAGAGTCGAGTTCTTCGACCGGGATTGGGACGCTGCGCTGTCAGTGGTCGCGCGAGCCAAAGCGGCGGCCGACTCGGAGATTCTGGAAGAGCAGTACGTCCTGCGGCCCTACTCCCTCTACGATGCGTGGACACTGGCCGCAGCCGACAACGCCGCCCAGGCGACCGCTCTGTTCCAGGAGGCTGCCGCGAGGCTGGAAAAGTTGCGGCTGGAGCGCGAGGACGATTCCCGACTTCATAACGCCCTCGCGCTCGCCTACGCCGGGTTGGGACGACGGGACGACGCAGTTCGCGAGGCTGAGCAGGCCTTGGAGATGTGGCCCCCTGAAAGGGACGCGCTAGACGGTCCGTGGAACGTCTGGGCGCTCTGTCTTGTCCACGCGGGCTTCAGAGAAGCAGAGACGGCGGTCGAGTGTCTCGACGGGCTGCTGTCGATACCGTCACGCTGGAGCATCGTCACGATCAACATGGACCCTCGGCTGGACCCCCTCCCCGACCATCCCCGCTTCCAGGCGCTGCTGGAGAAGTACGAAAGCGAGCACTGACCCATGTCCCTCCTGACCCGCCTCAAGGAGCGCAAGCTCGGCCAGTGGGCGCTGGCGTATCTGGCCGGGGCGTGGGTCATCTTGCAGGTGATGGACGTGCTGGCAGAGCCCTGGGAGCTTTCCTTGTTGGTGCAACGGGTCGTCCAAGTGACACTTGCCATTGGTCTAGTGGTCACCCTAGTGCTGGCGTGGTATCACGGCGAGAAAGG
>JBDHHQ010000163.1:0-8732 GCA_039589315.1 Gemmatimonadota bacterium
TGGATCCTGAAAGCGCACCTGGACGACACGGATCCAGTCGCAGAAATGAGGAAAGCCAGCTAACTCTTCGAGACCCTGGGGTCACCCACCTTCAACTGAGTTCGAGACACCTTCGCCAGCGCTGTGGTACTCGAATGACGCCCCAGTTCAACCGATTTCTGACGCCAACTGCTCGATGAATCAGCCAGCTGGGGTTCGAACCCCGGACCTGCGACCCAGGGGTGATCACCCTACGGAGATCCCGAGCGCATCGTCATGCTGTGGAGAGAGGGTCCGGAGCCATTGGTATGAAAGGATCCAGTCGTCGAAGATGCGCCCCTCGGATGAGGGATCGTCGAGTCGAGAGGCAGTCCCACGAGTTGGTTCGGACCTCGACATCCCAAAGCCTCACGTCGTACTCTCGAATAGCCTCGATGGCGGGGTCGCCCCGGGGACGGAGGCGCTCGGTCGCCCTTCGGTTAGGTGATCTCGAATCCCGTGCTGAGGGTCGCACTCTTGGACCCGAGCGCACGGTGGGGCGGTGCGAGGGGCGATGGCAAGACCGCAGGGGACGTGCGATCGGGCGCCGCCTGCCGCACCTTGATCCGTCGCTGAGCCGACACGGATCCCGGCCAGCGGCCACTCTGCACCCGACGCGAGCGACACGTGCCGGCCACCTCGGCTTGACGACCACTTGACCGCCGAATGACACCGTCGGTGCAAAGGCCAGTTGAGTTCGGGGCCCGCTGGGGTTAATCCACGAGTCACGTCGTCGGGCGCGCTGGCCAGCGGAACTCGACGGAGGGATGCCATGAGCGATGTCTATCTCGGCCTCGATGTCGGCTCGACGACCGTGAAGTTCGTCGTGCTCGGGGAGAACGGCACGTTGCTCTCACACCAGTACCTCCGGTCCCACGGAAACCCTCGGCAGACCGTCCTCGACGCCAGTCGCGTTCTCCCAGAAGACTTCCCCACCGCGACGATCTGCGGGGTGGGGCTGACGGGCTCGGGCGGGGAACGCGTCCAGCGACTCATCGGCGGCTTCCACGCCAATGAGCTGGTGACGCAGGCGCGAGCCGTTGGCGAGTACCATCCGGAGGCCCGCACGGTCATAGAGATCGGGGGCCAGGACAGCAAGTTCCTCTCACTCGAGTGGGACGAAAACAGCCAACAGATGGTGCTGGTGGATTTCGCCATGAACGCCCTGTGTGCAGCCGGCACAGGGTCGTTCCTGGACCAGCAAGCGGAGCGGCTGGGCATCGAGATCGACGGCGAGTTCGCCCGGATCGCGCTCACCGCCGATACGCCCGCGCGCATTGCCGGACGGTGCACCGTGTTCGCCAAGTCGGACATGATTCACCTGGCGCAGGAGGGGGCACCCCAATCCGAGATCCTGGCGGGCCTGTGTCTGGCGTTGGCGCGCAACTTCAAGACGGTCATCGGGAAGGGGAAGTCGTTCGTGCCACCGATTCTCTTTCAGGGCGGGGTGGCCTTCAACGACGCGGTGACCCGAGCGTTCGAAGGCGTACTGCGTCTCGAGCCGGGACAACTGATCGTTCCGGAATACCGAAACCACATGGCGTCGATCGGAGCCGCTCTGACGGTCATGGACGAACAGCGCGAAGGCCGCAGCTATCCATTCAACGGTTTCGAGCCACTCGAGGAGGACCTTCGCTCCGGGAAGGCCGAGGAGCGCAGCCTGACACCACTCTCACTTCCCTCCAACAACGGCGGTGGAAGAGGGTGGAAGTCGATCCTCAATGGACGGCAACCAGCCATTCCCGTCTATATGGGCGTGGACGTCGGCTCTCTCAGCACGAACGTCGTGTTGATCGACGCATACGATCGGGTGCTCGCGCGGCGTTACCTGCCCACCGCCGGAAGACCCCTCGAAGCCGTCCGGCGAGGACTGGCCGAGGTCGACGGAGAGGTCGGCGGCCGCGTGCGCATCGTGGCCGTCGGAGCCACGGGCTCCGGCCGATACCTGACCGGCCACTATGTCGGTGCCGATGTCATCCGGAACGAGATCACGTCGCAGGCACGGGCGGCGGCGGCCATCGACGCCGAGGTCGACACGATCTTCGAGATCGGCGGTCAGGACAGCAAGTACATCCGCATGCACAACGGCGCGGTCGTGGATTTTGCCATGAACAACGCTTGTGCAGCAGGCACCGGATCCTTCCTCGAAGAACAGGCCGACCGTCTGCGGGTTTCCATCAGAGACGACTTTGAACAGATGGCCGGCGGGGCCCCCGCACCCGCCTGCCTCGGCGAGCGCTGCACCGTGTTCATGGAGTCCGATCTGGTGCATCACCAGCAACGGGGCGCCACCGTCGAGAACCTCACGGCCGGGCTCGCCTACTCGATTGTCAACAACTACCTGAATCGCGTCGTCAACAAGCGACCTGTCGGCAAGCGGATTCTGTTCCAGGGCGGCGTAGCCTCGAACGCAAGCGTCGCGGCGGCATTCGAATCCGTCACGGGACGTCCGATCACGGTTCCGGAGCACAACGACGTTACGGGCGCGATCGGCGCCGCCATCCTCGCCAGAGAAGAAATGGAGCGTCGCGGTCCAGACGCACGAACCACGTTTCGGGGCTTCGACCTGGCCAACTACGTCTACGACTCCGAAGTGTTCGTTTGCAGGGCTTGCCCCAACCTCTGCGAGGTGAAGAAGGTCGTGATCGGGGACGATCCCCCCATCTTCTCTGGGACGCGCTGCGACAGATTCGAGGAAGCTGGCCGCGCCAAGGTGGGCCTGCACAATACCATCCCCGACTTGTTCGCCGAACGTGCGCACATTCTCTACGCCGGCTACGACGATCCCGGGCCGCGTACCCCGGGCCGGATCCGCGTCGGCCTCCCTCGAGCCCTCGTCTTCCACGACCTGTTCCCCTACTGGCGGCGCTTTTTCGAGGTCCTGGACATCGACTTGGTGCTGTCTGATGTAACGAACCCGACCATTATCCGGGACACGCAGCGGAGCGCCGCTGCGGAGACATGCTTCCCCGTGAAGCTCATGTTCGGGCACGTCATGGATCTCCTTGATCGAGACCTGGATTACGTCTTCCTCCCGAGCATCATCGACCGCGAGAACACGGCGCCCGGTCAGACCCGGAATCACTACTGCCCCTACATTCCCGCGTCTCCCCACATGGTGATGGCCCACATCGACATCGAGAAGCGTGGGCCGCGTCCGATCACGTTCCCCCTGCACATGATGCAGACCCAGTCGCGAAGGAAGGAGCTCCGTCCACTGGCCTCACAACTCGGGATGCCGATCCGGCGCGTCATGCGGGCTGCGGAAGAGGGAGCCGGCGCTCAGGAGGACTTCTACGCGCGAATCCGTCGTCGCGGCGCAGAGGTGTTGCGCCACTTGGGGTCGGGTCCTCAGGCTGTCGTCATCGTAGGCCGGCCCTACAACAGTTGTGACCCGGGCGTTTGCCAGGATCTACCGCTCAAGCTGCGGAAGCTGGGCGTGCTGCCGGTACCGATGGACTTCCTTCCACTCGAGTCCGTGGACGTGTCCGACGTTCATCAGGACATGTTCTGGCGGAGTGGCCAGGACATTCTCGCGGCAGCGAAGATCATCGCCAGCGACGAGCGCATGCAAGCCATCTACCTGACGAGCTTCAACTGCGGACCGGACTCGTTCATCATCAGCTACTTCCGCCAGATGATGGGAGCCAAGCCGTTTCTCGCGCTCGAGGTCGACGACCACACGGCCGAGGCTGGGATCGTGACGCGCTGTGAGGCGTTCCTGGACAGTCTCGGGGTCACGGTGGGGGTGGGATCATGAAGACGTCCACCACGTCGAAGACCGATACGGTCTTCGTCCCGTACATGTCTGATCACGCTGGGCCGCTGGCAGCGGTCATGCGGGGGATGGGCGTCCATGCAGAGGCTCTGCCGCCTCCCGACCAGGAGTCCATGAGGATCGGACTGGACCTGTGTCACGGGCGGGAATGCCTGCCTTGCTTCCTCACCACCGGCGACTTGCTCAGGAAGTGCCGGGATCCGGGCTTCGATGCCGAGCGCGCAGTGTTCTTCCTGCCTGCCGGGCCCGGTCCGTGCAGGTTCGGGCAATATAGCGTCCTGCAGAAGCGGATCCTCGCGGAGCAGGGCTTCGAGGCCGTTCGGTTCGCGTCCCCGGGATCGGACGACTCGTACGCGATGTTCGGCAACGACCCCACGACGCTCCGCAAGCGAGCCTGGCAAGCCATCGTCGCGACCGATCTGCTCGTGAAAGTCCTTCATGAGCATCGTCCGTACGAGTTGGCGCCCGGATCGGCGGATGTGACCTACACCGCCTGCCTGGAGCGCATCGAGACGGCCGCCGAAGCGGGCTGTGAACAGCACATGGTCGACGCGATGGCCTGGACAGCCGATGCGTTCGCCCAGCTCCCCGTCGACCGTTCGGAGTCCCGCCCTCTGATCGCGGTCATGGGCGAGATATACCTGATGCTATGCGCTCCCGCCAACAGTGAGCTGGTGCGCACCATCGAGAGCGTCGGCGGAGAGGTGCAGCTGGGCACGTTGATGGACTGGTTGCACTTCGTCGACTGGAGACGAAAGGAGCTCTCGCTCCGCTTTGGCGACTATCTCGAGTTCCTCAAAGGCCTCGTTTCCGGCGCCTACAAGACCCACGCCGAGCGAAAGCTCATGAAGCCCCTGTCACGCGTGCTCCGGCATCCCCCTGAGGAGCCCATGCCGAAAGCGATGGGACGGCTGGACCAGCACTACGAATCAGTGCTCGGTACCGAAGCCGTGCTCACGATGGCTCGGAGCCTGGATCTGGCCCAACACGGGCTCAGCGGGATCGTCAATGTCCTTCCGTTCTCTTGCATGCCGGGCACGGTCGTGTCGACCATCGCACCACGTCTACGCGAGCAGATGGACAACATCCCATGGCTGGACATCGCGTACGACGGCCAGGAAGAGACGAACGTCATGACTCGGCTGGAGGCGTTCATGCATCAAGCGCTGCAGTTTCATCGTCGCGTGGTCCTCGCTCGCGACTAACGCCCCGTGGTGTTCCGGTCCGGCGCCAGGCGACGGCCATGTCGTGCCGTGAGTCTCGATCCGCCGAAGCGCGCTCAGCATCCCGGCTTGCGGCCCCTCGACGATAGGTGTGGCGTCGCTGCGTGCCGAGGCAAGGAAGGGGCGAACTCCCCGGTCAGGGGTTCCGCCGGCTTGCCCGCGCTGCGCTTGCTGTGGACTACCCGGTCGGTCTCACGATCTGCCGGTAGCTTTCCTCGTCCCAGCTCGGCCGCACGTCCTGGTTCGCGATCTGTTGAGCCACGTAAAAGATGTAGCGGACGACCCTCGACTGCTTTTCGGGGTCGATCTTGTCCGGCGAGTCGGTCACCCGGTGGTAGTCGTCATGAAAGCCGTTGGTGAAGAATAAGATCGGCACGCCTTCGCGAGCGAAGTTGTAGTGGTCGGAGCGGAAAAAGATGCGCTCGTCGGGCCACTGATCCGGCAGCGGCGCCACGTTGAGCTCCGGATGAGCTTCTGCCACCTGCCAGGCCAAGGGCCCAAGGTCCGAATGCTCACCCCCGATGATCACAATCGAGTCGGTCCAGTTCCGCCCCAGGTGGTCCATGTTGATGTTCGCCACCACGTCGTCGATCAGGACCGGCGGATTCTGAGCGAAGAACCGACTTCCCAGAAGACCCCGCTCTTCACCGCTCACGGCAGCGAAGATCACGGACCGGCGAGGCCGCGCGCCGGACTGGGCAAACGCTTCGGCGAGCTCGAGAAGGCCGGTGGTCCCTGACGCGTTGTCATCGGCCCCGTTGCAGATCCGGTCCGTCTCGTCTTCCCGCGCGCAGCGTGACCCGACATGGTCGAAGTGGGCCGTGATCACCACGTACTCGTCGCGGAGGGCCGGGTCGCGGCCCCGCACCATGCCGACCACGTTGGGCACATCCTGCCACTCGTCCCGGACGAACCGGGTATCGAACGTGGCTGTCCAGTCCGGCTGGGACGCCATCACCAACGTCGGCGAAGCACGCACCTCGTCTATTGCGGCGGCCAGGGCTGGCGAGCCTTCGCGGACACGGGCCTCCCGCAACATGATGGACGTAGGCGAGCCGAAGTCGGTGCTCACGCTCTCGGTCGGCCCCGAAAGCGGAGCGATCCGGGGGTCGTCGTCGCCGACCGCGATGAGCAGGAACTCGGCTCCTACCTGGGTGCCGGCCTGGCGCGCGCGTTGCCTCTCGTCCCTGTTGAAGTCCGCTGACGTAGCCCACAGCAACGCGGCGCCATCGCGACGTTCCAGGTCGGACGGCACCGTACCGGTCCCACCGCCACCCACGACAACGAGGGGCGCCGAAACGTGTGCCTCGTCCGGCGAACCGCGGGAGTATCCAGAGGCGTCGATCCCCGGGGTTAGGCCAAACTCCTCGCCACCGGCGCCCGAGATCGTGATCGACGATCCGGTCGGATCGACGCTGCTGATCCTGATGCCGTAGTTCTGGTACCAACCTCCAGCATCCCCGAGAGCCTCCAGTCCCAGGCGCTCGAACTCAGACGCGATGTAGGCGGCTGTCTTCTCGAGCCCCGGACTCGGCGTGTCCCGCCCTCCCATTGAATCGGCCGCAATGAGGTGAACCCGGGACTGGACGTCCGCCTCGGTGATCGTCTCGGCCGCCGCACGAAGGTCAGCGTCGGACGGTCCGGGACCGCACGCGGCCGATAGAAGCGCAACGAGGGGGATCGTTCTGCGGATCAGTTTCGTTTTCATGGTGTCTTCCGAGCCTCAATCCGGGAAGTCCGCACAGGGGCTAGTCCTGAGACCGGCCAGACAGCGCCCAGCCGGTCCTCCCAAGCGTCTCCTCGACTGTTGACTCAGCCTCGTCAGTCACAAACGCGCGCCGGCGGAATACCTGGCCAACCGATGTGGGTTTCTACCGCGCGTGCAAGGTGGTGACCGCCACCGTGGCGCGCCAGCCTGATGCTCACCACCACGGTTGCGACCGCTCGATCCTACCGAAAGGGACCGGCGAGTCGCGGCTGGAGGAGAGTGACGAGCGTTCGGCAGACTGAAGCTCGAGCCGCGCGCACCTTCTCCCGGGCCGCGCCCATGTCGATGCCGGTCCGAAAGGAGAGCCAATGCGCACAGGACGCGTGACCCCGGGCCTTCCAACCGCCCCGCCTGTCGAACAACTCCGCGAGCCATGACCAGGAAGCCGCCTTGCCTGACCCTTCTCAACACCCCCATCATATCTTCGCAGTCGCGAGAGGACGTCCCATCAACAACTCATCCCATCAGCAGCTCATCCCATCAGCGGCCCGTTGCGCGGAGGGCCAGAGTCATGTCGAGTCGATACGCGATCTCCAACGAGAGTGAGCTTCGGTCGGTCATCGAGGCACCGAATCCCTCCGTTGAAACGAAAGTCTTCGATCACATCGATCCCTACGCTTCGCGGTTCATCGCTGCATCGCCCTTGCTGTTCATGGCAACGGTGGACGCCGAGGGGAATCTCGACGTGTCGCCGAAAGGTGATGCGCCCGGCTTTGTGCACGTCGAAGACGAACGCACTCTCCTGATTCCCGATCGCAAAGGCAACAGACTCACGTACGGCTTCCGAAACATCCTTGCCACGGGCCAGCTCGGTCTCATCTTCGTCGTTCCGTCCGTACGCGAGACACTTCGGGTGAATGGGCGCGCCGAGCTGTCGCGAGACCCCGCCCTGTTGGAGCGACTTCCAGCCAAGGGCAGGCTCCCGCTCCTGGTCACGCGCATGCTCGTCCGCGAAGCGTTCTTTCACTGCGGTAAAGCGCTCGTGCGCTCGAGGGTCTGGGACAACCACAGCTGGCCAACGGACTTCAAGCCGGAGGTCGGAAAGCAGCTTTCCGCCAAGGTGGACGGAGGTCCGCAGATGGCCAGGGACCTGGAGGAGATGTTGGAAGAAGACTATCGGAGCAATCTGTATTAGTCGCGCCATCGTTGCCCGAGCAGTGTCGCCCCTGACCTCATCCTGACCCGCGCCAGAGAGAGGAGGATCAGTAGGTCAACCGCGACTTCGTGCATGGCCACAACCTAGTTTGGGCCAGTCCGGAGATCGAATCTGCGGCCCCTGACCTCGCCCGCTGCGGCACCGCACCGGGGGGAGGGGCTTCCGAATCGCTCTCGGGCATGGCGTTGTTCAGACACGTGGTCACATGAAATGGGCGCAGTTTCCCGACGAAATCGTCGCACCACTTCTTGCTGGCCCCGCGTTGTGAGTCGTCTTCGTCCGGCCAACTGATGAGGGCCGAGCACCAGAGGCGTCCGGTGCGAGCGGCGAAGGAGGTGGAGGCGGGATCTGGCCTACCGCAGGCGCCGCGTACATTCCAAGGTTCGCAGGACCAGGGGAGACCCTCCCACCGCCAACTCAGGCACTTCCCGACAGTACCCACTTGCGAGATTCCCTACGCTAGGCGTCGGAAGTGCGTGGCCTGACCCGGAGATTGCAACCGGGCGACACATGGTGCGAGAAGGAGCTACGTTGTTCAAATCACCTCCCGACGAACGCTCTGTGCGTCGAGATGTTGTCGGCCGCGGCAATGACGAGATCCGCGATCCGGTGGCCGGCCAGGGTGATCCGTGGCCCAGACGAATACTGGGAGGAGCTGCAGCGCGTGGCCGCTCGGCGGATCTCATCGTCTCGGCAGCCGGCGGCATCGAGCCGCAAAGGAGCTTCACGCCGATGCCCTGATTCGAGAGGGAAGACACCGCAGACGACCACTCCCGCCGGGCCGTCATG
>JBDHHQ010000164.1:0-6956 GCA_039589315.1 Gemmatimonadota bacterium
TCCGCGTTCTACGCCTATCGCCTGCGCGAGCTTCACAAGCGTCAGGCAGTCGAGCTCCGGGAGCTCGAGGCCAGGCAGGAACTGCGCCTGGGCATCGCCGGCAAGCTCCACGACGACATCGGTGCCAATTTGTCGACGATGGCCCTGAAGGCGGAAATGGTAAGGTCTGCCAAAGCGCTGGACGACCGGGGCCGACGGCAGCTTCAGGACCTGGGGCGACTGGCTCGAGACACTGCCCACAAGGTCCGCGAGACAGTCTGGGTCGTGAACACGCAGTACGATACGGTCGCTGGTCTCGTCGGTAAGATGCGGGATACCGCGGACGTCATGTTGGAGGGCCACGTCAAGCATCGGTTCAGCGCTCCCGAGTCGTTGCCCGATCGGGAGATCGACATGAAGCTGCGGCAGGATCTGTACCTGCTCTACAAGGAGTCACTCCAGAACGTGATCAAGCACGCAGGCGCTACCGCCGTGGACATCGTGGTCGATTATGACGAGCCGTTCCTGACTCTCGAGGTCTCGGACGACGGGGCGGGCTCTCCCGTCGCCGTGCAGATCGTCGGGGGCTCAGATATCTCAGCAGACCAGGGCGAAGGTGAGACGACGGCCTCGAATCAGGAGCCGCATCGAGAAGGCAGCGGCCTGGAGCTGATGCGAAAGCGCGCAATGGAGCACGAAGCAGACCTTACGATGGACGGGCGTCCTGGAGGCGGAACGAAGTTACACCTGCGGGTGCCAGTGAAATGAGGTCCAGTATCGAAGTTTCGGCGTCGACCGCTTCGCAGCGCTCGAGACCGACGGCGTGTTTCGGATCCGGGCCCAGGGCGCTCTCGCCCGTATCTAGCGAATCTCCAGCCCCCCAAAGCACGGCAGCCGAGGCAAGGAACAAGCAACCGAGGACGAGTGCTTCGGGCAATGTCATCTTCTGCCTTCCCTGCTCCCCGTGGCACCAGGCGATCACCACGGCTGGAGGTAGCCCAAGGGCCAACGTCAGACACACGACCTGCTGAGCCGCCAGCGACCATCCCCAGATATCGCTGAGCACGTCCATGGCTTGAAGGATCAGCCAGGTCGCGCCCAGATAGCCGAGCGTCCACTGCACGACTTTGCGGTCTTTGAGGCGATCGACCAGAAGCCACCAGCGCGTGAGCCGGGTCTCTCGTCTTGGGGCTCCCTCAGGCTCCGAACCTTCGTCGGGTCGTGGTGAGATGTCGGCCCTATCGCGACTGCCCTTCATGGCCCACATACGTGGTGTTGGACTAGCTGCGTCATGGCGCCACGCACCAGGCGACTGCTGCGCCCCGTTGCGCGTCGCTCTCTCGGTGCTCCGGTACATCGAACCTCCTCGGCAATCGGCGCTTTCGCACGATTGAAGTTCGACATCCTCGAGCGTCGCGACCTCCCGCATTACCGGGGTAATGCACCACGCAGGCGAGCGATCCGATATGCTGGGGAGGTGGGTCGCCAAGCTGATGCACGGCAGCTCGCCACGGCCCTTGGAGACCCAGCATCTCCAGGCGGCCAAGACACGACTTCCTGCCGTCCGAACCCACACCGAATCACGTGATCACGGTCCCTGATTTCACGCTTTTGCGGGACGCCCGGACAACGCCCCCAAACGAGCTTCCTACTGCAGGGGAAAGAGGTACCCGCCACGAGGCGGGACAGCAGTAGGAGGGGATCATGGGACCTGAGCTCACCGCGGGAATGGCTGTCTCCTCGGCGGCGAGGTATCCAAAGCGGTCACGGCGTGCCTACCCACGACTCAGCCTGGATGCCCGACTCCCCCGTCACTACCGCTTGGTGCGGCAGATCGGTCGGGGCGGGTCTTCCGTCGTGCACCTCGCCATCGACGAGCGATACGACAGACGCGTGGCGGTGAAGATGCTTCGAACCGACCGTACGTCGCCGTCCTCGCTGGAGCGTTTCAGGCGCGAGATCACGACGATGGCGTGCCTTCGTCATCCCAACATCCTGCCCGTCTACGACTCAGGCGAAGTCGACGGTCGGCCCTTCTACGTTGCGCCGTTCATCGGTGGTGGGACCCTGGCCGACCAGATCCAAGAGCGAGGGTGTCTCCCGTGGACCGAGGCGATGCGGATCGCCGTTCAGGTGGCAGGGGCCCTCTCAGCCGTTCACGCGGAGCGCCTGGTGCATCTCGACGTGAAGCCCGGCAACATCCTTCTGGAAGATGACCACGCGGTATTGGCGGACTTCGGTGTTGCCAGATCCTTGGCTCGTGTGCGGGACGGCGAGCGTACTGACAAACCGGCGTTCTCGGGCACTCCCTGCTACATGAGCCCCGAGCAAGCGGTGGCGTCCGACGTCGACGAGAGGGCCGATGTGTACTCGCTCGCGTGCCTGCTCTATGAGATGCTCGTAGGGGAGCCGCCGTTCAACGGCCCTTCGCCGCGGGCCATCTGCGCGCAGCAGCTGACACAGGCCGTGCCATCGGTCCGAGAGGCCGGCGTCGCGGTGCCCGAATGTGCCGAGAATGCCCTGAGGCGGGCGCTTTCCCGTGATCCAAGCGACCGATTCCAAAGTGTCGCAGCGTTCGCCAGCGCTTGTCAGAGGGGGACGAATCATCGGGCAGCCGCGGCCGTCTGACGCTCTCTCTGGCGGTCAAACTGCGATCCTCGCCGAGCCTTCCGGAAGACAAGGGCGGCGGGTGTGCTCTCCCTCGTGGACATGTCCCTGTACCTCGTGTTCATGGAGGTGCCTCGTCCATCGCGACGTCAAGCCAGCCAACACCTGATGGTCACGGACGAGGATGTCCTGAAGCAATGCGTGTCCCATCCGGTGACCACTCCGCGCTGGTACCCGGATCGGTATGAAAGTCCCGGCTCGCTGCTGGAACAGAATCCTGTCACCATCGGGCGACCCCCTGGGCCGAAAACCGGAGTCGACGACACGCGCGGGGTCACCGCTGAAAAGCGGGCATCTCGTACAGCCCGCCCTGCTGTCCATCTCGTTGATTCCTCCGAGCCCTTGCTATTTGCTCATGATTATGAGTAAAATTACTCATTATGATGAGTAATTCACAGTCTACTCGTCCCCAGTTGGAAGTGCTTCTCGATCGCCTGCGCGAGCCCCGCCGGTACATACAGGTGATCGCCGGCGCTCGACAGGTTGGAAAGACCACGCTTGCTCTCCAGGCCGCCGACCGCGTGGAGATCCCGCACGCGTATGCGAGCGCGGATCAGCCCTCGCTTCGAGGGGTCGACTGGATCGAACAGCAGTGGACAAGAGCCCGACTCCTCGCCCGTGACCATACCCGGGGGGCGGTTCTCATCCTCGATGAGGTCCAGAAGATCCCCGAGTGGTCGGAATCCGTGAAAGGGCTGTGGGACAAGGACACTCGCGAGGGGCTTCCCCTTCAGGTCGTTCTCCTCGGCTCGGCGCCGCTTCTCGTCCAACGCGGCTTGACCGAGAGCCTGGCTGGACGGTTCGAGCTTCTCCGCCTGCCGCACTGGAGCCTGTCCGAAATGCGCGCAGCATTCGGGGTAACGCTGGAGGAGTACCTGTACCACGGCGGATACCCCGGCGCGGCTCCGCTTATGGGGGACGTGGATCGCTGGGGCGCCTATGTCCGCGACTCTCTGATAGAGACGACGATCTCGCGGGACGTGCTACTGCTCACCCGCATCGACAAGCCCGCGCTGCTGCGGCGCCTGTTCGATCTCGGCTGCCGGTATTCGGGACAGATTCTCTCGTACAACAAGATGCTCGGCCAGCTGCACGACGCGGGAAACACGACCACGCTCGCCCACTACCTCGACTTGCTGGCCGGCGCCGGCCTGCTCGTGGGCTTGCAGAAGTACTCCGGCAGCACGCCCCGACAACGGGCCTCGAGTCCGAAGCTGCAGGTGCTGAACAACGCTCTCATGACGGCGACCTCTGAGCTTGGACCGGAAGACGCGGCCGCCGACCCCTCCTTCCGCGGTCGACTCGTCGAGTCTGCCATCGGTGCCCACCTCGTGAATGGGGGCTCGGCCGGTGCGTTCGACGTGTTCTACTGGCTTGATCGCGGCAAGGAGGTCGACTTCGTGGTGCGCCGCCGCGACCAGCTCACGGCGATCGAAGTGAAGAGCGGTCGCTCACGTGACGCACGGTCCGGTCTGTCGTCGTTCGGGGAGCGGTACGGGCCGGTGCGAAAGCTGCTGGTCGGCGGAGACGGGATCGATGTCGAAGACTTCCTGTCGAGACCGCCGGGGGATTACATAGCGTAAGGTCGCTGTTCTCAGCCCCCTGGTCCGCCGGGCGACCGGGTACCGCCCGAGCCTCGCCTACCCCCGCAACATGAAGTACAGGGTGCTGATCTCCCGGGACGAAGACGGTGTCTTCGTCGCCGAGGTTCCCTAAGCTACATGGAGCTACTCGAGGAGATCACTGGCGCTCAGCGCAACCGCGTCTCGTTTACCAGCCCTACATCGACCGGCTCGGCGGGCCGCTGGAGCCGTAGCCGGGCGAGAGCCGTGGGCGGCGGGGAGCCCGGACAAGGGAACTTCGGGTCCTGCGCGGACCGACCTCGCCCTCGATCCGTCACGATGACCCGACGCTCAACGGGGAATCCTGGCCTGCAGCTCCGTGCCGAAGTTCTCCACCAGCACCGCACGTGGGCCGGGACGGTCGTCGTCGTTTCCGATGTCGAAGCTGAGCACCACGAAGTGGTCGTCGTCGAGCGCCACGTCGTACGGGAAGCTGAGGTCGACGGTTTCGATGTAGGGCGGGACGGTGAAGAGGACCTGGGGCGTACCGGCGCGGAACCCGCCGTCGGTCTCGACGGGCACGGTCACGAACTGATCGTTGTTGTCCAGGAAGAAGAGCTCATCACCGTCGTGCGACCACTTGGGCGTCCGTCCTCCGTTGGTGGAAACCTGCCACCGGCCCCCTTCCACATCGGGGAACGGACGCACGTAGACTTCCCAACGGTTGCTTTCGTTGGATGTGTACGCCAACCAGCGGCCGTCCGGGGAGACGGCCGGCGCACCTTCGTCGAACCCCTCGGCCAGGAGAGGTTGGGGTGGGTCACCGGACTCGGGATCGAACATGTAGATGTCCCGCCCACCCTCGACGCCGCCGGTTCCGGCGGTCCGCAGGAGGAGCTTGGTGCCGTCCGGGGTCCAAGCGGCGTTGGCCACGGGCATGTCGAAGTCGACGAAGAGACGCGCCTCACCGACACCGTCGGCCCGCTTCGACCAGACCTGTCGGTCACCGTCTCGCCTGGAGATGAACAGGATGTCCCGGCCACCGGGGTGCCACACGGCCATCCGGTCCTCGTCTTCGGCCAGGGTCAGTCGCGTGCGGACGCCGGCCGGTAGCTGCTTGATCCAGATATCGAAGCCGTCCTCGGTGAACTCTCGCAGGGCGAGGCGCGTTCCGTCTGGTGAAAGAGCGGGGATGTCGTTGGGGTTCGTAGTCCGGTCGAAGGTCCACGCCGGATCGATGGGGGTGATCTCACCGGCGCGGTCCACCCACACAGGACGAGCCATGGTCCCACCACCGCCGGCCCCGGTGGAGTAGAAGAGGCTGCCGTCCTCTGCCACGAAGAAGGCGAGGACGTCGGAGATGAGGGGAACAGGGGTGCCGGTCAGCTCCATGGCGCCGGCATCCAGCGGGGCTCCCATGAGAGTGCCGTCGGTGAGATACAGGAGGTATCCGGGCGGCGCGAACTTCCCCCACCCGCCGGAGGCGAGGGTCCGCTCCTCACCGCTTCCGAGGTCGAGGATCCGGACCTCTCCTTCGTTGTCGGCGACCACATCGTGAAGCGCTCGGTCACCGGACGGCAACAGGTCGGTGAATCGATGGGCGGTTTCTCCCTCGCCGAGGCTCAGCAGGGCCTCCGCGGCTCCTCCGGAACTGGGCACGCGAAACGCGTCGAGCCCGCTGGTGAAGTAGACGTAGCCGTCGTAGCCCCACACGGGCCAACCCCCCTCGCCCAGGTCACGGACCGGACCCCCGGCGAGGGCCAAGGCCCGGATTACTCCGGAGGGAGCCTGAAAGACGATCTCCTGGCCGTCGGGGGAGATGGAGATCCGGAATGCTCCCTCCGATTCCCGGATCGGCGTCGACGCGAGCTCGTCCCACCGACGAGCCATGAGAATCTGATTGCCGTCGATCGTATGGCGGTACACCAGGGTAGATCCATCGGGCGAAAGGGCGAAGCCGTTCAGGCCAAGGAACGTCATCTCCTGACCGGCTTCGAACGGCATGGCGAAGCGTCGGACGGGTCGGTCGGGCTGGGGTGCCATCGACTGCCATAGGAGCAGTCCGCCCAGGATCGCGGCTACTGCCCAGCCGCCGACCAGTCCCGCTCGCGCTGCGGGTGTCGGCGCGACGCCGGCGGCGTGTGCGGTCTCGCCGTGACGAAACGACGGATCCGCCAGCGCTCTGGCGAACTCTTGAGCGTCGCGGAAGCGGTCGGCCGGGATCTTCTCCAACGCCTTCCGTATGGCCGCGTCCACATTGAGCGGGATGGACTTCCGGGCGGCCGTGGCCGAGACCGGAGCGCCCTGGATGATCTTGCCCAGCACCGCCTGAGCCGTGTTGCCCAGATAGGGAGGCTCCCCGACCAGCATCTCGTAGAGGACGCAGGCCAAGGCGTAGGTATCGCTGGCGGCGCCCACCGTCTGATCTCCCGTGGCCTGCTCGGGGCTCATGTAGAATGGGGTACCGACGCTCAGGCCGGTCTCGGTCAGACGACTCCCTCCGGCCGCCCCCACCGCCAGTGCAATCCCGAAGTCCGCCACCAGGGGCTCGCCTCGGCTCAGCAAGATGTTCCCGGGCTTGATGTCTCGGTGCACGACCCCCGCGTCGTGGGCGACATGGAGGGCGTTGGCCACGGCTGTGGCGATCCCCAGCGCCTCGTCGACCGGGAGCTGCTTCTCCCGGTCGATCTTGTCCCGGAGCGTCTCGCCCTCGATGTAGGGCATGACGTAGAACAGGAAGCTGCCGGC
>JBDHHQ010000165.1:0-6741 GCA_039589315.1 Gemmatimonadota bacterium
GCGCGGCGTCAGCGTCGAAGGCTTCGAGATGGTCGAGCCGAGCAGAGCCGACCGGAGCCTGTCGGCGTCGGGTACCATCCCGACCGAAGGTCCGATCGACTTCCGAGCCCAGGCCAGCGGCTTCCAACTCGCTGCCCTGAGCGCGCTGTGGAAGCGAGACGACAGCGTGAGCGGCGTGGTGGAAGGCCAGATCCACTTGCGCGGCCCGGTGGAGGATCCGTCGCTCACGGGTGAGCTGCTGATTCGGGATGTGGCGTATCGCTCGACCATCGCCGACCTGCTCCGAGCCGATCTCGCGTACGAGGACGGCGTCGCCTCGGTTCGCATCGACGCCAGCCGCGAGGGAGCGACGCTTCTGGACGGTGCCGTGCGTGTCCCGGTGAACCTCTCCCCGACCTACGACGGACCCCGGGTCATGGACGCACCCCTCGACGGCCGCATCACGGCCCGGAGCTTCCCGCTGGCGCCGCTCCTGTCCAGCCAAGGATTCATGGAGGATGTCGCGGGAACCGTCGCGGGAGACGTGGTCCTGGGGGGCACGCCCCGGACTCCGCAGCTCTCCGGAAGGATGGAGGTCGAGGGCGTGTCCGCGCTCTTCCCGGACTTCGGCGTGAGGCAAGAGGCGCGGGGTACGCTGACGTTGGACGAGGGCAGTATCGACGTCGATCTGTCCGTGCGCTCCGTGGGCAGGTCACGCATCACCGGAACGGTGGGCCTCGAGGATGTCGGCGATCCGTCGTTCGACCTGCGCATCCGGGCAGACACCTTCCAGGTCCTCAACCGCCGCGACGTGAGCGGGCAGGTGAGTGGCGACGCAACGTTCAGTGGGAGCTGGGCGTCACCCCGGCTGGAGGGCGTCCTCGCCATCCAGAACGCGGACCTCAGGCTCGACGAACTCGCCCGCTCCCGTCAGGTGGACGACGTGAGCAGGAGGGATTTCTACCAGGTCGTGGACACCACCATCTTCATTGACCAGCGTCTGACGACACCGTCTTTCGCCGACCGGTCCACCATAAGCCTCGACCTCACCCTTGGGGGCGGCACCTGGCTTCGCGGCAGGACCTTGGATACGGACCTGGCCGGGCGACTTCGCGTGACCCATGAGCCAGGCACTGGGTACGGCGTCAGCGGTGAGCTCCAAACCGTGCGCGGCTCCTACCGCGGCTTCGGACGCACCTTCCAGGTGCTCGAGGGCAGCGTCCTGTTCGCCGGCAGCGAGAGCCTGAACCCCGTGCTGAACATCACGACCGTGACCCGGATCCGATCCAGCGAGCAGGCGCTGGACATCTTCGCGACCCTGGAGGGAACGGCCGAGGAGCCCAGGGTCACGTTGACCAGCGCGGCGGAGCCCCCCATGGCCGAAGAGGAGCTCGTGAGCTACCTCGTATTCGGCCGGCCCAGCTATCAGTTGGGGTCCGGGGAGAACGCCGTTGTTTCGGGGGTGACCGGGGCCGCGTCGAGCATGGCGTTGGGGCTGGTGGCCAACGAGTTGGGGTCCGCCCTGGGACAGCAGATCGGGGTCTTCGACTACTTCACGATCTCCGCGCCGCAGGAGGCCGCCGCCTACGGCCAGGAGAGTGCGCTCCGGAGCTCCATCTCCGCCACCGAGGTGGAGTTCGGCCAGTATCTGTCCGAGAACCTCTTCCTGGCCGCGATCTTCCGGCCTCTAGACACCGCCAACTCCTTCGCCGGCGGCCGGCTGGAGTGGCGGTTCCGCGACAGCGCGACGCTGGAGCTCTTCCTGGAGGACCGTCTGGCCCGGTCGCCCTCGGCTACCTTCGGCGACCTCGGGTTCACCCTGGAGCAGTCGCTGGGGATGTTCCTGGCGAAGGAGTGGACGTACTGAGGTTGCACGGGATTCGGCTCGACTGCCGGGGCGGCCGCGGACACTTGGAACGTCCCTCCAAACCACGCGCCTCCAGGGCCGTCGGGTCGGATCCACCCCCGCGACGAGGCCACCGTGGTTGCTCGGCGCGATTGGACCTCAGGTGGCCGTACGGACCGTGCTCACCCGAAGTAGTCGGGCTCGTTCCCAGGCCTCCACTTGATGTTGCAGCCGATGCTGGGGGTCTGGTCGCGGCTGGGCCGGTCACCCGCCAGGACCGCCTCCACCGCGTCCCGGAGATCGTCTCCGGTCACGGGCAGACCGTTGCCGGGCCGGCTGCCGTCGAACTGCCCGCGATACGTCAAGCGCCGCTGTCCATCGAAGAGGAAGAAGTCGGGCGTGCATGCCGCGCCGTAGGCCTTGGCCACCCCTTGGCTCTCGTCGAAGACGTACGGAAAGGTGTAGCCGATCAGCTCGACCTCTCGGACCATGGCGTCGGGACTGTCGTCCGGATAGCGCTCCACGTCGTTGGCGTTGATCCCGACAGCGGCCAGCCCCCGGGGTTGATAGGCCTTCACGAAGTCGGCGAGCTGCAGGCGAAGGTGCTTCACGAAGGGACAATGGTTGCTCAGGAAGACGACGAGCAGTGCGGGCGCGCCCTCGAAATCGGCGAGCGACACCAGCTTGCCGTCCGTGGCGGGAAGATGGAAGTCGGGGGCTTCGGTGCCCAGCGGGGCCATGGTCGAGGGAGTAGCCGCCATAGTCGCCTCTTGCTCCGTTCGAGGTGTTCGCTGCCCTGGACCTGGCGTAGCGGCCCGGACGTCGTCGAGCCCCTGCCAGCTTCGCGAATCCTGGTACCTGCGCTACGGCGCAGGAGTTTCGCCGGCTTCGCGCGTCGTCGCGCGCGTGGCCGGCACCGGGGCGTGATTGGCCGGACCCGTGAGGGCAATCGCACGCCCTCTCGCGGGTGGCCCTCCACCTCTCCTCTCGGGCTGACCCCCGCTCAGGATCGCCCACGGCGAGAACGGCCTCCGGAGCGCGCCTGACTCCGGAGGCCGTCGACCCAGCTGTGGCGCTCGGAGCGGCTCAGGTGCCGTGCCTCCAATCCCGCTCCCGGTCGATCTCGCGCCCGCAGATCGTGCCCGTCACCCTCACCTTCATGGCATCCGGCTGCCGAACGGACTCGAGGCTGTACTCGCACGATCCGGTCCGCACCTCGTCGCCGCGGGTCTTCGTCCAGTCGAAGGTGCCGGCGTAGGCGGTCGTCTGGTTCCCCACCGGTTCGCCGTTCACGCGCTTGCGATAGGCGTCGAACGAGCCGCTACCGTCGATGACCAGGGTCACGTCCTCCCGGGTGCGCGTGCAGTTCACCTGGTCGCGGGTGCCCGTAATGGTTGCTTCGACGGTGCCTTCACCGTTCTGGATGAACTCCACCACTCCCGCGATCTCGATGCTGCCACCCGCCGGACAATCCCGGCTGCGGCTGAACTCCCGGGTATGCCCGTCAGACGCGGCGGCGGCCGCGCTCCCGGCGCTCCCGAAGAGCTGGGTGAAGAGGATGCCGCCCGAGAGGGCGTCACCGTCCACGGCCACCAGGCCCACGTCCTGGTCATCGATGGTGAGCGGATCGGGCTCCGTGGCCGAATCGGCGCACGCGGCGGTGAGCGCCAACACGGCCACGAGGGTAGAGGGAAGAATCGGTTTCGTACGCATGGTCTCGGGCTCCTGCGGCTCACGCCGCCTCGATGTCGTGATCAGTGCGATCGGTCGCGTCTTCGTGAGGTGGGATGCCGAGACCCGCGGGTTCGTTAAGTCGATCGGGCGGCCGACCTCGAGGGTAATCGGTCGATCGACCCTCGAGGGGCCCGGAATGGCCACGGTCGCCGTGGGCGTTCAGGGAGCCGAGAGGGCTTCCACCGGATCGACGCTGGAAGCCCGACGCGCGGGGACGTAACAGGATACCAGCGCCAATCCCGTGACGAGCCCCACGGAGGTGGCGAAGGCGACGGGATCTCCGGCACCGATCTCGAAGAGGAGCGTCGCGGCGAATCTCGCCATCAGCCCAGCTGCGAGCACCCCCAGCGCGACCCCTCCAGCGGTCAAGCGGAGGCCTTCGCGCAGCACCAACCGCCGCACGTCATCGGGCCGGGCTCCCAAGGCGAGGCGCACCCCCAGCTCGCGCGTGCGGCGGGCCACCGAGAACGCCATGACGCCTCCGACACCGAGCAGGGCGAGGATCAGCGCCGCCCCGGCGAAGAGCGCCAGCAGCAGGGCGCGGAAGCGGGGCGCCGCCAGGTTCTCCCTCAACAACCCCGACAGCGTGTCCACCGCGCCCACGGCGATCTCAGGATTGGTCGAGGCGACCGCCTCCCGCAGGTCGAACGCCAGGGCCTCCGGGTCCCGGGGGCTCCGCACGACAAGCCAGAGCCCGCGGGTAATCCCGTTCCACCCTTCTTGCGGTGCAGACAGGTAGAGCATGGGGCGTGGTGTCCCCGCAGGCCCGAAGTGGCGCATGTCGGCCACCACACCCACGACTTCGTGGACGGCTCCGTGAACGAATACGGCCTTCCCGACCGGATCCTCCCCTGGCCACACCGCGGAGGCCAGGCGTTGGTCCACGACCGCCACGGCTGGGGTAGCTTCGCGATCGTCAGGCGACAGGTGCCGGCCACGGACGAGCGGAACGCCGAGCGCTTCCAGCGCTCCGGGCAACAGGGACCGCACCTCGGCGCAGCGTCCCTCGCCCGGGGACGGGCGCGGTCGGTCCGCCCTCCCGAACCCGTCGCAGGAGTAGTCACCCCCCAGCGGCACATAGTCCATCGCCCCAGCCGCTTCCACGCCGGGGACCGAGCGGACCGCCGCTAGCACCTCATCCCACTGGTATTGGGCAGCTTCAGCGTCGAGCTCCCACCAGGCCGAGCCGTGGAGCTGCATGGTCAGCACACCGCGGACCTCGACGCCCAGGTCGACCTGGCCGAGACGCTGTAGGCTCCGGGCGAGAAGGCCCGACCCCGTCAACAGAACTGTCGTGAGGCCGAGCTGGACGACGACCAGCGCTCTCCGCGCTCGCTGACCTGAACGCCCGAGCGTCAGGGCTCTGCCCTCGTCCCGTCCGGGTTGTCCACCGCCGAGGCGCACGGCGTGTAGGGAGGGTATGGCGCCGAAGAAGAGCCCGGTGCCCACCGTCAACGCCGCAGTGAAGAGGAGTGTGTCGGCGTCCAAGCCGACCTCGAGGGGGCGAGGCAGGAATGAAGCGCTGAACTGCCCGAGGAGTCGGCCCAGGACGCTGGTGAGGGCCAGACCTGAAAGGCCTCCCAGCAGCGCCAGGAGACCGGCCTCGGCCATGCCGCCCCGGGCGATTCGCCATCCGGAAGCTCCGAGCGCCCGCCTCATCGTGAACTCTCTTTGACGCTCGAGGGCTCGTCCGAGGAGGAGACCGGCCAGGTTGGCCGCTGAGACCAAGAGCAGCAGCCCCACCGATCCCAGCAGAATCACGATGGCCGGACGCACGGGACCTGCCACTCGGTCTCGGAGCGGGACCAGCTCCATGGAGCGGCCCGTATTCTCCTGCGGGTGGGCCTCCTCCAGCCCCCTCATGAGCGCCGTAATCTCGGACTGGGCCGCCTCGAGACCGACGTCGGCTCGAACCCTGCCGATGCCTTTCCAGCTCCGACCCGAACGAGGCCATTCGGAGGGAGGGCTCGAGACGGTCCTCCACAGCAGCGGCTCGCTGCCTGGTCCACCGAGGAGCCAGGGGTCCTCGAAGTCCGGTCCGGTGACGCCGATGACGCGGTAGGCCAAGCCGTTCAAGACGACATCCTGCCCCACCACCGATCGCTCGCCAGCGTAGCGGGCCTCTACGAACGCGTGACTCAGGACGACCAATGGTGGACGGCCCGTCCCCTCCTCGTCGTCCTCGAAGAAGCGACCCACCGCCGGGTCGACGCCCAGGACCTCGAAGAAGTTGGCGGTCACGGTGGCTCCGTTCAGCACCGTCGAGCCGGCCTCGTGCGTTAGCGCCGGGGTCCACCACCGGATCGCGGCAATTCCGTCGAGCGTCGTGGATCGGGCGTCGAGGTCGGCGAGATTCGGGTACGTGACGTTGCCGGCCAGGCCCGTGCGGCCCCGGTCCTGGCCCACCACGGCAACGACCTTGTCGGCTTCGGGGTACGGGAAGGGACGAAGGAGCTGGTCCCTCGCGGCGCGGTAGAGGGTGGCAGTGGCGCCGATCCCCACGCCCAGGGTGGTCACCACCAGCAACGAGAACAGCGGCCGCCGGGCCAGAGTGCGCGCGGCTACGCGCAGTTCCATTCCAGTCCCGCGGAACAGTCCCCGTCGGAAACGAAGTTGGCCCGCATCCACCAGGCTGCCGCAGGCGTGCCTGAACAGCCGGAGCCGCGACCGCTTCCCTTCTGCCTGCCTCCATCGGGTGAGCAGCTCGGCCCGCCACTCCCGGCTCCAGGCGTCCCGCTCGCCGCTCGGGACCAGCAGGCTCGCGAGCCAGACTACGCTGAGCGATTCCCATGGCCCCCGCCCCCGGCCGGTCATGACTCGACCTCAGCCGGAGGCGACAGCGAGGAGATCACGGCACGGGCATGCGCGAGCTTGCGTGCAGCCGCGTCGAGCGCCGCGGTACCCTGGCGCGTGAGCCGGTAGAGCCGCCGCGGGGGCCGGCCGTCTTCGTGAGCGGCGGTGGCGCTCTCCCAATGCCCTCGCAGAAGCTCCGCTTCTTCAAGGCGGCGGAGCGCCGGATATATGGTCCCGCTGGCCAGGCCCGTGGCGTCCATCACATCGAAACCGTAGTGGTGACCGGCGGCCACCGCCTGCAGCACCAGTGCCGTCACCTGTGTCATCCGCACCGATCCCATCGCCGTCTCCTGGTCTGCCCTTTTCGTTATATAACGTTTTCTACATAG
>JBDHHQ010000166.1:0-6682 GCA_039589315.1 Gemmatimonadota bacterium
GTGACGGGGTTGTGCCATCGCATCATCCGTCGGGAGCCCGTGCCGGGATTCGCCACGACCACGACCTTTGCGCCCCACGCGTGAGTGTTCGCACCGAGGCTGTGGAGGTAAAGGCCCAGCCAACCTCTCCCGAGGTTCTCGGAGGTCGAGTCTCGGTACAGGCGGTTGATCTGATCACTGCTGCCCCAGTTCGCGACGAATACGTCCAGGTCGCCATCCCGATCGTAGTCGGCCCAAGCCGCACCCGCGGACGTGTCCGCATGCTCGGTGAAGGCTCCGCTCGACTCCCGTACGTAGCGGCCCCCGCCGAGTCCCCGATATACGAAGTTGCGCATATCCGGCCCGTAGGTGCCGTTCGCGACGAACAGGTCGAGCCGGCCGTCCAGGTCGAAGTCTCCCCAGGTGTGGCCTTTCGAAGCACCTCCCTCCTCGGTCGCCAGCACAGCGTCGAGGACCGGCCGTAGGCCCCCTCTCTGCCAACATACGTGAGACACGGAACGCACAAAGAATTAGAGTGGGGCGAAGGCAGAGAAACCGAGGATGCTGAGACTCCGAGAGAGAATGGGAGAGAATGAAAGAGCCTCACCCAGTCGGGAAGGTAAGCGAAGCGCGGCAGCCGTGATATGCCAGGTCACTTCAGTCCCCGAGACCGCGTTGCCGCCCACATCCTCGATGCGCACGACTAGCGGAGCGGACAATGGCTTCTCTGTCTCACCCGTTTGGCCGTCGCCGGAGACCATTCTTACGGACAAGGGTCCTCCCGGATGGAAAGTGATTTCGAATCGCCTCTGTGCCGACTTGCTTCCGCTCGTTACCGCTGCCTCGAACCCGTGGGCGCCAACCGCCATCGGAATGCCGTGGACCCTGTTCCATTGTCAGAGCAACCAACGAGATGTGCTGACAACAACGGGAGAGCCAGGAAGAGCACAGCCCGATGCAAACCAGGCAATACCTGCATGGGTCGGTGGGCCACCATCGGCTGGATCACTTTGACCCCCACCTTTCACCTGTCTGGCGGATCGTCGGCAAACGTACACGACGGTCATGCCGTTCGCTCGACACCGTGTCCTGTTCGACGGCCTGGGGCAGGCGCTTGGCCTGAACCCAAGCTCCGTCACCACCAAGTTGTTCGGGCAACGTCAGGCCTGAGTCAGCTCTGTGTCATTTGAACGGCACGGTACATCCCGGGTTGCTGCCTCCATTCACAGCGATCGCGTTCATGCGTCGGATTGCTGACAGCTGCGGTCTGTCGTACACTCGCGCTCTTGTGTGGACACTCTCCTCGGAGGATTGGCATGCGTGCTCTCGGTCTCGCATTTGTCCTGCTCCTGCCTGGCCCCCTCGTCGCCCAGAATTGGTCCGCAGATGAACAGTCGCTCATTGCCGCGATCGAAGAATGCTGGGCTCAAGCCGCGACTGACAGCTCTATGGAGGGGTTTCTGGAAGCCTGTCGTCCGACTGATGAGACTACCTACTGGTGGACACCCGAGACCACGCCGTTCTCCCTCACCTCTTCGTGGGTCCGCCAGGCACGCGCCGCCTGGAACGACGTTGCAGTAGCCCAGGACCTGCGCCCTCTCCGCATTCAAATCGATGGGGACTTCGGGTTCATCTTCCTTCACGGGATCCGAATCTGGGAGACACCGGACGGAACGAAGCGGACCGAGTCCTGGCGGGGCTATGAGGTCTGGAAGCGTACGTCTGGCAGTTGGTCGTTCTACGGGGGCATGGGCGCACCTGACTCCCTCGACGAGCCAGGCTGAAGGGCCCTCTCAGTTCGCGAGTCGCGCAGCTCGACGAAACACGGAGATCCCGAGCGCGCGACCGAACGGTACGCCTGCTTCTCCTGAATCTCTGGGAAGCGGCCACTCGTGAGTAGCCAAACGCCTCCCCGAGAAAAAGTTGGCGCGCCGTCGTCGGGCGCGTCTAGATTGGCCTCCATGGGTCGCGGCCCGCAGGTCCCCGCAGCTTCCTTCTATCTTTGTCCATGACCGACACCGTCCAACGCCTGAACCGGAGCCTGGCCGGCAGCTACCGACTCGAACGCGAGGTGGGCTCCGGCGGCATGGCCACCGTCTACGTCGCCGAAGACCTCAAGCACCACCGCCAGGTGGCCGTGAAGGTCCTCAAGCCGTCCCTGGGCGAAGTCCTGGGGCCGGAGCGCTTTCTGCGCGAGATCGAGATCGCCGCGGGGCTGGACCATCCGCACGTCCTGCCGCTGTACGACTCGGGCGAGGCGGACGGGCTCCTGTACTACGTGATGCCGTTCGTCGAGGGCGAGTCGCTTCGTGATCGGCTCGACCGGGAGCGGCAGCTGCCCGTCGAAGGCGCCTTGCAGATCGCGGGCGAGGTGGCCGACGCGCTCTCGTACGCGCATGCCCGTGGGGTCATCCACCGGGACATCAAGCCGGAGAACATCCTGCTCGCCGAAGGGCACGCGCGCGTCGCGGACTTCGGCATCGCCAAGGCCATTACCGAGGCCGGCGGGGAGCAGCTGACCCGCACCGGCGTGGCGGTAGGCACGATCGCTTACATGAGCCCCGAGCAGGTCACGGCCAGCCACGACCTGGACGGCCGGAGCGACCTGTACAGCCTGGGCTGCGTGCTGTACGAGATGCTCGCCGGTGCGCCGCCATTCGCCGGACCCGATGAAGCCGTCATCGCTCAGCATCTGACAGCAGAGCCTCCGGCCGTGCACAAGGCCCGGCCCGCCGTGCCGATGGACGTGTCGGCCGCGCTGTCCCGCGCGCTGTCGAAGGCGCCGGCCGACCGATTCAACCCGGTGGCCCAGTTCGCGGACGCGCTCCGCCCCCGCACGGCCGCCCATACAGGGCTGGTGGCCGGCCCGACGGTGCGGAACGACCCTGTTCGGGCCGGCGTCGCCTTCGCGATCGCGGCCGGGGCGATCCTGGCGGTGGCCTACGCGCTGGTGCACGGACTCGGGCTCCCTGATTGGGTCCTGCTCGCTACGGAGGGCATTCTGGTGGTCGGGCTCCCGATCGTGCTCGGTGCCAGCCTGGCCGAGAAGCGCAGCGGCGAGGCTGCCGGAGGACTGCTCACCTGGCGCAACGCGATGCTCGGCGGTGCGCTCGCCTTCGGCGCGCTGGCACTGACGACGGCGGTCTACAGCGGCTCGCGCGCGCTGGGCATCGGGCCTGCCGGGTCGCTGTTGGCCACCGGCGCCCTCGAGGAGCGTGATCGCCTGATTCTCGCCGACTTCGACAACAGCACGTCGGACCCCACACACGGCGCCACGGCTACCGAGCTCATGCGCATCGGCCTGTCGCAGTCCCGCATGGTGTCCGTGCTGGACCCGATCCAGGTGGGGCACATCCTGGATATGATGGAGCGCGATCCCGCCCAGCCGCTCACCGAGGAGCTGGCCTTCGAGGCAGCGGAGCGCGAGGGCCTCAAGGCCGTCATCACGGGGAGCATCTCCACGGTGGGCACGGGGTTCCTGCTTTCGGCGCGACTGGTGTCGTTGGACGGGGACGTGCTGACCGCGCAGCAAGAGCGCGCGCGCGACGAAGACGAGCTGGTAGAGGCGGTGGACCGCCTGGCAGCCAGCCTCCGGGAGCGATTCGGCGAGAGCCTGCGCACGATCCGCGAGGCTCCGCCCCTCGACCAGGTCACCACGGGATCTCTGGTGGCGCTCCGCACGTTCACCCAGGGGCTCCAGGCCTGGAACCAGGGAGACAACGCCCGGGCCATGCAGCTCATGGAGGACGCGATCGCGATCGACACGACGTTCGCGATGGCCTACCGCAAGCTGGCCATCATCCTGAGCAACCAGTCCGAGCGACGGTCGCGGGCAGTGGAAGCCGCGACGAAGGCCTACGAATTCCGGGACCGTCTGACCAACCGGGAGCGGTATCTCGTCATCGCTGCATATCACTCGGTGGTGACGGGGAACCACGACCAGCAGATCAGCGCGTATCGGACCCTGCTCGACGTCTACCCGGACGAGCACTACGCCCTGAACAACCTCGGCGTGATCTACACCCAGCTCCGGGACTACGAGCGAGCGGCAGAGTACTACGCTCGCGCGCTGGCGGTCGACTCCACCACCCGGCTCCACTACTCCAACCTGGCGAGTTCGCTCAACCAACTGCGTCAGCACGATTCCGCGCAAGCGATCATCGAGCGCTTCCAGGGCCGCTTCGAAGGCAACCCCGAGGTGGCGATCTCCTGGATCATCCATGCGGCCACGCAGAAGGACTACGACCGGGCCGAGGATCTGGCCTCGTCGCTCATGTCCTCCGAGCTTGGGACGGTGTTCTGGGAAGCCACCGCCTACGAGTGGATGGGCAGCCTGGACGCCATGCGGGGTCGCATGGACCGGGCGACGGAGCGGTGGGAGCGCGCCTTCGCGGGAACGGCGGAGCGGAGGCTCCCCGGCCAGTACCTTCAGCGCGCCGCGCGGCGATCCGTGACGGAGACGCTCCTCTACCGAGATCCCGCGGTGGGCAGGCGGATCGTGGAGGACGCGCTGACCCAGTTTCCGCTCGAGTCCCTCGCTCCCCTCGACAGACCGTATCCCCAGCTCGCCTTCGCGTTTGCCGTCGCCGGAGACGAGGCGCGCGCCCGGGCGCTCCTGCACGACTACGCGACGCGGCCCGAAGCCGACCACAGCGAATCCGCAGAGCTGTGGGTGCACGGGACCCGGGGCGTGATCGCCTACATGCAGGGCCGATCCGAGGAGGCGATCGAAGAGCTGAGGCGATTCGACGAGACCAACGACTGCGCCACCTGCGCGGCCCCTTGGATAGGGCGCTCGTTCGACGCGCTCGAGCAGCCGGACTCCGCACGCGCGTTCTACGAGTATCTCGCGGAGGAGCCGTCGTCTTCGATCTGGTTCGACGCGGGCCACCTGGGTGACGCGTACATCCGGCTCGGCCAGATCTACGCGGACGAGGGCGACCTGGAGAAGGCCGAGGACTACTACCGCCGGTTCCTCGAGCTGTGGGACCAGGCCAGCCCGTCGGTGCGAGACCGGGTCACGGCGGTCGAGGCGGCGCTGGAGCGGCTGAAGTCGGAGCCACCGATCGCGGACTGACGGGGCCCCGGCCCCGGCTCCGATGAGATCGATCGCCCGGCCGAGCCGTCACGACCGACGAGTACGGATCGTTTGAAGGCGGGATCGTCTGAACCGCCTCGCCGGAGCTACGCACAATGGCCCGCATGGTGATCAACGGCCGTCGCCGCCTCGTCTGCTCCGCAGCGGGCGTGAGGTCCATGGCAATGACCGCAGCGGTGCGCGTCACGGCCCTGGCACTGATCTTCGTGGCCCCGTCGTGCTCCGACCCGACTTCGGTCACCGAGGGCGATGTCGAGGTGATCCGGGACGAGGGTGCGTTATTGATCCACAACCGATCGGGCCACTGGAGCCTCGCTCACACCTTCGTCGAGGGGGAAACGGCCCCGCTCATCCTCCTCGCCCCCTGCGAGACCTGGGCCGATCCGGTGCCGCCGGGACGGAGTCACCGGGTGCCCTTCGAGGACGTGATCGGCTTCACGGCCGACTCCACTGTCGCGCTCTTCTACTGGTGCATGCTGGACGGGGACCGAGTGGTGGCTCAGGGCTCGTTTCAGGTGCCGCTCTCCTAGCCCGCGCCCCGCCGCGAACGCTCCTAACCTCCTCGCGTTGCGCTCATCGGCCCTTTACGGAGTCAGCGTGCACGCCTCTCGGGCCGATTCGGTGATCGCCCCCAGGGCCTGCCGGGGCGTCACTCGCGTCAGCCTGAGCACCCGCATTCCCGTCCAGGGTGGCGGGAGCACCACCACGGTGGTCGAAGGCTACGAACCGGCGTCGGGCACGGGTTCGGTAGAGCTCAACTGGGCGGCGGTCAGCACCGACTACTTCGCCACGCTGGGCATCGATCTGGTCGAGGGGCGTGGGTATACCGAGGACGACCGTTTCAGCGACCTCCGCACGATCGTCGTCAATGAGATGGCGGCCCGCCGTTTCTGGCCGGGTCAGGGGAGCCCTCCGCCCCGAGCTGCGGGCCGTGAACCCTCGCTCCCGATCGTCGAGCTCACCACGGCGGAGGGACATCTGTGCGCTCCCTGGCCGTGCCCCGCGTCTCGGCATCCCTGCTCGGAGTCTTTTCGATCCTGGCCCTGCTGCTGGTCAGCGTGGGCATCTACGCGATCGTTTCGTTCGCGGTGGCTGGACGCCTTCCGGAGATCGGGATCCGCGTTGCACTGGGCGCCGCGCGCGCCCGTCGTGCGGCTGGTGGTAGGCGAAGTGGCCGGCACCGTGGCGGTAGGCCTGGCCTTGGGTGGGGCTCTGGTCGTGGCGGTGGGACTCCGCTTCGGCTCGGCCCTCTACGGGGTCAGCGTGCTCGATCCAGTGACCGTGCTCGCCTCCATCCTGGTGCTGGGCGGGGTGGTGGGCCTGGCCTCGTACCTGCCGGCGCGACGGGCGGCGCGGGTCGATCCGGTGAATGCCATTCGAGGGTAGCACGATGGATCACGGCTGCGCTGCTGCTGCTCGCGCTTCTGTGGACCGGGCGAGGTGCTGATCGTCACCAATCGGATCCCGTTCCATCTCACCCAGACGTCAGGGCGGGCCGCCGCTCGGATCTGAGCCCCTCGAACGAAGCTCACCGCCTTCGAAGAGATCCCAGAAAGCTCGACTTGGCACGTCGGTATGAACGTCGATCGAGCCGGATGGCCAGTG
>JBDHHQ010000167.1:0-6834 GCA_039589315.1 Gemmatimonadota bacterium
CTTCCACCGGGGCTTCTATGCGGGACGGCGTGCCGGCTTCCACGCCGGCTTCCGGGCCGGATACGCCGCCGGCCGTCGGAACAACCTGTACCGGACGCAGCGGAACGCCGGGCGCGTCGCATCGCGGGACGCCATAAGCCGGGGTCGGCCGGCTACGTCCCCCGACCGGCCCGCGGCGCGCCCCTCCGATCGGCGCAACAACGTGGCGGCCGACCGAAGCGGCAACGTTCACCGCCGAACCGACGGAGGTTGGGAGCAGCGGCGAAGTGGGGGTTGGGAGCGACCGTCCACGGGCCAACGCCCGTCCACCGGCCAGGCTGGTGCGCGTCCGACGGACCGGGCAGGGCAAACCGCTCGGCCCCAAACGCGGGAGACGCCACAGGCCCGTCAGCAACCCCGGACCGGTCAGGGCCAACGCCCCAGCACGGGACAACAGCGGACTCAGCCCCAGACCCGGTCGCAGCCGAGTCGAAACCGTCAGCAGGAGCTGAACCGGACCCAGCAGTCGAGGAACCGGGGAAGCACCCGGACGCAGCAGTTCAATCAGTCGAGAGGAGGAGGCGCGAGGGCCGGCGGACGCCGAGGCCGGGCGCAGGCGAGCGCAGAGACCTGGTCCACGGTCCCGAAGGGGGGCATCCCGCTACCTGCAGTCCCGCTCGCCTGGTGGGTTTCCCCGGCGGCGCTGATTGGCGACGCCGCGAGGATGGAGGTCGTCCCATCCCTCCCTCTTCCCGCGGTAGCCCGGGCCACTAAAGCCGCCAGCTGAGTCGGCCGGGCCGCTCCGCTGGACGACCGGCTCAGCCGGACGGATCGCTGAGCCGGACCGGTTGGGCGCTCAGCCGGACGGCTCGCTGAGCCGCGTAGCCCGGGCTTGCCTGCTGCTGACCTGAAGGTCGAACGTGTCGCCTCGCCTCGAGCTCACGCCGTTCGACGTGACGACGCCCCGCGGCTGCTCGATGATGAACTCCAGGCGGCCCGGCTCCCACGGGAAGCTGAACTCGACGTTCTCTCCTCCACGGGGCACGGTGCCCAGGTGCGCCGCACCGGAGCGGGCGAAGGTGTAGCTCACCGTGATGAGGTCGCCCGTGGTGTTGGTCACGCGTACCGTGACGATGTCCTCCGGCGAGGCGGTCGAGCCGCCCCCATCCGAGGATCCGGACGAGCAGGCCGGCAGACAGAGCAGAGCAGCAGCCAGCGCCACCACGAAGACCCTCTTCATCAGGTACCTCCGGTCGGTTTTGATGGGACGGGGAATATGCGGCCGGGCCCTACGCCCGGGGCAAGGGGTGGCGGTAGTGAGGCTCCATTTCGGCTCTTGGGTTCTACCCGTAGATCTTCCGGTAGGCGGCCCGGGCCTGTTCGTGCACCCGCCGATTGGATTCCCGGATCACGTTACCGTGCATGGGTTCGTGCTCGGCTTCGACCCAGTCCGCCAGCGGGTCGATGATCCAGTCGAGGAGTGACGCGCGGGCGTAGAGGGGAATGCGCCCCCGTTCCTCGTCCGCGAGCGGGATCCGTGCAGCCCGGGCGTCCGTGATCGGTCGGGGATCGGACCGCGTAGGGCCGAGGAGCATGGTCCAGTCCATCACGGGATCGCCGAGTGCGAGGCCATCCCAGTCGAGCAGATACCAGGCTCGTTCCGGAGTGACCAGCAGGTTGTCCAGCCAGGGGTCGCCGTGTGTGGGCGCGCCAGCCGGCTCCTGGAACGCCGCGGACGCCTGCACCATCTCTCGGAGATCCTGGGCCTCTCGGTCCATCCAATCCACGCCGTGCGCCCCGATGAACGGCGGCGGAGCCGTCCGAATCAGCTCGAGGTCCTCGATGAAACGCTCGTGGTACGTGGAGGCGTAGGCCTCGGCGCACGTGCCGGCGGGGTCTCCCCAGCGCAAGAGGTCCGCGGCGAGGTCGGCGTCAAGATGCAATCGGGATATCACGGCGGACACCTCGGCCAGGGGGCCCTCGGCGAGGCGGTTCGGGGTCGCGCCGTCGATCCACTGGAAGATGGGGCCCGCCACGTTCGGAAGATCGAGCCAGCCCCGCATCGCGGGCGCGTGGTAGTCGCGGCTCAGCCTCTCGTCGAGCGAGCGCCACCGCTCCAGACCCGAGAGGGTCTCCGGCTCGGTCGCCAGCTTCACGTGGTACGCCACGCGGCCGTCCGTCACCTTGAACGACCGGTTCACGAAGCCGCCCCAGTTGAGGATGGGGGTGACGGAAAGCCGGCTGTCGTCCAGTCCGAGGGAGTCGGCCCGGGAGGTGATGCCCTCGCGGACGAGGTCGCCCAGCTTCTCCTGATCCATGTCTTCAAGCCTCATTGGCTTCGCTCGAGTGCCACGCTAGCTCGCCGCCCCCGTTTTCGGCCCTCGCCCGGCTTCGCTAGATTGGGCCAGTAGCCTGAGGATCTCAACGAGGGAATCTCCCCGTGAGGGGATTCGTCACCAGAATCCGCTCTTGTGTGTGAGGCCCGGGCTTCAGGCGGACGGGCCCGCGTCCACGAATCGCAGTTGCGAAGGAGAGAACACGATGTTCAAGCGTGCAGTCATTTGTGTGGCGCTGGTCTTCGCGTGTGGAGCCCTCGATCTGGCCGCTCAGGAAGATGACATGAGGCCGGGGATCGCCGTCTTCCCATTCGAGAACGGCGGATCGTACGGTCCGGACGCCGCGGACCTGGAGCCGCTCACGGTCGGTCTCCAGCAGATGCTCCTTACGGAGCTCCAGCAGCATGCGGGACTCCGGATCGTCGAGCGGAACGAGATGGCCCGCATTCTGGAGGAGCTGGATCTGAGCGAGACGGACCGCATGGACGCGGCTACGGCAGCCGAAATCGGCAAGCTCGTGGGCGCCCGGTACGCCATCGCCGGCTCGTTTACGGACTGGTACGGAGACTTCCGCCTGGACACCCGCATCTTCAGCGTCGAGACGAGCGAGATCGTCAAGGCCGAGATGGTCCAGGACGAGCGCGCGAACATGTACCGCATCCTCGTGGACATGGCCAGCCAGATCATGGCCGACGTCGAGCTCGAGCCGCTGCAGGCCGAGGTCACCGAGGCACGGCGCGCCCGCGACGTGCCCCCCGAGGCTGTGACCCTCTTCGCTCGGGCTCAGGTCTTCCAGGACGACGGGAACACCGATCGCGCCATCGAGCTGTACCGGCGCATCACGGAAACATTCCCGGACTACACCGAAGCTCAGGACGAGCTGAACCGGATCAGCGGAGACGATCAGGACGCCGGACCGGACTGAGCTCCCACCGTTTCGCTCGCGCTGCGGATGAGCGCGAGGGCAGCCGCTGCCGGCACCGCGACCAGGATCTGGTCGTTGGTGCCGCGCACGCTGCCCTGCAGGATCCCCACGACCTCGCCCGCTTCGTCGAATACCGGACTCCCGCTGGCGCCCTCGGCTCCGTAGCCCTGAAGCTCGAGGCCCAGGTCCCCCATGCCCAGGAGGACGGCGGTGGAGGTGATGGGGCGTGCTCCGGTGGCTCCGGGTTCCTGCACCACGACCGCCTCGCCGCCCAAGGGGAACCCGATCACAAGGAGCGGGCGACCCGCCGGGATCGTATCGGCGCTGCCGTTGAAGCGCACGGGGTCTGGCCGCGCTCCCGCTCCCGTGACCCTGATCAGCGCGACGTCCCACTCGGTGGAAGTGGCCACGACCTCGGCTGGCCACGTCTCCCGCGAGCCGGAGAACCGCACCGCGAGTCGGCGGGGCCGACGATCGCCCTGAGCGCCGGATACGACGTGCCGGTTGGTCACCAGCAGGCCCTCGCTATCGGCGAAGAACGCCGTGGCGGTCAGCACCTCGTCGGCGCCGAAATCCACCCAGATGGCCGCAACGGCCGACCCGCTGCGCTCCTCGATGGCCCTGAAGTCGATGGCGGCGGCCAATTGCTGTCTCTCGAGGGCCACGGTGGCGGCTTGGAGCTGGGCCCGCAGCTCCTCGAGCGATGCGTCTCCGTTCTGCGATCGAGCGTCCTCGAGCGCCGCCCGAAGTTGCCGCACCTCGCCCTCCGATTCGGCCAGGACCTGGGCCACGCCCTCCATCTCCCCCTCGAGGGATGCCACCGAAGCCGCACCCCGCAGCAGGAGGCTGTCGACCTCGGCCAACATCCGAGCACGCTCGGCCTCCCAGGCGCTCTGTTGCCTGGCGTTCGTGCCCACGAGGACGATCACGACGCCGACGAGTGCAAGGGTGAGGGTGCCCACGAGGAGCCGGAGGCTCCGGGTCTCGCGGGCGACGCGAGCGCGGACCCGCAGAGTCTCGTCGGACGTGGCCATCTGGGCGCGGGCGACCGCGGCGGTCGACTCGAGGGTGGTGGCGAACCCCGCCGCGGTTTCGGGTGGCGGGGACAGCAGAAAGAGGACCGAGGGACCGCCGGTCCCGAACGAGAGTTGATCTCCCGCCGACAGGGCGTGATCGCCCTGTGCGCGGGCGCCGTTCACGAACGTCCCGTTCTTGCTGCCCAGGTCCCGCACGAACCAGAGGTGCCCCCGGCGCAGTATGACGGCGTGCTGTGCCGAGACCTCGAGATCACGGGCGGCGTCGAAGCGAAGCTCCGAGGAAGGGTGGCGACCCACCGAGATGCGGTCGCGCTCGAAGGTGAGAGTCTGCCCCTCGAACGCTCCGCTCTCGACTCGCAGGTACACCTTCAAGGTGGGCCTCCTTCACTCGGACCCAGCGCTCACCCAGCTCCGTCGCTTGTCGTCGATGAAAGCGCGGCAGTCAGGGAAGCTCGTAGACCTTGCGTCCCACCGCGTCACTGGCACCTGGCTCCTCGAGCCCTTCACCGTCCAGGCGCGCCGCGATCACCGTGATGTTGTCGGGCCCGCCCCTGCTGTTGGCCAAGGCGATGAGATCATCACACACCGCCACGAGGTCGTCTGCCCCCTCAACAGCGGCACCGATCTCGTCGTCCCTCACCTGACCGGAGAGGCCATCTGAGCACAGGACGATCACGTCTCCGCGTCGGATCTGCTGATACGTGAGATCCACCTCGACCGTAGGGTTGGCGCCGAGGGCCTGCAGGATCATGTTGCGCCGTTGGCTGGCCAAGGCTTCGGCCTCGGTGATCTGACCCGCGTCCAGCATCTCCTGGACGATGGACTGATCCCGCGTGACCTGCCTGGTCTCTCCCCCGCGGACGACGTACGCCCGGGAGTCGCCCACCTGCGCCAGGTAGAGGAACCCGTCCAGGATCCCCACCACCGTCGCCGTGCTGCCCATGCCCCGAAAGTCCAGGTTCTTGCTACCCGTCGCGTGCACGCTGGCGTTGGCGGACTCGACGGCTTCCACCAGATGGGAGGCGAACCGGCTCGGCGAGTTGTTGCGATCGACGAGCCAGCTCACCGCAATGGACTCGTAGATGTAGGAGCTGGCCAGCTTGCTGGCGACGGCGCCGGCCGCGGCGCCGCCCATCCCGTCTGCCACGATGAGCAGCGCCCCCTTGGGCCCGCTGACGAAGCGTCCCGGCTTCATCTCCTCAGGGTCCATGTCGGACTCCAGGCGGAACCCACCCTGGTTCGCCGATCGGCTGAGATCGGCGATCAGGAAACTGTCCTGATTCTGTGTGCGCTTCATACCGGTATCGGTGCGCGCGAACACCTCGACGCGAACCGGTCGGTCCTGGAACTCATGGAACGTCATGATCCGCAACGCTCCGCCTGTTCGAGGAACGTTCGGTAGCCTCGCTCATCGGGTGCCAGTCGCACGGCCTCCTGCGCCCACTGTACGGCGCCCGCGCAGCTCCTGAGCTCGAGGAGGGCGCCCGCGAGCACGAAGGCCGCCTCGGCACGCTGGTGCTGGGTCAGCCACCCCTGCGCCAGCACCGCCCGGGCCGTATCGTCGACGGCTTCGGCAGCGGACCGCGGCAGGTCGCCCAGGATGATTCCATTGAGGATGACTTCCTGCCGGGTGAGCAGGGGCTCGATCTGCTCGGGCGTCGGGACGAACCCTCGATCGGGCGGTTCAGGATCGCTCTCCCCTTCGACGATGAGCGTGACCGGCAGCTCGGCCATGACCGTCAGGTCCTGGCCCTCGGGACGGGCCGTGACCGTCAGGCTGGCGTCGTGCTGGCCCGTGGTCATGCCGCGGGCGTCGGGGGCAAGGGTCAGGACGAGGCCGCCCGCGTCTTCGGACAGTCGCCCCTGGAGCCAGGCCGCCGGCAGGCCTGTGGGGTCGGTGGCCGCGACGGTGGCGTCCGTGACCGGTCCGTCGGCTGTCACGAGGGCCGTGGCGGACTCGGGCTGGTCGCCCCTCCGGACTCGGAACTGGACGCTGCGGGGATCGAAGCCGAGGCGCGTCGCCGGCACCACCGTGACCGTGGCCGTCGCCTCTTCTCCGTCGACGGTCGCGGTGATGTCGGCCGTCCCCGGGGCGTTGCCCGTGACGCGGCCGGCCTGGTCCACTGCCGCCACCTCCGGTGTGTCGGACGACCAAAGCGTACCGGTGTTCTCCACGGGATTGCCGTCGTCGTCCACAGCTCGGCTGGCGAGCGCCAGCGCGCCGTCCACCATGACGGTGCTCGTCGCCGGCTCGATCGTGACCGTATGGCCGCCACCTCCTCGGAGAGCCATCGCACCCACGGCGACCAGGGCGACAGCGCCGGCTCCGATCAGCCACCACTTCCGTCCGTCGTCCGGCTCGGAGCGACCGTGTGTCAGGTGCTCGGGCCGCGAGACTTCGGTTGCGGGCACGGTCGCGCCACGGCTCTGGGACCTCCGGTCGGCGCCGACGCCAGCGAGGATCCGCCGAAGCTCCTGGCTGAACGCGGAGGCGCTTTCCAGGCGATCGGCGGCCTTTCGCTGGAGGGAATGGTCCACCAGGGCCTGCAGGGAGGTG
>JBDHHQ010000168.1:0-6389 GCA_039589315.1 Gemmatimonadota bacterium
CCCGGATCGAGAGGATGGACGACCGGGTCGACGGCCTTCACGGCCACATCGTCACCTACCTGGGCAAGGTCAGCCAGACGTCGTTGTCGGAGTCGCAAACCGCCAACTTCATCGGCCTCATGGAGGCCGCCAACGACCTGGAGAACATCGGCGACATCATCGAGACCAATCTGGTGTCGCTGGGTCGCCGAAGGATCGAAGACGGCGTCAGCATCAGCGCTCCCACGTTGGAGGTGATCAAGCAGTTCCACTCGGCTACCACCGAGGCTCTCGGACACGCCGTCACCGCCGTCACCCAGAACAACGAGCGCGCGGCCACCGAGGTCATCGACATGAAGAGCCGGATCAACGTCCTCGCCGACTCCGCCGCCCTGCACGAGGCCAAGCGACTCGTGGCTGAGGAGCCGAACCGCCTGTCGGCCTACGCCGTCGAGATGGACATGCTCGAGAACCTGAAGCGCGTCTACTACTTCTGTAAGCGCATGGCCCGCAGCGTCGTGCCTTCGGTCACGGTCGACTCGGGAGGTGACAGCGGGGTCGCCGCAGGCGAGGCTGGATTGGTCGCGGGGGCTTCCCGCTCCTAAGGAAGGCCTTCGGGCACCGCGCCCAGGGCCTCGAGGAAGCGCTCGAGGAACGCCGAGGCGCTCAGGCGACCCAGCCGGCCTCCGGCGCAGGTGATCTCGTCGAAGGCCTGGCTGCCGTCCTGACCACCGCCGGGCTCAGCGAGCAGGGCGGGGACCGGATTGCCGGAGTGGTCGCCCGTGGTCGAGTCGGTCGAGTGGTCTCCGCAGACGGCAATCACCAGCTCGGCGGTAGGGAGGCGGGCGAGCGCCGCATCCACCCGCTCCAGAAGCTCGCGCTTCGCCACGGGATCCCGGTCATGCGCGCAAATGTCGGGGCCTTTCACGTGCAGGAAGACGATGTCGCTGCGGGGGATCGCCTCGACCGCTGCCGCCACCTTCCCATCGAGATCCGTGTCAGGCATGCCCGTAAACCCGGGACGGCTGATCACCTCGAACCCGAGAAGCCTGGCGAGGCCAACCACGGTCTTTTCCCCTACGACCACCGTGGCCCGGGCCCCATACCGATGGAGGATGCTGCCGATCTGGATGAATCTCCCCGCGCCCCGCGTGATGATGCCGTTGGCGGGGGGCTCGCCGCCGGCGACCCGACCTGCATTCAGCGGGTGCCGAGCCAACCGCCTGTGGGCCTCGTAGAGGAAGCGATTCACCGCTGCGGCAGTGCGCTCTGACGCGGCATCCGATTGGAGAGGCCGACACGGGAGCACGCGCACCCCCCGAGCCGATCCACCCGGATCCGTATCCGAGATGTGTCCCGAGAGGTCGGGGCCGGTCAACCGGAGGACGGCCCGGTGCTGAGATGCGGGGTGTACCGTGGCCCGGATTCCCGCCCCCAGGTCGATGTCGCTGATAACGTGGGCCAGCTCGGCCGTACCCTCCCGGATACGGCCAGCCCGGCGATCCGCGATCAGGAGGCCGTCGTTCCCGTCTTCCAGGGTGGCGAAGTTGCACCGGATCGCTACGTCGCCCGAGTTCACGTGCAGTCCCACGCCCGCCGCTTCGACGGGTCCCCGGGCCAACACCTCAACCTCGTCCTGTGGGACGCCGAGCAGTACCGATGTGCCGGTGGGCGTGTCCACCGGGACACCGGGCTCTAGGGGATCGGTGACGCCGCAGCGCCCTCTCGCCGCCAGCTCGTCGAGGAAGGGGGTCCACGCGGCCTCCAACGGCGTACGGCCGCCCAGGGCGGGGTGGGGCGAATCCCCGAGCCCGTCGAGGATCACGAGCAGACCCTTGCGCGTCAGGCTCACCCTCGACTCGCCTCCGCCGGCGGAGGCGGCGATGCCCTGTGGGGAATGGTCCTCACGAAGCCGTCTCGCTCGCGTCCGCCTGATGGTGCCATGCGAGCGCGTCCAGCACGATCCGAACGACCTCGCCGACGGTGGCGTCCCTGTCCTCGTTCTCCACGATCGGGACCCCGAGGCGGTCGGCCTCGGCCAAGAGGTACGATTGGATCTCCCAGATACCGTCGAAGTTCCGGAGGTACCGTTCGGCGCGGCGGGCGGGCGCCTGACGGCCCCGGCCCTTGATGCGCTCCCTCAAGCGCTTCTTGGCCAGGACGGCCAGCATCACCTGAACGACGATGGCGTCGGCGTCCGTGGGGATACGCCGGGCGAAGCCCGGGTGCACGTGCACGCCTTCCACGATGATGGACACCCGCTCCTGGATCGCCCGTCTCAGTACCGCGTCGCTCGCCACCGACACGAGCTCCGACTGATTCAGGAATCCGCCCTCGAGAGCGTCAGCGTCCGGCTCGTCGGCGGACGCCTCGCCGTCGTCCGGCCCTTCCTCGATGGCGGGCAGAGCCTTCCAGGCAGTGTACGTGGACTCGTGCAGGATCGGCAGCAGGCGCGGAGAGATCATGGTGCGCATCACCTCGCGCAGCATGTCGCTGGACTGGATGCGCACGATGCTCAGCCGGTGGGCGAGCTCGGTGGCGATCGTGCTCTTGCCACATCCGACGGCACCACCGATCAGGACCAGCAGCGGCCGATCGCCGTCGCCGAACTCCTGCCAGACGTGGTAGCGGTGAGCCGCTTCCCGGCCCAGGCCCCGCTCGATGTGCCGATGGGTACGGCTTCGGAGCTCGGCAGACGTGACGGAGGCGCGCTTCTGGCCCAGGAGCTCGATGTAGAGCCGCTCGGAGATGACGGTGGCGTCTTCGCTGGTGAGTCCCGCGGCCAACAGATCCTGGCTGTGGCGTCCCCGGGAGAACGGCAACGTGCCGTGATCGGGAGAGTCCACCATGACAGTGGACGCCGCTCGCCGCGGGTTACGGTAGCGCTCGACGACCTCGTCGCCATAAGCCTCGAGGTGTGCGAGAACGCGCTCTCGTAGGCGAACCGTGGTGATCTCCTCCGTGTCCGACAGCTCCTCGCGAACGGAGCTCGCGACCCGGTAAGACTCCTCGAAGGTGAGCCCGGCGTTCTGGAGGGACCGGGTGAGGATGCCCCGCAGGAACGGGACCCGGGTCTGCTCGTCTTCCTTGAGGACAAATGGCCTGGCCATGGCGGGCGGCGCTCCGTATGAGGCGAGCGGTTCGCTAAGATGGGGAACGAGAGGTGGAACAGAATTGGCCCACTGGAGGCTTCCGTCAAACCGAGCCGAACAACCGGACGAATCGCCGGCGGTTCGCAGGCCGGCTGAACTGAGCGTACAAGTCCCCGAACCTGGCCCGGGCCTCCTGCTGGCGAGCCCCCAATCTCTCCACGAGCTGCCCGAGAGCGAGGAGGGTTTCGGCGGGCGCGGATCCCTCCTCGGCCATCTCCAGGGCGAAGCGACGGAGGGTGTGGCGCTGGATCTCCAGGTCGTTGAACTCACCCAGGTCGTCCTGGAGGACCTTGAGGTCGGCGACGGCCAAGCCGATGACGTCGGCTGGGAACAGGGAACCGAAGGACTCCATGAGATAGCGGAGCTTCTTGCACTCGATCCGGAGCTGGTGCAGGTCCTCGGCCGGAGACTCGTCGGTGATGGCAGCGCCACGGGTCAACACCCGCTTGAGAGCCTTGCGGATTCGCTTGCGGGCCACTCGGGACACGGGCCAGCGGGCCCGCCGCCCTGCGTCGGCCATGGGCAGAGGGCCCTCGAGAAAGCTCTGCCAGTCCTGCATCAACGACCGGTACCAACGGCTCTCCAGCATCTTGACCATCTTCTCGTGCTCGGCGCGTTGGCGATCGAGCAGAAAGCCGCGCAGGGGCTCGAGCGCGCCCCGTGACTCGGCCGGGAGATCGGCCTGGTACCGAGGCATCTGCAATAGGTACACGTCGAGGTCCCGAGTCGGACCCGTGGCCCTCCCGAGCTCTTCGAACTCGGTGCGAAACCGCGCGGCCGTGTCCGGGGGGAACACGCCCTTGACCGCAGTCAGGGTGGCCCGGGTCCTCCGGCTCGCCACCCGGAAATCGTGGAGGAACTCCGGGTCAAGGTCGAGCTTCACCCCGGCCTCGTTGCGTGCCATGGTCTCGTGTAGAGACCCAAGGATGATCTGCATGGCTCGATCCGCCCGGTCTTCCGGGTCGAGCTCGATTCGCCGCTTGGACGTGTAGTCGCCCGGGGTTCGGCCGATGGCCGAAAGTGCGCGGTCGAGGTCGTTCGGAGTGGTGGGGCGAAGGTGGAGTTGCCTCTCCAGGGAGCGGGTGAGCCGGCGAGCCTTCTTGGCCTGGCCCGGGGCGGGCCGGATGCGCACCAGGGGCGGAAGACAGACTTCTGCCCCTGCCCGCGGAGGCATCGCACGGCCCCCGGCGGCCCGTACCTCGGCGACCGCCGCCCCGTCCGCATCCGCGAACGTCCAGATCCGGGTTTGCTCCCGGATGCGGACCACCGGCAAGAGTCGCCGTACCTTGATGACGGTCTGGAGCTCCTCTCGGAACGGTCCGGGCGGCAGATCCTCGGCGAACGCGGGCGCGCGAGGCAGCTGTGCGCGGAAGAGCTCCTTACCTCCGAGCTCGGACCATGTCACGTCGAAGGCCTCGTCGCCCGTGGCGGCCACCGTGCCGCCCCGCCGGAACACACGCCAGTCGAATGTGTCGTAGAACGTCCGCGTAGTCGTTGGACCCACCTCGACCTCGGCCCCTCCTGCGCGGCAGAGCGCCGCCGAGAGATCGGCGAGGCTGGTCGAGTCGGGTCTGTAGGTCTTCACACGGCCCAAGCAAGTCGAGGCGTGAGGCCGGCTTGCCGAGGCCGGCCGCGACGCCGTGGGGTGGCTGCCCGGCGGGGATACGTTGACCAATCTCGCCCTCTCGCTCGAAGCTGGGCAAGCCGACCGTTCGCCGCCGCGGAGCGCCCGACCCGGTCGGAGGGTCGATTTGCGCAGCCCGAGACCCGGCACCGAGACTTGGACGGGCACGTCGGGAAGCCGATGTTGTAGGAAGACGGAAGGGGTGTCCGAGCCACCGATGGGAGACGTGATGTCAGGACCAGGATGGAACCGCGACGCGGGCGGCAACCAGGGATCGGAGGACACGGCGCGACGTCAGTCCTTTGCCCGGGAGCGCCTGCGCCCACCCGGTGGCGACTCGCCTGCCGATGGACCGCCAGCCGACGGAGAGACGGGCTTGGCCGGTTCGCCCCTGACCGAGGTGCCTGATTCACCACATGTGCCCGAGTCCAGCGTCCCGGGAGACGGCGCGGCCACGCAGGAGGCCCCGACCGTGACCCGGCCGCGCGACGAAGCGCGGCGTCCACAGCTGGGCGTCACGGCCACCGCCCAGTTCGGGCGCACGCCCGCCGACCCCACGCCCCTGCCCGACTTCGATGCCGAGGACCCCGACTGGACCACGCCCGAGCTCTACCTGAACCGGGAGCTCACCTGGCTGAATTTCAACTTTCGGGTGCTCCACGAGGCGGACGACCCTCGGACTCCGCTGCTGGAGAGGGTGAAGTTCCTGTCCATCGTGAGCTCCAATCTCGACGAGTTCTTCATGAAGCGCATCGGCGGCCTCAAGCAGCAGGTCGGCGCGCGGGTCCAGAGCCTGACCGTCGACGGCCGGACGCCTGAAGAGCAGATCGAGGCCTGCTACGAGATCATCCGTTTGATGGAAGGGCGCAAGCGGCAGGTTCTCCGGCGGCTTCTGGCCGACCTGGCCGAGCACGACATCCGGTTGGCCACCTTCGACACGGTCTCCGAGGAAGACCAGGCGTTCCTCCGGGAGCACTACCTGGACAACGTGTATCCGCTGGTGACGCCCCAGTCCACGGATCCGGCCCATCCGTTCCCGTTCGTCTCCAACCTGTCCCTGAACCTCCTCGTCACGCTGCGGTACGGCAGCGAAATGGCTCCGCGGCTCGCTCGGGTGAAGGTGCCTGTCGGTGTGGGCGTCCCTCGGTTCCTGAAGCTCCCGAATCGCAACACGTTCGTGACCCTCGAGAGCGTGATGGCGCAAAACCTCGAGCTGCTGTTTCCCGGCGTGGAAATCATCGGGTGTGAGCTGTTCAGGGTCACACGCAACGCGAATACCGAGCAAGAGGAGGAGAACGCAGAGGACCTGGTGGGTCTCATCGAGGTCGAGCTCCGGGAGCGAAAGCTGGCGCCGATCGTCCGCCTCGAGGCGGAGGGCGGCATGAACCCGGTCCACCGGGGCATGTTGGCGGCGGAGCTGGGGCTCGATGAGTCATCCGACGTGTTCGAGGTGAAGGGACTCCTCGGGCCTCGAGACCTGATGCAGCTCCTGGAGGTCGAGGACCCCTCCCTGCGGGATCCGGCCTTCCACCCGTTCGACCACGCGTCGCTGACCACGGCTCGCTCCGTCTTCCACGTCATCCGGGAGGAGGGCTCAATCCTGGTGCACCACCCGTACCAGTCGTTCAACTCTT
>JBDHHQ010000169.1:0-6789 GCA_039589315.1 Gemmatimonadota bacterium
GACGAGAACCTCCAGCCGGCAGGATCGAGGCCGGTCTGTGCCTATCCGGACGTGGCGCGGTACGATGGTGAAGGGGATCCGCGGGACGCGTCGAGTTTCAGCTGCGGCAACTAACGCTTTAGCCTTGCCGCCGTAGTCTCGTGAACGGACATCGGCGCCTGGTCTAATCGCTTGTGCGCCGTTCTCCCGTCGTCGTCCGACGAGGTACTGGACAGTTCGAGGACCTCAGAACGAGGAAGTTCCACCCACCGGGGGCCATCGGTCGGCTTCGCGCGCGCCCGGCGGGTCCCTGCAGACCCAGTGGACGGCCCCGATAAACTGCCGCAGACTCCACGGCCGCTCCGCCCGGGCGCCCCCAAACCGAGGACTCCCGGGCGGAGACCGCCTGCTCGCTCCTTACGAATCCCTGCGGTACAGCTCCTTCCTGTGATACCGCGCCCGCCGGGAGTCGAGGGCCTGCTGCTTCATGTACTTGACGTCCTTCGCTCTCCATCGTGACCACCTGATGGTCGTAGCAGACTGCCGAGACTCGGTCTTCCGGACGAAGGCGACGTACCAGAAGCGAGGCTGCCTCCCGGGCGAACCTCAGCTTCTCGCCGGCCATCGACCCGCTTCTGTCGAGCACCAGCGCCACGTTGAGCGGCGGGCGTGTGTGGTCGTCCGGTGGGGCCTCGCCCTCGATGCGGAACAATCTCCGCACCGCTAGTTGTTGTCCCGGCACCGGTTCCTCGTGATCCAGCAAGAACTTGACGTTCATCGTGTCTTCCCTGTGGCGAGTGGGGCGGTGCCGGCCAACAACGTCTTGTGGTGAGAGCCGCTGTCGGGACACATACGGTGTCCCTTGACGGGCCACGGTGGGCGGGCGCGCAGCCGGCTCCTGGTTGTCAGCCCCGAGATTCTGAGGTACCGAAAACCGCGGAGCACGTCGAGGGCCGAGTGCCCATCCCAGGGCGTCGGGGCCGGCCTCTCGGAGCACCCTGCTCTGATCCCTCCCCCTGATCTCAGCGAACGACGCGTCCTCCCCAGCCATTCGCCCGCACAGGCCCGGGGGACATCCTCCTGAGGGCGCAGACCAGACGGCATGCACTAGGGTTGGTGCGACGAGTGATGATATAATATCTTGTATAAACCGGCCGATGCTGACCCACGTCGTATCCTCTGGATCGGCAGCACGCTCGAAGACGTTCGACGGCTCCGGCCCGACGTCCGCCGGCGCATCGGGTACGAGCTGGCCCGGCTACAGGCAGGAGAGCGTCCTTCGGATTCCAGGCCTTTACCGGGCGTGGGACGGGGAGCGATGGAGTTTCGGATTCACCTCTCCGGTGAGCACCGCGTGGCCTACGTCATTCATGGGGCAGACGAAGTCGCGGTCCTCCATGTCTTTCGAAAGAAGAGCCAGAGGACGCCACGCAGACATATCGAGCTAATCCGAGCGCGACTTCGGGAGCTACACAGGCGGAAAGGGCACTCAGGAGAACGATGAGTCAGTTGGAGCGAGCCACACCGTCCAGCGGGAACGTCTTCGAGGACCTGGGCTTCGATCCTGACGAGGCACATAACCTGAAGATCCGCGGCGAGCTCATGATGGCCATCACCCGACTGATCGACCGGCGGGGCATGACACAGAAAGAGGCGGCTGAGCTATTCGGCGTCACCCAGCCCCGGGTCAGCGACGTCGTTCGCGGCAAGATCGAGCTCTTCACCATCGACGCGCTGGTCAAGATGCTGGGCTCTGCAGGGGTGAAGGTCAGATTGCTCGTGCCCGGTCAGGGCAGGGGAATCGCGGGCGACTGAACGGGGCGGGCTACCGGGCCAGCCTGCAACCTGCTAAACCGCTCGCAACTCTAGCCCTGCGTGCGGTTTGCCCGACGAGGCTCCTCGGTTGGCCGTCAACGGAAGTTGTCGACCCGCATCAGATCGGCCCCGCTTTCGTCGAGCGCCGCATAGAGGACCCACTTGCCGTCCGGCGACACCGAGAGCGCCCAGCTGAGAGCGCTGGGAACTTCACCAGGCAGCTCGGCGATCTCCCGGACCTCGTCCGACCGAAGATCGAGACTCTTGAGGACGGAGCGGTCCGGCTCGGTCCTATCGGCATATACCAGGTAGTTGCGCCAGATCGTGAACTGGGCCGGGGTTAGCGACATCACTCGTGAAGAGGCACCACCGCCGGCGGGTACACTGCGGACCTCCCACCCCGGGTCACCAGGGGCGGCGTAATACACGAGCCCGTCTTCGGATTCCAGGGGTCGAAGCCCGTTGTCGTCGCTCAAGCGAATCGCCTCACCCCCGCCCGCCGGCATCTTCCAGATCCTCCAGGCGTCGCTTCCGCGCCGAGACTGCATGTAGATCCACGCTCCGTCCCGGGACCAGCTCGGCAACGCGTCTCCTCCAGCAGAGCCGGTGAGGTTTTCCGGCAGACCACCAGACGCGTCGACGACGAAGACACCCGACTCGCTCAGTCCCTCGGTCGCGACCGAGCTGAAGGTGATTCGCTTCGAGTCCGGCGACCAACCGGGGTAGATGGCGTGCGCGAGCTGCGTCAGCTGCCGTTCGTTCCGGCCGTCCGAGTCGGCAATCCAGATCTCCCAATAGCCCGAACGTCCGGAGACGAAGGCGATGCGATCGCCGTCGGGAGAGTAGGCTGGTGCCAGGTCGTCTCGCGTGGACCCGATGAAGCGGCTGGCCTCGACCGGGACCTCTGCCGTGGGTCCGGAGACGCGCCAGATGTTGTGGATCTGGAAGGACTCGGAGTAGACGAGCGTGGATCTGTTTCGGGCCACGGAGAGATGCTCTGCGCCGGATCCAGCGGCCAGCCGGGCCGGTTCGCTGCCTGCGATGGGGACACGCTTGAGGTGCATCCCGGCGGGCTCACCCGTGGCGAACACGATCTCCCTTCCGTCGGGGGTCCAGTCAATGGCTCGGAGCCAGTCGTCCTCCGTGAGCCTGGTGGGCTCGATGCGCCCAGCCACATTCAGGGCCCGTAGAGGCTCTTCGCCTAGGGGCTGAATGTAGACCGCGCCGCCTTCCCCGCCGTAGAGCGGATATCGCATGAAAGCCACCGTCGCCCCGTCCGGCGAGAACACGGGTTCCAGATCCCAGTGCGTACTCGGTGGGGCAGTGAGCTGGGATCTCTCGCCAGTAGAAAGGGAATAGATCGCAAGCGTGGGGTACTCGGTTTCGGCGCCACGGTCGGCGAACACCAGCCACTCTCCATCCGGCGACCAGTCCAGGCCCAGACTCCAGCCGGCGGTGGTGATGCGGCGCTCGACGCCTCCCAGCATGGGCACCGCCAGGATCTCACTCTCTTCGCCCGCGGCCCGCATGAACGCAATCTCGTTTCCGTCGGGCGACCAGGCGGGGTAGGCGTCAGACAGATCCGCGTCCGTGAGTTGCCGGGGCTGGCCGCCGGTGACCGCGACCACCCAGACGTGCGTGGGTCCTCCTTCTCCTCCATCCGACACGAACGCGACCTGACGTCCGTCGGGCGAGATCTTGGGATAACTCTCAAAGCCGTCGAGGGACGTGAGGGGCAGGGGCAAGGACGGCGGAGCATCGGGCTCCGATCGCGATCGGGTCAACCACACGGCAAGGGGCAGGGCGAGAAGGAGGATGGCCCTGGAGCCCACCCATGGCCAACGCCTTGGCTTCATCGGCCTCCGAGCCGGACGTTGTTCCGCGGTAATGAAGCTACCCGAGTCGACTGCAGCCCGGACCTCGTCCAATTCGACCCGCACGTCTGCCATGGACTGGAAGCGCTTGTTCGGGTCCTTCTTGAGGGACCGCTCCAGCACCTGCTCGAGCTGAAGCGGCAGCCCCGGCACCAGCGCGCTGGGCCGGGTAGGCTCGTCGTGGACGATGGAGACAAGCAGCCCGGGTACGTTATCGGCGTCGAATGGCCGGCGCCCCGTGACCATCTCGTACAGCACGCTTCCAGAGGAAAAGATGTCGCTCCGGTGGTCGGTCCGCTCGCCCAGCGCCTGCTCGGGTGACATGTAGGGTGCGGTGCCCAGGATGCGGCCGTCGCGTGTGAGCTCGGATGGCGCGTCCGATGGCGCGGCTGTCCGGAACCGGGTGGCTTCGGAGCGATCCATCTTCTTTGCCAGCCCGAAGTCCAGGATGCGCACCCGGCCGTCCTGGCCGACCATGAGGTTGTCGGGCTTCAGGTCCCGGTGGACGATGCCGTGCTTGTGGGCCTGGGAAAGCGCGTCGGCGATCTGGATGCCGTAGCTGAGCGCTTCTTTGAGGTCGGGGCGCCCTTTGTCCAAAAGCGTCTCGGTCAGCGTCTGCCCCCGGACGTACTGCATGGCGATGAAGCGGATGCCCTTGGCCTCGGCGATGTCGTGGATCGCGACGATGCCAGGATGATCCAGCGCCGAGGCGGCTCTGGCCTCGCGCTCGAAGCGTTCCAGACGCTCGGGGTCGGAGGCGAGTTCTTCAGGAAGAACCTTCAGCGCGACGGTGCGGTCAAGCCTGGGGTGCCGCGCCTTGTAGACCTGACCCATCCCACCCGCACCCAGTTGGGCAACGATCTCGTAGGGGCCGAGTTGGGTGCCGGGCTCGAGGGGGGTCATCGGGTTTCCAGTGCCATCGCGGAAGCCGACTGACTCCACGCCGGATGTGGTGCGGTTATCTGGCGTGTCTGGTGCTGAGGCCGGTTATCATCGCTAGCTGCGGAGGGTCCTGGCGACTCGCTCGTGACTGTGCAGCTGTCAGGCGGTTCTGGATGCAGGCTGGCTGGAACACCCGATGCCGCTCGGGACTGTGCTGCTGACGCGGACACGGTCAGCCCCTCGGCGCATGAGACTGCCGGCTCGATTCGATAGAGCCCGGCAAAACTCCTCCAAGATGAGAATACGGCGGCAAGGTCGGGAAGCGGCGTAGGGAGCAGGCTGAAGTCAGGGTCAGGGTTTGCCCCACGTCGTATCGAGTGAGAACGGGGCGGCGGCGTTCGTCGTACTTCGCGTGTCGCCATGTGGCCAAGGTGGCAAAGGAGCATACCGGCATGGCCGGTGACCCGGGCGATCCGCCGCCGCCCTGGATCAAGTAGACGGCGAACGCGGTCCGGCCTCCTCCGAGCTCGATGACGATCGAGGTCTTCTCGCCAGGCCGACCGGGTTGAGGACGTCCGTGTCGTAGCGAGTGTTCGCCGGGCACCCGCCGGCCCTTGCGCCCCGAGGCCTCGCGCGTTCCGTTGGGTCCCCGATGCCCCGGGGGTGGGGCTTCCACCATCGCGGTCCGCGATGGCCCGCCCCATTGACGAGTCCAGCCGAGACAGGAGGTCCAGGTGTCCGTGCGTCGCGCGAGCAGCTCCGTCGTGTTCCTCCTGACCGTGGTCTCGGGGTGCGGCGCGCCCCCGGAGTCCGACACTCGAGCGCAATCGGAGACTCCGGTCTCGCCCGAGCCGGCTCCGTACCTCTTCGCGTGGGCCGGAGACCAGGACGAGGCGGACGGGGACTCCAACTTCCTGGCGGTCATCGACGCGGATCCCGAGAGCGAGACCTACGGACAGGTGGTGGCCACGGCACCCGTGGGCGAGGCGGGAGGGATGCCGCATCACAGCGAGCTCGTGATGCCCCCGGACGGGCATCCCCTCTTCGCCAACGCGTTCTCGGCGGGGCGCTCGTGGCTCTTCGACCTGAGCGATCCGCTGGCGCCGAAGCCGGTGGGCGAGGTGGACAGCGTCCCCGGACACCGGATTCCCCACAGCTTCCTCAGGGTGGCGGACGGGACGGTGCTCGCAACGATTCAGTTCGGAGATCCCGACGTGGCGGGCCAGCCCGGGGGTCTGGCCAGGTTCGCACCGGACGGGCGCCTGCTGCAGATCTCGAGCTCCGCGGATCCCGAGTTCGAGGGCGAGCCGATCCGGACCTACGCCCTGGACGCCTCGGAGGCCGTGGACCGGGTCCTGACCACGAGCTCGCCCATGGACGACGAGAGAACGGCGGACGTGGTGCAGGTCTGGCGGCTGTCGGACCTGAGTCTGCTGAGGACCCTCGCCGTGCCCGAGGCCGCATCGGACTCGGCGTGGCAGTTCCCCTTCGAGGTGAGGTTCCTGGAGGACGAGCGGACCGCCTTCATGAACACCTTCTACTGCGGCTTCTACCTGCTCAGTGGTTTGGACGGCGACGAGCCGACCATGGAGCGGGTACTGGCCTTCGAAGAGCCGGACTCTTCCTGGTGTGGCGTTCCCGTCCTGGTCGGTCAGTACTGGATCATGCCGGTGACCCTCGCCAAGGAGGTGGTGGTCCTCGACCTGGCGGATCCCCGGAACCCCGCGGTGGTCAGCAGGCTCAGAGGCGACTCCACGTTCACGCCCCACTGGGCCGCGCCGGACCCGGGGAGCGACAGGATCGTGCTCGTGAGCCACTCCGACGAGGACCCGCGGGTCATGATCGCGCGACTCGACGCGGAGACGGGGGCGCTCACCTGGGACGAGACCTTCCGCGACCCGGAGCCATGCCCCACGGCGTGCTCTTCGGCGGCTCGCGGGCCGGCACCGATCCCTGACCCGGCGCGAGCCGTCGGGCTGCGTCACGGAAGGTAGCGCTCAAGGTGGTCGGCCCCGAGCTCTCCGCCGTGGTGGGTGCCGAGCGCTTCCCCTACTACGTCATGGGCGGGTGAGCAACAACTCCAGGAGCGACTCCATGAACTGGTTCAGGGAATCTTCTGCCGCGACACTCATGGTGCTCATGCTCGGTGCATGCGGTGAGGACGCTGACGAGCTCGCCGTTGTTGGGCAGAACAACCAGATCGTGCGCACGGACTCTGTTTGTGCGCTCGAGTCGCTGC
>JBDHHQ010000170.1:0-6178 GCA_039589315.1 Gemmatimonadota bacterium
GAACGCTCGTTGCAGGGTCTGCAGCGCTTCGTCATGCGCCCCAATCATGAGTAGGAGCTCGGCTCGGGGAACCGGATGGAGACTGGACACCGCGGTCGAGGCGTCGTCGCGCAAGGACGGGTCGTCGAGTGCGTCCTTCACAAGGTCGACCGGTAGTTGCGGTACCCTGACCGACGCCCACCTACCCAAATGGCGGCCACGCTCCTCCGTGGAGAGGCCAAGAAACGCGCCCCTGGTTGCCAGCAAGTAGTCTGGTCGGACATACCCTGCGTCGAGCTCAATGGCGCGCCGTAACGCAGAGAGCGCCTCTTCGTAACGGCCGGCCTGGGTGAGGGCCTCTCCCCACCAGGCGTGAGCCGTCGCAGAGAGGGGGTCTAGCTGTATGGGAATCTCCGTTTTGACCATCCCTTCTTGGAATCTCCCCGTAACACGGAGCAGGTCCGCGAGCGGATCGTAAGCAGGACGGTACGACGGATTGATCTCCAAGGCCCGTCGCAGCTCGCGCTCGCCCGTCGTCCAGTCCATCTCAAAGTCCAGCGCCAGCATGCCGACTGAGACGTGCGTCTCTGCCAGCTCCGGTCCGAGCTCGACCCCGCGTCGGGCAGCCCATCTGGCCCTCTCCAGTAATGGGAGGCCGGCAGGGTCGCCCGCCGCCAAAGCGTCGATGGCATCAGCCAGACCACTGTATGCCAACGCGAATGACGAATCTCGGGCAATCGCCTGCTCGAAGAGGCCAATGGCGTCCCGCAGCTCGTCCGGTAGCCGAGTCGCCCATCGGTGTCGGCCAAGCAGATACAGGTCAAAGGCCTCCAGGTCTTCCGTAAGAGACCGGCGCGGGGTTCCGGGCGAGGGTCCGACGGACTGAGCCAGTTGAGAGAGCCCTGACTCAGCAACCTCGCCCTGCAACTCGAAGACGCCAGCCAGCTCAGCGACCACCGACCCCGCAATCTCGTCCTGTACGTCGAAGACGTCTCGTAGCTCGCGGTCGTAGCGGCCCGACCAGATCTCGAAACCCGATTCTGTATCGATCAAGGCCACTGTGATTCGAAGGCGGTCAGCGGACCGACGCACGCTGCCCTCCACGACAGCCCTCACACCAAGCGCGCGGCCGATCTGCCTCACGTCGACCGCGGGATCTCTGAAGGTGAACGACGACGTGCGGGAGGCCACCCGGATTCCGGGCGTGCTCCCCAGTCGGCTCAGAAGCTCCTCCGCCAACCCGTCGCTGAAGTAATCATCGGTGCCGTCTTCGAGGTTGTTAAAAGGAAGCACGGCGACGCTAGGAGCATCAGACGCAAAGATCCTCGAACCGTCCTCCGAGAGATTGGGGTCGGTCGAGCCATCCGGCCCTGTTCGACCCAGGTCCAAAGCTCTCAGACCCGTCCCCATCAGAGCCAAGAGCCCCGCGATGATCACCAGCTCCACCCCGCTCAAGCGTTGCCGGCCCCTCTCGCCGTGATACCAAGCGAGTACCAGGGCGATCAAGAAGCCGATCGCTAGCACCACGAGCACCGCGAGCTGAAGTTCCTCGGAGATGCGAAGTGGGCCCTCGATGACGTCGAGCACTTGGAGAACCAGCCACGCACCCGCCAAGTAGGCCACAGCCCACTGGACGAGCTTTCGGTGCTTCACGCGGTCGAAGAACGACGCCATGGCGAAGACTCTCGGGCGAGAGGAACCGACAGCTTCACACAGCGGCACACGGAAGGAGGGCACTGGGCCACGTCAGGTAGGTGAGTCATCCCGCCAGAAGGCGCGGGTGGCCCGTCCGTGTGCCGGCCCTACGAAGTTGCGGAGTCGAGAGTCCTCAGGGCAAGCTTGTCGGCGGGCCTCAGTCCGCCGGATGTCCTGGTTTCAAGCCAACGACCGTAGTCAGGCCGTTCGGTACGGACAGGGTAGAAACTCGGCTTCGAGGCTTGTCCCACCGCGACTACACGCCGCAGAGGCGTGGCTCAACAGGTATCCGAGTCCAGTGCGGGCGTCTGGCCCTTGATCGCTGCAGGTGGGTGAGACTGGAGGGAGTTGAATTCGTAGTCAGGTGATTGCATAGCTGCGGTGAGACTTTGCTATGAAGGCGGCTCTTCTGACTCGTCGTAACAAGGATCAACGGTGACATTCCGACCGATTGGAGTCTTCACCTCGCGGGCTGCCCAGATCGGACTGACGATCGTCACGGGCGGTGCTTCTGCAGGCCTTCTTCTGATCGGAGGATCGATTGCAGCGACAGGCGGAGTCGTTATCGCCGGCCTGTTTCTGTGGTCCGTCTCCGGGCTGCGGCACCGTCGGCACCGGATCGTTGTGATGGACCACGGATTCAGAGATAGCACCGCGCTCTTTGGGCTGGGAACAGTTCCGTGGTCTTGGGTCCGTGCTTTCCAGCCCGGTCCTCTTGGCCTCATCAAGGTCGACCTCGCCGAGACCGACGTGGCGGAGCAGCTGTTGCGCGGAGTTCGCGCTGCCTCGTGCAAGCTTCTGGGTAGTGGACCCCCGAGTGTCGTAACGTGGGGGCTCGATGGAGGCCGATGGCCGACCCTCGCGGCGCTTCGCCACGGCCTGGAACAGTACGAAAGACGAGGCTTCGCACGGTTCGAGCGGGCGGCCCAGGACGAGGCTTTCGAGCTACAACGATCGACTGCGGTCGAAGACCAGCCGCCCTGGTGGCACCCGCCGGCTTGTGCCTGCATTGGGCGTATGCGGCGTCCCCGCCAGGAGATGCAGTTCCATGTTGAGCTCCAAGACACGACCTGTGACGCGTGGAGACACCTCGTGGAGCTCATCGAAGAGGCCGCCGCCGACGGGTGGACGGAGTTCGCCCCGTTCCAGCTGCTTACCTATGAAGAGACCCTTCAAATCGTGACCCTTCCACCAGCGATCAACCGCCTCAAGGGACTGCGCCGCCTCGACCTCTGCGGCAGCTTCCTCGTCCGCATTCCTAGGGAGATCGGCGAGCTCTCCGCGCTCCGCGACTTCGATCCCTACGGCTCCTGGAACCTCCACTGGGTACCGTATGAGATCACCCGTTGCCGGCATTTGAGAGATTCCCGAGTCAGCACGCGGTGCTGCTACGGGAACCTCAAGAACCGGTTGAGCTTCCCCCGACTACCTGTCCGCGGTTGGCTGCCGTCACGGACTCCTATCTGCGAGATCCCACGGCAACCATACCCTGCAGCATCTGTGATGGAGCGTGCCCCAGGCCAGGTCCCAGGCAGGCGTGGCTGTCTCTTCGGATCGGGACGGATACAGTTCCGCTCCTCGTCAACGCCTGCTCCAAGGAATGTCTGGCCCGCGTTCCCCCTGCGCCGCCAGGGTACATAAGATCCCCCCATCGGGGTGGCCGCGACCTAGAACAGCCGAAGACCCGTCCCTAGAAGTGTTGCTCTGACCGCTGACCTCACGCTGAACAAGGGTGGAGTCAGCCGATCAAGCAGGTCGTGTTCCGACTCTCAGACTCACTAGACCTAATAGTGATGATGCGATGACCTTTCGGCGGCAAACAGCGATCGGCGATTGCCATGCCTTCCCCAGAGACACACAGCTTTGCACCTGACGAGTCAGTTCGGCACCAACCGCTTCACTTCCTCGAAGAAGTTCTCGACCACGATCAACTGGTCGAACCGCTCCACACCTCGGTAACGGGCAAACATGAACCCGCGGCCATCGGGTGCCACGTCCCACCGGTCGTCGTCCAGATTACCCCAAGGGAAAAGGACCCGTCGCTGCCCAGTGACGAAGGTCGGGGCCTCCGACACCTCGACGGCGATCATCTCAGGAGCGGGACCCCGGTAGAAGAGCTCCCGACTGTCGATGGCCCACTGCGGTTGTCGGCCCCCTTCCGTGGACACGAGCCACCTCGCGTCATCCACGTTGGGGAACGGGCGTACATAGACCTCTTCGCGGCCTGACTCGTCCGAGGTATAGGCCAGCCATCGTCCGTCCGGTGACAGCGCCGGAAAGAACTCGTTGGCCTGGGAGTCGACGACGAGGGGTACGGCAGCGGTGTCGGCTGCCGGTCTGAAGCCGTAGACATCGGCGCTCTCACCCTGGGCGGTGAAGGCGATCCACCCTCCATCGGCCGACCAGACGGGCTGCCCGATCGGGGCGTCCAAGTCCAGCAGGAGTTGTGCCGGAGAGCTTCCGTCGGCACGCTTCATGTAAAGGTCGCGGTTCCCCGTGCGATTGGACACAAACACCACGGACTGGCCGTCGGGAGTCCACGTCGGGTCTCTGTTGATTGTGCCCTCGAACGTGAGTTTGGCTAACGGCCCATCGTCTAACTGCTTCACCCACACTTGTCGATTCGCACTACCCTGTTCGTAGATGGTTACTGCCAGGCGGCCCCCGTCCGGTGAGATGGCGATCGGGGAGAAGTTTGCGGTCCAACCGGGATCGACCTCTCGCATCACCCCGTCCCATGTGACCCACACCATGTCGTCGGGATCGATTGGCTCGGCCCCCACCACGTACATGAGTGTCCCCGACTCCGAGAGTGCCAAGTCAGCGGACGGGTTGGAGGCGACCACAACTCCGTCCAGCAGAGGTGTGGTCGGACCAGTCAGCGCCAGCTCATGCTGATCGAAGGGAGCAGCGAGCAACGCTCCGTCCTCCCGTACGAAGAGCAGATGGCCGGTCGGTGCATAGTGGGCCAAGACTCCCTGAACCAGCACGTCATGATTGCCAGTTGCCACGTCTAGCACACCGATCGCGGGCCCGCCTTCGGCCCGTGTGATGGTGAAGAGTACTCCCGCGGCGCTTGGTAACGCATGGGGCCACCGGTGACTGACTTCGCCCTTGGCCGTATCCACCACCGACGCCGGCTCCGGGTCGCCCCCGGTCGCGAGTACCCTTGCCAACCCTCCCCCAGCGGAGGCCAGGTAGTAGACAAACCCATCCGTGCTCCACGTTCCTCCACCTCGCCCGACACCGGTCGTCAGCGTCACCGGAGGCTCTCCGCCCAGAGACACGATCTTGAGAGCACGGTCGCCGGTGATGAAGCCCACGCGCAGGCCATCCGGCGAGAAAAACGGCTGCCAAGCAGCGTCTGTCCCTGCCAGCCTCCCTGCACTCAACTGATCCCGGTCCCGCAACCAGAGCAGCAACTGCTGCTCGGCCTCATCGAACCCGACGTAAACCAGACGCGAGCCATCTGGAGATAGCGCCAGTCCGTTGCCGAAGAGCTGTTCGGTGAACTGCTGCCCCTCCGGCAGGGCCATGGCGTAACGTACTACGGGTTTTGGCACCGCCGGCTCCGTGCGGAACAACGACCAGGCGAGTGCGACGCCGAAAACCGCCGCGACAACTGTCGTAACCACAGACAGCGGAGTCCATAGGCTAGCGGACGCCACCGAGGCGGCCTCTACCGCCCCGCCGTGCCGGAACGCCGGATCGGCCAGAGCCTTCGCGAACTCCTCAAGGCTCCTGAACCGATCTGCCGGCAGCTTCTCCAGGGCCTTCCTGATTGTGGCGTCGACGTTGGCCGGGACGGATGGCCTGGTCTCCGTGGCCGAGACAGGATCGCCCGTGATTATCCGTCCCAGAATTGCCTGCGCGGTGCTTCCGGTGTGCGGAGGCTCACCCACCAGCATCTCGTAGAGGACGCAGCCCAGAGCGTAGAGGTCTGCCGCGGGACCGACGTGCTGGTCCCCGGTAGCCTGCTCCGGGCTCATGTAGTGGGGAGTGCCGACGCTCAGGCCGGTCTCGGTAAGGCGACCCCCTCCGGCAGCTCCGACCGCCAGCGCGATCCCGAAGTCCGCGACGAGTGGCTCGCCTCCGCTCAACAGGATGTTGGCGGGCTTGATGTCCCGGTGGATGACGCCCTTGTCGTGAGCAGCCTGGAGAGCATTTGCGACTGCCGTCGCAACCCGTATCGCCTCGTCCACGGGGAGCTGATGCTCACGGTCGATGCGGTCCCGCAGTGTCTCCCCCTCCACGTATGGCATCACGTAGAACAGGAACGAGTCGGCTTCGCCCGAGTCGAACAGTGGCAGGATGTGAGGGTGCTGGAGGTTGGCCGTCGTCTCGATCTCGGCGAGGAAGCGCTCCGCACCAACGACCGCAGCCAGCTCGGGCTTGAGCACCTTGAGGGCGACGTTGCGGTTGTGCTTGAGGTCCTTGGCCAGGTAGACGGTGGCCATGCCGCCCTCGCCGAGCTCACGTTCGATCGCGTAACGTCCTTCGAGGG
>JBDHHQ010000171.1:0-6176 GCA_039589315.1 Gemmatimonadota bacterium
TTGTACCCACGGTCCATCCGAACCCGGTTCGGTGCGGAAATGCGTCAGTTCTTCATTGACGACTACCGGGCCTGCGTGGGCGTCGGGGGATGGGGGGCGAGCCACTTCTTTCTTCGCTCATTCTGGAAGGTGGCGTTGGACGGCATTGGCGCGCGCCTCCACAGGCCACCTGCCGGGCAGGCCGGAGACCCGTTGGCGCCGAGCTCAAGCGGAGGTGCCCGGGAGGCCGTGAGCGATCTCGGCCGGACAGTCCGCCAGACCGTCCGGGGCCTGGTCAGGAGCCCAGGCTTCGCGTGCACGTCGGTACTCACCCTGGGCCTGGGGATCGGGGCCTGCACGACCATCTTCAGCGTCACCCACCCAGTGCTCATCGCGCCCCTACCCTACCCTGAGCCTGAGGAGCTCGCGTCTCTCTACGAGAAGGCGCCCGGTGCGGAGGGGCGCCGTGGGTGGGTCTCACCCCTCACCTACCGGGACTGGGTCGAGCGCACGCAACACTTCGAGCACCTTGCCTCTTGGCGCCTGAGCGTCCTGACGTGGACCGGAGCCGGTGCCCCTCGAGTGGTGAGCGGTTGGGCCGTGTCCGCGGGGTACTTCCCTCTAATGGGTTTGGAGATGACGCTGGGCCGCGGCTTCACGAAAGACGAGGACGGTCCCGGAGCCAGCCGCGTCGTGATCCTCTCCCACGCGTTCTGGGTCCAGCATTACGGGTCCGATCGGAACGTGTTGGGCCAGTCCATGACCCTGGACGGTCAGTCCCACACGATCGTGGGCATAGCGAATCCCGAGCTCGACTTCCCGTCCGGAGGAGACTATTGGACGCCCATCGGATTCGACTATGGACTCGAGCGCCGAGACTTCCGCTATCTGGGGGTCATAGGACGCCTCAGGCAGGGCTCCACGCTCGAGGACGGCAGGGCAGATCTGGGGCGGATATCCGGTCAGGTCGCTCAGGAGAACCCGGACACGAACGCGGGTTGGGGAGCACAAGTGTCTGGCCTGAAGGAAGCCCAGGTCGGCAGCGTCCGGCCGATCCTTACCGGGATGACCGCTGCGGTGGCGCTGTTGCTGCTCATCTCGCTGGGCAACGTCGCCAACCTGTCGCTGGCGCGGAGCGTTGGGCGCCAGACGGAATCCGCGGTACGGGTTGCGCTGGGTGCCAGCCGCGGGTATCTGGCCCGGCGCTCCATGGTCGAGGGCCTGATGCTCTCCATCGTGGGCAGTGCGATCGGGGTTTGGATCGCCAGTGGCGCCATCCGCCTCATGAGCACCACGGTCCTCGCGTCCGTCCCCCGGGCTGAAGAGATCATGGTGGACGGCACCACGCTGGTCTTCGCCGCGGGCATCGCCCTCGTCGTGGGGCTCCTGCTCGGGCTCCTCTCACTGGCAGTTCCTGCGGGAGCCAGCCTCAGCGATACACTGCGGGCCGGGGGAGGGGGAGTGACGGCACCGGCCCGAGCGCACCGCCTGAGAGAAGCGGTGCTGGCCACGCAGGTCGCTCTGGCTCTTTCGCTCCTGATCGGGGCCGTGCTGCTCACCCGCAGCCTGATCGCCATGGGAGGCGTAGACGTCGGGTTCGATCCGGAGGACGTGCTCACTTTCAGCTTCGATCTGCCCGGCACGTCATACCCTGACGCGGAGTCGACTCGGGCCTTCTACAGGGATGCGCTCGCGGCCATCGGGGAGATTCCCGGAGTCGAGGCCGCGGGCGCCGTCACGCCCATGCCGATGGAGTTGGGCAGCGCGCCGAGCTCCTGGTCCCTGCCCACCGAGGTGCGTCCTTCCGCCCCGACAGTGATGGCTCATATGCGAACGGCGACGCCCGGCTACTTCGAGGCCATGCGCATTCCGCTCACCCGGGGCAGGGCCTTCGATGGAGGAGACCAGGAGGACACGCAGCAGGTTGCCCTGGTCAACGAGGCCTTCGTCAGACAGTACCTCGGGAACCTCGACCCCGTGGGCGTGCGCGTGCACGCGGGCGATGCGGACGCAGATCGCGTCGAGTGGATCACAGTCGTCGGCGTGGTTGGAGACGTGCGATTCCGGTCCCTCAGAACCATCGACGGAGAACCTGAGATCTACTTGCCCAATCAGCAGCTTCCGACCGGGTGGGGCCATCTCGTGGTCCGGGCCGGCGGACCCAGAGAGGGCACGGTAAGGGCGGTATCGGCCGCGGTCCGGAGCGTCGATCCGGAACTACCCCTGGCCGACGTAAGGACCGGCGAGGACATCGTCGGTCGTCAACTAACGGCGGCCAGGCTCAGCACGACCGTGAGCTCGGTCTTCGCGGCGGCGGCCACGGCTCTCGCAGTGGTCGGAATCCTCGGGGTGCTCTCCATCGCGCTGGCTGAACGCGTCAGGGAGATCGGTCTCCGCATGGTCTTGGGCGCTCCAGCTGGTCGTATCCGCCGCTTCGCACTCACCAGGGCTGTCCGACCGGTGGTTGTCGGGCTTGCTCTCGGGCTGGCCTTGTCGTTGGCTGCGTCGCGCTTGCTGGAGAGTCAGGTGTTCGGCGTCAGCGCGCTGGATCCACTGACCTACGCCCTGGCTACGATGGGGTTCGCGACTGCGATCTTCCTCGCGTGCCTGGCCCCCAGCCTGCGGGCAGCCTCCACTGACCCGCTCACGCTCCTCCGCTCCGACTGATCCCCCCCGACCGGGGCCGGACCCGGTGCGACACGGGACTGTGAGGCAAGGCTGACTTCACCACCCCAGTCATGAGAGCTCCGATCAAGGCCGGTCGCTCGGCTCTTGACTGGGCGGCACGTCTCTCTTATTTAGTCACAACGTGACTCAAACAAGGCTGTCCGATGGCTGTTCATTCCCTCGCAGAGTTCGAGCTGCTCGTCATGCTGGCCGCTTTGCGCCTGGGGGACGAGGCATACACGGTCTCCATCGCCGGCGACATCGAGAAGCGCACGGGACGTTCCGTGAGGCGTGCGAACGTGTACACCACGTTGCAGAGGCTCGAGGCCAAAGGCCTCGTGTCGACCCGGCTCGGTGACCCGAGACCCGAACGAGGTGGAAGACCCCGGCGACTCGTTACGGTCGAACCGGTCGGGCTCGCAGCCGTTCGTGCCACCACCGGAGCCATCCGTGAGATGGTCGGCGGCCTCGACGACGTGATCGGCGAGACCGGATGAGCACCCCCCGTTGGGCACGAGCCCTCCTCCGCTTCCTCGCTCCCCGGCACCACGAGGACGACGTCGTCGGCGACCTCGAAGAAGCGCACGGAAACCGCGTCGAGCGCCGTGGGCGGGTTCTCGCGTGGCTGCTGACCAGCCTCGAGGGTCTCGACATGGGCTTCACGATTCTGCGCGACCGGATCCGCCGGAAGGGCCCCCCGGCTCGCAGCCCATCCGAGGCCTCGAGCGAGGACGTCCTGACCGGAGTGGGCATCTCCTGGCTCGATTTCAAGCTCGGCTTCCGGATGCTCGTGAAGTACCCGGGGCTCACCATCGTGGGGAGCCTGGCGATCGCGTTCGCGATTTCGCTCGGCGCCGGGATGTTCGAGTTCATCACGGACTTCACCTATCCGAAGCTGCCGTTCGATGGCGGTGACCGGATCGTCGAGCTCCGGAACCGGGACCTGGCCACCGGCCGACCCGACCCCCGGGCCCTGCACGACTTCGTCGCCTGGAGAGACGAGCTCCGGACGGTCGAAGAGATCGGGGCGTACCGAACGTTCCAACGGAATCTCATCACCGAGCGAGGCACCGCGCGCCCCCTGCTCGGTGCCGAGCTCACCGCCACGGCCCTCAGCATCCCACGGGTGCCACCCCTGCTGGGTCGCCTCCTTTCGGAAGCCGACGAGGTGCCGGGCGCACCCAGTGTCGTCCTGATCAGCCACGACGTGTGGCAGGGTCAGTTCGGCCGGGATCCGGACGTCGTGGGGCAAACCGTTCGCCTCGCCTCCGAGCACGCCACGATCATCGGCGTCATGCCGAAGGGCTTCGCCTGGCCGTGGTCGCACAGCCTCTGGGCGCCCCTTCGCCTCAACGTCCTCGACTACGAACGAGGAGAGAGCGCGGCGGTTCAGATCACGGGCCGGCTCGCTCCCGGAGCCATCCTCGAGGAGGCCCAGGCGGAGCTCACCGCCATCGGACTCCGGACCGCCGCCGACCATCCGGAGTCGCACGGGGAACTGAGGCCTGAGGTCGTCCCGTACGGCAAGCTGTCCCTGCCGATCACGGGCATCGGGCCGGCGGCCTTCCTCTCCCTCAACGTCCTCTTCTTCCTGGCTCTCATACTGCTCGTGTGCGGAAACGTCGCTCTGCTCCTGTTTGCGAGGACGGCCGCGCGCGAAGGTGAGATCGTGGTGAGGAGCGCGCTCGGCGCGAGTCGCGGCCGGATCGTGGCACAACTCTTTGCCGAAGCGCTCGTGCTGGGCGGTGTCGCAGCCGTCGTGGGCTTGGCGGGCGCCGAGCTGGGCCTGAGTTGGGTGATGAGCATCATGAGGCGACTCGGCGAGGACTTCGGGTTCTGGTTCAGCGAACGCCTCTCGGAAACGACCATCGCTTACGCGCTGATGTTCACCCTGCTCGCAGCCGTGGTCTCCGGCGTCGGTCCAGCCCTGAAGGTGACCGGCCGAGGAGTCCAGGCCCAGCTTCAGCGGGCAGGCACGGGTGGCTCCGGCCTCGAGTTCGGACGTTTCTGGACCGTCGTCATCGTGACCCAGATCGCCATCACCGTGTGTTTCGTTCCGATCATCGTCGTGATCGGGTTCGACACGGCGGAGATCAGGTCGAGTTCTTACGGCTTCCCGGCTCAAGAGTACCTGTTCGCCGAGTTCGCCGTGGACGGTGAGATCTCCTCGATGGCCGAGCTCGGCGGACCGGAAGCATCCGGGAACCGGGTCAGCGCGGAGTTTCAGGCCTCGTACAACGAACTGAAGCTGCGCTTCGCTGAGGAGCCCGGTGTGTCCGCGGTCACGGCCGCCGGTCAAATTCCCGGGGCGTACCACCCACGCAGATTCATCGAGGTCGATGGACCCTCGGCGCCGGTGTGGTCACCGCGCGGCCACCGCGCTCAGACGACCTCGGTCGACCTCGACTTCTTCGACGCCCTGGGAGCGTCCATCGTCTCCGGTCGCAATTTTGACGCGGCCGACCTCGAATCGGGGCAACGCGTTGCCGTCGTGAACGAGGACTTCGCCCGGTTCATCCTCGAGGACCGCAACCCCATCGGTCGCCGCTTCGCCTTCAACGAGCAGGGGCGCGAGAATCCGGACGCGCCCAACCCGGGCCCGTGGTTCGAGATCGTAGGCGTCGTACGGCAAATCGCGATGACGATCAACCCCGACCTGAACGACGCGTCCGGGATCTATCTGCTCCTCGGAACGGACGAGGTCTACCCGATACGCTTGGCAATCCGTGTGGGACGGGACCCGGAGTCCTTCGCGCCTCGGCTCCGGGAGCTGGTTGGCGACCTGGACCCGAACCTGCTTCTCACGGACGTCCGGCCACTGGACGAATCCGCATGGGCCCTCGAACTGACGTACAGGTCGTGGTTCTGGGTGATCCTGGGAGCGGGTGGGATAGGCCTCCTTCTCGCGACAGCCGGAATCTACTCGACCATGTCGTTCACCGTGTCGCGCAGGACGCGGGAGATCGGCATTCGGGTGGCCCTGGGTGCGGAGCGGGAGCGCGTCGTATGGGCGATCTTCTCGCGCGCGTTCAAGCAGATCACCCTGGGCGTTGTCGCGGGTGGCGTCCTGATTGCGGGCTTCCTCATGATGCCGGAGATCGACTACCGGCCGAAGCCATTTCACGCGGTGATCTTCGCGGGCTACCTGACCGTCATGCTGTGCGTGTGCGGCCTCGCATGCATCGTGCCGACCCAGCGGGCGTTGGGGGTAGAGCCGACGGAGGCGCTACGGGCAGAGGGGTAGGCGCGCGATGGCGGCCCGATCCATCAAAGCGGGCCCGAGGAGCCCCACAGGGCGACGAGGCGCTAGACAAATCGTTATGTGAAGTGACGCTGGTGGCCGAACTCGCCACGTCTCATCCCGCTCAGCGGCTACCTAACGGCCTCGCGGTTCTGCTTCGCGGCCAACCTGGTCACCCGCTCGCGGGCGCCGCAAGGCGGCCGCTCCTCGCAACACCCTCGAACCGCAACAGGAGCAACCGCTTGTTAGGAAGCGAAACCGAATCCCTTTCAACACGCGGCGTCCGCTT
>JBDHHQ010000172.1:0-6115 GCA_039589315.1 Gemmatimonadota bacterium
TCCGTCGATGTCCTGGAGCGTGCCCACCATCTGGTTCAGTTGCGACTGCAGCTCCCGGGCCCGAAGACCCGCCGCCGTCCTGGCCTCATAGTCGGCCTGGGTGACGTTCGCTGCGGGGTCGCCTCGCAGCTGAAAGTCCTTCGAGTATTCCTGGCCGTCGATCACCAGGGTCGCGGTGTAAGTGCCGGGCGCAGCGGCCGGACCCATGTTCACGAACCGGGCGAAGAACCCGGTGGGCGCCGGCGCGCCGGGCACGGGCTCGGCGCCGTCGTACCGGAGGTCCCACACCGCTCGGTTCACGCCCTCCTTGGCACCCCGGTGCTCGAACTCGCGGACCAGTTCCCCATCCGCAGCGGTGATCCGGACGGTGACCCCGGGGCCGTCATCGTCCGCACCGCCCCCGCGACGGGCCTCCTGCGACGCGCCATTCCCTCCATTGTCACTGTTGTCCGCGTCGTTGTCAGCCACCGCCGCGGGCGCCTCGGCCAGGTAGAAGTCGATGTAGGCGCCCGGCTCGGGGTTGGTGCCGGTGAACGTGCTCTGGCCCAGGCTCGAATCGCGGCTCCAGCTGGCCCACTCGGTGGCGGTGCGGATGTCGAACAGGTGGACGTCGCCCGACATGGCGTCGGCCAGCTCGATCCAGGGTCCGATGTCGTCCAGGATGAACGCGCCCCTGCCGTGGGTGCCGATGACCAGGTCGTTGTATTGGGGTTGGACGCGTATCCCCCGCACCGACACCCGTGGGAGGTTACCCCGGATGTCCACCCAGCTCTGGCCGCCGTCCCACGACGCGAAGATGCCCCGCTCCATCCCCACGAACAGCAGGTTCTCGTTCTCGGGGTGCTGGCGAACGACCTTCACGTAGTCGTCCTGGGGGAGGCCCGCGGACAGGTCCCGCCAGGTCTGACCGTAGTCGTCGGTGGCGTACACGTGGGGTGTGAAGTCGTCGAGCCGGTGGTTGTCCACGGCCACGAACACCCCACCCGGCTGGAAGTACGACGCCTCGATGTTCCCGACCCACGTCTCGGCCGGCAGCCCGGGCACGGCGTCCCGGAGGTTCGTCCAGTTGGCGCCGTCGTCCCGGCTGAGCTGCAGGTTGCCGTCGTCCGTGCCCACCCAGATGACCCCCTGCTCCAGCGGCGACTCCGCCACCGTGAGGATCGTGGTGTGGAATTCGGCCGCCGTGTTGTCGTTGTAGATCTCACCCCCCGAATCCCGCTGCTTCTCGGGGTCGTCGGTGGTGAGGTCGGGGCTGATCACGTCCCACGTGTAGCCCTCGTCCCGGCTCCGGAAGAGGACGTTGCCGCCCCAGTACACGGTGCCGGGGTCGTGGGGCGAGATGACGATGGGCGCGTCCCAGTTGAAGCGGTACCGGGCGCGGAACATGCCCTGCCCCTGCGATCCCACCTGCCGGGGGTACGGTTCGATGTTGCGGGTCACGCCGGAGTTGGTGTCGGTGATGCGGAAGTAGCCGCCCTGAGCGTTGGAGTACACCAGGTTCGGCTTACCGGGTACCGGCACCGTGTAGAATCCGTCGCCGCCGCTCACCGTGTACCACTCGTCCGCCATGATGCCCTGCTGCCGCGTCCTGGACGGGCCGCACCAGTTTCCGTTGTCCTGGAGACCGCCGCACACCCAGTAGGGGTCCCGGTCGTCCACGAAGACGTGGTAGTACTGGGCCAGGCTGAAATTGCGCTGGATGTGGAAGGTGTCACCGCCGTCCAGGCTGACCTGCCAGCCGCCGTCGCTGCCGGACAGGACGTGGTCACCGTCGGCAGGGTTGATCCAGAACGACTGGTGGTCCCCGTGCACGCCCTGGCCGATCCGGTCGAACGTCCGGCCTCCATCCACAGATCGGGCCAGGGCCCCCGAAAGCGTGAAGAGGATGTTCTCGTTGGACGGGTCGACGAAGACGTCGGAGTAGTAGAAGGGCCGGAAGTTGAGCAGGTTGCGGTCCTCGTTGACCATCTCCCATGTGGCGCCGTAGTCCACGGACTTGAACAGCGTCCCCGCCGTGGGAAACTCGGTGATCAAGTAGACGATGTTGGGCGACGACTGGGCCACGCTCAGGCCGATGCGGGCCATGGGCTCATCCGGCAATGTCTCCACCTTGGTCCACGTCTCGCCCATGTCCCGCGAGATGTAGACGCCAGTCTCGCGCCCGCCCCCGTCGAAGCGCCAGGGCCGGCGGCGGAACGTCCACATGCCGGCGTAGATGTTGCGCGGATTGGAAAAGTCGATGTCCAGGTCGGAGCAGCCTGTGTCCTGGTCGATGTAGAGCACCTTGGTCCAGTTGGCCCCGCCGTCGGTGGTCTTGAAGACGCCCCGCTCTTCGTTGGGTCCCCACTCCCGGCCGAGGGCGCACACCAGCGCCACGTCCGGGTCTTTGGGATGGACGACCACCCGCTTGATCCGCTCGGTCCCCTCCAGGCCCAGATGGGACCAAGTCGAACCGCCGTCCGTCGAGCGCCAGACGCCCAGCCCGTAGGACACCGAGTTGCGGGGATCCCCTTCACCCGAGCCCAACCAGACCACGTTCGGATCCGAGGACGCCACCGCCAGCGCGCCTACCGAGTAGGCTTCCTCCTCCTGCCACTGGGGCTCGAACGTGGTGCCTCCATTGGTGGTCCTCCACACCCCGCCGTCCGCGCCGCCGACCCAGAACGTACGGGAATCCCCCGGGATCCCGGCGATGGCGGAGACGCGCCCACCCATGTTCACGGGTCCGATGTTGCGCCACTCGAGGTCCCCGATGGCCGAGGAGATGGCCTCGACGCTCTGGGCCTGTGCGGGAGCGGAGGGAACGAGCGCGGCGAGAGCCGCCAGGGCGATGAGACTGACGATGGGACGCATGATCCGGTGCCTCCTGCGTTGGATCGAATCTGTGTCACGCCTGCTGGAACAGAGCCACCGAGCCGGCTCGCGAGGGCCCGTCGGTGACGCCTGAACGGTCGTGTCGTAGTGGGCTTGGCACCCTAAGGACACGGGCCACGGAGTGTGCGTTGAGGCTCGCGTCACGAAAGGCGCCACCCCGATCCCCGTTGGGGAACCGGTCAGGAGCGGTTGTCGGGGGGGAGCGTCAGTTTGGGGGCGCGGTGGTGGTCCGTCCAGTGGGCTGGCCCCGGCCGGTCGAAGCCGAGGCTCGGGACGCGTGCGGCGTCACGACGAGCCGCTCCGGGATGGCCTTCTTCGGACGGACCCGACGGCCCGGCATGAGACCCGCTTCATCTCACCGGACAGGACGTTCCATCCCGTCCCATGCCAACGTCTCCACCGTCTACGACTTCATCGGCTCGGGTGTGTTCGACACCCCCGTCGGTGCGGACGCGCCGGGGCCCGTCACCCCGGGAGGCGCCTACGAGGCGACCTTCAGCGCTCCGCCCGGCGGGGTGCTCTCTTTCGCCACCATGTTGGTACAGTCCAACGACCTGTTCTTCGCCCCGGACGGCGACGGCATCGCCTTGTACGACAGCGGCGCGCCCATCACCGCCGACGTGACGGGCCAGGTCCTCCTCTGGGATGCGGGAACCGAGGTCGACCAGGAGTCGGGCCTCGGGGCCGACCAGGCACCGCGCAAAGGCGGGTCCGAACACCGGGGCGGACGAAGGGGGCGCCGTTCAGGTGGTGGACGACGGGTACACCTACCCCGCCACCACCGCGGTCATTCAGGTGACCATCACGGCGGCGAATTAGGCGAGCCGGGGTCCGGCCTCACGGGAGGACCCCGGCCCCCCGCCCTGGCCCTCGGGCCTCCCGGACCCACCGGACAACACGACCCCTGCCACTTCGGACGACTGGCCGCGAACGAGCCAGCCCCCGGGGCAGGGCGTGCCTCGAACGCGCTCAAGGGCCGCGGTCCCCACGGGTGGGGCCGCGGCCCCTCGCCTGCGAAGAGCCGTGCGGGCGGACACCTCGGCGCCGGTGGCGCATCCACGGCGCGGGTGGCGCATCCACGGACAGGTGATATCATACGGCCCCGCCATTCGTGACCGTTGCCCATAGACCCGGGGCCGCCCGCCCCGCGACTGGAGTCCCCCATGTTCCGCAAGATGCTGCTGCTCGCCTGCTTGACTGCTACCGTAATGGCGACCCCCGCCACGACCCAGGCTCAGGAAGTGCTCGACCGCATCGTCCAAAGCGGTGTGTTCCGCGTCGGGACGACAGGCACCCAGCCTCCTTTCAGCGCCAAGGACCGGCAGGGTGAGCTCATGGGCTACGAGATCGAGCTGGCCAAGGCCCTGGCCGAGGTCATGGACGTGGAGATCCAATTCGTGGAACGGCCCTTCGCGCAGCTCATGGGCGCCCTCGAAAACGGTGATATCGACGCCATCATGTCCGGCATGACGATCACGCCCCAGCGGAACCGGCGGGTCGCCTTCGTCGGCCCCTACCTGGTGTCGGGCAAATCGATCCTCACGAAATCCGCGACGATCGCGGCGGCCCGGGAGGCGACCGACATCGACCAGAGCAGCGTCAGAATGGCAGCGCTCGACAACTCGACCAGCCAGACCTTCGTCGAGACCATCTTCCCCGAGGCGCAGGCGATCTGGACCGAGGACTACGACGAGGCCGTGGATCTGGTGTTGACCGATCAGGCCGATGCCGTGGTGGCCGACTTTCCGGTCCTGGCTTTGGCTATGCTGCGAAACCCGAACGCCGGGCTGGCCACGCTAACGACGCCCCTCACCGTGGAGCCGATCGGCATGGCGGTACCCGCCGGAGACGCCCTTCTCCTCAACATGATCGAAAACTACCTGGAGGGGCTCGCCCTCTCCGGGGCCCTCGCGGAACTGGAGACCTACTGGTTCGAGAACGGATCCTGGGTGGCAGCGCTGCACTGATAGGCGGTTCGGAGCGGCGGAGCCGACCCGGTCAGCCGCGTTCGGCGACCGCCCTGCCTCCCCTGCCGCTCCTGAGTTGCGGACACTGAAGCGTAATGTTATCATGGTACCTTGATAACATTAGTGTCAGGGACGCGACGTGTACGCACCGTCGTCCCCTGCGGCCCGAGTCGCGTACGGCGGCGGGGGCTTCAGGAGCGCGCTGAAAGTCGAGGGAGGGAGGGCTCGCCCATGCCGAAGTGGACCGACGAGGAGCTGGTGGAGGCGTTCGAGGCATGTACTCTCGCCAACGAGGACTTCCGGCACGAACAGCACGTGCGGGTAGCTTGGGTCTATTTGAGTAGGATGCCGCCCCTCGCAGCCCTCGAGCGCTTCTCCACCGCGCTGAGGCGCTTCGCGGCACACTACGGCGCCGACGGCCTCTACCACGAGACCATCACGTGGGCCTACGTCTTCCTCATCCAGGAGCGCCGGGCCCGGGGCGGAGAGGACGAGCCGTGGAAGGACTTCCGCCTACGCAACCGAGACCTCATGGTCTTCAAGGGCGGCAGCCTCGAGCGCTACTACCGGCCGGAGACGCTCCAGTCCGAGCTGGCCCGCCGGGTCTTCGTGCTCCCGGACCGGGGTCTCCAGGGACCCTCTGCCGGCGACTCCGAGCTGCTCAGTGCCCAGCCGCAGCGGGCGGTCGAGGCGACCGAGCCGGCTACGGCCCCGTCGTGGCCGTAGACCACCACCGTGGCGTCCCGTTCGCCGTCCAGCGCGCCACTGAAGCCTACTCCGAGGCAGCCTCCAACGTCCCGGCCATCTCCAGGTAATACGCCCACTCGCTGGCCTGGTCGGCGGTGAGCGGTCCGACCCAGCCCTCCACCTCGTTGTAGAGCCGCCGGATCCGGCTGCGGAGCTCCCGCCACTCCCGGTGCATGTCCCTGGCCCGGGCTTGGTCCTCGTCGGACACCGAGCGCTCGCCCGCATCCAGATCCTCGACCACCGTCTCGGCAGCCTCGAGACCGTCTTCGACGCGCAGCCCCAACGCGGCGATCTCCAGGAGATCGGCCGTCCAGCGGGCTCGAACGTCGGGGGTGACGTCGAGGCGGGGATCCTCTTCGATGACGAGTCGCTGCTCGTGCGCCGCGCCCACGACACTCAGCCGCACCGTGTATGCGCCCGGCACCACCAGCGGGCCGCTCGGGCCCGAGCGCGGGGGCCCGCGCTGGCCGCCGAACCCGCCCTCCTCCTCGTCCTCGTCCTCCTCCTCGCCCTGCCCCGGCAGCGAG
>JBDHHQ010000173.1:0-6554 GCA_039589315.1 Gemmatimonadota bacterium
TCCGCCACCGACTCGCCCCGAGCTACGGGCCACGCCGACTCGACGTTCCGGGTCGCCGAGTCGCGCTGCGGCTCGGACCCGCTCTCGTGAGCCAAACCCTTTCGCACCCGCCGCTCGTTGGTCAAAGTGGTCCGCTGCGGGACGGCTCTCCATGTGACCCGGGGCGCGCGCTTCCGGCGACGGTCATGCACGAGGGGGCGATGCCCGAGTCCGAACACATCACCGAGCTCTTGGAGGCCGTACGGGACGGTGACGATGCGTCCATGGACCGACTCTTCGAGGCGGTCTACCAGGACTTCAAGCGCCGCGCACATTTCCAGCTCGCCGGGGCGTCGCCCACGCTGAACACCACCGCCCTCGTGCACGAGTCCTACCTCAAGCTCGCCGGAAGCGCGAACCAGGACTGGCAAGATCGCGCCCATTTCTTCCGAGTGGCAGCGCGAGCCATGCGCCAGATCCTGATCGACCGCGCACGCCGCCACCTCACGCGAAAGCGTGGAGCCGGGGCTGTTCCGCTCGATCTGGAGGGGCTGGAGGTGGCGACCTCCGACTCGGATCGGTCGGCGGAGACGCTCATGGCCCTCGACGAGGCGCTCTCGCGTTTGGCAGAGCAGAGCCCCCGGCTGGCGCAGGTCGTGGAGTTGCGCTTCTTCGGCGGACTCTCGGTCGAGGAGGCCGCCGGAAGCCTGGGGGTCTCGGATCGCACCGTGAAGCGGGACTGGCGCTTGGCGCGCGCGCGTTCCTCCATCAGGCCCTGACGCAGGACGATCTCGACCCATGAGTCCGCCAAGGTCTCCGCCGCAACAGCCCGACCGTTGGACGCGGATCGCAGAATTGTTCCACGAAGCGGCCGAGCTGCCGCCGGGCGAGCGACCGGATGGCGAAGCCGCCCTCGGCGTCGGTGATGGTGGCGAAGGCTGTGCCCACGACCTGCACCACCGCGTCGGGAAGGGCCTGGCCCTGGTCAATGGATGTGACCTGGCCCGTGATCGTGCGCTCCTGTGCCTGGAGCGGAGCTCCCCAGAGGAGAGCGAGTCCTGCCAGGATGACTTGGGTACGCCTCTTGCTGACTCCTTCGGCTGGTCGCCCGTTGAGGGGGATGGGTGCCGCGAGCGGGCTGGTTCGCCGGGGCTCGGACCCGGAGCCGCATCTTACGAAACTGTCAGATTTCTGCAAGAAACACGGAAGGTGTCATCCAGGCATTTCTCGCAGGCGGGGCCGGTGCGGGACGCCGGTCGCTAGAGTGTGGGGGAGGGGAGACCTGCAGCGAGGGCGACGGGCGCCCGACTCCTTTCTTCTCGGTCTCGCCAGTAGTACGGCCCCGCGAGCCGTCCACCACGGGGAGCAGATGGAGGCCGAAAGAACATGTGCGCGACACGGACGTGAGTTACTTTGCCAACACTCCCGTGGTCATTGGGCTGGTCTGGGTCCCCGGAGCGGCAGAGGCGACCGGGCTCGCCCATCGGGCCGCGTGGACGCGAGACCCGCTGCTCCCCAGAAGCCACGACCGAGGCACAGAACTTACGAACCGGAATCGGATGTCCGCCCCGGCCGCCTCACCATAGCTGTGCTCCAGACGCGCCCCGAAGGGAGCGATACATGAGTGGTTCTCGACGAGGCTGGCCAGGGTTGGTGCTTGTCGCGCTGGCCTCGTTGATGCTGGTCCCCACCCCCGTCCAGGCATACATCGAGCCGGCAACCCGTAACTTCTTGATCCAACTCGTCGCGGCCGGCCTACTAGCCGGCATTCTCTCCATGAAGCCGGTCTGGCGCAGACTCACGCGGCTCGGCCGGCGTCGTGCTGGCAGGGAAGAAACGACCGACGACTTAGAAGGCCGTTGAAGAACGGGAGTGCGCCCAACACCAAGGAGGACATATGCGTACAGATTGTGGGTTGGGGCGGCACGGCCCCATCTCCGTCGTTGGCGCTCCTAGACGTAGCTATGGCTATGCCGTCGTCGCGCCGCCTCGGATCTGGGGCCGTGGCGCTCGCAACGCGGCGCGCTCCCGTTCTTCAACGGCCTTCTAGGCAACAGCCGAGAACCCCGAGAGGGTATCAGACCGGCTCTGATACGCATGGTTCGTTGCCTTAGCCCGGTGTTCGAGGTGCCCTTCGCTCCGGGCCGGTCGGATCACCTTCCACTCCCGGACGGGGCGATCGATTCGGTGACGTCCAGCAATCGGTATATCTCTTCGGTGTCCATGAAGACGAACGACCTCTCGGGCAGCAGGCTCAGCTCCTGGCCGAAGTACTGGTTGAGTATCCACCGCCAGGTATTCACCGGTGTCATCGATGGGGACAGCGTCCCGGTATCGGCCTCCGGGGCGTAGATCGCAGCGAGCACGCCGAACTTGTAGCCCAGATCCTCTTTGAGGGTCAGGTCCAAGAGTGCTCCTTCACGCGACTGCGGAGCTGTGGCTGCCTCGTGGAATGACTTGAGGGATTCGGGGAGCGGCCCTTCGTCCGCATGTATGACGATGATCGGCGGACTCTCCGATCTAGCGAGCAAGCTGTCCACGAGCTGCAGAAGAAGTGTATTCGTGTGGATGAGCTGCTGGGTGTAGTTCTCCTTCGCAGTCCTCTGGCGCGCCACCTCTTCCGTCACGAACGCCCCGCCCCGGTCGAACACCCAAGGCTCGTGCGGAACGAGAAAGTGAGCCAGAGTGAACGTCGGGCCCTCGAGCGCCGCGACCTCCGCGACGGCCTCGAATTGGCGGGGAACGGATTCATAAAGGCTCCACGTAAGGTGGCAGAACACACGGTGACTCGCTACCGCAGGGAGGAGGGGGGAAAGCACGCTCGCTGCGATCAACGGGTCCAGGAGCGATTGTGCCAAACAGCTTTCCACGTTGATGTCGGCGAGCGGATTGCGTCGTGTACCGGCCCACCAGCTTCCCGAGTGGACATACGTATAGCCGAGACTCTTCAGGTAGTGAGTGAGGCGGTTATCCCGTATCATCCTGTAGAGAGGTCGAAGATCGGCGCCCCTGATCCCGAGGTCTCCCAGGAATCCCAGGTGCGTCATGTTCAAGGATGACGCCATTGACTGCGGCGTGAAGAAGTAGTTCGCTCGGCTGTCGGTCCCTATCCAGAACCCTCGGCTCTCGAGAGCCTCCAGGAATTCCCTGTTGTCGAAGCCGTAATAGCCCTCGAGGGTCTTGGCGCTACCGTATCGATCGGGGATGAAGAAGTAGATGTCAGGACGCTCATCGGGCTCGGAATGGGCTGCGAGGCGTGGGCCTGGATCCATCGCTTCGTTGAAGTCGGGACTCAGGTCTCGAACGTTGAGAGAATACTCGGCGATGAGCACTACTTGAATTGCGACGAGCGCGGCCCCTGTCAGGTTGGCAAATCGAGTGAGCCACCGGGGCGCTCCCCTGGATCTGAGCAGAAGTAGGACGCCGACCAGCCAGATCGCACACCACGTCCACCATAGGCCCGAAACCTCGGAGCCTCTGAGCTCTGCGGCATCTCTGGTGGGCGCGAGGAGCCCGGCCACTCCTCCCCAAGCGAAGATGAAGACCAATGACAACGTGACGACGAGGGCCGACCGTTCAATGTCTCGGAGCGCAAGCCAAGCCGCGAGCCAAAGCGCTGCGGCGCAGGATGCGAGAGCGAGAGATTGAAGAGCGATTTCCGAGACGGACACTTCGTTGAGGTTCGCGACTCCGATCACCATCACTGGGCCGACGGCGAAGAACAGTGGGTGTAGAATCGGACCGCTCGACTCCTCAGAAGGCCTTGACGGACGGACCATGGGCGTTGTTCTCTCGCAACCTTGGGCACGACGCCGTTCGCGTGCTACATCCTCGGGAGAATAGTGTGCGGCCAACTCTGCTCGCCAACGTTGCAAGATGCGCGCCGCACCTGGCACCGAACGGGGCGATCTGCCCCTACTCCGTGCCCGGCCAGACGAGCCGGTCCCACGCCCCGCTCGGTTGCCACCATGCGTTCCTCGCCCCCGGCTTCCAGCTTCTTCCGCAGGTTGGCGACGTGCACGTCGACGATCCGCGTGCACGGATCGAGACTGATGCCCCAGACCCGGTCCAGGAGCTCCTGACGGGAAAGCGTCTTGCCGGGGCGCTCCATCAACGTCACGAGCAACCGGTACTCGGTGTCGGTGAGCTTGACGGGGCGATCTCCGCGTCGGACCGACCGCTCCGATTCGTCCAGCTCCAGGTCGGCGAACGTCGCCGCTCCGACGCGGCCCGAGGCGGCGCGCCGCTTCAGCGCCCTGACTCGCGCGAGCAGCTCACTGAGCTCGAAGGGCTTGGTCAGATAGTCGTCGGCGCCCGCGTCCAGACCCTTCACGACGTCCTCCGTGGCGCAGAGTGCGGTCAGCATGAGGATGGGCGTGGCGTCTCCCCTGGCACGGATCTCGGATGCGACGTCGAAGCCGCTATGCCCCGGGAGCATCACGTCCAGGATGATCACGTCGTAGTCCCTCTGCCATGGCGAGCCCCGCGGAGCCGGTGGGGGCGATCTCGACCTCGTGCCCCTCCCGCCTCTTCACTGCCTCGGTTGTGCTGCGCTCGGCAGGTTCGTTCATGACCGGCAACGTACGAGCCGAGTGCCGAATCCGCAGTCTCGGTCGGCTCTGCCTCAGCAGCACACCCCGTCCGTGGAGCAGCACGCGTGACTCACCGCCTCGTCGCCCGGATCGAGCACTGCGAGTCGAGTCGCGATTGGACCAATTTCGTACGCACGAGCCCCCGGCCAGGTCATTCGGTAGGAGCCCGTGGCGGCTGAGCAGCGGTAATTGCGCTTGAGAAGGAAGAACGTCTTTCGGCACGAATCACTTCACAGGGCGAAGACCTTGAGACACGTCGTGGCGTTGGGTCTGAGCTTCGGGCTACTGGCAACCGCGGCTACGGACGCACAAGGGCAGTTTCGGCTAGCAGGTGAGGCTATGTACGCCCAGGACGTCGACTTCGGAATTGGTGCCAGGGGCTTCTTTTCGGTGTCGTCCTTCGAGATCGCCCCCTATTTCGATTATCTACTTTCCCGATGGCTTCGACTACCTGGAGTTCGGTGGAACCGCGTACTACCTGTTCACGCTTCCCGACAACCCCAGCATCGTGCCAAGGTGGGCGCAGGGCTCTCGTTTGGCCGGTTCTCGTTCGACGACGCCCTGGGTGACATCGGCATCCCGGGCTTCGAGATCGACGCGAGCGCCACGGAAGTGGGGTTGCACCTCCTGGGCGGCATCGACTTCCCGATGAACTCCCTCCGGCCGTACGTCGAAGGCGGTGTCGGCCTCGGGAACATCCCCGACTTCTTCATTCGCGGCGGCGTGGGCTTCACGGTAGGCGGAGGCAGCTGAGACCCGCGCGAGTAGGGGGCGGTCACACGCCCTGAACCCGCGCCCACGGCGGCCACCGGCTCTCCACCACCGGACCCATCCCCTCGGGTCCAGCGGGCCCGTGAGCCGCCGCTGTACGTCCATCATCCGCATTCCTCGAGGATCGCCCAGCCGATCGGCCGCAGCGTGGACGTAGTGACGGGCTTCGGGTGCCCGGTGTGGACCCAGGAAAGCACGGCCTTCCAGATGGTCGGGGATCCCGATGTGGGCAAGCGAGAACGTGGTCGTTGCGAAGTCGACGAAGCTGATGAGCTGTGAGTCCACGGTCCCGGCGTGTTGCCGACCCGGAAACCGGATGATCATGGGTACCCTGAGTCCCGAGTCGTAGAGCAGCCGCTTCTGCCTCGGCAGAGGACCACCGTGATCTCCATAGAACACGACGACAGTGCTCTCGAGGAGGCCGTCCTGCTCGAGCTGGCTCAGGATGAGCCCGATCTGGTCGTCCATCTCGGCGATGTTCGAGTACACGCGCCTCACGTCCTGCCGGACGAGCTCAGTATCGGGCAGGTACGGTGGGATCTCTGGATCCAGATCCTCATCGACCCAGAGCGAGTCGGCTGCCTTGGCCCATACGCCCGACTCGTGCGTTACGCCGAAGTAGTAGCTCAGGGAGAGCGGAGCGGAGGTGTACCGGCCGGCGTAGGGGGCGGGCTCGACCACCGACAGAACCACTGGGTGGGTTCGGCCGTCCCCTGAAGGCATTCCAGCGCCGCAGGGGTGGTCCGGCCCCGGCCTCCCACCCACCCTCGCTCAATTCCGGAGCGGTGTGCCCCCGTCTATCGGCGCCGACGCCCCACGCGGACGCCACTGTACCTCCTTCGGGCGCGAACGCTCCCCACAGGCCATCCGGTGACAGGACGGGATGAGTCGCACCCTCGGTGCCGGGAACCAGGCTGGGCTCCAGGTTGTCGAGCGCACGTTGCCAGAGTTGCGTGCCTCCGGTGGGAGCCACACCTACGTAAACGATCCGCGAGCCGTCAGGAGACCACCTACGTAAACGATCCGCGAGCCGTCAGGAGACGACGCAAGCTCCAGGCCGAGGACGCCCTGTGCGAGCCCCCGGCCCTCCCCTCGCTGGAGTCCTGTACGGTTGGTGGCATGCTCTACCTCCATTCCCTGGCAGCACGGCATGGCGGATCGGTGCGCTCCACTGATACCGTAAGCCGGTTGACGGCAGCCGGTGAGCCGGCC
>JBDHHQ010000174.1:0-7107 GCA_039589315.1 Gemmatimonadota bacterium
GAGCGGGTGGGGGCTGATGCCCCGGCGGCCGACCGTTGTGCCAGAGGCGACACTCGCCCGGCGGAGGATAGTGCCCGGGCGGGACACCCTCGAGCTTCCGGGGTCCCTGCTTTGGACCGGTGGCCACCACCGCAGACGACGGCAGCGGCTCGGGCCGGGGGGCAGACTTTACCGTGGCGGAGGAGCAGGCGCTCAGCACCATGCCCGCAGCCAGCAGACTCGCGATCCTCATGCTCGTCTCCGTGGTTGGCTTCGTCGACGGCCTGTGGCGAATCGGCCCAGCCGGGAGGCTGCCCGGTGGGCCGGCGAAGCGCGGTTCACTGTTTAGGGTGTCGACTCCCCGGCGCCCGCGCGTGAGCGGTCGACACCCCCCACCGTCGAGGACCGGGTGCCCTGACCCCTGTTCCGATGGTTGCTCCTGGATCGAATCGAGGAACCCGCGGGCCTTCCCCCACGACCGTCCGGGGAGAATCCCCGATGGAAGCGTCGCCCTCCTCATCACGACCGTTGTTCCTGAGGAGGAATGATCGGTGGCCGCGAATCCGCTCGATGCTGGAGGGCTCGATCTTCCCGGTGGTCAGCGACTTTGCAGGCGCTTCTGCCCGGTGACGTCCGGTCGGAGTGGCGCCCGGCAATCGCCGTTCCCCGGCGTCCCTCCCGTCACGCCGCTGGTGTTCTCCCTACTTCTACTACTCCTTCCGGGCCACGTCGTCGCCCAGCAGCTCTCGCTGGGAGGACGCGTCGGATTCGGCGCCGCCAACGCGCTCTTCGAAGACGAGCACTCGGGAGACCGGATCGACCCCAGAATGGCCCCTCTTCTCGGGGCCGTCGCCGCATACCAGCTGAGCTCCATCGTCTCGCTACACGCCGAGCTGCTCTACAGCCAAAAGGGATGGGTGGAATTCCAGACCGGCGGAGGCCGGAGACTGTCCTACCTGCAGCTGCCCGTCCTCTTCGGGCTCGATGCGCCCTGGCGAACGTCTCCGCACCTGCTCGTAGGCCCCTCCATCGGCTTCGAGCTGGCGTGCTCCGTCACGGACGTGCCGGGAGCGGGCAGCGTGGCCTGCGACGACGAGCAGGTCGGGTGGGATCGAGCCAAGGTGCAGTACGGTGTCTGGGTCGGGTTGGGTCTGGGCAGATGGTTCGGTGAGGGCAAGCTCGATCTGCAGCTCCTGGGCGACTTCAGCCTGACCGACACGAATCGGGAACCCCTGCCGTCGGGATACCTGAGGTTCGCGAACGTGATGTTGTCTGATGATCCCTCGGAAACGCGCCACACCCATCGGCGCAGTCTTCGGACTTGGGCTCGCCCTGGCGGTCGGGGCTTGCAGCGAGACTCCGGTCCAACCGGTCAGCGTCACGCCGACGGACGGTCTCGTGGGCTTCGAGGCACAGCTCGACAGCATCCGGGTCGCGCTGCGGATCCCGGGAATGGCAGCCGCGATTGCCCAGAGCGATCGGATCGTCTGGGCCCGCGGATTCGGGCTCGCGGATGTCGAACGGGGCAGACCGGCAACCGACACCACGTCGTTCTTCGTGGGATCGGTGACCAAGTCCGTGGCGGCCATTCTCCTGATGCAGCTCGTCGAGGAAGGGTTGGTCGACCTGGACGATCCCATCAGCGAGTATGGCGTGGATCTCGCCGCCGAAGGCGCGATCACGGTGAAGCACGTCTTCAACCACACGTCCGAGGGCACGCCGGGGGCGGTCCATTCGTACAACGGCAGTCGGTACGTCAGCCTCGGTGACGTGATGGAGGCAGCGAGCGGGAAGACGTGCGCTCAGCTGCTGACGGAGCGCATTCTCGAACCGCTGGGACTGCGCCACACCGCACCGGACGTGAACCTCCTGGCCGACTTCCTGGTGACGGGCCTCCACCGCGCTGACTTCCTCGCCAACATGGCCATGCCCTACGAGCTGATGGACGGTCAGGTCGTACCGTCCGGGTATCCCCGTCACTTCAGCCCGTCGGCGGGCCTGATCTCATCGGTCAGGGACCTGGCGAGGATCTCCATCGCCCTGGATCAGGACCGTTTCCTGCGGCCGGAGACCAAGGCCCTGATGCTGTCGCCTTCAATCGCGATCGACGGTGACGAGAAGACGTACGGTCTCGGTTGGTACGTGCAGACGTACCAGGGCGTCCGGCTCGAATGGCACGGCGGCGAGTGGAACGCACAGTCCGCCCTGCTGCTCCGGGCGCCGAAGTCCGGCCTCACCTTCGTGGCCGTGGCCAACACCAGGCGCATGAGTGGGGCGTACCGGATGGGCATCGGCGACGTGATGCAGTCGGGTCCCGGCCGGTTGTTCGTGGAGTCTTTCGTGCTGGGGGACGAGCCGCTGCCCACGAACGACTGAAACCGGGCGCGTGCGACCCAGCCGTGTGGAGGCCCGAGTGGGCCCCTGGGGTCATTCGGGCTACGAGCCCTTCAGCGCCCGCCCGGCAGTCCCACCTCCTCGCTATCCACTGATCGCGCCCTCGTGAACACCACGCCCGGCTCCGCCGTCCTGACCTGCTCCAACCAGAAGACGCCGTCGTAGGGGACGCTGTTGCCGCGGGTGGAGGCGAAGTCGACGTCGCCGTCCCCGTCCATGTCCAGAGCGACGAACTTGTCGAACATCCCTCGCCTACGCCGGGAGATGTCGTGGCGGGTCCAGCCCCCCGTCGGGTCACCCGGGTTGGCGAACCAGGCCAGGCGGCCGAGGGGATCGTTCACCGTGACGTCGCCGTCCCAGTCCCTCGGGCCGCGGCTGTATCCGCCCGCCATCACGTCCAGGTCGCCGTCGTCGTCGATGTCCGCAGCGACGAGTCCCACGAGCTGATCGGGCGCGAACGTCCCGATGGGATGGAGCTGCCAGGCTCCGTCGTGGGCCGGCGGCTGTTCGAGCCAGACGAGGTGCTTGAAGAACTCGTTGGCCACGATGTCCAGACGGCCATCCCCGTTCAGATCGACAAAGTCCATGTTGAAGCCGGTGACCCCGTGCCCGCGGGTCACCTCTTCGCCGGCCGCCAGAGCGATCGAGACCGGATCAGCGTCGTCCCCTGCCCCTTTGGCCGCTGCGGTGTTCACCGAGTCCCCACCATCCCCTTCCCCGCCGGGTCGAGCTTCCGGAAACGTCCCCACGATGTCGATGGCGTGCTCGACGAAGGTGATCCCATCGGTGGTCGTGTTCTCGAACCACAGGATGCGGCGCTCGGCCACCGAGCCACCCACGACGTCGAGATCACCGTCGCCGTCCAGATCCACCGGCTGGGAGTTGATGGGCCAGATGATGCGCGCGAGCTCGTGCTCGACCCACGACGCGTCCTCCATCGGGTCGCCAGCCAGCTCGAACCAGGAGATCGTATTCAGGGACTCTGCATCGCCGGACTGGTCACCCTTGTTCGCGGCCACCACCTCCTGGCGGCCGTCCTGGTCGAAGTCGGCGAGAAAGACCCGGATGAACGAGCCGCGGCCCGAGGCGATGGTGGGGATGTGCCTCGACCACCGCGCCGTCCGCACCGACTCGCCGGGATTCTCGAAGTAGATGAGGTGCGCCAGCTCCACCGCAGCCACGACGTCGGGCTGGCCATCGCCGTTCATGTCCCCGATGGCGGCGTCCTCAGCGGCGCCGGCCTCGGGGCCCTCTGCCAACGTGACCGACTCCCACTGGTCCGGGTCGCCCGTCCCGAACGAGATCCTGATCAGGCCGTCGGCCACACCGTCGTATTCCGTGTCGGATTCATGGACCGAGACGATGTCGAGGTGGCCGTCGAGGTCCAGGTCCGCCATGACCAGCCCGTCACTGCCGGCGAGCTCGACGCCGCTGATCGATACGTCATCGATGAGGTGCTCACGCCACGAGACGTACTGCCCGTCGGCTGCGCGCGCGGTGGTCGGTCGGCGGCCGACGGCCAGCCCGGAGTCTGCCCGTTCGACCGGTTGGCATGCGATGAGGACGAGGACGAGCGGCAAGCTGGGCGGTCCTCGAGAGGCTCTTTTGTCGCCCATGGATCACTCCTCTTCGGGCTGTCCCGGCAGGGAGAGCTCGAGCTCACTCGGCCGGGCGGGGCCCCAGCTTCTTCTGGCGGTCCTGAGGTGCCCCGCACAATACTTGGGTGCGGATTCCCGCGTCGAGGGCCCCCCAACCCCCTCGCCCGGCCGCTCGGATCGTGCCGACGGTGCACGGGCGCCCCCCCGGTCGAACGTCCGGACTCGCCTGCCGGCGCGCTTGCCACGTCGCGCAGCCAAAGGAGCCTACCCATGTCTTCTGCCCACCCACACCACCACTCCAACGACCACGAGTCATCGAAGTCGAAGCACCACGTCATCGTCGGAGGAGCCTACCCCAACGCTGCCATCCACACGACGATCGTGGGCGCGCTGTCGGATGACGGCACGCTCAGGGAGTACTGGTGGGACGTGACGCCGGACCGTGTGCCGATCTCGAAGATGAAGGAGCCCGATGACGTCCGCACGATCCTGTGGACGTTGTACGGCCGGAAGATCGACGGGTCCGGCGGCCTGCCGCGCTTGAAGTTCGACCACGCGGCTGGCGGAGTGAGGATCACCGACCCCAAGTGGGAGTCCGATTGGCCGCAGCCGGCCCGCCAGGGCAACGTCTACGTGATGGCTCTCCACGGGCACCCCAACGTGGGAACCTACAGCTATTCCATCTACTTCAAGGTGAACGGTCGATCCCACCGCATCGATCCGGAGTTGGAGCTGGGAGAGGACTGAGCCCCCCACATCCCCTGGACGAGGCCGGCTGGTGAGCGCGCCACCGCACCCGGAACGGATCGGCCCCTACCGCATCGTCGAGGTCCTCGGCGAGGGCGGAATGGGCGTCGTGTACCTCGCCGAGCAGACCGAGCCGGTGAGCAGGCGTGTGGCCCTGAAGATCCTCCGACCGGGGGTGGATTCCCCAGAGGTCCTGGCGAGGTTCGATGGTGAGCGGCAGGCCCTGGCGGTCATGGACCATCCCTACATCGCCAAGGTCTTCGACGCCGGCACCACCGAGGACGGCCGCTCGTACTTCGTGATGGAGAAGGTGGACGGCCAGCCGCTGACCGACTTCTGCGACCAGCGGCGGTACCCGATCCGACGCAGGGTGAAGCTCTTTGCCGAGGTCTGCCGCGCGGTACAGCATGCCCACCAGAAGGGGGTGATTCACCGGGACCTGAAGCCCTCCAACCTCCTGGTCTCGGAGATGGAAGGGCGGCCGATCCCGCACATCATCGACTTCGGCATCGCCAAAGCCACAGGGACCGGGGAGTTCGACGGGACGCACCTGACGCGCGAGGACCGGGTCTTGGGGACACCCGCGTACATGAGCCCCGAACAGATCATGGGCTCGGCCGACGTCGACACACGGAGCGACGTCTACTCGCTCGGCGTGCTGCTCTACGAGTTGCTGATCGGTGTGCTCCCCTACGATCGTGACGCCTACAGGGGATGGGCCGCGGTCGCTTCTCACATCGCGGTCGAGCCGTTGTCTCCTGCCGCCCGCCTCCATGACCTCGAGGACACCCAGGAGACGATCGCGGCCCAGCGGTCCACCACCCCGAAGCTCCTCCGCAAGGAGCTTCGCGGCGACCTGGATTGGATCGTCTCACGCGCCATGGAAAAGGACCGGGACCGCCGGTACGAGACGGCGAACGGACTGGCCCTGGACCTGGAGCGTTTCCTGGCGTTTCAGCCGGTGCGCGCGCGCGGCGGCTCCGTCGCTTACTCCCTCGGCAAGTTCGTCCGGCGCCACCGAGTCGGCGTCGCCTTCGGTGCGACCGTGGCGTTGGGCATCGTGGCGTTCGCCGTAGTCATGGCGATCCAGGCCGACCGCGTCGCGCGAGCCCGAGACCTGGCCGAAAGCCGGCGTGACCAGGCCGAGGGCCTCATCGACTTCATGCTCACAGACCTGCGGGAGAAGCTGGAGCCTGTCGGACAGCTCGACATCCTCGACGACGTCGGCGCCCAGGCGATCGACTACTTCGCTTCGATCCCCGAGAGCGAGTTCAGCGATGGCGAGCTGGCGTCCCGGGCCCGTGCTCTGCATCAGATCGGCCAGGTCCGCCTTCAACAGGGGCGCTTGGCGGAGGCGGAGCCGGCGTTCGAGGAGTCCCTTCGGTTGGCCGAGGCCCTGAGCAGCCGGAATCCAGAAGACACCGAGCGCCTGTTCGACTTGGGTCAAAGCCGGTTCTGGGTGGGTACCCTGGCGTATCGGCGCGGAGATCTCGAGGGGGCGCTCGACGCCTTCGACGAATACCGGAACGTGTCGCTGGCGTTGGTCTCTCGGGATTCGACCAACCTCACCTGGCAGCTCGAGCGGGGCTACAGCCATACGAACATCGGCGTCACTCTGCTGGAGCGGGGCGACCCGCGAGCGGCCCTGGTCGAGTTCGAGGCCAGCCTCGCTGCCAAGGAGTGGGTGGCGCGCGCCGAACCGGAGAGCGCCCGGCGCCGATACGACGTGGCCCAGGGTCATTACAACCTGGGGATCGCCCGCGCCGAGGGCGGAGACCCGAGGGGGGCGCGAGAGAGCTACCTGGCCGACGTCGAGATCAAGGAGGCTCTGGTGGCCGAGGACCCCGGCAACACCCGATGGCGGGCGAGGCTCCTGGTCAGCCAGGGGCGACTGGCCGGGATCGAGCGAGCCTTGGGCCGGGAGGATGCGGCGCTCGAGCTCCGGCGCCGCCAGTGGGACGAAGCGTCGTCGCTGATTCAGCGTGATCCGACCAACACCACCTGGCGGCTGGACGGAGCCGTGGCGCGAGGCACCCTCGGCCGGGACCTCGTGGCGCACGGAGACATCGCAGCCGGCCTGGCCCACTGCCGGGAAGCGGTCCGAGCGCTGGAGGAGTTGGTTACGTCGGATCCCAGCCGCGCACAGTGGCCGGTCCGGCTCGCAGGGGCGAGGCGACGGTACGCCGAAGCGCTCCTCATGGCGGACCGTGGCGAGGACGCACGGCGCGTTGCGGCCCAGGCTCTGGCAGACCTACGCGCTCACATGGCCGAGGGATACGACGACCGTGTGGCGTGGCTGGAGCTGGGCATGGGGCTCGGCGTGCTCGGTGACGTCGCGGATGCGACTGGCGACCGGGACGCCGCCCGAGCCTCATGGCAGGAGGCGCTG
>JBDHHQ010000175.1:0-5939 GCA_039589315.1 Gemmatimonadota bacterium
TGGAGCCGAACCCGGAGAGGGTGGTCTTCGACACGGTCCTGGAGATCTCCTCCGGGAAATTCACGGTGGGCGGGGCGGTCTGATGCGTGACGATCTGCTGCACCAGTACGAGCGCGAGCTCGCGTTCCTCCGCCAGACCGGCGCCGAGTTCGCCCGGAAGTACCCCAAGGTGGCCTCGCGCCTGCTCCTGGAGCCGAACAAGTCCGACGATCCCCACGTGGAGCGGCTGCTCGAGGCCTTCGCGTTCCTGGCGGCGAGGGTCCACCTCAAGATCGACGACGACTTTCCCGAGGTCAGCGAAGCCCTCCTGAACGTCGTGTATCCCAACTACATCCGTCCCCTTCCATCGATGTCCCTGGTGGAGTTTCATCTGGACCCGGAGCAGGGCAAGCTGACGACGGGTCTGACGATCCCGAGGGACACGCAGTTGGTGTCGCGGTTGGTGGGTGGGGCGCCCTGTAAGTTCCGGACGTGCTACGACACGACGCTATGGCCGCTGGAGGTGAGCGGCGCGCGCTGGGCCGGGCTCCAGGACCTGGGTGGCTCGGTGGCTTCACCCGACGCCGTCGGCGCGCTGCGCATCGAGCTCTCGTGCCTGCCCGAGATCTCGTTCGAGGAGCTCGAGGTCGACACCATTCGGTTCCACATCAACGCCGAATCCAACCTGGCGGCCACGCTCTACGAGCTGCTCTTCAACAACTGCATCGACGTTCTGGCGCGCGATCCGACGCGGGGCGCGAAGGGTCAGACGATCTCGCTGTCGGCCAGCGCCCTCAGTCCGGTGGGCTTCGCCGAGGACGAGGGCATGGTGCCCTACGAAAAGCGGTCGTTCCTGGCCTACCGACTACTCCAGGAGTACTTCGTCTTCCCCGAGAAGTACCTGTTCCTGGACGTGTCCGGGCTCTCGCGGCTGCGCGAGTCGGGTTTCCGCGAGAAGGCCGAGCTCGTCTTTCTGATCTCGAAGTTCGGGCGGGCGGATCGGCGTTCGCTGCTGGAGACCGGACTCTCGGCCGGCACGTTCCGCCTCGGCGCCACGCCCATCGTGAACCTGTTCACCAAGGCGTCCGAGCCGATTCTCCTCAACCAAAGGAAGCAGGAGTATCTGGTCGTACCCGATGCGCGCAGGCGTGAAACGACAGGGATCTTCTCCATCGACCGGGTCGTTGCGGTGACTCGCGGCCAGAACGAGCCGATCCCGTTCGAGCCTTTCTATTCGTTCCGCCACGAAGCTCACGATACGCGGGACCAGACCTTCTGGTCGGCAAAGCGGCGGCCCGTCTCGTGGCGGACGGACGAGGGCACGGACGTGTACCTGTCGTTCGCCGACCTGTCCGCCCGGATCGTCCACCCCGAGCTGGATGCGGTCACGGCATACCTCACCTGCCACAACGGGGACCTGCCCAGCCGTCTTCCCTTCGGCAACGAGGCGCAGGGAGACTTTCAGATGCCGGGCAGTGGACCGGTGGCGAAGATCGTCGCCCTGGTCAAGCCGACGGCCGTAGTGGAGCCGCCCCTGGGCAAGCCGCAGCTCTGGCGACTCATCTCGCAGTTGTCCTTGAACTACCTTTCCCTCGTGGAAGGCGGCGCCGAAGGACTCAGGGAGTTGCTGCGACTCCACGACTTCACCGATTCCGCCTCGAACGAGAAGCAGATCAAGGGCATCACGGACGTCGTCAGCACGCCCTGCTACTCCAGAATCGAAACGGAGCACGGCCTGACGTTCGCCCGGGGACATCGGGTCGAGATGGAATTCGACGAGGAGCAGTTCGCCGGTGCCGGCATGTTCCTCTTCGCTGCCGTTCTCGAGCGGTTCCTGGGCCTGTACACCTCGCTCAACAGCTTCGTGATCCTGGCTGCGCGTAGCGGCCAGCGGAAGGAACTGGTGCGGGAGTGGCTGCCGCGGGCCGGGTGGAAGGTGCTCCTGTGAGCGAGCCCAGCTCGGCGTCGGGATCGGTAGGAAACGGGTCAGCCAAGTACCAGGCGGCTCTGGAGCAGCTGGAGGAGAGGCCCAAGTCGTTCGAGTTCTTCCAGGCGGTGCGGCTCCTGGAGCGCCTCTTCCCAGAGCGAGCCGGCGTCGGGGACTACCGTCCACCGGCGGAAGAGATCGTGCGTTTCTCCGCCCACCCGTCGATCGCCTTCCCGCCCACCGAGATCGAGAGCCTGCGTTTGCCCGATGGTGGGGATGAGGACAGTGGGGGTCAGCCCCACATGAGCGTGAACTTCATGGGACTCATCGGGCCGCAGGGGGTGCTGCCCCTCTACTATACGCTGCTGGTCGCCGAGGAGCTGCGCAACAAGAACCCCGCTCTCCGCGACTTCTTCGACATCTTCCAGCACCGCATGGTGTCCCTCCTGTACAAGGGGTGGGAGAAGACGCGCTTCCCCGTCTCGTACGAGAGGACCGAGGACGACGCTCTCACGAGCCATGTCCTGGACATCACGGGCATGGGACTGCCCGGCTTCCGTCGGCGCATGGGCTTCACCGACGAGACCCTCGTGTTCTACGCGGGACTCCTCGCCCCTCAGCCCCGCAGCGCCCTGGGACTCGAGCGCTTGCTGGAGGACTATTTCGACGTTCCGGTGGAGGTCGTCCAGTTCATCGGCGGATGGTACGATCTTCCTCCTTGGGACCAGTGCGCTCTGGGAGACGATACCAGCCCGGCCACCAGGCTCGGGATGGGAGCGGTGGCAGGCGACGAGGTCTGGGACGAGCAAGCCCGGGTGCGCCTACGGCTCGGACCGCTGACGCGGGACCAGTACGAGAGCTTTCTGCCGACGGGCAGCGCGTACACCGCCCTCCGGAAGTTGACGCGCTTCTACAGTCACGATCAGTTGGATTTCGAGGTGCAGTTGGTACTGAAGCAGGACGAGGTCCCCGGCCTCGTCGTGGGCGCCGACGCGGAGGTCCCCGACTCACTAGGCTGGGCCACCTGGATCCGAACCGGACCCCGGCCGCCTGAGGGTGACGAGACGATTCTTTCGCTTTCCTAGTGTGCGATGAGCCAGCGCGCCCCGGCGGCCCGCACACGCAGAGAGGCAACCCCATGAACGTGAATCTCCGGTCCTTAATCGGAAAGCTGAATCATGAAACCCGCAGCGCCGTCGAGGCAGCCGCCGGCCTGTGCCTGTCTCGCACCCATTACGACGTCGAGATCGAGCACTACCTGATGAAGCTGCTGGACGTCACGGATGGCGACCTGGCCCACGTGTTGAAGCACTACGGCATCGACCGTTCTCGGCTGGCGAAGGAGCTGACCGTGAGCATGGATCGCCTCAAGACGGGCAATGCCCGCACCCCGTCCTTGAGCCCCTCACTGGTGAACATGCTCACGCAGGGGTGGTCCCTGGGGTCGGTGGACTACGGCGCTAGCCAAATCCGCAGCGGGCACACTCTGCTAGCGCTGGCGCTGGACGACGAGCTTCGGCGCATGGTGGGTGAATTCAGCCGGGAGCTCATGAAGATCGTGGGCGAGGACTTCCGGAAGCAGTTCGACGATATCGTGGCGGGCTCCATCGAGGACACGGTCGGTCCCATTGCGGCGGCCACCGGCGCACCCGGCGAGGCGAGGCCCGGAGGGCCGACCCCCAACCTCGACCAGTACACCCACAACCTGTCGGAGCGTGCCGAGCAGGGCCGGCTGGACCCGGTCCTGGGACGCGACACGGAGATCCGCCAAATGGTGGACATCCTGACGCGTCGCAGGCAGAACAACCCGATCCTCGTGGGCGAGGCGGGTGTGGGGAAGACGGCGGTGGTGGAGGGGTTCGTGATGCGCATCGCCCAGGGCGACGTGCCCTCGGTGCTCAAGAACGTGAAGGTCCGGGGGCTGGACCTGGCTCTTCTGCAGGCCGGAGCCGGTGTCAAGGGCGAGTTCGAGAACCGCCTGAAGGGCTTGATCGCAGAGGTGAAGTCCTCTCCGACGCCCATCATCCTGTTCATCGACGAGGCCCACACGATGATCGGCGCAGGCGGAGCGGCCGGTCAAGGTGACGCGGCCAATCTGTTGAAGCCAGCGTTGGCCCGGGGCGAGCTGAGGACCGTCGCCGCCACCACGTGGTCCGAGTACAAGAAGTACTTCGAGAAGGACCCGGCGCTGGCCCGGCGATTCCAGTTGGTGAAGGTGGAGGAACCCAGCGAGGAGAAGTGCGCGATCATGATGCGGGGGGTCGTGCCGTTCCTCGAGAAGCACCACGGCGTACGGATTCTGGACGACGGCATGCACGCCGCGGTGAGGCTGGCGCACCGCTACCTGCCGGACCGGCAGCTTCCCGACAAGTCCGTGAGCGTGCTGGACACGGCCTGTGCCCGCCTCGCGCTGGGGCAGAGCGCGCCGCCTGCCGCCGTCGAGGACGCACGCCGGCGCCTCGACGACCTCGAGGTCCAGGATCGCGTGTTGACGCGGGAGGCCGCTGCCGGGGCGGACCACGCCGACCGGCTCGCGGAGATCGCGGAGGCGAGAGGCGAAACGGAGACGCGTCTGGCCGAGCTCACCGAGCAGTGGGAGAAAGAACGCGGGCTGGTGGACCGACTCCGCGCCGTACGGGAGCGTCTGGAGAACCTGGCCATGGGCAACGGAGGGCCTGCAGACAAAGGGGGTGGAGAGGCGGAGGCCGCGGAGGCGGGGAACCCGGGCGGCGACGCCTCATCGAGCGAGGAGGCCACGGAAGCCGAGGAAGGCGGCGCCGAAGTCGCCGCGGCCGGTGATGGAGCCGCAGCACCGAAGGACGACCCGGCTCCCGACGGCGGCGGAGAGGAGCTCGATGGAGACCCGGACGCCCTGCGAGCCGAGCTGGACCGCGTGTCCACGGAGCTCGCAGGCTTACAAGGCGAGACCCCGCTGGTGCCCGCGTTCGTGGACGCCGAGCTGGTCGGGCAGGTCATCTCCGGGTGGACGGGCATCCCGGTCGGCAAGATGGTCCGGGACGAGCTGCAGACGATTCTGGAGCTGGAGCAGCACCTCCAGAAGCGGATCATCGGCCAGGACCACGCCCTGGAGATCATCAGCCACCGCATCCGAACGTCCAAGGCAGGGATCGAAGACCCCAAGAAACCCATCGGCGTGTTCATGCTGGTGGGGCCCAGCGGGGTCGGGAAGACCGAGACGGCGCTCGTCCTCTCGGACCTCCTCTACGGGGGTGAGCACAACCTGATCTCCATCAACATGTCGGAGTTCCAGGAGGCCCACACCGTCTCGACTCTGAAGGGCTCTCCGCCGGGCTACGTGGGCTACGGCGAGGGCGGCGTGCTCACGGAGGCGGTTCGCCGCAGGCCCTACTCGGTGGTGCTGCTGGACGAGGTCGAGAAGGCTCACCCCGACGTGCTGGAGCTGTTCTTCCAAGTCTTCGACAAGGGCATGATGGAGGACGGCGAAGGCCGTGAGATCGACTTCAAGAACTGCATCATCATGCTCACGTCGAATACCGGAACCGAAACGCTCATGAAGCTGTGCGCGGATCCGGAGACCACGCCGGGACATCAGGGTCTGGTGAAGGCCCTGAAGCCCGAGATGGACGAGGTGTTCCAGCCCGCATTCCTGGGTCGCACCGTGATCATCCCGTATTTCCCGCTCAGCGACGACGCCCTGCGGAAGATCATCGACCTGAAGGTGAACAAGATCCGGAGGCGGCTCCACAACATACACGACGTGGATCTCGCCCTGGAGGAGGCCGTCCTCGATGAGATCGGAGCGCGCTGCACCGAGGTCGAGAGCGGTGCCCGCAACATCGACAACATCCTGACCAACACGGCCCTGCCTGCCATCTCGCGGCTGCTGCTGCAGTCATTGGTGGATGGCACCAAGCCGGAAAGAGTCACGGTCAGCTTGAGCGAGGGCGGCGATTTCGAGTACTCGACGCAATAGGGGACGAGCACGTCGACCGGCAGAGTCGGCGATGGCCTGGACTTCAACGGTTGAGGGCCCCCAGGGACCTCAAAGGAC
>JBDHHQ010000176.1:0-5789 GCA_039589315.1 Gemmatimonadota bacterium
ATGGGTTCGGGGCGTGCACTCGGGACTGAGTAGAAGCCGGTGTATCCGTCTTCAGGGGCGTCCACCGCTAATCCGATATGGCGACTGGTGCGGGTTGTTCTTGCAGCAACCGAAGCCCGGGGAGGAAGGCGAAAGACTGGGTCGGCCGAGATCCTTCGGAAAGCCCCGAGCCGCGAGGTCCCACCCAAGCAGAGAGGTGATCTTGTTCTTGATCCTGTACGGTGCGGCAAACCGTGCATATCGACCCTCTCAGTGACGGCAAGCGGTGCCAGGCAGATCGAAGAGAATGCTAGGAACTACAGGCTTCTCCGGCTAGGCCCTTGCCGAAACGCTCGACCTGCGTCCAAGCTTTGGGAGCAGGAGGCCCCCGGTTCGAGCCGAGCGGGCCAAGCCGGTCGTCGAGCGCAGCGAGCCCTCCCCGCTGACCCGCGAGACCATCGAGCACGGCCGAAGGCCGCGCGCAGATGAATCCGGGCGCCCCGACTGTGTGTGCCCGCGCAATCGGATCGGGCCGGTACTCAGCCGCTCATAGCGGGAGCAGAGGCAGTAGGACGGAGTCGCCCCCTGGTTCACCCCTGGGCGTCAACCAGGCGGAGGGCGGCATCCAAGGAATCCGAGTCGCGTCGGTCTAGGAGCCACGCGGCGTAGTACAAGGTGGCGGCCTCGAGCAGATCCTCAGGGGTGCCGGCCTTCTCATGGATCTGGGCCAGCTCTGCGCACGATTCGTGGGCTCCGCGGTCGCAACCACGCCTGAAGTACACGATGGCCTCGGCCAGCTGGGTCTCGGTTGGGGCTTCGCCGTCCAGGACGAGAGTCCCGGCCATGGAGCATCCCACCGCTGTGCGATCGTTGCAGGCTCGGTCGGAAAGCTCCCGAGCGTGCGCTCGATCGGTCGCGAGGGAGCCGCTGATGTCGTCGAAGGCGTAGCGCATCGCCAGGAACACGCACATGGTTGCGGTTCCCGCGTCACAGCGGGAGGCCGCCTCCTGCACCATGGGGGCTGCCGTCGCAGGAAGACGTGCGGCCTCTGACGCCGCGTCGGGATTCGGAGTGACATCCCCGACGCCTTCCTGCAGTTGCGCACAATGCTCGATCGCTCCCGCGCTGCACGCGAGCTCCTGGACTCTGATGAGATCGGCCCGCCTCCGGTCTGCGTCCCCAGGGCTCGGGGCAATGTCGATTGCGATCTCGTCACCCTCGATCAGACGTTCACACGCTGCGCCCCACCCCAGCTCGCAGGCTCGAAGCACATCCCTTGCCTCTGGTTGATGGGATGCGAGCGATCCGCCGAAGCCGCCTGCCGTCGCGTCGTTGCAGCCGTCGATCGCATCGGCCGTGCAGGCTCGACGAAACAGGGATTGCTGGTAATCCTCCCTGGCCTCCATGCCGGCATGGCCCATCTCGGACACCCCGCCGAGGATCCAGCAATGTCTTGCCGATCCGGCGTCACACTCGGTCGCCAGGTGTCTCACGAACTCCGTTGGCTCGTTCCCGGCCATCTGCAGTGCCGTCACGCTCGATTCTGTCGGTGGCTGGGACGGCTCTTCGAGTGCGGGCGCAGCGAGGTCTTCCTCGGAATCTGAGGCAGCGGTAGGCTCCAGCTGCGGCACCGGCGCATCTTCGCTCTGGCAGCCAACGATCAGGAGGGCGAGAAGCGGCCAGTAGGAGACTTTGGATCCCATGGTGGAACTCCCTCGCGTCTTGGGTGACTCGTCAATCTGATTACCGCAGTCGATCCGCGCTCGACCCAGCGGCCCCAGGATCAGTTCGCCTCGACCACCATATGCGCCGCGTTTCCACCCGCGAGCTGGTACGTGACGTGGTACGCCCCCGCCTCGGAGCCTGCAGTGAAGCGCACCTCGAGCACCCCCGTGGGGACCCCGAACAGGAACGCGTTGCCGGGCGTTGACGGGGCCACGCTCTCCACCGAGTGCCCGGTGGCACCGCTGGGCGCTCCGATGAACGCCTGGCCCACCACCCGGTCACCCTGTCGCATCAGCGCATGGTGCGCGTTGATCATCTCCACGGTCACGCCGATCATCCCCTCGCCCCCCGCGTCCCACAGGTAGAACGCATGGGTGAGCGGCGCCTCCGCGCCTACGGACGTTGACTGATGGATCGTGTTGGGCGTGCCGGCGTTGAGCGCGCTGGTGACGTTGATGCTCGGGCGGATCCGGGGAACGATGTGAATCGGCACCGAGACCGCGTGACCAACGCTGGAGGTCACCTCGATCATGTAGCGACCGGGCCGGGGATTCACGTGCCCGAGAGCGATCAGGTGGATCTGCTTGATCCCGGGTTCCAGGGGCGTGGCCGGGGTCAGGTCGTCCGTCGCCGTAATGACGATGGTGTTGGGCGTGGCGCCCTGGCTGAAGACGTACACCTCGGTGAAGGGCGGCGGCGCGCCGATGGGATGCTGCGGCCAGCCCTGCAGGAGCACGCCGGTCGTGCACGCGAACCCGGGGCAACCCGGCCCGAGGTTGCCGATCGGCAGACCGTTGCTCTCGAATCCGTCGGGCAGGGTCACCGTGATGCTCTCCCCGTCCGGAAGCGTCCAGCCAGGCACGCTGGGGTCGAGATCGACGCCCAGGTTGAGCACGATATCCGTGAGCTCTCCGGCGACGTTGCCGTTCGGCACGATGGGCGCTTTGACGCCGATCGGGCCCGAGGGGGTCGACTTGCCCGCTGCTTTCGCCGCCTGCGGAACGGCCAGGCTCGACTCCACGTCCGGGTTTGCCGGGGTGGGCTGATCACAAGCGGACACCGCAAAGAGAGATGCGGATCCTGAGACGACGGCGATGATGCCGAGTCGGGGTGACATCGCTCCTCCTGGTCGGAAGGGTTGAAGCGCGTGCCGTCAGCGACCCAGTGGAGGGCTGCGGGGCAGAGCGGTGGAGAGACCAACAGGAAGCCCTGCCCGAACCACTCGTGGCAGGAGTAGTTCAACTTTCAACAACGCAGCCCCCGACCGCAACGTTGCAGACGTGCCACACCGCCACAGCCTCGATCCTCTCGTGGCGGTGTCCGGAGGTCTGTCGCTTCGGCCCCGCGCCACGCATACTCCCAATGGATCGGGACGGCTGGCCGGCCGGAGCGCGGGCGCTCCGCCCGACCGGGTCTCGGTTGGGGCTGAGGACGGGTCGGGCTGACCACTGACCTCTCGAAGGAGGCACGAATGACTCGCAAGCTACTTCTCGCAACGATGCTGGTTCTCGCCGGGGCCGCATTCGCCGGGCCGATGCACGCGGACCGGGCCCAGGACGGCCCGGCCATCAAGTCGATTCACATGATGAACCTCCCCAGCAACGCTCGGGAGGTCGACGTGGCGAACATGGTGGCCGACTTGAACCAGGCGATCGCCGATGCCGGCTATGCCGACGCGGGCTACAAGCTCTGGAGGATATCGGGCGGCCAGAACGCCGACCACGCCTACCTCTGGGAGGGGACTTGGCCCAGCAGCTCAGCGTACGACGCGATCCACGACAGCGAGCCGTACAAGGCTGCCATGGAGAGGCACCGGGCCATCGTCGAGGGGGTCGCTGCAGACCAGCGCTTCTTCCGCTATGTGGAGGTGACGCCGGAGATGGCGGGCGGGCTCTGATCCACCCATAGCGGGCTGACCCAGCGAAGAGACCGCAGCGCAGGGCCCCTCGGCTTCGTGGCCGGGGGGCCTTCTGCCTCACGATGTTCAGAATCACGGACTTGCCGTTCACTGACCCGAATGCGGGCTCGTCCCCTTCGGTCACGGGTTCGGTGGCGCCATGACGCTGGAGAGGAAGGTGGATGCCTCCATGCGCGTCAGCCCCCCGGATTGACCGGGAGGCTGGTTGGCGCGCAGCGCGTCGGTGGTGGCTCCTGCGAGTCACGGCATTTCGATCAGCTACCGGTCAGGGCTTCCATGAAGGCCACGATGGCGTCGACCTCGTCACTGGTCAGCCCCAGGTTGCCCATGTTCTTCGAGTCCAGGTTCTCCCCATGCTCGGGCGGAGGCCAGCAGCCGTAGACGTCAGGGCCCCAATTCTCGGGGTGCTGGAGCTCGTCACCGGTGCACGCTCGCAGGACGTCTCGCGTGTTGTAGAACTGCACGACCTGCCGTAGCGTCTTCAGCGCTCCGTTGTGCATGTAGGTGCGGTTGTCACCCTTGTCCACGTTCCGCACCGTGGGCGTCTTGAACTTGCCCAGGTGCGCAGCGTTTCCGGTGAAGCCCCCCAACCCGGGATCGAAGTCGTTGGTGCCGTAGTGGTACACCGGGTTCTCGGGGTTCTTGGGGACCCCCAGGTTGTGGTATTCGAAGTCCGTGTACAGCACCGGCGACCCCTTCTCGTCGTGGCACTGCTGACACTTGCCACTCGATCCGAAGAGCTTCTGGCCCTCCTGCTCCAGGGAGGTGAGGTTCTCCAGATCCGCCGGAGAGTCGAAGACGTCGAACGTGGTCTCGAACGCCGCGATCGAAGTGGCGAGCTGCCCGTAGGCCTCGTGTACGACGGCCCGGTCAGCGGCGCTCAGCGCGACCAGCTCGCCAGGTGATGTCGTGAACGTGGTGCAGACGGTTTCGGTGTTCGCTGGCCAGGTAACGGTTTCGATGTCGCTTCCCCACACCGCCGTCCACTGGTCGGCGTAGGCAGATCCCAGAACCCGCCAGATCACGCAAGCCTCGTCCGGCATGGCCTGTTCCTTGGGATTGAGGAACGGCCCGAGGGCCTGGTCGGCCGCGGGCGTGCCGAGCACGTCGCCGGTCGCCCGTCCGTCCCAGAATGTGCCGCCCGAGGCGTTCTTCCCCGAGGCGCTGAACGATTGAGACCAGTTGACCAGCATGGCGCTGGGCGGCTTTCGGTCTCCGAACTGGCCGGGCTGCGAGCCCTCGACCACGGATCCCTGGGTTCCCACTCCGGACAACGAAGCCGCGAAGCCCTCGCTCGGCTCGTGGCAGGTCTGACAGGACTGATTCTGAGCGTCATCCTGGTCTCTTTTCGCAGGGTCGAGGAGAACCCGCTTCAGCTCGCGCGGGCCGATCGACCGGACCCGGCGCGAGCGAGACGCTCAGCATTGATCATGTATAGCGGGGGCGAGGCCCTGGGGCCGTCGGGGGATCTCGGTGAATGTGTGTGGTGAAGGTCCTGTGACGGCCTCTACCGAACCACCTCCCCGACCACCCAGTACCGACCGGTCACCCTGGTCATCCAGGACCACCAGCACGCCTCCCCGCTCCACGACGTGGGACCCGAACGGCCAGATCACGGTGTGATGCTCGGGGAAGGTCTCCAGCCTGAAGCAGCCCGACGAGTCGAGCGCGACCGGGCCTCGGTACAGGTCACTCCGCCCCGTCTCGGCTCCCGCCCAGATGCCCCGCCAGCGCACGGAACGCCTTCCCGCGGTGACTCCGGGCGTTCTTCTCCGCCTCGCTGATCTGAGCGAACGTCTTGCCCAGCTCGGGTTGGAAGAACACGGGGTCGTAGCCGAAGCCGCCCCATCCCTGGGGCCGGCCCAGGATCAGGCCGGGCGCCTCGCCCCGGAACGTCCACTCGCCTTCGTGGGTGACCAGCGCGGCGACGCAGACGTACCGGGCGGTGCGCTTGGCCAGCGGGAGCTCGCCGAGGCGCTCGATCAGGTGCTCCACGTTGGCCCGGTCCAGCTCCTCTCCTTCGAGATGCTGATCGGGCGAGAAGCGCTTGGAGCGCACGCCGGGAGCTCCGCCCAGCGCGTCCACCTCGAGGCCCGAGTCGTCCGCCACGGTGGGCCGGCCGCTCCTCTCGAAGAAGTAGCGGGCCTTGGAGCGGGCGTTCTCCTCG
>JBDHHQ010000177.1:0-10791 GCA_039589315.1 Gemmatimonadota bacterium
CCTCCAGGAGATCCACGACCGGTCGCTGTGGCAGGTGCTGGGCATCTACCTCGCCGGCTCGTGGCTCGTGCTCCAAGTCGTGGACACGCTGAACTCCACCGTCGGGATGCCCGATTGGGTAATCAAGGCGACCTTCGTCCTCCTCCTCATCGGTCTCCCGATCGTTATGGTCACCGCGTTCGTGCAGCGGGGCTGGCGGGGCAGGGCGGAGAGAGACGTTGATACCACCGCAGTTGGCCGGCGACGGCAGGTGTGGAGCTGGCGGAACGCGCTCCTCGGAGGTGTCGGCGCGTTTGCGCTCCTCGGCGTCGGGACGGCGGCCTGGCTGATCATGCGGACGGCCGGGATCGGACCGGCCGGCACGCTCGTGGCCAAGGGCGTGCTGGAGGATCGCTCTCTCGTCATCCTCTCCGACTTCGAGTCTGACGATGAGGCGCTCGGGCGGGCGGCCACGGAAGCGTTCCGCGTCGACCTCTCCCAGTCGAACGTGCTCCGTCTGGCCGACGCGGGCCTGATCCGGGACGCCCGGGTGCGCATGGAGTTGGATCCTGAGGCTTCGCTCGATTTGGAGCTGGCCCGCCAGCTGGCCGAGAGAGAGGGTATGGCCGCCGTTATCGGCGGCGAGATCAATGCTGCCGGGGGAAGCTATTTGCTCTCGGCGAGCGTAGTCACGCCCGCGTCGGGTGAAGGGCTGACTGCGCAACGCGAGACGGCGAAGGACTCCAGCGACATCATCCCCGCCATCGATCGACTGTCCCGCAAGCTACGGGAGCGCATCGGTGAATCGCTGAGAGACATCGGTGCCAGCCCTCCCTTGGAGCGTGTCACCACGGATAACCTCGAGGCGCTGCGCAAGTTCTCGCAGGGCATCCGGCTCAGTCAGTCACTCGGACCAAACGACCGGTCGCGGGCGTTCTTCGAAGAGGCCGTCTCCATCGACACAGCATTCGCGAGCGCGTGGCGGGCGCTCGGCGTCGACCTCCGCAACACGGGCCAGGAGCGCGCCCGCATGGTCGATGCTCTCTCTCTCGCGGTTGCGCACGAAGATCGGCTGACGGAGACCGAGCGTCATCGGGCGCGGGGCATCTACTTCTCGACCGTGACGGGCGAGCCGGAGAAGGCCGTACGGGAGTACGAGAGCCTCCTCGAGCTCGAGCCCGACCACCGCTCGGCGTTGATCGGCGCCGGAGTGGCATACGGAGAGCTGCGGGATTTCGAGCGAGCGGCCGAATACTACCAACGGGCTCGCGATGCGCATCCGGGTACGTGGCTCTCACATTACAACCTGGTAGAGTTGCTATCGGATCTCGGCCGCTTCGAAGAAGCCGAGGCCGCCCTCGATTCGGCCCGGGTCCTCTTCGGTGAGTCGGACGCACTGCGCTGGACGGTCGGTCAACTCGCTGCTACACGGCAGGACTATCGAGAGGCCGTGGCGCTGCAGACCGCTTTGTGGGAAGAGCTCCAGAGCAGCCTCGTTTTCCGGGCGTTGCTCGCCTCCGACCTGGCATCCCTGGTCGCTGTTCAGGGACGTCTGGCCGAGGCCGACGCCTTCATCACCGATGGCATGGATGCCAACGAGTCGCGGGGGGTGAGCGGCGAAGTCATCGAGGACGCGATCCAGGGCGGGTGGATCGATGTGGCAGTTCGCCGCGATCCCTTGTCTGCTCTCCAACGCGTCGAAGCGGCGCTGGAGCTGCACGCGCTGGAGGACATGGACGCCCTCGACCGCCCCTACCTGGAGCTCGCCGAGCTGTTCGCCGCGGCGGGCCAGCCGGGTCGAGCCCGGATTCTGCTCGACCAGTTCGACGCCGAAGTGCCCGTGGAGCTGCGCGGGGGGATCGAGTCGGACCTCGACCGCGCCGCCGCCGAGGTCGCGCTGGCCGAGGGTGACCATGCCGGGGCGGTAGAGTTGTTTCGACGCTCGGACAAGGGCTACTGCATTCTCTGTCCGCTTCCCGGCCTGGCGCGCGCCTACGAGGCGTCGGCCCAGCCAGACTCCGCAATCGTCTCGCTCGAGAAATACGTCAACTCGACCTGGTTCTATCGCTTCTTCGGTGAGGACTACGGGCTGGGAGCGCTGCTCGGACCGAGCCTCGAGCGACTCGCGCAGCTTTACGACGAGGCGGGAGACCCCGAGAGCGCGGCGCCCTACTACGCGCGATTCGTGGAGCTGTGGGAGGATGCGGACGCGCCACTCCAGCCGCGCGTGCAGGCCGCGCAACGGCGGCTCGAGCAGATCATCGACGCACGGGGGTAGGATCAGGTGGGCTGATATACCGGAGCATTCCTGGCTCGAGGATCGTGCTCTGGCACGTGTTCCAGCGCCCCCTCGAGCAGGTAGAAGATCTCGGTCGGTTCGTGCGGATGATCGCCCGAGTTGGTGCCGGGTGGGCAGGTGATCACGCCGATGTCGACCGGAACGTTCCGAGCTCCGCCATCCTTGATCTGGCCGACGCCGAATCGGAAGCCACGGTGAGCTACACACCGAATGCGGCAGCCGAAAGCGCCAGCAGCTATCTGTAGACGAAGGCTCGATCCAGGCGGATCGGGCGGCTTCCGACGACGGGACCGTGCGGATCGAGGGCCGCTTCGAGGGCCGCTTACGGACCCGCGGCGGCGATCAGCTCATCCGGATCGAGGACGGACGCTTCGCGGTGGAGGGCATCCCGCGGAGCGCGCTGCTCCGTCCCTGAGCGGGGATCCTGAAGCGCCCCGACCTGCGAAGGGTGTCGCCGGGGGCTTCGGGCGCCCGCTCCCGATCGGATACCCGCAGCCCTGGCACTGGCCAGGCGCGATAGGTACGAATTCGATCGGGTCACCCGCGCACAGCGCGCTTGGACGGAGGCCGGCCTACCCCCCGCACGCCTCCACCAGCGCCGCCGCCGTCGAGACGGTGCCCGGCGACGGATCGGTCGGCACGGCGGTGTTGGGCCTCGTCACCGTCGCGTTGGGGGCGGGGTCGAGGCGATACGCCGTGACCCTGGCCTCCAACTCGTCCGGGGAGACCGCGGACACCTGGATGAACTCCCGGCGAGTGGCGATCTCACCAGCCAGGATCCGTACCTCGCCCTCGAGAACGCCTCCGTCCCAGCCCAGGTCGTAGTCGGCGGCGCGCAGCCTGTCCTCTGCGCACTCCATGGACTCGGCCCGGAGCGGGCCGCTGAACGACACCGGGGGCACGCCGCCCCCGCATGCCAGGGCCGAAATCAAAAGGGCCGGTGCCCACACGCGCTCTCCTACATGGATGCCGCCCATCACTTCCTCCTGCCGAGATTCGTCCGAGGTCAATGTGGTCGTGAAGGTCGATCTAGTCTGAGACGGGCGCTTGCGGTTGAGGGTTTCGGCGGTTGCGCTCGAAGCGATTCGACTCACCCCACCGGGCCCAGATACTCGTCCAGCCAGGGCAGCACGTCACGGAGGAACTGGCCGCGCGGGAGGGGCCCGTGGCCCATGTCGTACAGAATGTACCGCTTGTGCTCGGCAGGAGTCCCCAACTGGTCGAACAGCGGCTGGGCCGACGTCTCGACCGGGAGGACGTAGTCGTAGCGGCCGCCGATCATGAGCACCGGGATCGTCACCCGCGGAACGTAGTTGGCCGCGTCGGCCTCGGGCGGAAGCTCCCGATACGTATATCCGGGCAAATACAGCAGCGCCGCGCTGAGGCGGTCCTCCAGGCTGAGCAGCGCGAGGGGGGTCGAGGATCCGAAGCTGGTGCCGACATACCCGACCCGGTCCGACTGGATGTCGTCGCGCGTCTCGAGATAGTCGATCGTGCGTCCCAGCTCCGATACCCAGTCGGCCATCCTAGCTCGGAACGTGCGCGTGTATTCCTCGCCGGCCAGCGACAGGAACCCATCCCACCGGTCGTACGACCCCTTCCAAATCGGAAAGGCCACGGCTCTCCCGCTTCGAACGATGGACGTTACGACGTACGAACTGGCCGCGACCATGATGTCGCGGGTGGGTCGCGTGCGCCTGGTCTGAAACGGTCCCAGTCCGGTGAAGTAGACGAGCGGTCGGTACGGAGGCTGCGATGATTTCGGAAGGTACAGATAGACGCTGAAGCGCTCGTCACCCGACCCGGCATCGAGCGTCACGTGCTCCATCGTCCAATCCTCGGACGCGTCGTAGACCTCTTCGACGCGGGCGTCCAGCGGCGACGGCACGTACTTCATCTGGCTCCGGTAGATCTCGAACACCTCGTCCGAAACCGCGACGGCGTTCCGGTAGTCGCGGGGCTGCAGCTCGACCGGTGCCATCACGCTGTCCCGTGGCTGCCCCTCCAGGTACTTCACGCCCCGGAAGCCGTTGCGACGGGACCGGTCGAACGGGGGTGACGTGAACCGCACGCTGTGCATGCGCGAATCGTCGTCCCACGCCCCGCCCATCAGCCAGCGGTGATCGCCCGACGCGGTCCAGCACCACTCCTTCACGTTACCGGCGGTATCCAGCGTCCCGTGAGGTCCCATGGCTCCACTGCTCCCGACGGGCATGGGGCCTTCGCCGTGGAAGTTGGCGAACGGCAGCATCTCGCTGGTGAGCGAACCGCTGATGCTGTGGGCCTCCTGGGCCGCACGGGCCCAATGGTAGAGCGTGGGAAGCGACTTGTCCCTGAAGCGGAGATACGCCACCGCCTCGTACCAGCTCACGCCCCTGACGGGATGGTCACCCTGACCCGCGGGGTAATCGCCGAGCTCCCATCCCTCGGGGCCCGGGCGCCCGCTCGTGTCCACGAACCCGGCCATCGTCTGGTCCCAAGACAGCACCCTGCCGTCGCGGACGAACTCGAGTCCGTCCCAGTACTCCGGGGTCTCGTATCCTCCGGCGTCGACGAACTCCTTGTACGCTTCGTTCGTCACCTCGTGACGGTCGATGAGATAGGGTGCCAGATCGATCTGCGCCGCCGAGTTGAAGCCCGTGATGCGGATGCCGTAGCTGCCCCCGGGTACGAGAACCATGTCGGCGGGGATGCTCCCGGCTTCGCTCAGCGTAATGACCGGTGACGACGCGCGACCGAAATAGAAGCCGGGCACGGCGGACGCGAGCAGCCGCGGCTCATGGCCCTCCGCCTCGACGCGCAGCTGAACGGCGACCGAGCGGGGCAGCCTCACGGCCTCGAGCGGCGATTGTCCGAGAAGACGCCACTCGGCGGCGGGATCGGAGTACGGTCGGACGTATACGGCCACGCCCGGTGGGTCCGTGATGATGGCGCCCGTGACGGCCGCTCGCTCCATCCCCTGGGCCAGGATCGGGTCATCGGGGATGCGGCGCTCGATCTGCTGGCCGAGGTCGAAGGCAGCCGCATAGTCGTCCTGGTCGAGCATCGCGAGCATCTGGGGCACGCCCTCCTCCCGCGCCCAGCGGGCGTCGGCCCCGCGGTCGATCGCGAACACGGCCACGGCCCCGATCGCGACGACCCCCGCCACGAGCGGGACCGCGACTGCCGGCCGGCGGAACACCGCCCACGGGCTGGCCGCCTGCGCCATGGTCGGTGTGGGTCCAGTCATCGCCAGGCGACACGCCTCGAGCTCCTCGACCAGCTCGTCGGCCGACCCCGTGCGCCTGGCCGGGTCCTTCACGAGCGCGCCCATGATCGCGCGCTCGACGTCCTCGGGGATCTCCGCCCGCAGCGAGTGAGGCGCCTCCGGCTCGGCGTTCGAGATCGCGGCCATGACGACCCAGTGACTGTCGCCCGGGAACGGCCGCGTGCCTGTGAGCATCTCGTAGACACGTCGCTCTTCTGGTCGGCCGGTTTCCCTTCCACCTGCTCGGGCGACATGTAGGACACGGTGCCCAGCGTGGTACCGGTCTGCGTGGGTCCGGTCACGTCCATGAGCTTGGCGATCCCGAAGTCGACGATCTTCAGGAAGCCGTCGCTCGTGACCATGAGGTTCGCGGGCTTGACGTCGCGGTGCACGATACCGTTGGCGTGCGCCTTGGCCAGTCCCTGTCCGATCTGGATGGCCAGGTCCAGCGCCGCCTTCACCGGTAACGGCCCCCGCGAGATCCGCGCCTTGAGCGTCTCGCCGTCGTAGAACGCCATGGCAATGAACAGCTTGCCGTCGGGCGCGGAGTCGATCTCGTGGATCGTGCAGATGTTGGGATGGTCCAGCGCGGAGGCCGCCTGCGCTTCCTGCATGAAGCGTTGACGGGCGTCGTCGTCGCGGGTCAGCTCGGGCGGGAGGAACTTGAGCGCGACGTGGCGGTTGAGCTTCGTGTCGAGCGCCTTGTACACGACGCCCATCCCGCCGCCGCCGAGTCGCTCCCCGATCTCGTAATGGGAAAGGCGCTGGCCTTCCATCGGGCGTTCCCTTTCCTGCGAGTCGGTGCGTGAGCATCGACCGCCGAGAGTAATGACCGAGAGCAAAGAGATAATATGCTCCGGGGCGGCGTTTCGCTCGTCCGGCGTGAATGGCGGAGACGGCCTTGACCGCTCCCCGTGGGCGTGGGCGCGAGCGCACCGCCCGTGGCACGGTCTGGAGGTTCGAGCTGCCCACGTTACTTCGAGAAGGACCTAATCGAGTCCACGTCTATTAGTCCCGATCAACGCGAGCCACCGGACGTTGATGTGCGGAGAGACGCCGATCGTTCGGGCTCGGCGCCCTAGGCGAGTTGGCCGAAGGGTCTACCCGCCGCACGCTTCCACCAGCGCCACCGTCGTCGAGAGCGTGCTTGCCGACTTCGGGCGTCAAATCGTTGAATACGCGAAGGGGTGGGAAGGTTGAAGGGGTCGCGGGAGACCCTGGTCGCCGAAGACGATCAGGTGGGCTTCTGGGCCACGTGAGGGTCACGCGGCTGCCGGGAAACACCTCGCCGAGCCAGCCGTCCGGCCCGCGCTTGCGGAGTCCCGGAGGCCGGTGGGAACTTGACGGCCTCGCAACCCCAGCCCCGGGCTCCCGCATGTCGCAAGAAATCGATCGTCTCAACGAAGCCCTTGGGGCTGCTACCGCGTCGAGCGAGAGATCGGCGAAGGCGGAATGGCCATCTACGTTGAGTCCTACAAGCAGGGAGGAGTGAACATGGACCTCGCTGCACAGATCCGACAGAACACCCGTTCGATCCGAGCTGCCACCTACCACTCCCTCGTAGGCACGTCCATCGACCTGCTGCAGAGCATCTACGTGAACGCGGACGTGGCGCAGATCCTCGCCAAGATGCAGACGGGTGCCAGCCTCGCGGACCTGGAGCCCCTGGAGCAAGCGCGGGCGGGACCGGCGTTGCTGGCCGCATTCCGGAGCTTTGACAACGTCCTGTATCAGTACCGGAACGGAATGCTCGATTCCGAGATGTGGGAGGGGTACCGACAAGTCATGCACAACTACGCCCGCATCCCCGCCTGGGCGGAATGGTTGCGGGCCAACCGCGGCCTCTTCACCCCCTGGCTGTACGAGGAGCTGGCGCCGTCGCTCGACTCCGAATGAGGCGGCCGCACTCACTGCGGCTGACCGGCGCGCTCGCGGCCGCCAGATCGGCCGCAGCCGGAAGTCAGGACATCACTCGTACCTGAGCGCCACCATGGGATCCACCCTCGACGCCCGACGGACCGGCAAGTAGCCCGCGGTGAACGCGACCAGAGCCAGCAGCACGGCCACGATCCCCACCACCGGTAGGTTCCAGCCGTCCAGTTCGAACAGAAGCGACTCCTCTCGCTACCCGAGAACCCGACCCGTGGTCGCGAGATTCTCGACGGCTGGCTCTACGTGACGGCGGCACCGCGATGAACCACCAGCAGCGTGTTGCTCGACTTTGGGGCGATGATGCGCTGCTTCGAGCTGCCGCTCGCCCAGATCTTCCGAGGGCTTCAGGTCAAGCTGCTCGCGGTCCCTCGAGGGCGTTGGGGCACACGGTCCGACCCGCGGTCCCTATCTTGGGGCGTGAACGCGCTCGACTGGGGCAACACACGACGGAGAGGAGGACGCCCAGCATGAGGAATACCGTTATCGCGCTGATCGTCGGCATCGTGGTAGGAGCAGGCGGGGCGCGGCTCTATGCCCCGGCGCCCGCGTCTGAGCCTGCACCGGAGGTGGAGCTCGCGCCGGAGGCAGCCGCCGTCCTCCCCGACCTTCCCGAGCCCTACTACAAGGTGCTCTTCGAAAACGACGCCGTACGCGTGGTGGAGCATCTGCTCGAGCCCGGGCAGACCGAGCCAGAGCACACGCACCCGCCCATGGTGGGCTACTTCGTGGAGGGCGCCACGGCGGTGATTACCGAGGCCGACGGCTCCACCGCGGAGGTGACGCTCCCCACGGGCGCCTTCGTGGAGAACCTGGTGTGGTGGACGCATTCCCTCGAGAATACGGGCGACACGCCGCTCCACTCGATCCTGGTCGAGTTCAAGCAGGAAGCGGTGGGAAGCTGATGACGGGGCCGCCACGCGATTGCCATCCGGGCGCACTGTCCAACGAGTCCACGCGCAGACCCCGGCGCCAGCGTATGCCCGAAGCCTCAGAAGGGCGGAGCGGACGTGCGCTCGGCGTGTCCGTCTCGGGAATGAACGTCGGGAGCCACTACTTCGCGTCCGCGCCGTGGATGAGCTGCGTGAGCGCGGGCACCAGTCCGAGGCACCGGGCGTAGGTCGCCAGCTGGCCCCGGTGGTACTCCTCATGCGCGATCCCGTGCTGGAACCACGAGAGCCGGGTGGCAAACGTGCCGTCGAACTGACGGATCCGCTGCAGCATGTGGATTTCGCCGGCATCCCGGAACCGTTCGAGTCCGTGGGTCAACCGACTGGCGAGGAGACGCATCAGCGGCTCCGGGGCGCCGTCCTCCGGAATGTCGTGGGCGTACTCGGCGAAGTGCGCCTCGATGCCTTGACGTGTGAAATCGCCGTCGGGTCGCGTCAGCTCGCCCACCATCATCTCCCCCGACTGGAGGATGTGGACGACCAGCTCCCGAACGCTTCTCGCGTTGGGATGAGGGCGATAGTCCCAGGACTCTTCCGGAATCGCCTGGGCTTCGGCGGAAAACCCATCGCGGGCGAAGACCCAGCCGGCAAGGGCTTCCTCCAACAGGGTGCTCGTTTCAGCGGACACGGTATGAGCTCCGGTTCAGGGGATCGACTTCGTGAAAGATGAGCAGCGCGTGGCCGTAGGACAAAACACGCGCCAATTCGACGCGCGTTTCACTCTCGAACCGGCCATGGTACTTTACGTACGACCTCCGCCTCCGTGGAACCAAGCACGGTGCCGGGGCGTTCAGGCAAAACACACACGTCCGGAGGTGCGGACAGGATGAAGCGCGCACACACACCCTGCTGCTGTTGTCGCCGCTCCCCCTCGGGGAGAGGCCGGCGGGCGCGTGCGCTCCTGCCCTGCAATCGCGCGCGCTGATCGGGCACAGACCCGACGACTCGACCGGCCCTCTCCCACGGGAGGGCCGGTTTTCTTTGACGCATCCACATCGCCCCGATGACGGGGCAACCTGCATCGAGACGGCGCAATGGCACCAGCGAGCCGGGAACGCCCAAGACGAAGACGCGCGCGGGCAGTGCCTACGAGCGTCAGCCTGCTCCCGATTGTCCTTGTCGGGGGCTGTATGGACGGTGCATGGCCCGACCCTGCACCGCTGTCTTCCGGGGAGCATGCCGCCGCGCACGAGGAGTGGCGGCAGGATCGCCGGGACCGCCTGGTAACGCCGCCGTCCGGAGCCGTGTTGTGGGTCGGCCTCTGGGAGATCCCCGAGGGAGCGACGCTTCTCGGCTCGGATCCGGCGCTGCGCATCGTCCTGCGCGGTGCACGAGTCCCGGCCGTTGCCGGCACGCTGAGCAGATCCGGCGCGCAGATCCGCTTCGAGCCCACGACCGAGGCGATCACCGTTGCCGACGGGACTCCGGTGACCGAGCCCCTGACGCTGGCTAACGACCGAGAAGACGAGCCGACCGGGCTGCGACTTGGAACGCTCGGGATGCGGGTGCACGCCGAGCCCGGCACGGATCGGCTCTGGCTGCGCGCCTGGGACGAAGACCACCCACGGCGGGACTCGTTCATGCTTCCGGAGTCCTACCCGCTCGACCCTGCGTGGCGGGTTGCGGCTCGCTTCGACCCGTTTGCGGAGCCTCGAGCGCTCCCGGTCCCCGACGTAACCGGCGGTACGGTCGTACGGCAGGCTCCGGGTGAGCTCGTCTTCCGCCTAGGTGGCCGTGAGCACCGACTTCTAGCGATCGCGGGACCCACCAGCACCACCTACTTCGTCATGATGTGGGACTCCACGGCCCTTTCGACGACGTATGAGGCCGGCAGGTACCTGCGTGTCCCGCTGGCGGACTCCACCGGATGGACCACCCTCGACTTCAACCGGGCCTACAACCCGCCGTGCGTGTTCACGGAGTACTCGGTCTGCGGCTTGCCGCCGCCGGAGAATCGCCTGGACTTGGCCGTGACCGCCGGAGAAAAGCGGGTCGCCGGCGATCAGGGCGGTCCTCCGTAGCCGCCAACGAATAGGGGATCCAACGAGGAATGGACCCATGCCACCAGTGCGAAGGCCCTGCCGAAGGTGCCTGCCGTGCTTGGAGAGGAGGCGCCCCCGGGTCTCCCCGAAACGGGGACCCGGAGGGCGGTCCTCCGGCGGCTCTGGGCCACGAGCCCGTAACGCTGGAGCGCCCTACCCTCGTAACGAATGCGTTGCGCGGCCCTTTCTTGCCTGAGTACCCCGGTCTCGGCAACTTCGATCGTTACTCCCGGGCGGTGGATTGCCCAGGCAGCGGGCGTCTCGCGGGCTGTCTCGACCGACGCATGGAGCGCGTTTGAAGAACATCCTCCAGGAGATCCACGACCGGTCGCTGTGGCAGGTGCT
>JBDHHQ010000178.1:0-5538 GCA_039589315.1 Gemmatimonadota bacterium
CCCAGGAGATCCGAGCGGCTCCGCTCGAACGTCTCCGCCCACACCTGGCGGTCATGCTCTACGTCGTAGAGGTGGAGAGAGATCCTGACACGGTCGCCGGAAGGGTGAATGCTCCCGGTCAGGAGGTGGTCGACGTCCAGCTCCGTGGCGATCCCGGACAGATCCGCTTCCGGCTCGCTGTAACGCTGGACGGCCGTGAGGGACGAGACCCGTAGCTCGTCAATCGTGTAGAGCTGACTCAACAGCTCGTCGTGTAGCCCGACAGCGAAGAACCGGTCCTGCTCGTCGGCGCTCAGATTGTCGAGAGGTAACACGGCCAGCCGGATCTGCTCTGGTTCGATACTCGGCGACCCACTCAGGCTCCGCCATGCGAGCCCGCCGGCGAACGCCACGAACAGGACCAGAGCCGCCGGCAGCACCACCCGGAGCCTGGGGTGTCGGGGGCCCGCGCCCCGTCGGGCAGAGGCCGTCGTCGCGCTGCGCGGAACGGGTCGGTGGCCGACCGGGGAAGCCGCAGTCTCGGGCCGCTGTCGTGCGCGAATCTCCGACACGAGCGCCCGCGTCTCCGGAGACGGTTCGGCTTCGAGCTCTTCCTCCAGCCACCTCCTGAAGGCCTCGAACGCCTCGATCGCGCCCACTCGGTCTCCGCTGCGATCGAGCGCCGCCATGAGGCGCCGCAAGGCGCGCTCATCGCGGGGCAGCCGATCAGACGCCGCGCGCGCCCAGCCCAGCATCGCGTCGAGGTCTCCTCGGGCCTCGGCTTCGGCAGCCAGCTCCCAGGCGACCTCGGCAAACTGGCGACGCAGGTCCTGGCGTTGGTCGTCGAGCCATTGCTCGAACCCATGGCCATCGGCGCCGTGAAAGCCCTCCAGAAGATCGCCGCCGTAGAACCCGGAAGCCTCGGCGAGCCGTCCGTGAGCGGCGGCCTCGCGGAACGCCACCACGTCACACCAGAGGTGTTCGGGGTCGACCATGACCTCGGTGAAGCCCCGGGTACGAATACTGTCCTCGCCCAGGGAGCGCCGAAGGAAGTGCAGGGCCTGGCTCAGAGCGTTCCGCCCTCGCTCCTCGTCGGCCTCGGGCCAGAAGAGCGCCAGGAGCGTGTCCCGGCGCGTGAATCGACCGGGGTTTGCGACTGCCAGGTAGGCCAGCAGCGCCAGCCGTTTCGGCTGTGACAGAACGGGATCGAGGGGCGTGCCGACCGGGTCGGTCAGCTGGGCGGAACCGAGGAGTTTGAGGCGGTTCATTCCTACACCTCGCGGGATCCCGGCGACGGTCGTCCGATCCCTTTCCGCCAGATCATAGGACGGTAAGGACTGGATAAGACACCCTCGCCTACCTTGGCCAACGTAAAGCCGGACGTCATCCAGCTACAAGGAAAAGGAGGATCGTATGACGGCGAAAGGCGCGAGTGCTTTTGGCATAGCTCTGCTCGCGACACTCGCGATCGGTGTCGCCTGTACGGACTCGGCGGAGCCCACCGCCGTCGAACCCGAGGTGCGCCTCGCGGCCGGCGGTGAGCTCGGACCCGATGTCGTGGCAACCGTTGTCGGCGGCGGCGGTGGCCCCATCTTCAACGCACCCGGTGGCGCACCGTTCCTGGGCTATCTCACCGTAGGCGTGCGGGAGCGCTCGGACGGCAGCGTGGACGGCAGCTTCGGATTCGACCTGCACGCACCGCCTGGGCCACAGCTGGTCGCGGCACGGGTCGATGCGACGTGCCTGTTCATCGACGGCAACCAGGCTTGGGTCTCGGGACCCGTGGTGTGGGGACGGGGATTCGCAGCGGGGGACGTGGGGCAGACGGCCTTCGTGTTCGTGGAGGACGGAGGCGTGGGACAGGACCTCGTGCAGTTCGCCCCCATCGTGTTCGCCGATCCGCCCGCCACCGACTGCACGGACCGGCCGACGGTGGGTCCGCCTGGCGCAGGCACGGGGGATTACAGGATCATTCAATGAGCCACGCCTGGGCGAGGCGGCGCGACGAGGGGATCTGGCGTCGAAGCGGGAAGCTCAGGACAGGCCGACGGTCCAGGGAGGCAATGCGCAGCAGACCTGGGGGCCCCTCTACACGCCCTCCATCTCCTCCACCACCCGCTCCCACTCGGCGGTCCGCTCGGCGACTTCGCCGCTCAGGCGAGCGCGCTCGTCTTCGAGCCGTCTGACCTCGTCGAGCGGCGTACGGTCGTAGTAGCCCGGTTCGCAGAAGAGCCGCTCGATCTCGGTCACGCGAACCTCGGCCGCCTCGATCCCGGCGATGAGCTCCGCCTGGCGCTTCTCGAGCTTCTTACGGAGGGCGTCGTCGGGGGACGTCTCCCGGCTTCCGCCTCCCTTGGCCAACCGGCGACGCTCCGCAGGCGAGAGGCCGTCCTGGTCCGCTGCGCTCGCGCGTCTCTTCTCGGCCCGGGCCTTCAGGATCACCTCGTCGGCGTCCAGGTGGTCGTCGCCCAACGCATGGACGTACTCCTCGTACGTGCCCGGATAGTCGGTGATTCCATCGGCACGGATCTCCACGATCCGTGTCGCGAGCTGACCCACGAACCAGCGATCGTGGGACACCAGGATCAGCGTGCCCGCGAAGGCCTGGAGCGCCTGGACCAGGGCCTCGATGGACTCCAGGTCCAGGTGGTTGGTCGGCTCGTCCAGGACCAGGACGTTGGGCTTCTCCACCGCGATTCGGCTGAACACCAGGCGGGCCGCTTCCCCTCCGGACAGGGAGCTCAACCGCTTCTTCGAGTCGTCACCGGAGAAGAGCATCATACCCAAGCGGCTCCGTACCCACCCGACGTCCTTGCCGGGACAAGCGTCCCAGAGCCAGTCCTCGGCCGTGCGCGTGGCGGAGTCCAGCTGCTCCCTGTGGTCCTGGGCGAAGTACGCGGGGTGGGCCTCGTAGCCCCATGCGACCTCTCCCTCATCGGCTTCCAGGTCGCCCACGACGATCTTCAGCAACGTGGATTTGCCGATGCCGTTCGGGCCCAGGATCGCCACCCGGTCGCCGCGGGTGATCTGAAGGTCCACACCGTGCAGGACCCGGTTCTCGCCGAACGCCTTCTTGATCCCCTTGACGTCGAGCACTTCCCGACCGCTGGGACGGCGCTGCTCGAAGTCGAAGGAGGGGTAGCGCCGGGAGGTCACCGGCAGCTCCCGGATCTCGCTGGCCTTCTTCTCGATCATGCGGACCTTGCTCTGGGCCTGGCGAGCCTTGCTGGCCTTGGCCCGGAACCGGTCCACGAACTTCTGGTGATGGGCGATCTCCCGCTGCTGGGTCGCGATGTCCTTCTCCCGCCGCTCCCGCTCCGCTGCCTTCTGTTCCAGGAAGGCCGTGTAGTCGCCCGGGTAGAGGGTGACGGTCTCGTAGTCCACGTCGAGAATGCTCGTGGCCGTGTTGTCGAGGAACCGGTGGTCGTGAGAGATGACCACGACGGGCCCGGCGAACTCCTGCAGGAAGGTCTCCAGCCACCGGATCGACAGGATGTCCAGGTGGTTCGTGGGCTCGTCCAGGAGCAGCACGTCCGGGGCGCTGGCCAGCACCTGGGCCAGGAGTACCCGGAGCTTGAAGCCACCCGACAGGGTGGACAGCGACTGGTGATGGGTGAGTGCCGGTAGGCCCAATCCCTCCAGGATCTCGGCGGCCCGGGACTCGGCCGCGTAGCCATCGTTCCGCTGGATCGTGTCTTCCAGCTCGCCGAACCGCTCCATGTCCAGGCCCTGCTCGGCGGCGGCCAGCAGCTGCTCCTTCTCCACCATGGCGTGCCACAGATCGGGATTGCCCATGAGGGCCACGCTCAGGACCTCCTGGTCCTCATAGACGAACTGGTCCTGGCGCAGGACGCCCAGCCGAAGGCCCTTGGGGATCGAGACCGCGCCTTCGGTGGCATCGAGATCGCCGGCCAGGACGTTGAGCAACGTGGTCTTGCCCGAGCCGTTGGCGCCCACCAGCCCGTAGCGCTCGCCGGCGTTCAGCTGGAGAGAAACGCCCGCGAAGAGGGTCCGGTCGCCGTAGCCCTTGGCCAGGTTGGAGACGGAGATCATGGGAGGGAATCTAAACGAGGAGGCGCGGGTGCCCAGGCGCGGAGGAGCACGGGGGTCATCGACGCGAGCACCACCCCGTTGCTCCAGACGATCGAGCGGGTGAGTGCCTCACGGGACTCGGCCGATGCGCTCACGGTTTCGCTTGCGGAGCGCGTCGTGATCGCGGTAGTACAGCGACGGCGGGGGTAGCAGGCCCGCCTCAATCCTCCGATTCCACCTCCGGCAGCTGGCCCAGCGCCCGTCGCAGGTCCCCCAGGGCCATGGTCAGGCGGGGATGGGCGTAGGTCAGGTTGGCCATCGTCTGCTGGATGGCGTGACGCTGGTCGGGGTCGGACGGACCGAACAGCTCCTCGGTCCGGCGCCGGGCCTCACGGGCGTGGGCCTCGTCGACGGTGGGCGACTCAGCCAGCATCCCGTCCAACTCGACCATGAGGTCGGTGATGGGCTTCAGCCATGCCATGGCGGGATCATGGATGAGGCGCTGCATCTCGTCGAGGGGAGTGCCCCGCCGCGCGGAGGCCAAGGCGGAGTCGGACACCTCGGCATCGAGGAGCGCACGGTGCATGCCTCGTAGTGCGAAGCTGAGGCCGCGTACGTCTTCGGAGTAGTCTCGCTGGGTCACACCAATGGACACCCGTGAAGGGCCTACGAGATCCCCGCCGCCCGTCGGTTGAGCTGGATGCCCTCGGCACATCCGTCCCCGTCGGGCCATCCCATCGCCCAGCCACAGCGGCGACATTGAACGCGGTCCGAAGCTGGCGCGATGGCCCGCCGCAGGGCGTCGCCTCCCGCGCCGGACCGAACCGCTCGACAGAAGACGGTCGCCCTCTGTCGAGAGGCAGGGCGCTGGTACCGCACGCTCGACGTGATTACTTTGTAATCACTATGGATAAGACGGTGAAGACCAAGCTCGTGCGCATCGGCAACTCCCGAGGCATCAGGATTCCAAAGCCTCTTCTGGAGCAAGCAGGCCTCGTGGACGAGGTGCGTCTCCGGGTTGTCGAAACCGGTATCGTCATTGAGGCACCTCGTACGGAGCGAGCCGGATGGGCAGACGCGGCCGCGCTGGTCCGCGAGCGCGGAGAGGACGGCCTGCTGGATCAGCCCACGCCTACCGCGTTCGACGAGGAGGAGTGGGTGTGGGAGTAGGCGCCCCCCGGCGGGGCGAGGTGTACCTGGTCTCGCTGGATCCAAGCGTGGGCAGGGAGATCCGCAAGGCCCGGCCATGCCTCGTGGTCTCGCCGGACGAGCTCAACGAACACCTGACGACACTCCTCGTCGCGCCGATGACGACCGGCGGACACCGCTACCCCTTTCGCATTCCCTGCCGCTTTCAGCGCCGGGACGGGTTCCTGGTGCTGGATCAGCTCAGGACCATCGATCGATCCCGTGCCGTGCGGCGGCTCGGGAAGCTCTCAGCGCCCACCGTCCGCAAGGCACTCAACGTGCTCCGAGAGATGTTCGCGGAGTAGGCCGGAGGAACCAGCGACGTGAGCGCGAGAGGCC
>JBDHHQ010000179.1:0-5491 GCA_039589315.1 Gemmatimonadota bacterium
GTCGAGGCGAACGGTGAGGTCGTGGTGTGTGGGCATGAGGGCAAGTCTACGTCAACTGGACCCGATGCGCCTGGTCGCTGTCGCCAGTCGGCGCGGGAGCACCGCGATACTCCTTCGCAAACGGTGGTAGGGACCTTCCGGTTCAGTCAAGACGGGCTCCTCCGGAGCTCCCTTTCTACGGGAAAGCGGGAAAAGTGAAACTCCTCAAATAGCTGTCCAATAACCACTTATGTACCTCCCCCCTCCTCAGGTGACGATCTGGTGATTCAGCTCCGAGAACAAAGTGAGCCTCCTCGTCTAACCTGCCTCGCAAGCGGGAAGAGCGCTTCAGGTCGGCGCCGGCGGTCGTCTTCCAGCTTTGCGGTCCGATGGTGTTGGCATCAATGAAAAAGCGGAGCCGGTCACCGCCGCGCCCAGCCGGCTTCAGGCCTTCTCCAACGGCTGACGGGTGCATCGGTGTAGGGTCGACCAACCCATCCACAACTTTGACGCCACCCCCACCCGCTCGTAGCCTCCCCCATGGCCAGCCGACGCGACAGAGAACTGGGCATGGACGGCCGCATCACCCGGCGGGACTTCTTCTACGGATCCGCCGCATTGCTGGGTGGGGCCATGATCGGCTGCGGCCCCGAGGCCCGAGAGACAGGTTCCGGCGGATCAGCGACCGTCGGCTCCATACCCACGATCCCCGACCAGGACTACCCCTTCGACATCGGCCCCGACTGGTACGGCCCCGGCGGCGTGGGCGATTACGCCTCGTCCCACGGCAACACGCCCGAGATCATCCAGGTGGCCCATCAGGTCCGGGCTGGAGCCTTCGACGAGCCGCCTGCGTCGGCCACGGACACCGGTGAGACGTACGACCTGATCATCGTCGGCGGGGGGATCGCGGGCCTCTCGGCGGCCCACCACTTCCAGCGGCTCTACCCGTCAGGTCGGGCGCTCCTCCTGGACAACCACCCCATTTTCGGGGGCGAGGCCAAGCGCAACGAGATCGAGGTCAGCGGCCATCGCCTCGCGGCGCCCCAGGGGTCCAACGACTTCGGCGTCCTCCCCGAGACCGGCGATCCGGACGACTACTTCACGTCGCTGGGTATGCCACGGTCGTTCGAATACCGGGAGCCCCAGGGCGCGGGCGCCGGCCTGAGGATCCCGCTGGACAACTACTCCTTCATGCACTGGCAGGAGAGCCAGTTCTCGGTGGGACACCACTTCGACAGAGTCGGGTGGGTCCAGGACCGTTGGGACAGCGGGCTGGCTCGTACGCCGTGGAGCGAGGCCGTCAGGGCCCGGGTGGCCGAGTGGCGTAGCGCGACGCCCGAGGCCCATGCGTCGGGGGGGGTCGAGACGTGGCTCGACGGCATGACCATGAAGGACTACTACGAAGGCGTCCTGGGGCTGCCGCCCGAGATCACCGCCTACGTCGATCCGATCCTCGCGTCCATCATCGGTCTCGGGTGCGACGCGATCTCGGCCTGGTGGGGCAAGCACTTCGAGTTGCCGGGTTTCGGCTCGGTGGACCGATACGCCGACCTCGACATCCACTGCTTCCCCGGCGGGAACACAGGACTCGCGCGGTACTTCGTGAAAGACGTGATCCCGGACGCCATCCCAGGTACCACGGCTCTGGGCGATGTGCTGAACGGCCCGGTGGCGTTCGGGGAGCTCGACCGGCGCGATGCACCGCTCCGCATGCGTCTCGGATCCATGGTGGTGCGGGTAGAGCACGAGGGAGCCCGGTCCGAGGCTGAGACCGTGCGGGTCACGTACGTGAAGGATGGCCAGGCCTACGTCACCCGGGCTCGTGGCGTGGTCATGGCCTCTGGCGGCTGGGTCAACCGACGGGTGCTCAGGGACCTTCCGGCATCGCACACCGAGGCGTACCAGTCGTTCGGCCATTCGTCGGTCCTGGTGGCCAACGTAGCGCTCACCAACTGGCGGTTCCTGGCCAGGGCGGGAGTGGCCGCGTGCATGTGGAACGGGGGCTTCGGCTTCGCCTGCAACATCCGGAGGCCCATGGTTGCGGGTGGGCGGTCCGCGCCCCTAGATCCGGACCAACCCGTGGTCATGACCTTCTATGTGCCCCTGTTCTTCCCGGGCCGGACGGCTCGGGAGCAGGGTATTCTGGGGCGCACCGAGCTGCTTACCACGTCGTTCGCCGAGTACGAGCGGCGCACTCGGGAGCAGATGGTGCGCCTGTTCGGAGACGACGGATTCGATCCTCGGACGGACATAGCCGGCATCGTGCTGAACCGGTGGGGGCACGCCTACATCAATCCCGGGCCCGGCTTCATGTACGGCATGAACGGGGGCACGGCGCCTCCCGACGTGATCCGCGAGCCCTTCGGCCGGATCGCCATCGGCCACTCGGAGCTGCGCGGGCACCAGAACTGGACGGGTGCAGCGGCCGAGGGACGGCGCGCGGTGGAGGCGCTGGTGGAGACGGTGCTCTGAGAGGGCGGGCCCCGAGTGGTGGGGAGCGATCCCCCGCCTGGTCGTTGGCTAGAGTGCTGAGTAGGTGCTCAAGCGGGAGGTTCCTCCAGAGAAGCCAAGATGGCTTCACGCTCCGGCGCTCCGAAGTCGGGTTCGTAGAATCGAAGGAAGAGGTGGCGGCGCCTCTCCGCCGGCGTCAGTCGGCTGTGGGAGTGGTCGATGTTGGCGAGCGCCAGTTGCCGCGCGGCCGTGAACATGCCGGTGCACATCCGGAGTCGTTCCGCGGGCGAGCGCTCCATCATGAGTGTCCTGTAGTGGGCCTCGACTTCCGGCGGCGTGTCTCTCATTGAAGACGGGCCTCAGCGAGCGCCTCGGATACGCCGAGGCGATCCGCCCAAAGGGCGAGATACGGCCAGTCGAGGTCCGACACGGATCGCGCCAGCGCCTGAACGTCTCTCATCTGCGTTTCTGATCCCGAGTCGCGTCGCCAGAGGAGCTTCGAAAGCATGAGATCCTCGGGCGAAACGACCCACGCTTCGAAGTCACCGAGATCGATGCGTCGCCGGCGTTGGAACTCGAGTTGGTGGTACTCGTCCTCCTTGCGCACGATCAAGTCTGCCTTCACCACCCACTCGTGATGGATGATGTTGAACATCCCTCGCGAAGCGATCGCGTCGAGCACCGCGCCCCGGTCGATGTAGCTGTCGCTGGCGAACGCTTCTACCAGATTCCCGGCGTCCTCTTTCGAACATTCCACGACCACGTCGACGTCGCGGGTCATTCGAGGTGCCGCATAGACCGCGAGTGCGATGGACCCCGTGAACATGTAAGGGATTCCGCTGCTGTCGAGCCGCGACGCTATTAGTCTCAGGAACTCGAGTTGTTCGTCCACGCCGAAACGTAATCCGGGGCAATTCGCCCGGCCAACTCTGCGCTGACGTTGTCGTGGGCGGCGCAGTCGACCTCGCCGGAGCCGTCTACGGCCGGATGACCTCGTTCTCCGTCACGATCAGATCCAAGCGCTCGTCCGACTCGTCGTGGGGCACAGAGCCCACTTCCTGCGCGGCGAAGGCCACGCCGACGGCAGTCACCTCTTTGCGAGCACGAAGGCGCGCCAGGGTCCGGTCGTAGAACCCGCCGCCGTACCCCAACCGGTAACCTTCGCGGTCGAACTCCAGCAGGGGTACCAGAAGGAGGTCGGGCTCGTGCTGGGTGGCGCTCTCCGGGGGCGCCAGGGTCCCGAACGGCTCCCGCACCAGAGCGTCGCCCAGTACCCACTCGCGGAACACCAGCGGATGCCCCTTCTCACGGACGCTGGGTAGGACGATGGTATGGCCGCGACGCCGGAGCCGGCCCAGAACGGAGCGGATGTCCAACTCGCTGCCGATGGGGATGTAGCCGGACGTGACAGCGGCCGGATCCACGTCGATGGCGTCGAGCACGTGGTCCCCCACGGCCGAGGCGGCGGCGCCGTCGTCGATCTCGGCCACCGCACGGCGCCGCCGGGTCGCCGCTGCCCGGGCTTGCTGCTTCAGCTCAATGAGGTCCAACAGCCGTCTCCCGTCGCCTCGATTCGGTAGTCTTCGATTCGACCTGCTGGGCAGGTCTTAACTCTACGAGAACGAGATCTCAACGGTGGCTTGCACACCGCGCAGATCCGTGGGCAGATCCCGCGACTGGCCTTCACCGGATTCGCACGATCCGGCGGCGGTTCTGGATGGCTCTAGCCGGAATCGGGCACGCCGATTCAGCCGATCGCCCCCAAGTCCGGTCCCCCAATCGGATACGCCTCTTGCACCGTCGCCGCCAGGGCCAGCACGCGCTCCTCACCCATGGGCGGTCCGACGACCTGAAGGCCCACGGGCAGTCCCTCGTCATCCAGCCCGCAGGGCACCGAAGCCACCGGTAGCCCGCTCAAGCTCAGGGTGAAAGTTGGCGCGATCCAATCTACGTACGTCTTCATGATCTGGCCTCCCACCGTCTCCGGGTAGCTCTGCTCCACGGGGAATGGCGGGACGGCCATGGACGGGGTCAGGAGATGGTCGTATCGCTGGAAGAGGTTCTGGAAGAACTTCCAAATCCGACCTCGCATCCGATTGGCCCAGGCGAGCTGCTCCGTCGTGACCTCGAGGCCAGCCTTGACGTTTCCGCGGACGTTGGCGCCGAAGTCTTCGATGTGGCCCAGTCGGCCGTACATGTGGGACACCATCCAGAGCCCCCGCAGGTGCAGGAAGGCCTTCCTGCCCTCCGACAGATCTACCTGAGTCACCTCGACGTCGAATCCCCTCTCCGCGAGACCCAGCGTCGCCTGTCGGCACCGCGCTTCGATGTCCGGGTCGATGCCCAGGCCGACGATGTCCGGGCAATAGGCCAGCCGAAGTCCGGCGGACGCGCCGAACCGTGCGGGGCCCACGAAGTCGCGGCCGGCGGCGGGCGCCCGCATTGGCGAGAGCGGTGCGGGACCGGCTACCGCTTGAAGCATGAGTCCCACGTCCTCGGCCGTGCGAGCCATGGGGCCCGTCACCTGCAGGTCGTCCCACAGCCAATCGGTCGGGAACGTGGGCACCAGCCCCGGGGATGGGCGCAGACCCACCAGGCCGCAGAACGAGGCCGGGATGCGCAGCGAGCCCCCCAGGTCCGTGCCCTCGGCCAGCGCGATCATCCCGGAGGCGAGGGCGGCCGCGCCGCCCCCGGTCGAGCCACCGGCGCTCCGCTCCGGATTCCAGGGGTTCCGCGTAGGGCCGAAGACGTCGTTGAAGGTATTGCCGCCCGCGGCGAACTCGGGCGTGTTCGTCTTGCCCATGATGATGGCGCCCGCGTCCCGTAGCCGGCTCACCACCAGGGCGTCCGTCTGGGGCACGTGATCGGCGTACAGCGGCGACCCGTATGTCGTCCGGAGGCCGGCCACGGGCGTCACGTCCTTGATGCCCACGGGCACGCCGGCGAGCGGCCCTGGCGTCCGGCCGCCCTCGATGTCACGGTCCAGATCCCTGGCGTCGTCAAGGGCCCGGGGGTTCAGGGTTACGATGGCGTTGAGGACCCCGTTGTACCGGGTGAC
>JBDHHQ010000180.1:0-5462 GCA_039589315.1 Gemmatimonadota bacterium
CCCCGCCGACTCGTACGTCGCCCTCATGCGCCGGAGGCCGTCCTCGGCGGTCCAGCGAGCCTTGTGCCCTTCGGACCATTCGAAGTTCTGGTCCTCCGGGTCCACGATCCCCCGCGGCAGGTCGGCGAAGTCGTAGCTGCCGCCGTGCCAGAGCTCGCCCGTGAAGAGGGCGAGGTCCTGGTTGCTGGCGTCGTACCCCTGGGACAGGTCGTACTGCATGCCCGCCACCAGGCCGTCGAACGCGATAGGGTTGTTCAGGTCCTCGTCGGCGATCCGGCCAGGAGCCTCCACCTTCAGGAGGTCACAGGCCCCGAGTGGCAGGAGCGCAGCGACGGCAAGCAACCGGAACAAAGTTCCTGTCTTGGTCATCGTGTGCCTCCTAGAATCCGAGGCGGAAAGAGACCATCCACGTAGCCGGAGTCGGGATCGTGTAGTAATCCCGTCGGCCGAAGTCTCCGTCGCCGTCGTAGTTGGTCTCACCGCGGTCACCGAAGTCCTCCACCTCAGGATCCGTGAGCGTGAATCCATCGACCCAGGTGACCAGGTTCCGGCCCGTGAGCCTGACGGTAGCGCTGTTGAACCAGTTCCCCAGGAAACGCTGCGGGATGTTGTACGCGAACGACAGGGAACGGAGCTTCCAGAAGTCCGCTTCTTCGACCCAGTAGTCGCTGTTGGGGCTCGGGCCCACGCCGGAGATGGCGCACTTGGCCCGCTCCAGGGCCGTGACGCCGTCAAGGGCGTTCTCGACCCCGTTGATGTAGTGGTCGACCAGCTTCTCCTGGGTCTCGAAGCACGGCCGCCACGCGCCGCGCCGCTCGTTCTGGTATCCCGTGTAGTTGGGCAACGTGTGGCCGCCCTGGTGCTCGAAGAGGATATCGGCGGTCAGGTTGCGCCAGAACGTCAGCGTCGTTCCAAAGCTGATCAGATCCGTCGGGAAGACGTTGCCCAGGTACTGGTTGCTCTCCGTGGTCGGCTCGGCGAACTCGTCCGGATTCGTGACCCTGCGGCCGAAGTTCGACGGAGCCGGGAATCCCTCCCGGAACGCCGCCTTGATGTCGGCGTCGATCTCCTGGCCCGACAGGTCCGTGGCCGTGCTCGTGTTGTAGGAGTACGTGCCGAAGGCGTCCCAGTCGAAGTTGTCGGTGCGGAAGATGCCGAAGTTGGCCGCGACCTCGTAGCCGTTGGCGTCGATCGTGCCCACGTTGGCTACCAGCGACTGGGTAAAGCCCTCGGAGGGGGGTAGCGTGACGTTGACGAGCGCGTCATTGGTCGTCGCCTCCCAGCGCGTGACCTCGAGCCCGATGCGGCCGTCGAACCAGCTGGCGTCGAAGCCCACTTCCCACTCGGAAGTCCGCTCCGGACCCACGTCCGCGTTGCCCGGGTCACCAGGCGTGAAGCCCGGCTCCACGTAGCCGGCCACGGGCGTCCACGTCCGGAACTTGGCGAACTGGTTGGGCGCCTTGCCGGATTCGCCGACGGCGCCCCGGAGCTTGAGGGTCTCCCACCAGTCCGTCGGGAACCACGCGTGGTCGGACATGACGTACGACAGGCTGGCCTTCGGATAGGCCTGGAGGCCGTAGTCGTCACCGAAGGCGCTGTTGCCGTCCACCCGCATCCCGATGGTGGCGAAGAGGTAGTCGTTGAAGCCCAGCTGCTCCTGAAGGAAGAAGCCGGCGCTGTTCGTGTTGTACCGGTTGTCGGTCCGGCCCGTCAGGTCGGCGCCCGTCTCCAGCGTCTGGCTGCCGGGACCGGCGAAGCCGTCCACGTCGATCTGCAGGAACCGGTGCTGATCCTGGAAGATCTGCCCGCCCCACGAGAAGGTGGAGAGCCAGGTTCCGCTGCCGAACTCGGTGCGCCACGATCCGGCGTAGTCCACGCTCAGCTTGGTGTGCCGTGTGTTGTAGTCGCTCAGGAAGCCGGACGGGCTGCGCAGGTCGGCGAAGGGACGGAGCTGGCGAACGTTGCGGTTCGTGTAGTCCCACCCGAAGGCCAGCCGGTGCGTCGTGACCGAGGGCTCCCAGTTGATGGTGAAGCCGGACACGAAGTGGTCGTGCCGGACGCTGTTCTCGGCGTCGAACAAATACGTGTTGGTGATGCAGAGCTTGCTCGGGTCGACGCTGTCGCACTCGTCTTCCTTGCCACCCTTGAGGTAGTTCTGGTGGCCGCGGCCCACGTTGAGGAGGAAGCCGTTGGAGTTGTTGCCGTCCTCCACGAATTCCGTCTCACGGCGGGTGTACTGCGTGTTCAGCGAGAAGCGCAGCGAGTTGCTCGGCGCGAAGTCGAAGTTGCCGCGGAACGTGCCGTCCTTGTTGCCCTGCGCCGGCAGGTAGCCTTCGCTCTGGTTGTAGGCGCCGGACACGTAGTAGGTGATGTCGCTGAAGCCGCCCCGGACCGACAGGTTGTACCGCTGGTCGAAGCCCGTCTTGTCCCAGCTGCCGCGGCTCGGGCACGTGGGATCCTCGAAGAAGACCTTGTCGGCCCGCTTGCTCTTGTCGCTGTTGAACGTGTCCAGACCGAACATCTGGTCGGTCATGTTGCAGTTCACGTACAGCTCGGTGTCGTCGTCCTTGGCGCCGAAATGCGGCGCCACATTGGCACCGAAGCCGAGGTCCGCCGACCACATGGGCGCGCCCGCGACGCCCCTCTTGGTGAAGATCTGCACCACGCCGCCTGCGGCTTCCGTGCCGTAGATCGTGGTGGCCGAGGCGCCCTTGATGACCTCGATGCGCTCGATGTCGCTGGCATCGATGTCCTGGAGCGGGCTCTGGCCGATCCGGGCCCCGCCGCCCGTACCCATGGGCAGGTTGTACACGCGGATGCCGTCGATGTAGAGGAGCGGCTCGGGAGCCGTGGTGGCCGTGGTGTTGCCGCGGATCCGGATGGTCCCACCCGATCCCGGCTGGCCGTTCCCGTTCATGACGGTGACGCCGGGCGCACGACCCTGGAGGATCTCCTCGGGGTTGACGACCGGCAGGTTCTCGAACTCGGCCGAGGTGATGGCCTCGAGGCTGTTGCCGACCTCCTTCGCGCGGATCGCGGCTGCGGTCCCGGTCACCACGATCTCGTCGATGGCGACAGCGGTCTCGCTGAGCGTGAAGTCGGCGGTGGCGGTTCCACCGGCCGCGACCGTTATGGTCTGCTCGGCCGTGCGGAACCCGATCATGTCCACCCGGAGCACATGGTCGCCGGGCGGGACGTTGAGAAGCAGGAATCGACCCTCGTTGGTCGACAGGGCGCCGATCCGGGTCCCTTGGATGTAGACCTGGGCACCGTCGATGACTCGTCCGCTCGTGGACGTGACGAGCCCCGTTACGCGTCCGGTCTCCTGGGCGGTGGCCGGAAGCGCTGTAAACAACAACGCGACGGCCAGCCCGAAGACGGACGCTCGGACTGAAGCGGGTGTTCTCATAAGCCAGCCCTCCTGAATGGCTTGTACGGCTGCGTGGGGTTCACCCGACCCCACAGACAGCGAACAAGTGTGAGACCGGGAACCGGTCCCGACCTCGCGGGTTTCCGACACTTGTCCGCTGCACGATCTGATATGGTTACGCGCAATGGCCCCGGACGGCAAGATCCAAGCGCCTGCCTCGCGGTCAGGCTTCCGTAAGGGCTTCTGCAACTCCAAACCAATAAATCTCTTACCACAGAATCTCAAGCTGAAACAATCTTTCTCACTGAAGCGGCTCAGCCAGCGGGCCCGATCCGGCCCACCGGCTCTCCTCCCACGTAGTTGATCAAACGCGGATCTCCCGGTCCGCCCTCTCCTATGGGATTGCCGTACGGACGGATGAAGAACGGCCGCGCGTCGTACATGGGCTCCCCTTCGTCGAAGGCCGGCTCGATCGTGATGACGTGGTACCAGACGGCCTCGCCCGTCACAGGGTCCACGGCATCGAGGTCCAGCGGCAGGCTCAGGTCTCCGGGCAGATCGAATCCCAACAGGCCGGCGATCTCGTCGCTGACCCACTCCTCACCGGGAACGTCCTCCACACCGGCATTGAGGTAGTCCTCGTCGCCGGAAAACGGCCCGGATCCGGTGTCGTCTCTGGAGGACAGCAGCCCGGCCTCGTCCGGCCGGAACTTGCCGTACGGGATCCACAGCTCGTCCTCCGTGCCGCGGCCCCAAACGATCCAGCCGGCGTAGAGCCACGCGGGCCGAAGCGGTGTGACCCGCACCTCCCGGGTCTCGTGGACGTTGAAGATCGGCCGAAGGGTGAACAGCCAAAGCCCCGCGTCCTCGGCCGACGGGTAGCCGAACTCGATGTTGTTGCTCGTGGTGAAGAGCGAGTGCGATCCCGGATCGGTCTCGAGAGGCGGACCGTTGGTCAAGACGCCTTCGATGGTGAGCGTCGCCCGGGCTCCCGTCACGGCTCCGCCGATCAGGTGGTACCGGGAAGGCACGGCGTCGCTGTCGCCGGGCGGCTCCACGGTGACCAGGAACCGCCGGGCGTCGGCAACCGGCAGATCGAATATCAGAGTGGCCGTACCGTCGGTGGTCGCAGGCAGGTCCGTGAGCGGGCCGATGGACACCGGCTCGCCTGCCGCAGGCACCACCCACGCGTGGAGCGCGCCTTCGGTCGAGGCGTCCATGGACCGCACCCCGGTCAGTGACAGCTCGAGTCGATCTCCTTGGCTCAGCTCGACGGGATCGGTGCACCCCGTCGACGCCCCCGCGAGCAGGCCGCAGGTGGCTAGCGCGATCAGGGAGGGTACGGCTCCCGTCGTCTTCTCGTGGCTCCATCCCATACGCATGTTACTTCGGCACCTCCAGGCCGCTGGGCACGCGGGCCGGCCCCTGAAACAAAGGGCCCTGCACCGTCACCCGGTCCGTGAGGGCTTTGAGGAAAGCCGTGAGATCGGCGATCTCACTGTCGGACAGGCCCAGGGGCCCCGCCAGCGGATCGAGATCGTCCGAGGGCACGGCGGTGTGCCCACTGGCCCCCTCATTCTTGAAACGAATGACCTGGTCGAGCGTGACGGCGGTGCCTGCGTGGAAGTAGGGGGCCGTGAGCTCCACCTGGCGGAGGGGCGGGGTCCGGAACGCGTAGGGCGTCCCGCCGGTCTCGCCCCAGCCTAGATCGTCTCCCGGCGTCGTGTCCCGCCCCAGCCCGTCCTGCCGCGTGCCCAGGACGTGACGCTGGAAATCGCTGAGCAGAGGCCCCGAGTGACAGTCCACGCAGCCCGCCTCGCCGATGAACAGCTCGAGCCCGGCGCGCTGGCTGGGATCGAGCGCGCTCTCGTCACCCCGCAGGAACCGGTCCAGAGGGGCCTGCGGAGTGACGAGCTCCCGAACGTACGCCGCGAGGGTGCGCCGCAACGTGGTTGCCGTGATGAGGCGCTCCGGGTCGCGGCCGTGGACCTCGTCGATCTCCGGGAAGGCGGCCGCGAAGCGGTCGACGTACTCGGGGATCGCTCTCAGCCGAGCCAGCGCGCTGTCCTGGGCTAACACCTTGGGGTAGGCG
>JBDHHQ010000181.1:0-5462 GCA_039589315.1 Gemmatimonadota bacterium
GGACCGTAGCCGCTCTCGAACGCGAAGAACCGGTAGCCGCTGCCTGCGAGCGTGGCCACGAGAGCGTTGTGCTGGATCAGCCGCCAGAGCGGACGGTGATCGGATGACTCTGGCTGCACGTCGGCAATCAGCTCGTCCACGTAGCTCAGATTGAGGGTGGCAGCGATGGACAGCTGGGTCTGGCTGTAGTTGGCCGCGCTCTCCTCGCCGATGAAGAAGCCCAGCTCCTTCAACGCTCTCGGGAAAGCGGCGGCGTCCATGTCATAGACTCGCTCCAGGGTCGCCGCTCCGCCGAATCCATCGAGCACGATGTAGTAGATGTCGGGTCGTTGGGTGGAGTCGCTCTGGGTCGGACGGTACGGCTCGGGAGGAAGGACCCGGGCCGAGGGGGACAGGGTTGCGAGCGACAAGGACAGCATCGGCACGGCGACCATGAACGCGGCGAAGGCGACCAGTCCTCTCTCGAGGCGCGGATGCACCCGATCGTACCGACGAAAACCCACAGCCACCGCCGTGCACAGGCCTACGGCCAGCACGAGAATCACGACTGTGGGGAGCGGCAGCGCCTGGTGCACGCTGCCAAACGTCACGAGGACGAGGGTCCAGACGGCGGTGGCCAGGGTGGACCGGGAGCGGTCTCGGTAGCACAGCCAGGCCAGCGGCCAGAAGACGGCGGGGCTCAGGGTGACGGCGAGCAGTCCCGGAAGCATCTCCGAGAGGCGGAAGTGCGTGGCGTTCTCCGCCATCAAGGCCAGCGTCGGCGCCGCCGCGAGCATCGACGGGTAGAGGAGCGCGAGCTTCGTCCCGCGAGCGTCCGCGGACCCGTCTGCTTCTCGACCCACTGTCATCCGCGGACCAGTCCGCGCCTAGGTGCCGGACACCGCGTCGACCTGCGGCGCATTCGCCTCCGTCCCCCCGGCCCTCGACCAACCGGAAGTCGCCCCATCCAGCGAGCGCATCAGGTATAACGTACGCCCCGTGTCTGCCACCGGGCGCTGCCACTCGATCGCGAAGTAGTCCCGCGCCGTTCGCTCGAAGCTCTCTTGCGTGAAGTCGTGGAAGATGTCTTCCCGGCTCAAGAGCAGTCTCTGTGCCTGGGGGTCCGATTTCGGCACGAACTCCACGAGAACATGCCGACCCAGGCGGCCCAGCCACTCGAGGATCCGGGCGATCGGAACGTTGTGGGTGATGCCGAGATGGTGGATCAGGGCCAGCGCCAGCAGCAGATCGGCCGGTCCGCGGTGCTCCAGCGAGTCCCGCTCGGTGTTCGCCCACCCTGAAGCCGGTGTCGGACAGGCGAGATCCACGAGCAGGGGCAGGACCCCGGTTTCGCCCTCCTCCTTGATGCCCCGGTAGTTGAGCTCCACTGCGCTGGGGTCCCCGTCCAACGAGATGACCCGAGCCCCGGCGCGTGCCGCGATGCGTGAGAAGGCACCGGTGTTCGCTCCCAGGTCCCAGACCACTTCCGGCTTCACGGCCTCGAGGACTCGGAGGACCTGCTCCTCCTTCGCGCGCCGCGCCGCATCCGAGTAGTTGTGGTCCCGTTCGTAGTCTGCCCACTCCGTGCCCCCAGGATCGGCCGACAGGCGCCGGACGGCGGACTCCAGGCTGTCCACCAAGCCCAGCAGAGCGGTCTGGGACACTGAGCGATAGAGGCGGTGCTCCGTCGCGCGGACGCCCGAATACCGTCTCAGGCTACGGGCGTGCAGGTGGATATGGAGCAGGCTCGAAAGCCTGAGCCACGTCCGGCGCGGCAAGAGGTCGCTGACCAGGTCCAGGGGCAGACCGTCGAGGAAGGAGGTGAACAGACGTGACAGGCGCACGTCCACGTGGGCCATGAGGAGGAGTGGCGCGAGGAAGTGCTGACAGAACTGCCGATACGCGATCCACGGCTCGCCTTCGCCACGGAGCTCGAAGGACAACGTGTCGATCAGGATGGGGCGTCCCTCAACGAACTGGACGTTGAACGCGCTCGCGTCCTTGAGGGTGAGGCCCCGCTCCAGCGCCCTGCGTTGGACTCCCAACGTCAGGAGCGCGGCGTCCTTGAGCTGTCCGAAGCACCACTCGTAGGGATAGGAGATGAAGGGTACGGGCTCAGGCGCGATGACCTGGTACGCGTGCGGCGTCATGGCCAGAGCCGGGTCTACGGCGTCATGCGGCACCAGGAGCCCGTCGGAGACGAGCTCGTCGTAGAGGCCGCTCTCCATGAGGGCGTCGTAGTGGGCGCGATAGGTGTCGTTGACCTGCCGCAAGAGCAGACCGTCGCGACGGTAGACGAAGCCGCTGGGGTCTCTGAAGGAAGCAGGGTTTCGGTGGAATTCGCTCACCGACTCAGGCGTTCTCGCAGGTTCCCGAAGGCGCGCTTGAGGTGGGCCCAGTAACGCTTGGTCGTCATCACCCCTGCGAACACCCCCGCCGCGATCACCTGTAGGATGATGCTACCGGACACCGGGTCCAGGTAAGCGTAGACCGGCGTCGGCAGTACGGCGAGCAGCAGGACCGCGACGCCCGTGGTGCTCACGGCGCTCTTCACTGCGATGCGCGGGGTTCTGCCCATGTTGCGGTCCTTCTCTTCGGGTGCCGGGGTCGTGAGCCTGCAGCGGGGCTTGGCCCGATCCTACGTCGCACGCTGCAAAAAACGCTCCGCAGCGGGGAACGAGCGACTCTGCTGGGCCAGGGACGCGGCACCGTTCCGTAACGTACCCCCCATAGGTCTCGGCAAACAAGGCGGGATAGAGGAGAGGGCGCCGAGCGGGGCCGGTAGCTCCGGGGCCACGCGCACGCGTGCGTGGCCCCGGGCAGATCTGTCTTCTTGGTTGCGGTGGAGAGCGAGCTGTGAGTCAGCGCCCCTGGGGCTCGGGTCCGTCCTCGTCATCGCTCACAGGAGCCGGCCGTACCGTCGGGTACTCGATCCCCAACTGCTCGAGGTAGTTGGTGTAGCGTGAGGCATCGTAGTAGTACTCCCGCATCTGCGGCCGCCATTTGGCCATGATCTCCTCGTTCAGCCAGATGGCGGGCTGGTCGGTCGGTGCAATGAACGGGGTGTAGGTCGTCTCCGCGGTCTGGACCTCGTTGAAGTACGTCCAGGCCTCCTCGACGATCTCCGGGTCGAGGAACAGGTCCAACAGAGTGAGCGCCTGGACCTTTGCACCTGCGACGCCGCCCTTGTGTGCGATGGGCGTGGCCATGGCGATGCCGTTGGCCCAGTTGTGCCCCGGCCCGCCCGGGATGTTGGACGGAAAGCGCATCGTTACCGTGGGCATGTTCCACGAGACGTCGCCGATGTCGTCCGAGCCCCCACCCAGCGACTTCTCCAGGTCGACAGGACCCTCCAGCTCCGGGATCGAGTCGGCAAGCCCCTCGATGTCCACGCCGAGCTCCCGCTGCATGCCCTCGGCCAGCGTGATGTCGTTCTCGTCCCACTCCGGAAGGCCGACCCGCTGGATGTTGGCGTAGGTGGCCTCTGCCACGGGCTTGCTGAAGTGACGGCCCCAGGCCGAGCCCACGGTCATGATCGTGTCGATCTCGGTGTTGGACATCAGCGCGGCGCCCTCGGCCATCTTCACGGCCGCGTCGTACATTTCCTTGGTCTTCTCGTAGTCCCGCTCGCGGAAGTAGAACCAGATCGTGGCGGTCTGGGGCACGACGTTCGGCTGGTCGCCGCCTTCCACGATGATGTAATGGGAGCGGGCGGCCGGCTGGAGGTGCTCCCGCTTGTACTCCCACCCCTGGGCCATGAGCATGACCGCGTCCAGCGCGGAGCGGCCTCGCCACGGGGATCCCGCCGAGTGCGCCGTCTCGCCCGTGAAACGGAATTGCACCGACCAGAGCGCGTTCCCGCCGCCCTGACCCCACTGGACGTTGAAGTTGTTGCTCACATGGGTGAACAGATTCACGTCTACGTCGTCGAAAACCCCTTCACGAACGAAGAACGCCTTGGACGCCACCTGCTCCTCGGCCACGCCCGGCCAGATCAGGAGCGTGCCCGAGATGTCCTCGCGCTCCATGAGCTCCTTGACCGCGAGGGCCGCCACGATGTTCACGGCCTGGCCCGAGTTGTGGCCTTCGCCGTGGCCCGGAGCCATGGAGATGATGGGGTCCCGGAATCCCACGCCCGGCTTCTGGTTCGACTGCGGGATCCCGTCCACGTCGGACCCGAGGCCAATCACGGGCTCGCCGGTGCCGTTGGACCAGCGGGCCGTCCAGGCGCTGGGCATGCCCGCGACGCCGAGCTCGATCTCGAACCCGTTCTCTTCGAGCAGGCCCGTCAGATACCGCTGGGTCTCGAACTCCTGCATCCCCAACTCCCCGAAGGAGAAGAGGTGGTCGATGATCTCCTGGACCAGCTTGGAGTTGGCCTCGACCATCTCGACCGCCTCTTCCTTGAGGTCGTCGAGGTCCTGGGCGGGGAGGGCGAGGGGGGCGGCCGTGGCCAGGGCGAGCGGGAGGGCTCGGGTAACGAGAGCGCGCATCGAGGTTCTCCAGTCATGTGTGTTCACCACCGTGCCAACGTCAGCAGGGCGGACCGTCAGGATGGGCGGAGTGGTCTGCTCGGGCAAGGTGGGCAGCCCAGGCGGCACGGGGCAGAAGACGGGAGGTCTCACGTCGCGTCCCCAGGGGCGACCCCGTTACAAGTGGGGCCTCACCTCGCCTCGCCCGGCTGCCGGGCTGACCTCACTCGTTGGGGCGACGCGAAGACTCGAGTGCATCCCTGGTTGCAGCCCGAGTCGGTGGCGCCTCAGATTCGATGCTCGACCGAGCACCGCCGTCCGCCCCGCAGTCGCCCGAGGGGAACCATGTTTATATCCGGCTCCACGATGAGAATACCCCCGGCTGGTGGGCGAGCGGGTCCGCTTCGTCGAAGAGAACGGCGAGGTGGTGCGGATGCACACCGGCGATTCGTGCGTCGACCGCGTGAGGGAGTGAGGGGCGGGCCCAGAGCTCCGACGCAGACTGCAGCGGACCCGAGTGTTCTTGATGGAGTCCGCCGTGCTTGTGATCAAGCACCATTGGATTGGACGTACCAACGGAGGACACCCAAGTGAAGAGCGTCATCATCGCAGCCGTCGGTCTGCTCGCTTTCTCGTCCCCCGCCCATGGGCAGGACGCGATCCAAGCCGCTCTGGCGGCGGCACCGGCCCGGGCTGCGGAAGATGCCGCGGTCATCAAGTGGAATGCCGACTACACGTACGAGACCCTCAAGGAGGGGACGAGCGATCTGGTCTGCTACGATCGTTCCGATCAGCGTGACCGGCGCCCGTTCGAGGTGCAGTGCACGAGCATGGCCAACCTCGATCGGGTCGCTCAGAACCGCCGCTTCCGGGACGCGACTGCGAACCGGGACGATGAGAGCGCGATGATCGAAGCGGCCGAGGCCGATGGTACGAGAGCCCCGGTACGGTACGGTTCGATCTGGTACCTCGCCGCCGGGCCCGATCAGGCCAGTGCCCGCATCCACACGA
>JBDHHQ010000182.1:0-5673 GCA_039589315.1 Gemmatimonadota bacterium
ATCGCACGAGCCGTCGCCGCCAAAGGCACCCCCGTTGACGAAGAGCATGGGCTCGTTCGAGCTGCGCTCGCTCGTGAAGCTGCACGCGTGGCCCTGGGGCAGCGCCGCGGAGTGGATGGCCAACTCAATGGCGTCGACGCCGGATCCGTTCTGAGCAGGGGGCAGCGTGTTCGCATGCAGATACAGCGCCACCGCCCCGGCCACGTGAGGCGCCGCCATCGACGTGCCACTGATGGTGTTGTAGCCCCCGCCCGTCCACGTGGAATAGATGCACACGCCCGGAGCCGCGATGTCCACGGAGACGCCCCAGTTACTGAAGCCGGCGAGGGACTCGTCCTGGTCGCTGCGGCAGGTGGGCGAGGCAAGGGAAGTCGGCCATGGCCGACACCGCGAGAACCTCGGGATAGGCTTGCTTCACCCGCGAGTCGTTCCCGGCGGCGAGCGTGAACACGACGCCCTCGTTCACCAGGCCACAGATGGCTTCGTGGATCGCTCCGGACGATCCCGTGCAGATGGTGGCGTCGTCGCTGGTGCTGATGCTCATGTTGGCCACGGCGAAATCGACGGTGCCCGCATCCTTCTGGGCCGCGACCCAGTCGATGCCGGCCACCATGTCTCCCGTGAAGCAGAGCCCGCCGTTCTTGCAGACCTTGACCGCCCAGAGCCGGACGCCTGGGGCAACGCCCACCACGCCGATCCCGTTGTCCACGGCGCCGATGGTCCCCGCCACGTGGGTGCCGTGCCCGCCGCCGTCGTTCCAGTTCCCCAGGGGGCCGCCGGCGAAGTTGGCTCCTCCGGCCACGTTGAGGTCGGGATGGTCCCCGTCGATCCCGCCGTCGATGACCGCCACGTCCAGATCGATCGTCGGGCCAGCGAGGCCGATGTCGGCCTTGGAGTTCCGGTCGGTCTCGATCCGGTCCACGCCCGTGGGCACCTCCTGCCCGGCCTGCACCGCGTAGCCGAACACCTCTTCCATCTCCACGGACATCACTCGGGGATCCCTGCTCAGCGCCTCGAGCCGGCCGGCCGGCACGCTTCCCGCGAAGCCGAACACCGCCGTGCCGAAGCCGTGGCGGGCCGAGACGCCCATCTCCGCAGCCATTGCCAGCGCCCGCGACTGGTTCGCCGCGTGTCCGCCGGGCGCGAAGGCGGGATCGAGGACGACGAGCACCTGGGCCGTTTGCGCTCCGACCCGAGAAAGCTCCGGACCGGCGGGCTCCGGCGTGGATCCGCCGTCGCTGCAGCTCCAGAGCATGGCGGCGCCGAGGGCAGTGGCAAGAAGGCGTCTCATGCGGTCACTCCAATACGCAGGATGGGATTCGGCGTGAGCAAGTCAGCCGTCATCAAGACTCGTGCCATGTCGAGGTCCCACTCCGCGTTCCCCAACTTTGGAAGGGCCCGCGTGCTCGGGGTACGGCTTGGAGCGGGGGCTGACCTCTTACAATAGTTGTGCCATCCGGTCGGGCCGAGCAAGGCACTTGTCTGGGAACGAGCCAGGCTCCCTTTGCCGCAGGACATCCTCAGCCGAGATTGATGGGGCTGCACACGCCCACCGTTCAGGACCTTTCCCCGTGGAGGCGAGCGCTTGCGGGGTGGAGTACCGACCGTGGCAAAGATGCAGGACATACCGGAATCCCTCAGACTGGATCGGAGCCTGATCCTCGAGCGAGAGGCCGACGGCGGTTATGCGTGGCGCCCCGTCGAGCGGGGCGAGGCTCCACCACTCGCGGAAGTGGTCTCACGAGCGAGAACCGTCCTCAAGCGGACCCGCGACGACTTGGCCGTCATCGATCACAGCCTTACCGAGGAGACGGACCCGGCCAAGCAGGATCTCTACCTGGACAAGCGGAAGCGCCGGCAGGACGCCGAGAGGTTTCTCGCCGACTTCCTCGGGTGGGTTGCACGGAGATCCGGGTGAACGAGCCCGACGCGAGCGGCGACGACAACCCCCACAAAGGTGCCCTGCGCCCCGAGTTGCGTCGGATTCACCGGGCCGGCTGGGGGCTGTTCGTCGCATGGGCGGCAGTGCTGGTCGTCTGGGGACTGGCCCGGCCGGAACCGTACGCGAACGGTTGGCGCCTGGTGCTGGAGCTCCTCTTCCTGGGCCGGGCGGTGAGCATCGCCGATGGCATCGCCAACGGGTTCGGCTCCGTCTACCTGCTCTTCCAGAACGGACTGGAAGACGTCGTCCTCCTCCTGGTGCTCTATCCGTGGGTCGTCACCGCGTACGAAGGCGTCGCCGAGCACCCGCTGCTCGACAAGACGGTGGAAGGGGTGAGGCGCGCCGCGGAAGCCAACCGCCGCCTGGTCGAGCCATGGGGCGTGATCGGCCTGTGGGTGTTCGTGTTCTTCCCGTTCTGGAGCACCGGCGCGCTGGTCGGGGGCGTGGTCGGCTATCTCCTGGGCATGCGCACGTGGCTGGTGTTCACGTCCGTGATCGCGGGACACCTGCTCTCGGTCGTCACGCTGGTGTGGTTCTTCGACGTCACCCGCGAGATGCTGGCAGCGTTCGAGGAGGGGTGGGTGCGCTTCCTGCCGTGGGCCGTTCTCGCCGTCCTCCTGCTGGGCACGCTCGTGTGGCGTGGGGTTCGCAGATTGCGTCGAGGGCCAGCCAGCTAGCGCGGCCTGCGGGGCATTGGCGGCGAGCCTCAGTCGCGCAAGGTGACGCTCAGCCGCGAAGGCGACCCTCAGACCTCCTGCCCCGACTCCCGCGCCCTCTCCGCGGTCTCCCGATCCAGAATGGCACGAATGGCCTCGATCACGGGGTCACCGGCCGTGTAGCGGATCCCATACGCCAGATTGAAGGCATAGTCGAAGTCAGAGGGGTTAAGTCCCTGATTGTGCTGCATTATGGTTTCCAGTTTGTCCAGTGCCTTTGCGAGCCTCGCCTCGGGCGACCTAGCCTCCTCGTACTCGTCCCAGAGCTCCGTAATCTCGTCCCGGAGCGTCGCGGGAAGCGGCGCCAACAACTGCAGGAGATCCTCCCGCTCCTGAACGGTTTTGCTGTCGCCCGGGATCTGGTCGATGGCGGGAATGTCGCCCCCGATGGCCTCACCGAGATCGTGGATGATGCAGATCTTCACCAGCCGAGCGAAGTCCACGTCGGGGTAGCTGGGCGCGAAGACCATAGCCATGAGACACAGCCGCCAGGTGTGCTGCGCGACGCTCTCCGGCTCCCCGGAAGACGTCCAAGCGCTCCGGAGCGTGTTCTTGAGCTGCTCCGCAGACCGAAGGAAGGTCAGGACTCCATCGATATCTGACGGTTGCATGATGTGTCTTTGTCCTCCCCAGTTGGTGGAGCCCTCGTGGCTAGCGCCCCGCTCGGGCCCAGGGCCTCGTAGAGGACGCAGGCCCGGGCCTAGATGTCCGTCGCCGGACCCACGTTCGAATCCCCGGTTGCCTGTTCGGGACTCATGTATTGTGGCGTGCCGAGGGACAGTCCCGTCTCGGTGAGGCGGCCGCCACCCGCCGCGCTCACCGCCGGCGCGGTCCCGAAGTCCGCGATGTGGGGCCTGCCCTCCTGCAGAAGGATGTTCGCGGGCTCGATGTCGCGGTGGACCACGCTCTGGCGATGGGCGTAGTCGAGCGCTTCCGCGACATCGGTCGCGATCCTGACCGCGTCGTCCACGGGCGGCTGATTCTCCCGATCGAGTCGGTCTCTCAGCGATTCTCCTGCCACGTACGGCATCACGTAGTAGAGGAAGCCGTCCGCCTCGCCCGAGTCGAAGAGAGCCAGGATGTGCGGATCCCGCCCTCCCCGAGCTCTCGCTCGAGTCGGTAGCGGCCTTCGAGGGCTGAGTTCATGCGGGTTACGGCGTTGGGCAAGGGTCTGTGCCGCGCGAGAGGACAATGATCGCCGATCCGCCAAGATCCGACTGGACCGATGCGGGACGCAACTCGGGCCCATCCGCTTGACTCCAGCTTGACCCGGTGACGGCACACTGAGACCGCGCCTTGACCGTCGCCCCAAAGGTGACCGATGCTCGACGCGAGACTCCTGGAACTGGCGCTGGTGGTGATTGCCGCGGTCGGACTCACGATCATTCTAGCTGCCGAGCAGCCAACCGTCTGGCCATGAGGAGAGGCCGATCATGAACGACTCCGACTCCTCGAAGCGCACGAAGAGGCTCCTGATCGGTGCTCTGGCGTGCCTATTGGGGATCCCGTTGTTCGTCGTGCTTCACAACTTCTTTGCGGCCCTGGGCATGATGACGAGCGACATCGGTCTGGTGTCCGGGCTGTTCCGCTTTCTGGCCGTGGCGTCTTTCTGGGGGGCGCTCGTGCTCTGTCCGGCGGGAGCAGCCATCTGCCTGATGCTGGCCTTGATGTTGCGACTCCCAGTCCGTGGTCCCAGGTGGGTCCGCCTGACGCTGCTCGTGCTGTTGCCGGCGATGGCCACCGGGATCGCGCTGACGCTCTTCTTCCAGGCACTGAGCCTGAGCAGGATCGAGCGGGACGAGGCCGCCGGGTTCAACGGCAGCTTCGAGGTAGTCCGATCGGGCCTTCCGATGAACTGGTACGTCTACCATCGCCCGCTCCGTGAGGGAGAGGCCGCGTTCTCCATCGACACGATCCATGCTGTCGATGGCGCCCGGTCAGTCAGATTCGACGTCGACGCCGTGGATCCTGCAGGCGGATGGCGCAGCCCGGGTCTGTTCCAGGTCATGGATGCCCATGAAGGCCAGAGCTACGAGGTGAGCGTTCGGGTCAAGATCCAAGGGTCCTCGGTCCGGCTGCGCATCACGAGCGAGTCGGCCCAGTCCAGGGAGCCCAGAACGCCGGTTACCGAGGTCATCGCCGACGAGACCGAAGCGGACGAGTGGCGTGAGTTCACCTACCACTACACCGTCCCCGCAGACTACGACAACATCCGCTTCGAGATGAACGTGGTGGCGCCGGGCACTCTTTGGATCGATGATGTGAGGATCGAGCCCATCAGGGGCGGGTAACGGTCGCAGCGCGCCCCCGTGGTGCCCGGCCACATCGCCCCGGAGACGAACCCGCTCAACAGGAACTGGCGGAGGAAGCGACCATGGCCTACACCCGCAGGAAGTTCCTGGAAACTGTCTCGGCGGCGGCCGCCGGCACGCCGCTGGTCGGATCGCTCGATACGCAGGCCGCCTTCGGGGCGAGCGGCTCCGCAGCAAGACCCGATCAGGGGTTGGGCCCGGAGGCTGCGCGTCTCGCCAGCCCCCTCGACGATCCTCTCGGCGTGCGCGACGACTTCGACGTGGTGCAAGAGGGCGTGTACCTGGACGCCCCGTACATCACGCCGTCTCCCCACCAGGCGATGGACGCGGCGCTCCGGTTCGTAGAGGCCAAGGGGCGGAAGCCGGTGAGCCTGGGCGAGATGCTGGAGGAGACCGACCGCGTTCGCCGCCGGTACGCCGAGCTGGTGGGCGCCTCCGAGGACGAGATCGGCTTGCTGTTCGCGACCAGCGAAGGCGAGAACATCGTGGCCGGCGCCCTGGACCTGAGCCCCGGCGACAACGTGGTCATCGACGACCTGCACTACGAAACGACCTACGTTCTGTACCGGCACCTGGCCGAGGAGCGGGGGTTGGACCTCCGGATCGTGCGGAGCGAAGGCGGTGCCGCCCCGGCTGAGGCGTACGTGCCCCACGTGGACGAGCGCACCCGCCTCGTGTCCGTCGCCTGGGTGTCCCATCAGAA
>JBDHHQ010000183.1:0-5389 GCA_039589315.1 Gemmatimonadota bacterium
GCGGACGAGCTCAGCCTCGACGGCAGAGAGGCGCTCGCTGAGCGCATCCGCCTGGGCCTGGACATCGCTACTGCTGTCACCGAGTCGGGTCGCCAGCAGCTCGGTCTGCCCGCGTACCTCGCGGATCGCCCGGACGGCGTCGTTCACCTCTTGGACACGGTCCCGGATGGCGATGAGCAGGTCGAACTGCTCCCGGAGCTCGTCGATGGTCGTGTCGATCCTCGGGTCCTTCAGCACGGAGACGGCTTGGGTCTGGCTCCATGAGCCCGAAGCGAGACGAACCTGGTAGTCGCCCGGCACCGCCCGCGGCCCTTCGCCCGCTCCCATGACGGCATCCTGCACCCCCGGATACCGGAGGTCCCACACGAAGCGGTTCAGCCCCTTTTCGACGGACACACGCGATTCGTCTCCCAAGCTCGAGTAGGAGCGGACGGCTTGCCCCTCGCCATCCATGATCTCGAGCGTGACCTCGCCCGCCGGCTCATCGGCCAGCGTGTAGAAGATCATGGCGCCCTCGGGCGGATTCTGACCCACGTAGGCCGGGTCGAGGCGTGCCGCGTTCACGGGATCGCGTGAGTAGCCGCCCGACGCTTGCCGCCAGTTGGCCCGGTAGGCCGGGCGCGGGGGGAACAAGTGCGCTTCGGCGGAGGCCACCCGAGAGGTCAGGCCATGGAGCGGCGTCACGTCGTCCAAGATCCAGAACGAGCGGCCCTGAGTGGCGACGACCAGATCCTGCTGGTGCACCCGAAGGTCCGTCACGGGGGTGTGGGGCAGGTTCTGCTGGAGCGATTGCCAGTGCGCGCCGGCGTCGAACGAGGCGAACAGGCCGAACTCCGTTCCCGCATACAGCAATCCGTCCCGGTCGGGATCCTCGCGCACCACCCGCACCGGATGGTCGGCCGGGATGCCGTTCGTCCCGTCGGTCAGGAGTGTCCACGACTGTCCATAGTCGTCGGTCCGGTAGGCGTACGGTCGGAAGTCGTCCATCCGGTACCGGTAGATCGCGGCGTACGCCCGGCCGGGCACATGAGCCGACGGATCGAGGTTGCTCACCGTGCTCCAATCAGGCAGCCCGCCCGGCGTGACGTCGGTCCAGGTGGCGCCCTGGTCCCGGGACACGTGGATCATGCCGTCGTTGCTCCCCACCCACAGGACCTCCGGGTCGATGGGTGATTCGGCGATCGCCAGGACCGCGGAATAGATCTCCACACCCGTCATGTCACGGGTGATGGGCTCCCCCGCGAATCCCAGGACCGCCGGATCGTGCCGCGTCAGTTCCGGACTGATGATTTCCCAGCTCTGGCCTTCGTCGGTGGAGCGGTGGAGGTGTTGGGACGCGTAATAGAGCGTGCCCGGCCGGTGCCTCGAGGCCAGCACCGGGGCGTTCCACTGGAAGCGGTTCCGGAGCTCCAGGGCGGGCGTGCCGAGCTGGGCCTCGGGGTACGCGCCGATCTGACGGCTCTGCTCGGTGCTCCGGTCGACCCGTGTCAGCCGTCCCGCGTAGCAGTTGGCGTAGATGACGTTCGAGTCCCGAGGATCGACGGAGATCGGCCCGGTCTCACAGCCTCCGACGCTGATCCAATGCTGGATCGTGATCCCCTGGCCCGCCACACGGCTTGGAACCGAGATCGTGGAGTTGTCCTGCTGAGGCCCATAGACCCGGTATGCGAACTCGTCGTCCACCGTGACCGAGTAGAACTCAGCCGTTGGCTGATTGGTCTGTGGGGACCAGGTCTCCCCACCGTTGAACGAGACGTTCGCGCCCCCGTCATTCGCCTGGATCATCACCTCGTTTTGGCGAGGGTTGATCCAAAGGTCGTGGTTGTCGCCGTGGGGGGTGTCGATCGGCTCGAACGTCAGGCCACCATCCACCGACTTCCAGAAGTCGTTGCTCGCTACGTAGACGGTGTGCTCGTCCACGGGGTCGGCGACGACGTGATTGTAGTACCATGATCGGTTGACGAGGTCCAGGTCGTCGTTGATGCGCTCCCAGCTCTCGCCCCCGTCGTCGGAGCGGTAGAGCCCGTGGTCGCCGCGGTGCGCCTCGACCAGGGCCCACACCCGCCTCGAATCGGCGGGGGAGACGCTGATCCCGATACGGCCCGTGGGGCCTTCGGGGAGCCCGTTCGTGAGCTCGGTCCAGCTGTCGCCGCCGTCGGTGGTCTTGTAGATGCCCCCTTCTTCCGCACCGCTGATCAGCGTCCAGGGCTTCCGCTCGGCCCGCCACATGGAGGCGTACAGGATCCGAGGGTTGTTCGCGTCCATGGTCAGATCGACGGCCCCGGTGGAGTCGCTCAGGAAGAGCACGTTCTCCCACGTGTCGCCCCCGTCCCTGGACCGGAAGACACCCCGCTCGGGATTCGGCCCGAAGGCGTGACCCAGGGCCGCCACGTAGACGAGGTCGGGATCGTCGGGATGAACCCGGACCCGGGCAATCTGTCCCGCATCGTGCAGGCCGATGTGCGACCAGGAATCGCCTGCGTCAGTGGAGCGGTAGATGCCGATGCCGGCGGAGACGTTACCACGAATGCACGCCGAGCCAGTGCCGGCGTAGATCACGTTTGGATCGGAGTCGGCGACGCCCAGAGCGCCCATCGAGCCGGCGTCGAAGTAGTCGTCGGACACGTTGGTCCAGGTGGTGCCGGCGTCGCGGGTCTTCCACACCCCGCCACCGGTGGAGCCCATGTAGTAGGTGAGCGGATCGGTGGGAACGCCCGCGACCGCCGTGACCCGGCCGCCCCGATAGGGACCGATGCTCCGGTACTGGAGAGCGGCGAAGAGGGCGGGGTCGTAGACGACGTTGGCGTCGTCAGCCTGCTGCGCTCGTGACAGCTCTGGTGCGGAGGCCGTAAGTGCCAGGGCAATGATGAGCGCCCGGAAGAGAACGTGGCCGTTGGGTTGGACGGAGATGCCCATGTGATGACCTCCTACTGTCTGAGCCCGGAGGGCGGGCTTTGGACGGGGCGAGATGGCAAGAATAGGAACGTTCCCTACCGGCTGTCGAGAGCCCGCGCCGGAGCGATCCGCACCCCACGCCACGCCGGCAGTCCCGCGGCCACGGCTGCCACGAGAGCCATCACGAGCACGACCGTGGCGAGCGTCACCGGGTCCAGGGGGCCCACACCGAATAGGAGTCCCCGCACCAGTTGGCTGACGGTGAGGGCGCCCAGCACACCGAAGGCCGCGCCCAGCGCCACGAACGCCAGCGTCTGGCCCACCACCAGGCGGAACGTGCGCCACCCGTCGGATCCCAGGGCCATGCGGATGCCCATCTCGGTCGATCGCTGCGCCACCGCATAGGCCACCACGCCGTAGATCCCGATGCCGGCCAGCACCAGGGCACACCCCGCAAAGCCGAGGAGTAGGGCCATGTTGAACCGCGGGCGGGCCAGCGAGGCGGCGACGAGCTCCTCCATCGTCGCCATGCGGACGATGGGAAGCCGTGGGTCGACGGCTCGGATGGCCTGTCGGACGCGTGGGGCCAGCGTGGCCATATCGGCGCCGTCCTCGGCTCGCACGACCAGATGGGTGTCCCGCAGCGGGAAGTTCATGTGGGAGACGAAGAGCTCAGGCACGACCTCAGCGTCGAGACTGCCGTGCAGCACGTCCGCTACGACCCCCACGATCTCGATCCGACCCGCCATGGGCACGCCCAGGATGCGGCCCAACGGATCCTCGCCCGGGAACAGCAGCCGCTCCGCCGCCTCGTTGAGGACCATGACGGGCCTCCCCTCCTCTCGGTCGAACCGGTCGAGGAGCCGGCCGCGCACGAGGGGAATGTCCAGCGCTTCGAAGTAGCCGGGCATGACGGACCGGTACCCGGCCCGGGGGCGCTCCGCCGCGGAAGGCGCGTCCCCTCCCTCGATCTCGATGGGCAGGTCGAAGTCGATCCCCAGTGGACTCATGGGCAGGGTGGAGACGGTGGTGGCGATGCGGACGTCAGGAAGCGCGGTGACCCGGTCGACGAGCTCGTTGAGCAGCACGATCTGCTCCTCCCGTCCCGGATAGGCGTTCTCCGGCAACGAGAGGGCCACGGAAAGAACGCCCTCCACGCGGAAGCCCGGGTCGACGCGCAGCAGGTTGACCATGCTGCGGATGGTGACGCCGGCCCCGACGAGGAGCAGCAGGGCCAGGGCCACCTGGCCCGACACGAGACCGTCGAGAACGCGGCGGAAGCGACGGCCACCCGACCCGCTCCGTCCGCTTTCCTGGAGCACCTGGGCCAGATCGGGGCGCATGGCACGGACGGCCGGGTAAAGGCCGAAGATCACTCCCGCGAGCAGGCTCGCCGCGGCCGCGAACGCCAGCACCCGGAGGTCCACGGCCACCTGGTCCACGCGTGGGAGGTCCGGCGGCAGGAAGCGCTTGAGCACCTGCACGCCGGCCACACCGACCCCGAGCCCCACGGCGCCGCCGCTCCCGGCCAGGGTCAGGCTCTCGGCGAGCGAACGTCGCAGGAGGTGCCACCCTCCGGCGCCCAGGGTGGACCGGAGGGCGAACTCACGGCTCTGAGCCAGGGAACGAACCAGGAGCAGGTTCGAGATGTTCACGCAGGAGATCAGGAGCACCAGGCCCGCGGACCCGGCCAGGACGCCGAGGAGGAGGCGCACGTCGCCCACCACCTGCTCGAGAGCCGGGGTGACGTCGACGCCCCAGCCCCGATTGGAGTCGGGGTTCTCCTGAGCGATCTCCCGCGCGATCCCGTCCATCTCGGCCCGGGCCTGCTCCACGCTTACGCCCGGAGCCAGCTGGGCCACCACGTAGTAGACCCGCATGGCGCGGACCGTGAAGACGCGGGCACCGATGGCCAGCGGCGTCCAGACGGCCACGTCCGCGGCTCCCGGTGGGAACTGGAAGCGCTCCGGCATCACGCCCACGACGGTGTAGGGCTCACCATCCAACGTCACGGAGCGGCCGAGTGCGCCCGGATCGCCCCCGAACTGGCGGAGCCAGAACGCGTGGCCGAGGATCACGACCCGGTCGTTTCCGGGTTGGGCTTCCGCCGCATCGAATGCCCGCCCGAGCGCGGGCTGCACGCCGATGACGTCGAAGACCTTCGGTGAAAGCCGCGCCCCGGGGATCTGCTCGGGCTCACCGGTCCCCTCGAGGAGGAAGTCCTCGAAGTTGTAGGCGCCGAGGGCGGTGAAGCTCCGGGAACGCTCGGCCCAATCGGTGAAGGTGGCCGCCGCCACCCGGTCCTGGGCCACGTCGAGCTGGGGGTTGGACTCCCAGAGGGTGACGATCCGTTCCGGTTGCCGGTAGGGGAGCGGCTTCAGCAACACGCCGTCCACGACGCTGAAGATCGCGGTGTTGATGCCCACGCCGATGGCGAGGGTCGCGATCACGACAGCCGAGAAGCCGGGCCTGAGCGCGAGCGAGCGGAACGCGA
>JBDHHQ010000184.1:0-5384 GCA_039589315.1 Gemmatimonadota bacterium
GGCGTTCCCAGGGTTCAAGCGCCCATCGATCACCGCGTTCGAACCCACGGCGATCTGCGAAGCAGAGCGCGAAGTGGGGTCGAGCCGAGCGGCCGAGATGATCGTCCGCGTATGTGGCCCAGAAGGTCTTCCGCGAGACGAGCGAGGATCGCCGAAGGCGACCGCAGCTCAATCCCACCCCCTCCGTTTGGTGACGCAGAGTGCCGGCCCCTCGCCAGGAATTCGTGCGAGTTACTTATGGCCACAGCCCGCTCGTACGCGAACCTCAGTTGGCCGTATAGACCTCCACGACCGTGCCCGTAAAGACGTTGTTGGGCTGGCGGTCTGTACCGCCGAACACGTAGAGCCGGCCGTTGAGCGCGACCGCACCCGCGCCCCGTCGCCCTGTGGGGATCGCAGGGGCCTCACTCCAGACACCCTCGACGGGATCGAACACGTGGTGATTGTCGCGAGGGGTATCGGTGTCGAGCTCAGGGCGCGTCGTGCCACCAAGGACGTGGATTCTGCCCTCGAGAAGGGCTACCGCCGGCTCGAATCTACTCACGGGCATGTCTGCGGCCCGGTTCCACTCGCCCGATGGGACATCGAGGGCGTCCACCGCAATCGCAGCGGTAGTCAGGGGCTCCCGCAGGTCCAGGCCGCTCAGGACGAAGAGCTGATTGAGCACCGAGACCGCGGCACCCCGCCTTCGCGCGTTCGCGGTCCGGGATCCTGCAACGCGGCTCCATTGGCCGGAGCTCACGTGGTAGACCAGGACCGAGTCGGGTTCTTCGAACGAAAACCCGCCACCTACGACCTCTCCGCCGATGAGATAGATCTTGCCTGCGGCCGTTGCCACCGCTGCGCCGTCACGGTGCTCGGGCGGAGGTGCGCGATCGGACCAGCTTCCTGAGCCCGGATCGTAGGCCAGGAGTGCAATGCGTTCGGTGTCGCCGATGATCAGGAACAGCGTGTCTGAAGCGACGGCGAGATGGGGTCGCACGCTCGCACTGGGCAGGTCTTCAAGGGTCTCCCAAGCGTCGAGGCTCGGGTCGTAGCGCAAGAAAGGCCTGGCATCATCTTGGCCAGGGACGATGCCTCCGCCCACGTAGATCATGCCTCGATAAGCAGCGGCAGCGAAACCACCCACTGGTATTGGTAGGCTCGTGGCCGTAGTCCAGCTACCCTGTTCCGCCGGCGGGTCAGGGACGCTCGGAGGCTGGTCACCGCCAGGAGCGGCCGGGTCTGAGCTCTCGCCGCACGCTAGAATGACGGCACACGTGACCAAGACTCCCAGTTCGAGGAAACCCATCGGTCTCATATCAGCCACCTCCGCTGGTTTGATCGAGCTCACTCGCGATGGTCCGCACGGAGCGATTTGGACGGGCATTGTGTGCCCTCACGAACGTCAGTTCCGAGTCAACGTCCAGCTGAAATGGGCCGTCACCGGTTCGATCGTCTCGGTGTCCTGGATCCCCTTGGTGGACTGAATGCAGAGTCGGACTGGCCGCCCGTCCACACTCTCCAGATGCCACGAATCCGGTCCGGTGCGGGTAACCAGGGCCATTTCGCTCGGGAGTTCCGTGGTCTCGATGCACTCGCGGCCGTAACGAAGCGTGTACTTCGTCTTGCCCACGGCCCATTTGACCCAGAACGACACATCGCTACTCTGCCCGGTGCCCAGCGCTTCCAGGTCTACGCCCGTCCGCGTCCTCGCCATCGAGACGTCGACCAGCCCGCTGAACAAGACCATGCCGGAAGCATCCCGCACAGCGACGTGAGCCGTGCGGTCGGGATTCGGTCGCTTTTCGGCGGTCGTCGAGAACCAGAACCGACCCGAGTCGTCGATGAACGCTGACACGTCCCCGCCGTCGGCGTAGACCGGGCTACCGTCGCTGGTCAGGCCGCTCTCGGCGTCATCCATTTCGACGGACAGGCCCGGGGGTTCGCCTCCCCCTCCGCCGCCCCCCTTACCTCCGCCCTGGGCAAGCTCTGGGCGAACCACCGTGTTTGGACGGTCGACGTCGGTGGGTACATCAGTGCAGGCCACGGCCGTGAGCAGCACGGCAACCAGAGAGATCACCCGGTGGGTGGGGTGGAGGCAGTCCATACGGCTCACTCCGCGCTGGGGCCGGGGAGGACCGGCGTTCTTGAAGTGCCCGGCGTACCGGGCCTACGTTAGACTTGCCCAGCCTGGGTCCCGGGCATTACCCACCGATTCCTCAGCTCTTACCTGGCGGCTCCGGGCAGGGGCGGAGCGGGCCCGCTTGAGGTTCGCCGTGTGGGGGAATGCTCGATGATTCAGCTCTCGGTGCTCGGCAGCGTTGATCTCCGCCGGGAAGACGGGACCCGCGTGGAATCCGTCCTCGCGCAACCGAAGCGGGTGGCGCTGCTGACCTATCTCGCCCTGACCGCGCCGAGGGGGTCGGTCGCCCGCGACACGCTTCTCGTGATCTTCTGGCCCGAGTTCGAGGACCATCGCGCGAGAAACAACCTGAGCCGCGCGTTGCACCACCTCCGTCAGCACCTCGGGTCGGATGCGCTGGTTTCTCTGAACCACCATGAGGTCGGTCTGAACCTGGATCGGGTACGCTGTGATGCAGTTGAATTCACGGCGGCCCTCGAACGTGATGACCCGGAAGGCGCGCTCGAGCTCTACCGCGGTCGGGTGCTGGAAGGTTTCCGCCTGGAAGGTGCTCCTGAGTTCGATCAGTGGCTTTCCGGAGTTCAGGATCGGTTCGCACGAGCCGCGGCCGAGGCCGCCCGAGGCCTTGCGAGGAAGGCCGAGCACGCGGGCCGATTTCGCGACGCCACTCGGTGGTGCCGACGCGCTCTGGAGATCACCCCTTACGACGAGCGAGTCGCGCGCCAGCTGGTCAACTCACTGCTGGCACAGGGCGATCGTGCGGAGGCACTTGTCGCATTCGAGGACTTCGTCCGACGCCTGGAAGCGGATCTGGGTCTGGAGCCGGATGCCGAGACGATGGCGCTGGGACAAGTCGCCCACTCTGCAGGAGTGGTCTCCTCGTCGACATCGTCCGCCCGTGTTTTCCCGGCTCGCGACCACGAGAGGGCGGAAGACATCTCTGCCGGGGGCGACGAGGATAGCCCGCGTCCTGCGCCAGTGGAGCCACCGGCCCACCGCGAGCGCTCGGAGCCATCGCCCTCCCCTCACGTGACTGAAGCGCGACCAGTACTGGTCGGGTCGATGGCTGCGGTTGGCGTTCTCGTGCTCGCGGGAGCCTGGGCCGTGGGACGTGCCGCGAACGACACCGAGGTAGAGACCCCTCTGGTCGAGAATCGAGTGGTCGTGCTTCCCCTGAGAAACGGAACCGACGATGCTGGTCTGGATCCGCTTGGTGAGATGGCGGCCGAGTGGATCGAACAGGGTCTGCTCGCGAGCGGACTCGTGGAAGTCGCTCCAGGCCTGGAAGTCCGGATGGACGCCGAGGACCTGCTCAACCGCGGCGAGTTCGAGCGCGGCCCCGATCTGGAAGACGAGCTCGCGCGTCTAGCCGGTGCACGGATTCAGGTTCGAGGTTCCTACCACCTGCAGGCCGACTCTCTCTACCTCGTCGGCGAGGTGTTCGACACCGAGCAGGGGATAGCCGTCCTCGCCGTCGGGCCCGTCAGTACTCCAGTCGATCGGCCCGTCGACGGCGTCGAGACCTTTCGTCAGCGCGTTGTCGGAGCCCTCGCGACGGTTGTCGACGCACGTCTTGCTTCGTGGTCAGCCCTTGTCCGCTCCCCTCCCACACTTGAGTCCTACGAGGCATACGCGCGCGGCATGGACCTGTTCTTCGATGCCGAGGTCGCGTCCCACGTCCCGGGTCCCGCCCCATGGGGCGCAGCGGCCGAGCAGCTGCTGGCGGCCGGTGGCTCCGGGTTCGTCATGCCGCACATCTGGGCCGTCTACGCGCTGAACAACGGGTTCCTGTCGGAGCGGGCCGATTCGGTGTTGCGGACCCTCGAGGGAAGAAGAGCGTCGCTGACTCGCTGGGAAGGCCTGTTGGTCGACCTCCAACGAGCCCTGTTGGATGGCGATCCCGAGGTTCGCTACGACCGGGCGAGACGGATTTACGCCATGGCACCTGGGAGCGAGTGGGCCTTCAAACTAGCGGTGGCTGCGAGCCGATTGAATCGCCACGACGAGGCGATCGACGTCCTGAGGCAAGTGGACCCCCGGCGCGGGTGGCTGTCCCGCTGGCCGGCGTACTACGCCCTGTTGGCCGGGAGTTTGTGGGAGGCAGGCCGATACCCGGAGGAGCGAGACGCGATCCTGGAAGCGTCCAACCACATGCCCGGGAACCCGCGAATCAAAGTCCGATTGGCGAGGAACCACGCAGTCCAGGGCGAAGTGGGATCCGCTCACGGTCTGAGCCGGGAGTTGCGCAGCTCCGGGCTCGCGCCGGCGGACGTCCTCACGTGGCATGTGGAGATCGCACGAGCATTCGAGCTCGGAGGTCTCGACGAGGAGGCGCACCGGCTCGCGCAGGAGGCGCTGCGATGGGCACAATCCGGGCCGGATGCTGACCGGGAGTCGCCTGAGTTCGGATGTGCTGTCGGACAGTTGATTGCCGGATGGAGAGATGAGGCAGAGCTCTCCGGTCACGTACGAACCCTCGACCGCTGGCAATCGGCTGACGTTGCGTCGATTGCAGGCCCGCTGCATTCACGCGACCTACTAGAAGCACGGTTCTGCCTGGGTTGGCTCCACGGTCGGGCGGGCGATGCAGCTGTCGCCGATTCCGCGGCGGACACCATCACCGCCGAGAGACCGCGGTACGACCGCGGACGTACGTCCTGGTGGCTGGCGGGCATTGCGGCGTCGAGGGGCGACGTAGCTCAAGCCGTGGACTTCCTCGGCAGGGCATCGCGAGAAGACAATTGGCTGGGAGGTGCCACGTGGTGGTATCCCGCCTTCGACCCCATCCGGGATGATCCTCGCTTCCAGGAGATGGTTCGGCCGCGGTAGTCCGACGACCCGTCATCGTCCAGCGATCACCGAGTCCTTTCGGTCTCTGCTCATCTTGCCAACGTTTTGCCAACGCCCGCCGAGAACAGACGCAACCAGACGCAAAGCCCGGACCTCGCCGAACCCCGAAATCCCCCGTCTCCGCAGCCAGATAGAACCAGACGCAACCAGACGCAGAAAACCTGCCGGAACTGGAAAACCGGCGTCCGAAAGCCCACGTGGGTTTGAGCCGAGCGGCCGGCCGGGCAACCCGCGCAGCGGGCCGGCCATGGTGACCCGCGAGACGAGCGAGGATCGCCGAAGGCGACCGCAGCTCAATCCCACCCCCTCCGTTCTAGAGAATCCGGGCGTTCCCAGGGTTCAAGCGCCCATCGATCACCGCGTTCGAACCCACGGCGATCTGCGAAGCAGAGCGCGAAGTGGGGTCGAG
>JBDHHQ010000185.1:0-5705 GCA_039589315.1 Gemmatimonadota bacterium
GAAGAAGAACCAGATCGACTTCTACGGCAATCGATTCGTCGGCACGAACCTCCGCCAGAACCCGGACTACGGCGAGCTGGCCAAGACGATGGGGGCGGTCGGTTACACCGTCGATGACTTCCGGGATGTTCGGGACGTCGTCCGTGAGGCCGTCGATTCGGGTCGCCCCTGCGTCATCAACGCCGTCGTCGAAGGCGGCGAAAACGTGCTCGCCGAACCGTTCCGTCGCGACGCGTTGAAGCTACCGACTCACCACCTCGACAAATACCGGCACCTGAGCATCACCGCCGATTCCGAACCGCGCCCCGCGCCGGCCGCGGAGCCGGTATAGCGAACCACGAGCGGGGGAGTCGCAGCCTGAGTCCCGGCTCTGACCTCCCCGCGAATAATGCCCTGGAGGGCAACCGATGTCCGACACACGAACGCTGCTACCCGACACCGACGCTCGGGACATCATCGAGAAGGACAAGCAGCATCACTGGCATCATCTCCTGCAGCACAAGGTCTTCGAATCTCGGGATCCGAAGGTCTTCGTGGAAGGGGACGGGGCTTCCGCGACATCGCGGGCAACGAGTACCTGGATGGCGCATCAGGCGGACTGTGGTGCGTCAACGTCGGTTACGGTCGCGAGAGCATGGCGAAAGTCATCCACGACCAGTTGCTCAGGTTGCCGTTCTACGCCGGAGTAGCGGGAACCGTACCGGCGGCGGAGTACGCGGACCAGCTCGCCGGCTACCTCCCCGGTCTGGATCACATCTACTTCTCCAACAGTGGCTCCGAGGCGAATGAGAAGGCCTTCAAGATGATCCGGCAGCTCGCGAGCCTCACGGGGACGGAGAAGCACAAGATCGTCTTTCGGGATCGCGACTATCACGGCACGACGATCGCGTGCCTCGCCGCAAGCGGTCAGCCGGGGCGCAGGAAGGAATACGGCCCGTTCCCCGACGGGTTCGTCGAGATGCCGCACGCCCTGTGCTACCGCTGTCCTTTCGACCAGAAGTATCCGGACTGTGGAGTTGCGTGTGCGCACGCCCTCGAGGATACCATCCAAAGTGAGGGACCCGAGACCGTCGGGGCCGTGATCCTGGAGCCGATCACGGCCGGCGGCGGCGTGATTCCTCCGGTCCAAGAGTACTATCCGATCGTTCGGCGGATCTGTGACGAGTACGACGTCCTGTTGATCATGGACGAGGTGGTTTGTGGCTTCGGTCGGACGGGGACGATGTTCGGCTTCGAGCAATATGACGTGGTGCCCGACATCGTCACGATGGCCAAGGGTATGGCGAGTTCGTATGCCCCGATCTCCGCCACTGCCGCGCGGGGCGAGATCTTCGAGAAGTTCCTGAACGATCCGGAGGCCACGCACGACTACTTCCGGGACATCAGTACGTACGGAGGGTGCACGGCTGGGTTCGTCGCCGCACTGGAGAACCTCCGCATCATGGAAGACGAGGGACTCGTCGAGAACTCGCGCACGGTCGGCGCGTATCTGTGCGATCGGCTTCAGGAGCTCGCCGACTACGAACACGTGGGGGACGTGCGAGGAAAAGGACTGTTCGCCGGCGTCGAGCTGGTGAAGGACAAGTCCTCGAAGGATCCGGTCGGCGACGACGTGATGGGCGCCGTACTGGCGGCGATTGCCGGAAAAGGTGTGCTGGTCGGCAAGACTACGTCCAGCTTCCAGGGCCTCAACAATACAGTTAACATCGCTCCACCTCTGATCGTCACCGAGGCCGACGTCGACGAGATCGTCGATGCCGTGAAAGCCGGTATCACCGAGGTCTGCGAGCGGATGCTGGCGTGAGCCCAACACGAATTCAATCGGGAGGTCCCGAATCATGAGAATGTCACGAGGAACCGGAGTCGTCCTCACACTCTTGGTGGGATTCGGCTCGAATGGCTGCGGGTCTCCAGCTGCGGATACGATCTTCTTCGGCGACAACATCGTCACCATGGACCCGGATCAGCCGACAGTCGAAGCGGTGGCCGTGCAGGGCGAGACGATCACGGCCGCCGGATCGCTGGACAGCGTGATGGTGCTGCGGGGCGACGGCACCCGGGTGGTGGATCTCGGGGACAACGCGCTGCTGCCCGGATTCATCGACGCCCATGGCCACTTCATGGGGGCTGGGCGCGCCCTCGACGCGCTCGGGCTTCACCCCCCGCCGGTGGGTGACGTCACCAACATCGACGAGCTGGTCGCGAAGATCCGCAGGTGGATCGACGAGAAGGATATCCCCCCGGGCGAGGTGGTATCCGGTGGCGGCTACGACGACTCGCTACTGGAGGAGGGTCGCCATCCGACGCGCTACGACCTGGACCGGGCCTCGACCGAGCACCCGATCATCCTGCGCCACGTGTCGGGTCACCTCGCTGCGGTGAACTCGCTGGCGCTCTCCAACAGTGACATCACTGCCGAAACGCCCGATCCCGAGGGAGGCCACATCCGCCGGGTCGCAGGGTCGAATGAGCCCAACGGCGTCCTGGAGGAGCGGGCCGGCCGGCTCGTGAGCAGAGGGGGTGGCTTTTCCCAGCTTCCGGACGACCTCGACGAGCTGATCCATAAGTCGATCGGCGTGTACCTCGGCTACGGGACCACCACGATCCAGAACGGCGGCGGAACGAGCCCCGAGATGGTGGACGCGATCCGGGCCGCGGCCGAGCGCGAGCCGCTGAAGGCGGACCTGGCCGTGTTCACCGGCGTCGACGCGATCGTGGAGGGCGACCTCCGGTACGAAGAAGAGTATCGGAACGGCCTGCGCGTCGCCGGCGTGAAGTTCATGCTCGACGGCTCGCCGCAGGGCCGCACCGCGTGGGTCACGGAGCCGTACGTCGAGGGGCCACCGGGCGCGCCAGCCGACTACCGGGCGTACGGCGTGGGGGACCCTGACGACTACAAGGCCGGCGCGAAGGCGCTGCTCGAGCGAGGCGTGCCCTTCCTGGCGCACGGCAACGGCGACGCGGCGATGGACCTCATGATGGAAGGGGTCGAAGAGGGGGTCGAGGGTATGGACGAGATGCCCGACCACCGGTCGGTGATCATCCACGCGCAGCTCATGCGCGCCGACCAGCTCGACCGTGCCGCGCGGCTGGGCGTCGTGCCGTCGTTCTTCTCGGCGCACACCTTCTTCTGGGGCGACTGGCACGTGCGCAGCTTCGGCGAGCAGCGGGGCACCAACATCAGCCCGGCGCGCTGGGCGACCGATCGGGGCGTGAACTTCACGATCCACAACGACGCGTCGGTCGTGCCGCCGGACATCATGCGGCTGGTCTCGATCACCGTGAACCGGAAGAGCCGGAGCGGGCGCGTGCTCGGCCCGCACCAGCGGTTGACGGTGCAGGAGGCGCTGCACGCGGTGACGCTCGGGGCGGCGTACCAGTACTTCGAGGAGGACACGAAGGGCTCGATCACGGTCGGGAAGCAGGCCGACTTGGTGATCCTCGGCGAGAACCCGCTGACGACGGACCCGGCCGAGCTCGAGCACATCCCGATCCTGGAGACGTTCTCGAGGGGCAGATCGGTCTTTCAGAGGTGAGGTGAATCCATGAGCAGGTCTCAGCGGGCTGGCGCCGTCTTCGCGTGCGCGCTGGTCATCACGCTCGGTGGCGCCGGACGAAGCGCGGGCGCTGGCCGAGGACCTGTGCCTCGCTGCACCGCTGTCGCTGGCGGCCATCAAGGAAGTGATTCACCAGACCGAGAAGCTCGCCTTCGAAGAAAGCCACGCGGCGCTGCGATCGAAGTTGTGGCCGGCCTTCATGAAAATGCTCGCGAGCAGTGATGCTCAAGAGGGGGCAAAGGCGTTTGTCGAGAAAAGGGCGCCGGAATGGAAGGGCGAGTGAGATGCTGCACACTGGGGAGATCGGACCTGATCCAACTCGGACTCGGCCGGTCGGCGACCGCATGACGCTGATCTGCAGCGGGCAGCCAACACGCCGGCAGCTGCCGCTGCAGCCTTCACCAGCTGTCTCTAGCGCCCCCTCAACGTGGCGATGCGATCGTGCCTGGCATCGATAATCAGGCGCAGATTGTCGCTGAGGCCCGGATGAACCATTGTTTTCTCGCTGACTGTCTGCCCCCCACCGATGAAGTCGATGAGCATCCGCAGCTCCGCCTGCATCCAACGAAACGTGAAGGTCTCTGACGTCTTGCCAACGACGCGACCGAGACGGAGGCGATATCCGCTGCGAAAAGCGTAAACATTGGCATCGTAAAAATTCCGATTCTCCACCTGGACGGTCACCGTGTAGGGATCATCATGCTCCGCACTCGGGGCCAGCTTCGGGCCGGCGGAGCCGGCACACGCTTGAAACCCGACCGCAAGGAGGGCTACCAAGGCTCCACAGGATACACTCTTCATGGCGTTTCTCATGGCGGCGGGGAGCTCTCCAGCCGCCCGTTTCGGTTGTGTGAGCTCATCAATCGCGGAGTCGCGATTCAGAGACTCAGCCGAATAACAACTTGAACGCCGACCTTGGTTCCCTTGAATCCCAGAGCCTGTTGTGGAACGCGGCGCTGGCGTAATCTTCACCGCCTCCTCGATGCCGAGTTGGGTCTTGCGGTTGAGCTTGTCGCGCAGCGTCTCGCCGTCGACAAACGGCATGACGTAATACAGAAAACCGTCTGCATCGCCAGAATCGAGGAGTGGTAGAATGTGAGGATGGTTGAGATTGGCGGCGATCTCTATCTCACGATGGAAGCGATGAGCGCCGAGGGCAGCAGCCAGTTCTGGGCGCAGAACCTTTACCGCCACCTTGCGGTGGTGTTTGAGATCCTCAGCCAGATAGACGGTGGCCATGCCGCCGCTTCCCAACTCGCGTTCGATGCGGTAGCGGTCGGCCAGGGCGGATTTGAGGCGGTCAGACAGATCGGCCACCGTGACGGCCTCCGTGGGAGCCGATAGCGGAATAACCTGTAACGCAATAATAGAGAGTGGGCTAGAGCGCAGCCAGCCAAGAGGAGCTGAAAAAGGGATTATCTGAACCGAAGTGGTCGGGGTTGCATCTCGTGTAACGACGAGTGAACTCGCGGCCCTTCGACAAGCCCTTCGTGACGTGCTCCGTTGGAGCACTCCTCAGGACAGGCTCAGCATCTGTCGCTCAAGGCGACTGCCTTATTCCTTACTTAGCCTCTCACTTCTCAAGTTCCATCTTTCATCCGCCGTAACATTTCACGAATCACAATTACGTCTCGTGCGCGCCCGTCATCACGCTCGTGGCTACGGTCAAGACGCCGGTCCGGCGGACACGGTGGGGGATGTCGAGGACATCGACGACATCGTGCGAAAGAGGGCCGCAGCTCAGCGCGGCACGTGCTTCTCCCACCACTCGAATGCACGGGCTTCCGCCCACGGCGCTTCGGCCTTACAGGCACCGAGTCGCCGAATCAGCTCGTCTGCGCTCTGCGGACGCTTGTCCGGGTTCTTCTCGAGACATGAGAGGATCGTCTCCTCCAACGACGCCGGGATCGTGAGTTCCGTACGTTGCGAGGGCGGGATGGGCGGAGCCTGCGCGTGCTGCATCAAGGTCTCCATCACAGTCCCACCGCGAAATACGAGCTGGCCTGTCACCAGCCAGTACGCAACACAGCCCACGGCATAGATATCCGTGCGAGCGTCGACCGGGCTGGTCCCCAGAACCTGCTCTGGTGCCATGTAACCAGGTGTTCCGCTGATCGTGTCCTCAGCGGTGAGCTTGACGTCGCGCCC
>JBDHHQ010000186.1:0-5229 GCA_039589315.1 Gemmatimonadota bacterium
CCCCGTGGACCCAGTCATCCGAGGGCAGCTGGTCCGGGAGCTGGACGTAGGTGTGCCATGCTGTCTCCATCTCGAGCCGAACGAGTGACGGGTCGTACTTGGCCAGCTGGTGACCTGGATACCTCAGACAACCGTTCTGTGCCGGACGCTCCCATGCCGCTTCCGGGGAGTCGGCATTCGACAGGCATACCGTAACATCCTGAAAGACGTCTCGGGTTGGGCGGATTTTGAACTCGAACTCGACGGTGCCCCCGCCAGGGAGCGGGCGCCCATTTCGTTCGATGAGCCCGTGAGTCCCGGTCTCGGATCCCCGAAACCGAAGGGCCCCTGCTCCATCCACGACGGACGGAACCGGTGGGAAGTCGCCACGCGTCATCCAGCGCACGGAGTCAATGTGCTCGAAGTTGTCGGCCATGACAGCGCCGACGGCTCTGGCGCCAGTCACCTCCACCTCCACGGAGTCGACCAGCCAGTCCTCATACGAGGCGATCAGCATGGTGGTGCCGGCCCGGTTGGCGGACAGCCTCCCGCCAGGGAGGATCGAGGCGATTGAGGGATCGTGGGTGCGCCACTCGACCGGTCCACGTCGGTTCGAGTCATCGCTGAATCGGAACCAGGCCTGGAGCTCGACGCGATCCCCTAGATCCACGGGGCCGGCCAGGCCCGCGATCGCCAGTTCCGTGGGCACGGGCGGAATCGAGTCGGGGAGCCAACTCGGGTTTCGGTAGCTCTCGTCGACCGGCAAGGGCAGCACGGCAAGCGTGTCCGTCCGGATGTCGTGTATGACCGCGCGGAGGTGCCCCTCGAGGTTTGTGACGTAGGCGAGCGCCGAGCCATCCGGAGAGCACGCAATGCCCCCCCGCGCGACGCCCAAGAGCCGTTGAACGGAGTCACCCTCGACATCGAGGACGACGATACGCGGAGGCGAGTCCAGAAGATCCCTTCCTTGCACGGCTACCCGATCGCCGCCACCGCACCAATCGAAGCTCCCGATCTCCGCGAACGGGAAGCTCCTGACGACATGCCCCCAAGGCGTCATGATTCTGAGTGTGTCCTGCTGTCCACGGACGTCCACCCCGATACGCCGCCCATCAGGGCTCCACGGGTGGACTTTGAGGTCAGGCTGACCCTCCAGTAGTACCCGAGGGTCGCTACCGTCGGCGTTGCCTATGAGCAGGTCGCGAGAGAAGGAGCTCGTCGCGGTATCGCCGCTGGTGAAGACGATGTGCCGACCGTCGGGCGAGGTTGAGCCCATCACGTCATCGCCCGGTTGGGTCACGACGGCAGCGGAGTCGAACCCCCCAAGAGCGTTAGGCGCCAACGCGTAGATGTCCGGGCCCCGATCGGTTGGGACGGAAAGATACCAGCGGAGGTCGCCCTCGGTTGTTCGAAACGGTCCCACTGCCCGCGCGTTTGCGGGATAGCTGAATTCCGGCGGCCCCGCGACCCACTCGTCGGCTCCGGAACGCGGGGGCTGTAAGGCGACCAGCGAATCAGCGAATCGCAGGAGCAGCGTGCCGCCGCCGAACGGTATTGGTGAGTCGTCCCCGTCTCCTGAAAACGGCCCCCAACCGATGGCGAATGCACCGAGGACGAGAGCGGCAGCCGAGGCCGGTAACACGCCCCATCGAACCAAGGGCTGGTGCCACCACCGGCTGTGCAGACCCAGATCCGGAAAGCTCTGGCTGAGCACCGAGCGAATCTCGTCGTGGTCGAACTGTAGGTGCTCTTCATCCCGGTATCTGATGATGCCCCGGTCCAGCAGCTCGGACAGGCCACGCTGACACGCTCGATTCGAAAGCCCGGTACGCCGAGGAAGCTCTTCCGGGCGCAGCCGGCCGGAGGCGGACGCGAGATGCCGCGCCACAACGAGCGCGTCTTCCGTAAGTCGCCGGAGCCGCTGCTCGATCACCGCTCGAACGCTGACAGGAAGCACCAGCTCGTCCGGCAGCCGATCGCGTCTCACGTGCCATCGGTCCTCCCTTACCTCGACGATTTCGTCATCGCGCAGCGACTTGAGGAGCTCGATCAGGAAGAGAGGATTGCCTTCTGTCGCCGCGTGAAGGCGAGTTGCGACTGAGTCCGGGTGGACCTCGGCCGCCTGGTGATCCGGCGGCTGTATCAACTCGGCGACGTTGGCCAGCGTGAGGGGTTCGAGTGTGGGCATGTACGCATCGACGGCTCCGACGAGGCTCGATAGGTCTCGCCGCGCGGCAGCGGAGGCCTCTTCGAGCCGGAAGGCGATCAAGAAGAGGCACCGTGTCTCAGCTACGCTCCGGATAACGCGGCCGAGGAGCTTTCGAGACCTCGGGTCCGCCCACTGATAGTCGTCGACGAACACCACCAGCGGTCCCTCATCGGAGATCGCCGCGCACAGATCGGCCATCGCGTCGGCCATGGCTACACCCGGGACGGACGATTCGCCGGCGACGCGTCCTCTCCCGGGCCGGACGGTGCTCGGCAGCAGACTTCTGAGCGCCTGGTCCGAAGCCTCGCTGATCGCGGCGCCGCCCGGCAGGCGGAGCAACTCCCGGGCGAGCTCGGCGGCGAGGGCATTTCCCAACGTGCGCTCCCCCTCGACGGCCTGCACCGAGACTACGGTCGACTGGTGACCCACCCCCGTACCTTTCAACAGCTCTCCGACCAGCCTCGTCTTGCCGATCCCTGTGGGTCCGGCGATGACGGCCAGCTGCCGCGTTCCTTGCCGGCACGCGCGCCACAGCCCCACCAGTCCCTGAAGCTCGCGCTGGCGTCCGACGAAAGCCGACGGCGCGGGCTGGGAAGGCGCCTCCTCCGTCGCTGCTGAGTGTAGGTCGCGCAACCGCGCCGCATAACGCTCGAACGCAAACGACTCCTCTTCGAAGTTGTGTCTCGCGGATGCCAGGGTCCGAGCGGCCTCTCGCGCGTCCCCGATGTCGATGAGCGCGTCGAGCAAGGTGACCCATGAGTCGGGATTGAACGCATCGATCTCGAGCGATCGTTGGGCGCTCGTCAGGGCAGCCCGGAGGTCACCGGCGCTGCTTGCCCCGAGCGCCTCGAGTCGGAGGGCGCCGCCGACCCGGCCTCGATAATCCCTTCGCAGCTCCTCGACCCACTCGGCCCACGCGGGTGCGCCCTGGATCTCGATGCCGTCGAGGGGTGGCCCGTCCCAGAGCTCCCACGCCTGCTCCACCAGCCCCTCGGCGAGAAGCTGGTTGAGCTCGCCCGCATCTGAGACCAGGAGGCCGGTTCGCAGGACGAGCGGATCAGTTGCCTCGAATAGCTCTTTCTCGCCGAGTGCCTTCCGCAGCCGTGAGAGGGCGTTCCGCAGCGAAGACTGAGCCTTCTCGCGGGGGAGGGACGGCCAGAGGAGCCCTCTCAGTGTGGCTCTGAAAGCGGGGGTCGGGTCGAGCGCCAGATAGGCGAGAAGGGCCAGCGGCTTGCCGACCGGCAGGTCGATCGGCTCGCCATGCTGGTCCATCAGACGAAGCCCGCCCAGAACCTTCAGGTGAAACGGAGCCACGCAGCCCCCGATCGTCGCACGGCCATGTTCGGCGTTTAACGCCACTTGGCAACGGTGGGATCAACGTTGGCGCTAGATCCTGCCGGCCGTCAACAGGTGTTTAACGGTCGTTATACGCTCCGCGGCTATGGGTTGATGGGATTTGTGAGGCGTCCGAAGGACCGACAGCCCGAATAGTCACTTCTAGCAGTTGGGGGGCACATGTCGAACACCAAGCCAAGAAACGGAAGGATCCTGATCGTAGTCGGGTTCTTCACCGCTGCGCTCACTGGTTGTGGTGACCAGGAAAGCGAATCTCCGTTCGTGCCAAGAGTTGCAGCGTCCAAACCTGCCTCGGTGGTTGTCGTTCGCCCTGGTGCCCAGGGATCGGGGGTGGCCGTGTCGCTGGAGGAAGCCCTGACGAGAGTTGCAGACGGCGGCCGAATTCTCCTCACTCCGGGCACTTATGAAGAGCTGGTGGTGGTTAACAAGTCCGTCACGATCGAGGGAGTTGGGCCGCCAGGCAGCGTTAGGCTCTACAACGATCCAGCCCTCTTCCAAGATTTCACGATCTGGGTGATCGGTGCCGAAGCCAAGGTCCGCAACGTCCATTTCGACGGAGGCTCGCCGTTTGACGTGGCGGTGCTGGTCACGGATGGAGGACGGGTCAACCTCGAGGACGTGTCGGTGAATGTTGTCCAAATCAGAGCCGTAGGTGGCGACGTGCACATGTCGGGCTCTGCGCTTCGCAATGTCATGCTCGATATCCGCTCCGGTGCCAGCGGTGTACTCACCGATAACGTCTTCGACCGGGGCTGGCTCGGCCTCGGGGGAGATACCGGCCCCTGTGTCGGGACCGCATTCGGCGGGGCCTTACACGCTACGAGGAACCGTTTCCTCGGGTGTGCCGACGCCATTGACGTCCAGCCAACTTCGGCACCTGCCGTCATCCGCTTCAACGACTTCGAGGACAATGATGGAGCCCTCCAGGTATTCGGAACGCCTGGCGTTGACGCGACGTGCAACTGGTGGGGCGCACCGGACGGGCCGTCGGGTTTCGGACTGACCGGATCGGGCGACGAGCTGAGGGGCATTCTCACGGCAACGGTTTGGGAGCCATTCGCGACATCGCCGATCGCCGGGTCCGGTAGCGAGTCGTGCACCGGCACGAGCTAGCGTCGTCAGTGTGGCCGCAGCTAGTGAGAGGTAATACCCCCAAAGGTCGGTTCCGGGCGTTCCCGAGTGCCTCGCCGCGCGGCGCAGCGGTCACCACCCACTCGAGCGCTGACGCCAACCCGCGGACGGTGTGGCGCAGCGTGCGAGCTGGGAGATCATAGGGATTGGCTGGGGCATTCGCTGGCCCGACGTGGACGAGGCCATCAACACGCCAGCACTCCTCGAGGGCAAGCCGTCCTGGGAGTACCTGAAGACGAGGGCTCCGACAGCGTAGCGTGTCGGTTCTGGTTCCGAGCGGCGATCTCGCTCGGAGCATCTTTCGTAGGGCAAACTCCCACCCGATCCCTACCATCCGTTCCGGGAGATCCTGGGCCTGCTCACGGGCGACGTGGAGGCCGAGTGGTCCGCAGGCTCGTTGCGGGCCGACCAGGCGACGAGGCTCTGGAGCCTGGTCCCGTCGACCGTGACCGCGCTGGTAGAAGGCGGGCCCGAGCTGTTGGGCACCTTCGTCCCCGGCGTCCCCCTGATCGCCAGGGCTGAGAGGCATCCCGGCCTCCAGGTCGGCCTGCTCG
>JBDHHQ010000187.1:0-5514 GCA_039589315.1 Gemmatimonadota bacterium
CGGGGCGGCCCCGCGCCCGGCCGTAGATTCGCTCTCGTTGCTCTTCGGCACGAGCGTGGGTCTCGGTCCGCTTCACCAGGGAGTCGGGGATGATTCAGGAGGGAGAGCGGACTCGCGCCTTCGAGCTGGAGTCCGACAGCGGGGATACGGTGCCGCTGACTGACCTCGAGAGGAAGCGCGTCGTTATCTACCGCTATCCCAAGGCGGACGGAGGAGGCCGTGAATGACCCAGGTGCAAGAGCACTTCTCTGAGATCGCGAGCGCGTACCGTGTCGCCAGGACCACCGATCTCGAACCGATACGGTTTATCATCGATCAGCTGGGTTCGACGTGCGGCATCGTCGCTGCTGACGTCGGATGCGGTGCGGGCCGGTACGACGAACTTCTGCTCCGCCTGCTGGGACAAGAGCTGTCCCTGCGCTGCGTGGACGTCAGCGCCGCGATGCTTGGTGAACTGGACACCTATCTCACGGACCTCGGCTTCAGGAACTTCGAAATCTTTAGCTTCAACGCCTGTCACCACTTCAACCTTCCCGGCTTCTTCACCGAGGCGCACCGCACCCTGAAACCCGGTGGCAGACTATTCATGTACACCCGGACCCCCGCGCAGAACGCTCGGAGCGTCTGGGGTGTCCACTTTCCGTCGTTCTCAGAAAAAGAAACCCGACTGTACACGGTTGACCACGTGGCCAGCGTCGTCTCGAGGACGAGAGGGATGGAGCTGACAGACCTCAAAGTGTTCCGGTACGACCGCGCGGAAGGACTCGATCGTCTTGTCGATCTGGCGCGCACACGCCACTACTCCACTTTCAGACTCTACGGCGACCTCGAGTTTGAGGCCGCGCTGGACCGATTCGCCCGCAACGTGGAGGCCAGTCAGGAGGACGCGGAACCCGTCAGGTGGCGCGACGAGAACATCATGTACGTGATTACCAGGATCCGCGTTCGCCGTCCTGAGCTGGAAGGGCGGGCATCTGCACCACCCGACGCTGACGGGAAACCCATCATGATCCTGACCGAGGAGGACTTCCGCACGCACCGGAAAAGCTGGAGGATCCGCCCGGCGCTATACCGGGAGGAAGAGCCGCGCGCGAAGTTCCCCGCGAACTGGCGCGTCGAGTGCGACTACCGGACGGCCCTCGAGGCGCTGCCCACGAAGGTGAGGCGGGCCATAGACCGGGCGGCGAAGGCCCTGGCTGGGGGCACGCGGGATCCCACACCCGACAGCATCATGACTGCCGCCGGCCTCGACCTAAGCCAACACGCCTACGGCTGGCTTGTCACGCTGGGCAGCTACCACTACGGCAAGAGGGTCCCGGGCTCGCGAGCAGCCGACCCCACAAAACGGCTGTACGGGGCTCCGACGGCCCCCCCAGAGCCACGACAACCCCACCGGGACCCCTATCCCTCGACCGAACCCCCGCCGGACGAAGATTCGGGTCCGCTGATCCGACGTTTAGGGCTCCCTGGTCGGTAGGCGGGAGTAAGAGCTGGCAGGGGACCTTGCTGATCGTGGTCGAGACTCCAATGACATACATCATCGCCGAGCCGTGCATCGACACCAAGGACGCGAGCTGCGTCGAGGTCTGTCCGGTAGACTGCATCTACGAAGGGGATGACCAGTTCTACATCCACCCCGACGAGTGCATCGACTGTGCTGCGTGCGAGCCGGAGTGCCCCGTCACCGCCATATTCCCCGACATTGACGTCCCCCCGGAGTGGACGACCTACATCGAGAAGAACCGAGCGCACTTCTAGCGGCGTCTAGGTCCTGGAGCTCGGTGGCGGTGGCGTCCCTGCCCGCCGCCATTCACTTCACTGGCGTGACCGATCTGGTCGGCCCGCTCCAGGGCCGGGGGGGCTCTCGGGGCGATGTTCTTCGGCACGTCCGGATCGGGGTTGATCTCGAGTGACGCGCCCCAGCGGCCATCGACCACTTCGATCAAGCCGCGGAGCTCGCCGGTCTCGTCATCCCCGTAGAACTCGTCCAGGAGCGGATGCTGCGGAGCCCTCTCGCACTCCCGGGCCGCTGACGCTAGCTGGGTCTGTTAAGACGAACGTGCGTGGGCTACTCGACCCGCACGTACTTCGCCTTCAACGTTGCGCCCGAGGGGTTAGTGTACGTGCCCCCACTAGCCAGCATCCGGCTTCCTGGCACGCGGGTCGCGCTAGGCTGCAGCGGGTGCACCGAATCCACCGCAGGTGTTTCCCCTGACGTTCTGCCGTGACGCAGACTATCGGCCTCCCACCGCGTGGTCTTAGCTTGCCATTCGTGGACCACGGCCGAGGGAGTGGGTGAGGTGATTCAGGACGTCAAATCAGCGATTGTGGATCGTCTTCGCAGTCTGAACCCGGCCGCTCTCTCGGCGGATGTGCCCGGCTACACGCTGTCCCCCGCAGCGAACCTCATTTCGGGTTTCGACTCGGAATCGGTCCTTCGGGACTTCGTTGAGGGGGACGGTAAGGAGCTTCAAGGGTCGAGGCCGAAGTTCTGCGCCGCCTACTCGTCCTCCGCTCTCGCCGCGAACTCCTTCGGCCCTTACCGGCTGGATCCTCAGTCGCTGGTACTGGCAGGTCGGGATGGTTTTGAGACGTCGAGGTTCGAGAAGAAGCTGTCTACCGGCCTCGGCGGTACGTCGCCCAACCTCGACTTCCTCGCCGAGGGCCCCGGGTCGTTGGTTGCGGTCGAGTCGAAGTTCACCGAGTTCCTCACCGAGAAGAAAGCGTCGTTTGTGCCCGCATATGACGATGTGGTCCGGCGTCTCGCCGAACCCTGTTGGAAGGACCTGTTCGGGTCCCTTCGGGAAGATCCGGCGCGATTCGGGCACCTCGATGCCGCACAGCTCGTCAAGCACTACCTGGGCATGCGCCACTCCTTGGGCGGCCACCGCGGAAGCAAGGCACTCGCTTACGTCTATTGGGAGCCGACCGACGCCATTGCGCACCGAGAGTTCGTCTCACATCGGGCAGCGATCCGGGAGTTTGCATCCGCAGTCGTCGACTCCGAAATCCGATTCCTGAGCTTCAGCTACCCCGACCTGTGGGATGAGTGGGAGACCACGAGCGCCTGGAGCGGTATCCGGGCTCACGTCGCTGCTCTGAGAAGGCGTTACCTGTTGTCAGTCCAACCGCCCGCCCAACACCATCAAGAAGGTCAGGTCAAGGGAAGGCAGGAACCGTGATCGGACACCGCCTTGAGACGTGTGGCTAGACCGATGATGAGCCAGGACTTCCTTCGGTACTACGATCTCGAAGGGTACTTGCTAGCCGAGGTCGGTCCGCGGTTCCGCGAGACCTCGAAGATCTCTGCGTTCGACTTCTTCTGCATTCTCATCTGGAAGTCGAATAGGGCGAAGACGAAGCACGCGCGGCGGATGCTCTCAAGGGGGTATGCCACACTCGAAAGGGCGGTCGACGCTCTGGCTCACGATCTCTCCGCGGCGCCCAGCCGGAGGGAGCGCGGGGAGGTGCAGGCAAGCGGGGGCGGGGTATTGGGCCACGCCTCGTGGACAGACGCCGACGTTGACCACGGCAGGTTGGTTTCCTGGCGCCCTACGTCTTGATGGCAGCCAAGACCTCAGGCCTACATCGACGGCCCCGATGGCTGCCAGAATCCGTTGCTTGACCTGTAAGGCGCGTGGAGGGATCAGGGGTTAAGAGGTGAGCCCATCTTCTCTCGGCCCTTAGAAGCGATCCCAGGGCTGCCTGCGCACTCCACCAACCGACAAGCGGGGCCACTTTAGGACGACGGCGACCCCCGCGGGGGGGCGTGCAGGCGACCGGGCCCCTGAAAGGGCACTTGAGCCCCGATTCTAGGCCGCACCTTGCATCTTCATCCATCGCCGATGAGTGGGCGATTTCGCGCCGTTCCCGCCTCCAAGTCGGGGTGCAGGCGTGGAGCTATCCGCTCCCTCACGAGGGCCACCCCCGGGAGGGAGGGGGGGGTGGAGGCAATCGGGGCGGGGTATGGGACCCGCTACCCCTCATTGCCCGCCCAAATTTGAAATCTGGGCGGCCCTTCAAGCGCTGGATGAGGTGCCCCCCGCCGGCCGATTGGACACGGGCTCTTCGGGCCTGGGCCGAGGGAGTTCGGGACCCATTCCATCAGCGAATGGGCCTCTTGGTGCAGTTGTTGGGCTTTCGGGGTGGGTGTGCCACATCTAGTGCCACTTGTACCCTCAGATTCCCACGGGACGAGGAGCCTCCTGAGCCGTTCCCGTCCACACTGCCGCTGCCGGCACCGGATAAGCACTCATGTATAGACAACTTGACATGATATACAGTTTGCTTTACATGTCAGCATGAGTTCAAGGCACGAGGTCCGGAATCATGTGCGGCGCCACCGACGACAGCTCCACGACATTACCCAGCAGGAGTTGGCTGATCGGGTCGGAGTCACACGGCAGACGATCCTCGCCATCGAGAGGGGACGGTACGATCCGTCCGTTGGCTTGGCACTACGAATCGCCGAAGCCTTCGGGGTCGCTGTCGAGGCGTTGTTCGAGATTGATCAGGAGGAGGGACCATGACGGGCCTCGTTGCAGGACGACCGCTCCCCCCGCTGCCCGCATTGGTCGCGGGAGGCCTCGTCATCCTCGGGCTACTGCTCGACACGTTCGTGGCCGATGGGTTTCTGGTTGTGGCCGGGCTTGGAGCGTTCGGCCCGGGCATCCTCCGCGAACTCGGCTGGCTCAAGGACAAGGATGAGTTCCAGCGCCAAGCTGCGTACCGGGCCGGATACCATGCCTACTTGATCGGAGGCCTCGCGACGATCTGCATCGTCTCTGGCCTTCGGCGGGGAGGGCGCGATATCGAGGTCTCATCCGAATGGATTATGCTCGTCCTGCTCGTCCTTTGGATGACCTGGCTGTTCAGCGCCCTCCTGGCCTATTGGGGAGCACCCAAGACGGCGTCCCGGGTTCTAATCGTATTCGGTTCGTTCTGGGCTGTCTTCTTCCTTGCCCACATCGTGGGCGCGTTGATCGGGCCAGAGCCGTTGCAGCTGTCCGGAGTGCTCTTTGGCATCGTGCTGGTCGGGCCTTTCTTCACCCTGGCGTGGACGGCTGTCCGCTGGCCGCGCCCGACGGGCGCGGTGCTGCTTGGCGTAGCCGTCGTTCTTCTCGTGATAGTCGGTCCCACCTGGGCGTCGGACTCGCTTCAGCTACCCAGCGTACTCGTCACGGCCACGCTACTCCTCGTGCCGCTTGTTGCCTCTGGAATCGCACTCGTCAGGATCCAACGATCTCAGGGGTCGGAGGCGGACGATTCGGAAGATCCCGGGACGCCGAAGGCCGTTGGAGCATGATCCTCGACACTGGACAGCCTTTCTTGCTCCGTCAGACGGCCTTCACACTAGCTTCCTGACGGACTTGGCTTTCCTGCGGCGCGACCTACCTGCTGACCGCGCAGCGACGTGAACACCGTAGGTGGGAACGGAGCAAGCGATCAAGGCTCATCGCTCCGGAGCGTAGCGTAGGAGCCTCCTGTGCCGTTCCCGTCTACCGCGTCTGCAGC
>JBDHHQ010000188.1:0-5134 GCA_039589315.1 Gemmatimonadota bacterium
CGAGGTCGAGCGAGAGCTGAGGGCGCACTTCGAGGACGGGCTCCGGACGGGCGCCACGGCCGAAGAGCTCATGGCCCGCTTCGGAGACCCGGTGGCGGCGGGCCGGCGCATCGCCCGGACCATGCCTCGGGCGGCGGAGAGAACACGCGGAGAGACGGGGAGGTGGTGGATGTCGCCGAAGGAGTGGTGGACGGAGACGCGGCGGGCGACGCGGCGTCTGGGGCGGGCCCGGGGGTTCGCCGTGCTCGTGGTGTCGACCCTGGCGTTGGGAGTGGGTGCGAACACCGCCATTTTCACCGTGATCAGCTCGGTGTTGCTTGACGACTTGCCGTATGCCGAGCCGGACCGGCTCGTGCGGGTGTACGAGAGCCACGAGGAGTATCCCACGCGTACTCAGTTCCTACGTGCCCCGGTCGTGGCCGAGTACCGGACGTGGGACGAGGTCTTCGCCAGTTTCGGGGCCCTTTACACCTACCGAGAGGTGGGGGCGGACCTCACGGACGGCCCCAGCCCCCAACGGATCAACGTCGTCCGGGTCTCTTCGGGGTACTTCGAGACCCTTGGTGCGGCTCCGGCCCTCGGCCGCACGTTCACCGACGACGAGAGCTTCGGCCCAGGTGAGGCCACGTCCACAACGGCTCGCATCAGCGACGTGGCCATCCTCTCCCACCGGCTCTGGGTTGACCAGTACGGCGCCAACCCGGACTTGGTGGGCAGCACGATCCACCTGGACGGCACCGCGTTCGAGGTCGTGGGCATCATGCCCGAGGGCTTCAATAACCCGTTCGGCGCCGAAGCCCACGTCTGGGTGCCGCAGGACCTCCGACCCGGCGGCAGCAACGGATACGGGAACTACTACCTGTCCGCCGTCGCGCGGTTGAGAGATGGGCTGACCGTCGAGGCAGCCCAGGAGCGCGTGAGGACCCTGTCCAGGGGCTATGCCGAGGCCCAACCCGACGTCGAGGGGGCGTTCCCACGTCTCATCCCGCTCCAAGCAGACGTCGTGGGCTCCACCCGCAGGTCCATGATCCTCATCCTCGCCGGGGCGGCCGCTTTGGTGCTTCTCACAGCGTGCGTCAACGTGGCCAACCTGCTCTTCGCTCGGGGCTTGAGCCAGGACCGCGACCTGGCCCTGCGCTCTGCCCTGGGGTCAGGCCGCGGGCGTCTTCTGACCGGCATCCTCACGGAAAACGGAATCCTCGCCGCTGCAGGAGGCGTCTTCGGCCTGGCGCTGGGGTCGGCGGGCGTCAAGCTCCTGCTGCATGTGGCTCCGGATGCGCTGCCGGCCATCGCTTCGTTGGAGACGGACGGCCGCGTGTTCCTCTTCGGTCTCGCCGTCACTGGGGTGGCGCTGTTGGCCTTCGGTCTGACTCCGGCGATGAGGCTGTCGAGAGTCGCGCCCGCAGAGGTGCTCCGGTCCGGTGACCGTTCCTCGACCCGCGGCAAGGCCGTCCGCCGCGTGCGAGATGGCCTCATCGTGGTGCAGATCGCCGCCGCTCTGGTCCTGGTGGCGGGTGCAGTGCTCCTGGCTCGCAGCTTCCAGACGCTCCTCGACCAACCCCTCGGGGTGGAGGCCGAAGGTGTCCTGACCTACGAAGTGCACTTGCCCCAAGCCCGCTATCCTGACGGAGAGGCCCGCCACGCCTTCCACGAGCAACTGCAGGACCGGGTCGCCGACCTACCCGGCGTGGAAACGGTGGGCGCCACCTCGTGGCTCCCGGTGAGCGGACGATATCACAGCTGGGTGTTCTACTGGGACCTGGAGAATCCGGACGGCTCCAACGACGAGGCGTGGTACGACACGGATGTCCGCGTGATCGCCGGAGACTACCTCGGTAGCATGGGCATCGAGCTCGTGAACGGAACCGACCTTCTGGATGCGGACCTCGAGGCCGAGCCCATGGTGTGGGTGAACCGAAGCCTGGTGGACGAGGTGCTCACGGGACGCCCGGGAGTGGGCGAGCGAATCTGGGTGGCGGACGACTGGCGCCGGGTCATGGGCATCGTGGAAGACATACCCTACGGCGCCCGGGGCGAGACATCGAGGAAGGTCTATGTCCCACATGCGCAGTACGCCGGAGACCGGAACTGGGCCCTCATCCAGACGGTGAAGGCCCGGGGTGATCTGGCCGCGCTGCGGCAGGCGATCCGGTCGGAGGTTCACGCCCTGGATGCGCAGCTGGTGCTGTATCGGCCCACGCCCTTCCGGGAGATCCTCCGGACCGTCCGGATCCAAGACCGCTTCGCCGTGATGCTCATGGGTACGTTCGCGCTGCTCGCCCTCGTCCTGTCGGTCGTGGGCACCTACGGCGTCCTGGCCGCGAGCGTGGCCGGACGGACGCGCGAGTTCGGCATCCGCATGGCTCTGGGGGCGGACAGGGAGAGCATCCGTGGAATGGTGCTGAAGTACGCGTTGCGCCTCACGGTGCCGGGCGTGGCCCTGGGCGTTGTGGCGGCATGGGTGGCGAGTCGGTGGATCGAGGCGCTCCTCTTCGGCGTGAAGGCGGTGGACCCGGTCACCTACGCTGGCGCCGTGACGATCTTCCTTCTGGTGGGGATCCTGGCGGGGTGGCTCCCCGCACGCCGGGCAACGCGCGTGGACACGGTGGAGGCATTGGGCGCGGAGTAGGGGTGCGAAAGACGGGTTGCGACGGTGCGGGGGTCCCTTCACCCTGAGGTGAACGTCCACCTTTCTGCCCGGCTCATGCGACTCACGATCCTCGTTGCCGCGCTGGCGTCGTTGGCCAGCGCGGTGGCTGCTCAGACCACGGTCCCGTTCCGTCCGGGTATGGTGATCACGGAGTCCGTGCGCATCGAGCCGGGGACGTACAGGGCTCCGGCACCGGCTGCCCTGGACTCGGCGCTGATCGTCATCCGTGGTGACGGCGTCGACGTGGACCTCGTGGGGGTCATCCTCGAGGGTACGCCTCGAGACGCGGACCCGGATCAGGCCGCGGGCGTTGCGATCCGCGTCGACGGGGGGCGTGACGTCACGATCCGAGGCGCGACGATCCGCGGATACCGGTTTGCGGTCCTGGCCCGAGGCACCCGCGACCTCAGCATTCTCGACAGCGATCTCAGCCATACCTGGAAGCCTCGGCTCTTCAGCCTGGTGGGTCACGAGAGCATCGTCGACTGGCTCTCGTACCACCACAACGACGACAGGGAGTGGATGCGCTACGGCGCAGCCATCTACCTGGAGGGCGTCAAGGGCGGCGAGATCCACGGAAACCGGGCCGTCCAGGGCATGAACGGCCTGCTCATGACCCGCACGGACTCGGTCACCGTCCGGGACAACGTCTTCACCTACAACTCGGGCCTCGGCGTCGGTCTCTACCGCTCCAGCCACAACGTGATCGTGCAGAACCGGCTGGACTACGACGTTCGGGGCTACAGCCACGGCTTCTACCAGCGGGGTCAGGATTCGGCGGGGCTGCTCCTTTACGAGCAGAGCTCGAACAACGTGGTCGCGTACAACTCGGCCACACACTCGGGCGACGGGCTGTTCCTGTGGGCCGGTCAGCACACCATGGACACGGGCCAGGGCGGCGCCAACGACAACCTGATCTTCTACAACGACTTCAGCTTCGCGCCCACGAACGGGATCGAGGTGACCTTCAGCCGGAACCGGCTCATCGGGAACGTGGTGGACGGCAGCCGCTACGGGGTCTGGGGCGGGTACTCCTGGGAGACGGAGATCCGGGGCAACTGCTTCGCGGGGAACGAGTTCGGCGTCGCCATCGAGCACGGCCAGGACAACCGGATCGTGGGCAATCGCTTCGACGGGGACTCTCTCGTCATCTCGCTCTGGTCCCGTGAAGCCGAGCCGCCGGATTGGGGCTACCCGGAGTATCGAGACACTCGGAGTCGCGATCACGTCGTGGTGGACAACCTCATGGCGGGCAACGCGGCTCTCTGGCGGTTCGAGAGGACAACGGGCGTGGACACGACGGGAAACCGCATCATCACGAACGTGCCGGACGCGCCCTGTCGGCCGCGGGAGCTGCTGGGCGCGGCGTTCGACTCCCTAGTAGCGAGCCTCCCGGGGATTCGGCCCGAGATCCCGACGTCCGCCGCCGCCCGCCGGCCCCGGTCGGCGATCCTGGTCGACGAATGGGGACCGTACGACGGCCTCTCACCCAAGCTCTGGCCCGTCGACACGGCCCGCGCCCCGGTCCGACTTCGAGTCCTGGGCCCGCCGGGGCATTGGCGCGTAACACGCCGGATTGGTGTCGCCGCCCTCTCCAGCGATGAGGGGACCGTGGGAGACACGCTCGTCGTCACGCCAAGCGCCTCGATGATCGGCGACTGGCGGATCGAGCTGGAGTACCTGGGCGAGGCTACGGTGTCCCCCCGTGGACAGCGCTTCGAAACCGGTGTCCCGGTGCGTTTCGCTTTCGAGCGCTTCGATCCGCGGATGGACTGGACGGTGCGGTTCTTCACCTGGGCGGACAGCGCCGGCGACCCTGCCCAGAATCCCCGCGGCTTCGAGGACATGATGGAGGGGCTGCCGTCGTTCACGCGGCGGGAGGCGCGCGTCGACTACGTCTGGTACCGTCCCCTGATCGCCGAGCTACCCCAGGAGAGGTGGGCGCTGGAGGCCACCACGTCGGTGACCCTGCCCTCCGGCGAGTACTCCCTGCGGACCATTAGCGATGACGGCGTGCGCGTCTGGGTGGATGGTGAGCTGGTCGTGGACCACTGGGGCGCCCACGGCTCAGCGATCGACTACGCACGTCTGACGGGCGGGCGACGTGAGTTGCGCGTGCGCTACTACCAGCTCGACGGTTGGGCGGAGATCCGAGTCGAGATCGTCCGAGGTTCCGGCAGGTCGACGGGGTCATCCGGTCCGCACTGACTTGTCGACGCGGCGAAGCTCGCCCTTGCGACGCCGGCCGAGCGCGGGGCCGCTCAGGAGACGTACCGCTCGACGTAGCATGGCCACCCGTGGGGGCCAAGGGTCAAGCCCCGCCGCGGCCCAACGCCTCCCCCACCAGCGGCGCGATCGCCTCCACGGGCCGGTACCCCAGCGTCAGCACCGACGCCGTCTGCTCGTGGACCAGGAGCAGGGCGGGGAAGCCGGTCACGCCCATGGCCCGGGCCCGTGCGAAGTCCTGCCAGGTGGCCTCCCGAA
>JBDHHQ010000189.1:0-5103 GCA_039589315.1 Gemmatimonadota bacterium
CGATACCAGCTCCTGGGGGAGTGAGAGCCGGATGAGGCTACTGATGCGCTCTGCCAGATGAGGTTGCCGATGCGCCCCAAACGAAGACCGCCGATCCCGTTCCTCCGTACGCTCGCCCTGGCGCTCGTTGTCGCGATGCCCGGTCCGGCTGCCGGGCAGGACTTCGAGCTGCTCGAGGCCACCATCCAGGACGCGCACGCTGCGTTGGAGGAGGGCCGGCTCACGTGCCGGGCACTGGTGCAGGGGTACATCGATCGAATTGAAACGTACGACCAGACCGGCCCGCGCCTCAACGCCATCCAGCATCTGAACCCGAGGGCGTTGGAAGCGGCCGATGCGCTGGACGAGGCCCTCCGGTCCGGAGGCATGGTGGGTCCTCTCCACTGTGTTCCCGTGCTGCTCAAGGACCAGGTGGAGACGAGGGACATGCCCACCACGTACGGCTCGGCGCTCTTCTGGGACTTCGTCCCGGCCCGGGACGCCACCGTGGTGGCCAGGATGAAGGAGTCGGGCGCTATCATCCTGGCCAAGACGAACATGGGTGAGTTCGCGTCCCGGTACGTGGGATCGGCGTTCGGCGTGATCCGCAACGCCTACGACCCGAGCCGGAATCCCAGCGGCTCGTCGGGCGGCACGGCCGTGGGGATCGCCGCGAACTTCGGGATGGTGGGGATCGGCGAGGACACGGGTGGGTCGGTGAGGGGCCCGGCGGCCGTGCACAGCCTGGTAGGGCTACGGCCGACGCTCCAGCTCGTGAGCCGGCACGGGATGATGCCGGCGAACCCGACCCAGGACACCATGGGCCCCATGACGCGCACGGTGACCGACGCGGCGATCCTGCTGGACGTGCTCGTGGGCTACGACCCCGAGGATCCCATGACGGCCTACGCGGTGACGCACGTGCCGGAGTCGTACACCGCCCTGCTCGACGCCGAGCGGCTTCGCGGCGCGCGCCTCGGCGTCCTGCGTGAGCCCATGGACGAGGACGCGGATCCCTCATCGGACGACTACGCCAAGGTGAAGGCCGTCCTGGATCGAGCGATCGCCGAGCTGATCTCCCTGGGTGCCGAGGTGGTGGATCCGCTGGTCATCCCCGAGCTGGAGCTGGTGCGTGACATCGGCAACCGCTACGAGACCGAGGAAGCCATGGACGGCTACCTGGCTCAGCACCCCGAGGCACCCGTCACCACCCTCCAGGAGATCCTGCTCTCGGGCGTGGTGACGCCCTGGCGGGCCCGAGGCATGATGGACGCCGTGGGCCACTCAACGGAGGATCCGGGATACCTCGAGGTCATCCGGAAGCGGGAGCGGCTACGCGTGGCCGTCCTGAAGGCCATGGCCGACGAGCAGCTCGACGCCATCGTCTACGCGACCTTCGATCATCAGCCGACGCCCATCGCGGCGGACGTCGAGACCAACCCGGAGCCCGAGGACGACTACGGCCTCGGGGACAACCGCGGCCTGAGTCCCGCCATCGGTTTCCCGGCGCTCACCGTTCCCGCGGGCTTCACCGTGGACGGGCTGCCGGTCGGGCTCGAGCTCCTGTCCCGACCCTTCACCGAGGCCGAGCTCCTCGGGCTGGGGTTCGCGTACGAGCAGGCGACCCAACATCGCCGCCTGCCGGCGAGCACGCCCGCGTTGGAGGGTGGGGGTGGTTGAGGAAGGGAGGGCGCCCTCTGCTCGCCATCCGGGGACCCCGCCGGCGAAGTTCGGGAAGCCGTGACCTCCTTCGCCAGGTGCGTGGCGGCCTCGCGACGAATCTTGCGTTCTACTCACGGCTCAGAGCATGCTCGCCTAGAGCCGGTCGTCACCGTTGTGTTGGCGGACCGGGGCGAGCCACGAAGCCGGGCTGCCCGTCCGGCCAACCCTGAGGGTAGCGCGCGAACTTCGACAGATCAGCCTCCGAGGCGGCCGCCTCTCTCCATCGCGAGCCGGACACGCTCGCGGCGGCGATCCCCCCGAACAGCGCCCAGGGGATCGCCATGCCAACGAACACGCCACCGCACTCCTCCGCCACGCTGGAACACGCCGCCGACATGGCCACTCCCGTCACCAGCGCGCCGATCCCGGCCCAAGCGAGGACACCTCCGGCGCTGGCCTGGTGCTGCTGTATCCGGACCCGGCTGACGTCCGACAGGGAGACGCCGAACGGTTCCCGGTCGCGCATCACCCAGAGGCTGTCCGCGCCGACGGCGAGAAGTTCGCCCTCCAGCCGCACCTCCTGGGAGAGACGCACGTCGACGTGTCGGCCGTACAGCAGCCGCGGTGACGGAGCGCCTTCGTCGCCGGTCAGGTTGCCGCACCCGACGAGCCCGGTACCCAGGACGAGGATCGCGTATCGATTCATGGCCCTTACCTCCGGAACCGGCTGGCCCAGAACGAGGCCTCCATGCCGGACTCGACCGCTTTGAAAGCGGGGGCCATGACGCGGAGTCCCTCCCGGGGATTCGTCATCAACAGGAGCGCGAGCGCCGGGTCTTCGTCGTGGAGCCAGGCTTCTCGCATCCACTCGTAGTAGTAGCCCTGGCTCTCCAGGAAGACCTCGTAAGCGGGCGCGTCCGCGGGCAGACGGAAGCCCAGCTCGTAGTGATCGCCTGGGGTGGTGACCAGGTACGCTTCGGGATCGTTCAGTCGCCGGAGCACCGCAGGGTCACTCTGGCCACGGCGGACGACCGTCGTCGGCTCGATTACGACGGGCTCCAGCCGTCGTGCCAGTGTCGCGAGGGCGACCTCGTCGACCCGCCAGCTCCCCTGAGCCATCCGGAGCCGCACGCGTACGGGTCCGTCGCCTTCGGCCTCGAAGGGGAGGACGATCCGGTCGGTCGCGATCGGTCCGGCCTCGCCGAACTCGCCGATCTCCCGCCAAGCGCCTCGCCCCTCGGACACGTCGACCTGGACGGGGCCCAACTCGCGCGCCGGCCCGAGAACGCGCCGGAGCACCGCCTGGTCCCCGCGTTCGACACGCGCCATCAGCTCACCGGTGTTCCGCCCCGCGTACGCCAGCCCCTGGTAGAAGACGAAGGTGGACACGAAGCTGTGTCGGGCGCTCAGCACGACGCCCGAGGCGCCTCGCGTGGGCGGGAAGGTGAGGACCACCTCCGTGCGGCGGGCCAGGTCGAGGCTGTCCGCCCAGATCCTGAGCTCGTCCTGGTCGCGGATGTTCACCTGCCTCGTGCAATCGCCGGACGCGGACATGCACGTGAGCGCCCTGTCGACCCGGGTAGCCTCGAACAGGGATCCGTCGACCGTCTGGAGCACGGATGCGCCCGCCGGCACCGGCACCGCGTGAATCCGGATGCGCCGCACGGCGTGCGTCTCCCACGCTTCGTTTCTCATGTGGAGGGTGAAGTCGTCCCCGGCACCGAGCGCCACGCCCAGCGCGTCGAGGTCCCGCTCCTCGAGGACGCGAGCGAAGCTCGCCGAGAACCCCTCCGCCACCGGGGCTCCCTCCGGGTCGGACGGGAGATAGAACGTGGGGCAGGACCCGAAGCAGGACTTGGGATCAGCGACGCAGAGGGCGCTCACCGCCCCGGCCAGCGTGGTCCAGGCAGAGAGGCCGAACAGCGCGAACTCGCTCACCGTTTCCTTGCGGTTCGCCTCGAGCAGCGCGATGGAGTCCACGTGAACGGCGTGCCTTCCTCTCCCTCCCAGCAGCGTGCGGTCCGCGTGGTAGCGTGATCCGATCCCCGTGAGTGAATCCTGAGCGAGCGACATGTCCCACGACTCGAACAGGATCATCTCGCCGGAGTGGAGGTGAGCCTTGAGGAAAGCCGGCTCTTCGGCCGCCGACGGGACGTCCCCGGCGGAGTGCAGGGTCGGGTGGTAGACCGTAGGGCCGCATCCCAACGCGAAAGCGGTGAGCGCCAGAGCTGTCCAAGCTGACCGACTGGGCCGGTGCGGCATGAAGTAACGACGGTCGAAGACCGACGGAGATGGTGCCGAGACAGTGCGCATGGCTGACTCGCCTCCCTGGATCACGCACAGCGTGATCGGACACTGGTTGCAGCGTGACTCACCACGACCACGTTACAGAACCACGATCAAGCGAGGATCAAGAGAGGCGAGGGGCCCGGCAGGACACGTGGCCCTGGACTTTGCGGCGCGCCTTCGGGTATTTGTGAAGTGCTACGTCATCGTCCACTACGGTCCCTTCAACGCCCCCCGACCGGACGTCTGCGCTTGCCATGCCGGACCTGCTCGACCGACTCATCAGCGCCCTGCCCCCACGCTACCGCGTCATCGAGGTGGCCGGGCAGGGGGGCATGGCTACGGTCTTTCGAGCCGAGGACCGGCAGTTCGGACGGTTCGTCGCACTCAAGGTGTTCGAGCCAGAGCTCGCGTCGGCCAGCAGTGAGCGCCGGTTTCTCCACGAGATCCAGGTGTCGGCGCGGCTCCAGCATCCGCGCATCATTCCGGTCTACGACTCCGGATCCGCCGGGGACTTGCTCTACTATGTGATGCCGTTCGTCGAGGGCGAGTCGCTCGGCGCGCGCGTGGACCGCGAGGGTTCCTTACCCGTGCCCGAGTGCCTGGCCGTGGCCAGCCAGGTCGGGGAGGCGCTCTCGTTCGCGCATTCCAGCGGCGTCGTACACCGGGACCTCAAGCCCGACAACGTAATGCTCGGTCCGGCCGGAGCCGTCGTCACCGATTTCGGGGTCGCTCGGGCACTGGAGTTGGTCGGAGATCCCGGCCTCACCCGCACGGGTGTTTCCATCGGGACGCCCATCTACATGAGCCCGGAGCAGGCGAGCGGGAGCAAGAACGTCGACGCCCGGAGCGACCAGTACTCTTTGGCGTGTCTGGTCTACGAGATGCTGGTCGGCGAGCCGCCTTTCTACGGAAAGACGGTCCAAATCGTCATGGCCAAGCATCTTCGGGAGCCGCCTCCTACGACGAAGACGCTGCGGGTCGGGGTGCCCAACCACATCGACCAGGCGATCCGGAGGGCACTGTCGAAGGTGCCGGCAGACCGGTTCCCGAGCGTGGACGCGTTCGTGACGGCCCTCCATACGCCGTCCGGGAAGCGATGGAAGGAGGCGCAGGCCGCCGACCGATCGCAACGCGTCGGGAACCGACTCACGCCGAAGAGCGTGCTCGTGCCGA
>JBDHHQ010000190.1:0-5065 GCA_039589315.1 Gemmatimonadota bacterium
CAGACCTTGTCCATGCCGCGATCAATGATCGGCACTGGCTGGCTCTGACCTCATGGTCTTCGTCTCTGCGCGTCGTGAAAGGAGAGCTCGAGGGGGCGGGCGAGCATGAGAACGCCACGGACGTACGGCAATTGCAGGGCCTCTGCGCCAGGATGGACTCGGAAGCATTCCTGCCCCTCACCGGTCAGGACCTGGCGTCCACGGGAGGACGGCGAATCCTCGACTTCTGCCGACTCATCGACGACGGGGTCAGCACGCTGAGGCACAAGGGGCTCGTTAGCACGAAGGGGCTTCGTGCGACCGGCGGGAGCGGCTTCTACACACGTTACATCACGCTGGTCGGGATCGGCTGTGCTCTGGGCCTGTATTCGGACCTGTGGTCGCGCAGGGCCGAGACCCCGATATGGTTGAAGGTCTGGGGCCCGAGAGGTGAGGGCTTGCTGACGGAAGAGATCACGCAGCGACTGGCTCCGTTGATGCACGAAGATCCCCCCCGGCTGTTCGTCGGGGATGACGTGGCCAACGTCCCGATCTGGCTACCAACCGGAGTTGAGTTCGCGGGTGCGCTGGGCGCTGTCGTGAGCCAAGTGGAGGCGGTGGCGGACCTGCTACGTGGGGGCGCTGCCTAATCCCGAGGCACAGGCCAACGTGTGGCCTCGGGGCCAGTGAGATCGGCCTCGTGGCCCGACCGACTGAATTCGAACCGCAACAGCCGCAACAACCCCCGTATCTCGGTCCTTTCAGCCGTCTCCGGGACCGCAACACGACCGATTCTGTTGCACCCTCCGAATCCGCCGAAAACCCAGGCAGATCAACGCATGTTGCGGGTGTTGCGGTCTCAGGGCCTCTCATCCGGCACGCCCACCATTCCCCTTCGGGGGTATCAGTCAGGAGCCCCTAACAAGGCAGGTGACCGATGGCCGGAAGACCAAAGCGCCGATCCGTATTCGAGATGCTCGACCAGATCGGGGAGTTCCAGATCTTCGAGATCCTGTCCGAGATCCCGCAGACCCAGTTCTGCCGACAGGTCGGTATCGGCCGCACGATGTTCTGGAACTGGCTTCAGCAGGACCCGGCCAGACGCGAGAAGCTCCAGGACGCGAAGCGGGCTCGGGCTGACAAGCTCGCGGACGAGGCGCTGGCTATCGCGGACGGTGTAGGGCCGATGAAGCCGGCGGTGGCCAAGGCCAGGCTACAGGTCGGGATCCGGAAGTTCCTGGTGGCCGCGCTCGAACAGGGCGGGCCGACAGCGGTGCCGACGGTGCAGCAGATGCACCTGGAGGCGCTCAAGGCGGTGGCGGCGGAGGAGCGAGCCCAGCACAGGGCGCAGTCACCTACCGAGGGTTGAACACACCCTCCTCCTTCCAGAAGTCATCCCAAGCCCCAAGGTACTTCAGGCTCTTTGCCGCGCCGCTCCAACTGAGGAATGCTCGGCTCTTCTTCTCATCCCTGAAGACCAGAATCCTCCCCAGATCGATAGCGACAGCCCGCCCAAAGCGAAGCGGGTGGTTCTTGCATCGAGCAGTCCAAACGCTGAGGGGCGCTGGCCTTGGGTGATCACCGTACGCGCCGACCGGCTTTGGGTCTGTGGAACTCCATTTGAAAGCGTGCCGCCCGGTATTGGGCCTGACTTCCTCGGCCCTCCTCAGACCTGAGTGGTCGCCTACCGCAGCAACCGCTCGACCACCGTCGTCGTGAGTGACGCCTGAGTGCGGCCACCTATCGCGTATACCGATCCATCCAAGTTGACGGAGGCGGGCTCCACGCGAGGCGTGATCATGTCAGGCCCAGACGCCCATGTTGCAGTCACCGGATCATAGCAGTAGGTCTCGGGGAAAGCGTCTCCTGACGGGCTCGGCGTCGCCAGCCGCCCTCCGAAGACGCAGAACTCACCGTCAACCACCCCCCCGCCCAACGCCTCGCTGACTGCTGGCATGGAAGTGCCTGCCTCCCAGGTGTCAGTCGCGGGATCATAGATCTCCAACACGTCCACGCTTTGAATGCCCTGGATCTGACCGCCAGCGACGTAGATAAGTCCCCCGATCACAGCCACTGCCGCTGAGACACGCGGTGTCGGCATCGGAGTCCCCGACGACCAGGTGCTTGTAGGCTGGTCGTAGATCTGCATCTCCCCAGTGACCTGGGCATTCGCGACGGCCCCGCCGATGATGTAAAGCTTCGAGCCGACGACGGCTGCGACTCCAGCGTTCACGGGGAGCGGAAGCGGTGCGACGGTTGTCCAAATGTCCCCGTTCGGGTCGTAGACCTCGTGGTCCGCGAGCCTCGTAGAACCAACTGTGCCACCGACGAGGTGTATGCCGTCAGCCATCGTAGCCGCCATCGCCCAGTCGCGACCGCCGACGAGCGAGGCTCCGACTGTCCAAGCGTCGCTCTGCGGGTCGTAGATCTGCGTGTCCGTTGTCGAAACGGCGTCTCCGAACACGTAGATCTTGCCTCGATCCGCTGCCCCTGCGGCCGCTCGGACTGCGCGTCTCAGAGCGGCTAGACCTTCCCATCGAAGAGGAGGGGGAGGAGCGACCAAAGTGGCCGAGAAGGTCGCGAAGACGAGCTTCGCACCCGTCGTCGGGTCCACAGCCCGAGCCTCGACAGTCTGGTCGCCAGATTGCCCCAGAGTCCAGTATTCCCGAGCGTAGCCCTTCTCGTCGGTCATGGCCGTGCCTGCCCAGACCGACCCGCCGCCCTCCGTGACCCTGAAGTTGACGAGCTGGTCTCTGATCCAGCGTCCGCGCTCATCAAGAGCCTGGATCACCAGGGGATCAGGCAACTCCTCACCTGGGTCGCCCTCTTGACCGTCGCCAGAAACGACGACCATACGGGCCAAGGGTGGGTTCGGGTCCTGTGAGGTGGGGGACTCGGAGCAGCCGAGCAGCAGAGTGCTAATGAGAACGGGTCCGAGAAGTGGGTTGAACCGTGGCATGGCGAGCCTCCCGCGGCGGTGGGTCCGAGCCATGCATGAGTGGCACTCCTTCATCCACTCCGAAATGGGGAGATCACCGACTCGGTAGGTGGGGAAGTGTCCGCACTTCGCCGTCTCTGCGGGGGACCGATTGCGGTTACGGACCTCAGGAGACGCGGTCAAGAAGACCGGCTCGGGCTCATGGGCCTGAGACCGTGGCCTCTCGAGGCCGCAACTCACGCGGGGCAGCCCGCGCAGGCGGCAGGGACGGGGCACTCTGGGGCGGCATACTCCCCCTTTCGGGCCTCTGGGTACCCCCCACCTCCAAGAGGGCTAGGCGCTGTGCCGGAGTTCCCGCAACCGTCGCCCCCCCCCAATCCTCCATCGGAGACGCTGAGGCTACCACACAACGCTGGAACACCCAGCCCGCTCACCCCGGAGCCGCACCATGAACACTAGCGACGAGTACGTCTGGTTCTTCGCCCGCAACCGCCTGGAGGCGCTGGAGTGGAAGGACAAGGTCGACTTCTACGGCATCGAGGCGCTGGAGCGGCGGTGGGTGGAGGAGGATCGGGAGCGGGAGGCGGAGCGACGCGGACCCGCTGAGGCGCTCCCGGAGCCTCCCGCTGAGTAGCCCCCACACAGGCATCAGGCATCTCCCCACGGCGTGACCGCCGACCCGCGCCATAGCTTGCCTCCCAACGGGAGTTGCGGATCAGGAGGCAAAGCATCGTGGCGCATCTGAGAACGTTCCGACACGTATTCGGCAGCATCGTCGCCGCCGCCCTCCTCGGGGCCTGCGCAGACCTAGCAGGGCCGACGGACGAACAGGGCTCATTCTTCCCGACCCGTGACGAAGCGGTGTCTCCTGACGGGGACTGGGCCAGGGTCGGTGTCTGGGCCCTGGTGGCCAGTCGAGGGACTGACCAGCTCGCCGTTCTCGATACCCGAGACAACTCGTTGGCAGGCCATCTGCCAGCCGGCCCACGGCCGTTCTTCGTGGCAGCGTCACCTGATGGGAGGTTCGCGTACGTGACCAACCTCGATCAGGGAACGCTGTCGGTCATCGACCTGAGCAGCGCCTCGGTCGTCGCCACCATCTCTGTCGGATCAGAGCCCGTCGGTGTGGCACTCACGCCCGATGGCCGGCATGCCTACGTCACCGCCGCGTCGTCCGGCAAGGTCACCGTGGTCGACACCGAGAATCACGCCGTATCGGCGTCCATCCCAGTCACAGGGAGACCGTGGGGCATCGTCTCCTCGCCGGACGGCAACCGGATGTACGTGAGCAACAACTCCGATGGCAACGTGACGACCCTCGACACCGAGACTAACTCCGTGACCGACGTGATCCCCGTTGGGGGAGTGCACCTTGGGATCGCCACGTCTCCAGAGGACGACCAGCTCTACGTCGTGGATCGTGCGGCTCCCCGACTGGCGATCGTGGACCGGCTGTCCCAGTCCGTCCTCTCTTCTGTCCCGGTCGGATCATTCCCGGCATTCGTCGCCGTGACGCCGCTGGGTGAGACGGCATTCGTGACGAACCGCGAGTCGGACAATGTGACCGTGGTGGACTTGGTGTCTCAGACCGTTTCCGCCGCGGTGGCTGTCGGCGACTTTCCCGTGGGCATCTCGGTGACCCCAGACGGTGGCTTCGCATACGTGGCAAACAGAGATGGGAACAGCGCGTCGATTCTTGACGTGCCCGGAGAGGCCCTCTTCTCGACCCTTTCGGGGATCGGCGGTGACCTGATCGGCGTAGCCATGACCCCGTCCATTGGCCAGCGGCTTGATTGGATGAGCGGTAGGCTGACCGAGCTCTTCAGTTCGGGTGCTCTGTCATCGGGTCAGCACCAGGCCCTTCAGTCGAAGATTGACAGCGCGAACCGGGCTTGGTTTGCCGGGCGGCTCGAGGCGGCTGCCGGACATCTCGGATCCTTCACGCGGCGGCTGGAGAAATACGTAGCACAAGGCGATGGGCTATCCAGCGCCGAGGCGGAGCCACTCCTCAAAGCTGCTGGGGCGGCAATCGTCGCCCTGCTCAGCTAGGAAGGTCCAGAGGGACGAAGTCGAGTTCTGCAGGGATCGAGGAGCTGGAGCGGCGGTGGGCAGAGGAGGATCGGGAGCGGGAGGAGGAGCGGCGGGAGC
>JBDHHQ010000191.1:0-4908 GCA_039589315.1 Gemmatimonadota bacterium
CAGGATCTGCTGGCTCGACAGGCGGCGGGAGGCGAACCCGCCTGGATCGAGCAAAGCTCGAGACAGCTACGCGGGTTTGAGCCGAGCGGCCTGCCTGGTGTCGCAGAGCATTCCCTCCACCCGCGAGACGACCGAGGCGCGAGCGCAGCGAGGAACGAGGTCACTCCCGCCGCCTCCACTGCAGCGAAGAATTCGAACCGCCGTCCAGGGCTTCGGCCCCGGGCGGCGGTTCGAGTAGGGCGATGCAGTCGATCGAGGTTGGGCGAGGTAGTAGGGGCGGCCCACGTCGCCTCTCTTCGGCTCCAATCGGATGGTCCCGAGGACGTCGCGCAGCAGCAGCGCCGACCGCTCCGTGCGCCGCTCGAGCACTTCCTGCACGCGGCTGAGTCGCTCCTCGATCCACTCCACCGGCGGCGTCTGGAACACCTTCCTCCGGCTCCGACGCAGAGCCTCGACCTCCTCCCGCAGCGCCTCCGCCCGCAGCAAGATCTGCAGCACGGCGCTGGCGACGCGCATGTCGTGGTGAAGGTAGGGAACCCGCACCGAGTTGCCATCGCGACGTACGCTCCCTTCGACGATCGAACCGGCACCCAGTTCCCTGCCAATTTCCACCATCGTCTTGTCTGAGTCCCGGTATTGGAGCACCGCCTGGCGAGACAGGACGGTCAGATTAGCAATCTTCGAAAGAGTCCCAATTTGAAAGCCCCAGTGCCGACGTGAGCGTATCTGCGATCTGCAACACGGCCCAGGAGCCCACGACATAGATCCCCAACACCTGCCAGAGTGAGCGGCGGTGGATCTCGTGGATGAGCTGCTTCAAGCGGTGCAAGGCGTGTTCCCCTGCGGAGGGCTCTACGCGACCAGTGTTGGCAACATGCTCTAGGCTGTCCGCGCAGATCAAGAATCACCAGCGACGCATAGGATGGTGTTCAGGCTTCAGTCCGTCTAGGTCTGTGGCTTAGCTTGACCTCAAGCTGGAGAAGCGGGCGCTCACGCACTATTCCTGCTCGCCTCGATCCCCCTCGAGACGGGGAAGGAGTTCCGGGTGCAAGGGAGGGCGACCTGGGTCGGCCCAGCCTTCCGTGTGCGCGGCGAAGCGTCCTTCGAGGACGTTCATGGAAACCGCCATGACGCCTGGGCGGTGGAGACCAACATGGGAAGAAACGGTTGGGTCGGGACTACCTACGTGGTGGATGAAGCCCCGTACCTCATCGGGTTCGAGATGAAACACGTGGAGCGGGGGGACGTGAATATTCGATGGAGGTTGAAGGGGTTCACTCGGATGGGAGGGTGAGGCCGAACTCCACCGACAGAGGCGGGTCTGTGGACGCCCGACCTCACGCTGAACACGTATCAGGCCCCCGGAATCAGGAGCGCGTTTGTCCCCTACGCGCCTCGAGGAGGCGCGACGGTCGAGTGAGCTTCGGTCCACCTGTTCTCTGACTTCGTTTCCGATTGCTGATGCGAGAGCTCGTCGGGCCAAGGCGTGTATTGCGTGCCCGGGGCTTGCTATGTAGAATTGCACCATCACTATGTAGAATAACACTGAGGGGGCCCATGGTCTCGAGGCGAATCACGTATCCCGCCGCCTGCGTCCTCCAGGCCCTCGCGAACGGCAGGGTCTTCGGGATGGACATCATGGAGCACACGGGACTCCCCAGCGGCACGGTCTACCCCATCCTCCGTCGCTTCGAGCGGGACGGACTGGTCGAGTCCGCCTGGGAGACACCGGAACAGGCGTTCGGCAACAGGCGGCCGCAGCGACGGAACTACAGGCTCACTCAGGAGGGGCGGGCTGCCCTGGTCGAGGCCCGCCGGCGGTACAGCCAGCACCTCGAGGTCTTCGGCACGGCCGACCTCGACGCGGAACCCGTCCGTTGAGCCGCCCGGACAGACCTTCAATGGACGACCGACCGGGTGGGACCCTGGTCTACCGGCTCCTGGATCGCTGGATGCGGGTGCTCGCCCGGCTCGTTCCCGAGCATGCGCGCGAAGCGTGGCGAACCGAGTGGGACGGGGAGCTGTGGTACGGTGTGATGGGGAAGGAGGGAGGCACGCGCTGGAGGGGTGCCGCCGGCCTCGCACGTGGGCTGCTGCGCGACGCGCTCGACGTGCGACGTCTGGAGGCCTCGACATCGACCCAGCGGTATCCCGGGGTACGAGGCCAGGCGCTGGGCTCCCTCGTGGCGGACGTCCGTTACGGCCTCCGGATGCTGCGGAAGACGCCGGGTTTCACCGCTGTCGTGGTCATCACCTTGGCCCTCGGCGTCGGTGGGGCCGTCACGATCTTCAGTGTGGTGGATGCCCTCCTTCTGAGTCCCCTCCCGTATCCCGACGCCGATCGTCTCGTGATGATGTGGCAGGGGCGCCGCGCTGCCGACGTCGACAAGGACTGGTTCTCAGGGGGCCACTTCACCGACATCAAGACGCAGACCCGCGTCTTCGAAGAGCTCACGTTCGCCGAAGGTGGGTTGTCTACGCTGACCGGCCGCGGGAGGCCCACCGAGGTGGGATGGGTGCGTGCGCCCTCCTCGTACCTGCGCATGCTGGGCGCCGAAGTGGCCCTCGGGAGGATCATCGACGAGCAGGACGATCGCGCCGATGCCGCCCGCGTCGCATTGCTCACCCACGGCCTGTGGCAACAGGGGTACGGAGGTGATGCGGACGTCGTCGGCCGGGCGATCACGCTCAACGGGCGCGCCCTCGAGATCGTGGGCGTCCTCTCGCCCGACGTCCTGCTCGACGCGGAGGTGATGCCGACCGCGTACGGCAACGGGCGGGTGGACGTGGTGCTGTCCTTCCCCGTCACGGGGGAAACCCTGAGCGACCGGGTGTCAGAGGGGTACAACATCGTCGGCAAGCTCGCGTCGGGGGCCACAGTGGCTCAGGCCCAGGTGGAGCTCGATCGGCTCGCCGCGCATATCCAGGAGCTGCACGAGAGCGATCCCGACTCGGGCTTCTTCATCCGCGCCGTCCCCCTGCTCGACGAGGTCGTGGGATCCGTGCGCCGCCCGCTCGTGATGTTGCTGGCCTCGGTGGGGGGGGTGTTGCTCATCGCGTGCGTCAACGTGGCCAACCTCCTGTTGGCCCGGGGTGGTTCGCGGCAGCGCGAGCTGGGCGTGCGAGCCGCCATGGGCGCCGAGCGTCCGCGCCTGGTCCGACAGCTCCTCACGGAGAGCGCCGTGCTCGCCGCATTCGGGGGCGCACTCGGCGTGGGACTGGCTTCGGGCGGCCTCCGGCTGGTGCAGCGGGCAGGTGCGGCAAGCCTACCTCGGGTGTACGAGATCGGCCTCGACGGTCGCATCCTCGTGTTCGCTCTGTCGATTACGATGGTTACGTGCCTGGTGTTCGGTCTGGTGCCGGCCTGGCGATCGGCACGGGTCGAGCTTGTCGACACGTTGAGGCCAGGAGGGAGGACAGCGACCGCGGGCGGGGCACTCTGGTCCAGATTCAATCTCTCCAGCGCGCTGGTGATCGTCGAGATCGCGCTGGCGCTCGTACTCCTGATCGGTGGGGGACTGTTGGCCCGGAGCTTCATGGCCCTCGGACGTGTCGATCCGGGCTTCCGGGCCGAAGGCCTTCTCACCTTCCGTGTGAGCCTGAGCGGCGACGCGTATGCGGAGCGGGTCTCCCGAATCGCTTTCTTCGACGCGCTCGCCGAGCGACTGGCGGCGGTGCCCGGGGTCCAGGCGGTCGGAGGGGCCTCGCACGTGCCCTTCGACAGGGGTGTCTCCTGGGGACCCATGGACATCGACGACTACGTCCCGCCCCAGGGCGAGGCCCACCAGATCATCACCGACTTCCGCGTCACGATGCCGGGCTACTTCCAGGCGATGGGCATCCCCCTGATTCGCGGTCGTGTCTTCGACGAGCGCGACGACCTGGAGGCGCCCGAGGTGGCGGTCATCGATGAGACCTTCGCCCGACGGTACTTTCCGGATCGAGATCCCATCGGCATGGGGCTCGTGGACGGCTTCCTCGGGACGAAGGCCACGATCATCGGCGTGGTCGGGACGGTCAACCGCGAAGCCCTGGACCAGGTCTCCCGCGTCACCACCTATCGCCCGCAAGGTCAATGGGGTTGGCGGAGGATGTACATGGTCCTCTCCACGAGCGGGGACCCCGAAACCCTCGTGGCCCCCGCGACCCGTGCCGTGGCGGAGGCGGACCCGGAGGTCGCCGTGGTCGACGTCCTCCCCATGACGACGCGCGTCGCCTCGTCCCTCGCCGAGCGCCGATTCTCCATGGCCCTCTTGCAGATCCTGGGCCTGGTCGCGCTGACCCTTGCCGCGGTCGGCGTCTACGGGTTGGTGTCCTACCGGGTGGGCCAGAGCACACGCGAGCTCGGTCTTCGCATGGCCCTTGGAGCGCCGGCGGGAAGGATCCTCGCCATGGTGCTCCGCCACGGTCTGGCCCTGGCCGGTGTGGGCGTCGCCACGGGGCTCGTGGCCGCCCTCGCTCTGACCGGATTCATGCGCTCGATGCTCTTCGGAGTCGATGCGATGGACGGCTGGACCTATGCAACCTTGGCGTCCGGACTCGCACTGACCGTCATGATCGCTTGCTACGTCCCCGCGCGGAGGGCGACGAGGGTGAATCCCCTGGACGCGATCACCGGTGAATAGGCAGGGGTGGCGCGTCGCTGCGCTACTGCTCGGAGCGGCCGGATCCGCTCCCTCCAGCGGCGAGCGCGACCTGAAGTTGACCTCGCTTTCGGTGCGGCCGGAGGAAGTCGTCGGGCAGGGACTGGCCCCCCTGCCCCGTCCTACCTCGCGCTCCTCGTCGCACACGAGGGGTGCTCTGGTCACCGGACGGTGATTGGATCGTGTACAGAACGGGAACGACGGACAACAACCGAGACATCTATGCTCGTCGGATCGGGCCGGACACCGCGACGATCGCGGTCTC
>JBDHHQ010000192.1:0-4883 GCA_039589315.1 Gemmatimonadota bacterium
GCCAAGGGGCTGGTTCGCTGGCAGGTGGAGGAAGCGACGCCGGAGCGGGGTGGTCACCCGCGCAGGCTGTTCACGGTGACGCCACAGGGCGTGGAGGTGCTCCGGACGTCGCGCGACGCCCTTTTCCGGCTTTGGAACGGCCTCGACCCCATCCTGGGCCGGCCGGCCGTGTAGGGCTCAGCCGACCCAGCGGCTCGCGCGCAGCGGTCACGCCCGGAGCGGACCGGGCCTGGACGGCAGATCCCGACGATGGCCCGCGCCGGGGATAGACACGGCAGGCGGGCAACAGCAGAACCCTCGAACGAAGTGACGTGAAGACGTGAGGAGAGACGGGTTCACAGATCCCCCCAAGCTGGCAGAGCGGCTGCTCAGGTGGTGGCTGCCGCGGGGCGTCGTGGGCGACTCGATCGTGGGCGACGCCCGGGAGGAGCTCCTGGAGTACCGCGAGCGAGGCGGACTCCTGCCGCCCGGTCTCTGGTACTGGCTTCACGCCCTCCGCATCGGCGCCCACTACGTGTGGCGCTCTCCGGCCACCGATGGCGATCCCGCGTTGGACGCGGCGCGATCACCGGCCGAACGCGTGCAGGCACTGATTCACGACATCCGCATAACCGCGCAGAAGGGACGTGAGGTGGAGATGGGAACGGTTTTCAAGGATCTTAGATTCGGGGCGCGCGCGCTCCTGAAGAAGCCGGGATCGGCAACGATCTCCGTGCTGGTGTTGGCCCTGGGGATCGGGCTGTCGACGTTCATGTTCTCGATCGTCTACGGAGTCTTCTTCCGAGGACTGGATACGCCAGACGCCCACGAGCTCCGGATCGTGAACCGCACCGACGCGAGCCAGCCGCCGGAGTTCACCTTCGGCGTCCCGCTCCATGACTACCACGACTTCCTCGAGCGGCAGAGCGGCTTCGCGGGACTCGCCGCGTACCAGGGCGGGACCGTAAACGTCACGGGCGCCGAGGGGCCCGAGCGCTTCACCGGAGCGTTCGTGACGGCCAACCTGTTCGAGGTCATGCGGGTCCAACCCATCGTCGGACGGGGCTTCACTGCCGACGAGGGACGGCCCGGCGCACCCGCGACTCTCGTCCTGTCCTACGACACCTGGCAGGACCGCTACGACGGCGATCCCGGCGTGATGGGCACCGTGGTCAAGGTGAACGGCGAGCAGGGCACGATCATCGGGGTCATGCCCGCGGGCTTCAAGTACCCGAGCAACCAGCAGCTCTGGGTTGCCATGCGCGACGACCCGTACGCAGTCGAGCGAGGGCAAGGGCGGTCGCTCAACGTGCTGGGTAGGCTGCGAGACGGCGTCACCGACGACCAGGCCACACTGGAGCTCTCTTCCATCGCGGCTCTGCTCGAGCAGGAGTACCCGGACACCAACGAGGGCATGGGCGTCGAGCTCCGGACGGTCACCGAGGCGTTCACCGGACAACAGCTGGTGGCGCTCTTCGGGTCCATGATGGGCGCGGTGATCCTGGTGCTGCTCGTGGCCTGCGCCAACGTCGCCAACCTGCTCCTGGCCCGGGCGGCCATGCGGTCGAAGGAGGCGGCGGTGCGCGCAGCCATCGGCGGCGGCCGCTTCCGGGTCATGCTGCCGTTCTTCGCCGAGGCGCTCGTCCTGGCGGTGGCAGGCGCCCTGGTGGGCATGATCATCGCCTACGTGGGCGTCGGCATGTTCGACTCGGTCACGGACAGCTCGGTGACCGGCAAGCCGTACTGGATGACCTTCACCCTCGACCTGCCGATCTTCGGCTTCGTCGTGGGTCTCACGTTGCTCACGGCCCTGGCAGCAGGCGCGGCCCCGGCGCTCCAGGTGGCCCGTGCCGACGTGAACGGCATCCTCAAGGACGAGTCACGGGGATCCTCCAGCTTCGCCATGGGGCGGTTGAGCAAGATCCTGGTGATCGGCGAGGTGGCCTTGTCGTGTGCGCTGCTGGTGGGCGCCGGGCTCATGACCAAGAGCATCGTCAAGCTCAGCCAGCGGGATTACGCGTTCGATCCCACCACGGTGTTCACGTCCCGGGTCGGGCTCTTCGAGACCGACTATCCGGACGCCGAGGCTCGGGAAGCGTTCTACGAGGAGCTGGTCCGAGAGCTCGAGGCCCTTCCGGGCGTGAAGGCGGCCGGCCTCACCAACAGCCTGCCTACCAACTTCTCTCCCCAGACCCGTATAGGCCTGGAGGGCGAGGTCTACAACGAAGACACGGACCGTCCCCAGGTGCACAGCGCCATGGTCACGCCCAGGTTCTTCGAGATGTTCGGGATCGGCCTGGAGGGCCGGGACTTCAACCTGGCCGACGACCGTGACGCGCCGCGGGTCGCCATCGTGAACCGGTCGTTCGTCGAACGATTCTTCGAGGGCGATGACCCTGTCGGCCGTCGCTTCCAGGTGGGCACGGCAGACACGATTCCGTGGACGACCGTCGTAGGCGTGGTGGCCGACCTGGACATGTCCGGCTTCCAGGCCGCGGGGCAGCCCGGCTCGGATCCGGCGGGCTATTACGTGCCCCTGGCCCAGAGCGACAGCCGCTTCATGAGCATCGCCGTGACCCCGGTGGCGGGTCCGCCTATGGGCCTCACGGCCGACGTCCGCCGGGCGATCCAGAACGTCGACCCCGACCTGCCCATGTACTTCGTCCGGTCCATGGAAGAGGTGGTGAGCCTGAACTCGTGGTTCTTCTCCATCTTCGGGACCATCTTCATCGTCTTCGGCGTGGCCGCGCTGCTGATGGCGTCGGTGGGCCTCTACGGCGTGCTGGCGTTCTCGGTCAGCCGGCGAGTCAACGAGATGGGCATCCGCATGGCCCTGGGCGCGGGCGCCAAGCAGGTCCAGAGGCTGGTGCTCAAGCAGGGCGCCTGGCAGATCGGCATCGGCTTGACGCTGGGTCTGGCCTTGGCCTGGGCGGTCTCGGCCATGGTGCAGATCATCATGTTCGAGGTGGAGCCCAGGGACCCCATGGTGTTCGGCGGCGTGGTCCTGATGATCGTGCTCGTGGGGCTGTTCGCGAGCTGGGCGCCGGCGCGGCGCGCGACCAAGGTGGATCCCATGGTGGCGCTGCGGTACGAGTAGGGGGAGGGCGATTCAGGGTCGCGCAGAGGCTGGGGCAGCCTGACTGCCCCGGCCTCGGGCCCTGCTGGCTGCGCAACGTAGCGGCTCTCCAGAGCGCCTTCTATCATGATTCGATACTGCGGACCTCTCCCTGTGACGGAGGCAATCAGCAGGGTCCTTAGGAGGTGCAATCGGTGACACCGCGGACTCGGGGGCTAGAACGCGCGGTGGTCAGCGTGGCACGCCGCGAGCCGATCGACGTAGTGGGAGCGCTCGAGGCAGCACGCGGCATCGAGACCGACGAACCTCTCGCTAGGGAACTCGTTCGGGTCGCAACCGATGCCGACGAGACGACCATCGTTCCACTTCTCCAAGCGGTTGAAAACGTCGAGGCCCAGCTCTGGCGGGCTCGGGCGCTTTCAGGCGTGCTCCGCCAGGCTCCCCGTCTGACGAAGACGTTGCCGGCGGCCGCGCAGGAACTCGTAACGTCGCTTGTCGGCGACCTAGACGATGAGATCCGCGGCGCGGTCCTGAGGACGCTGACCGCCGAAGTGCCTGAATCGCTCGCGGAGCGCCTGGTCGTCATGGGGAGGGCGCTCGCCGATCCGTGGGCTCGACTGCAAGCGGCGCTTCATTGGGACCCCCAACCGGATGAGTCGCGTGCCGCTCGTTACCTCGAACAAGCGCAGGGTATCGACGATGACGAGACTCGTGCAGCTGCACTGGCCCTCGTCGCACCGAGACTCACGTCGGCGCAACTCGAGATCGCGTACGCCAGCGCCTGTCGAATCGAAGATCCTGACGCGCGTGCTCTCGGTATGCTGAGAGTGGCCGATCGCTTCGAGAACGCGAAACACCGGAGCGCGGCGCAGGTCCAGATTCTCGGGGTCACGAGTTCGATGATGAACCCTCTTCGCCGGTTCGACGTGATGGTCCACCTCCTCGAGCTGCCCGAGGCAGAGAAGCAGGAGACAGCGACGCGGGTCTTCGACCTCGCGACTAGGTTCGACGACCCTGAGGTGCGCTGCCGGGCGTTGTTCATGGCTTCCAGCCATGTCACGGACCAGATCTTGGAACAGCGGGCCCTGCTCTCCGGCCTAGCGGCTGCCGAGTGCGTCTGGGACGAAGACGTGCGCGCCCAACTGTTCCTCCTGCTGCGGCCGGGGGCACCGACCTTGGCCGTCCCAGTACGGCGCGAGCTCACCCGTGCTGTGGAGCGCCTAGAGTCGACAGCGCTCAAGGACGAGCTCTACTCAACGTTGGGCCGGTTCTTCTCTTACGAGAGGCCGCAGGCCCCAGGCGCCGCGGCAGGTCGGAAAGAAGAGCAGTGGGACGTTTTCGTCTCATTCTCGACGGAGGATCTCGACGATGCGCGTTTCGTGGCATCCGAGCTGGTGTCCCGAGGGATGCGCGTCTTCCTGTCGGCAGACAGGCTCGACGCAGCCGTCGGCTCCGTGTCGTGGACGGAGGCCATCGACCAAGCGCTACTTGAGAGCCGCGCACTGCTCGTCCTGCTCACCGAGGAAGCCCTCGCTTCGAAGTGGGTGCGGGAAGAGTGGCGCAAGTACTATCGGCTGATCGTCGAAACCGAAGCAGGCTGCCTATTGACCCTCAGACTCGGCGGTCCTCCGATCAACGAGCTCCCGCTGACGCTGCGCATGTACCAGTGCATCGACTCGGATACGGGCAGGATCGAGCCGGGCCATCTGACTCGGATTCTAGACATCATCCGTGGTGCGTAGAGCCCTTGTAGGGGGCCGGCGGGTTAGCGGTTGACAAGCGGCGACCGTGCCGCCTCGGTGTCCCCGACCTATCCGTCCGAGGTTAG
>JBDHHQ010000193.1:0-4779 GCA_039589315.1 Gemmatimonadota bacterium
AGTAGCCGCCATCCTCTGGACGTCGGGGACCGGCGGCCGGCCCCGAGGGGTGGAGCTCTCGGCCCGCGGCCTGCTGCACGTGGCCCACGCCAGCGCCACCAGGCTGGGACTCGAACCAGCCGACCGCTGGTACGCCTCACTCCACCTGGCTCACGTGGGTGGATTGGCTCTGGTCGTGCGAGCCGCCGTGCTGGGTAGCGCCGTCGTAGCCACGGAGGGCTTCTCGGCTCCCGAGTTGAGCCGGTTCCTGGATGACGGCACGGTGACCCACGCGTCCCTCGTACCGGTGATGCTCAAGGCCCTGCTCGAAGTCCGGCGAGGGCGCCTCGCCCACCGGCGTGCCGGGGCACTGCTGGTCGGCGGTGCAAACGCCCCGAAAGAGCTGGTCGAAGAGGCGCTGGCGGCGGACCTGCCGGTGGCGCTCACCTACGGCATGACGGAGGCGTCGTCCCAGGTCGCCACCGCGTCCCCGAGCATGGTGCGGGAGCGACCCGACGCCGTGGGTTCGGCCCTGGACGGCGTCCAGTTGTCCGTGGCCCCCGACGGCGAGGTGCTGGTCCGCGGTCCGACGCTGGCTTTGGGCTACCATGGCGATCCCGCACCCATCACCGACGCTGATGGGTGGTATCACACGGGTGACAGCGGTGCACTGGACGGTGACGGCTACCTACGGGTGACCGGGCGGATCACCGAGCGGGTGATCACGGGCGGCGTCACGGTGGATCCTGCCGAGGTCGAGGCGGTGATCCGCGAGGCTGCCGGTGTGGCGGACTGCGCCGTTGTCGGCCTGGCCGACGAGCGCTGGGGCGAACGGGTGGTCGCGGCCGTCGTTCCGCTACCGGGCGAGGAGCTCGACCCCCGGGGATTGGAGGCTCATCAGGAAGCCCGGCTGTCCGGTGCCAAGCGCGTGCGCCAGTGGGTCCTGGTCGAGGCGATCCCGCGCAACCCCAACGGCAAGGTGAACCGGGACGCGGTACGGCGGCTGGTGTCCCCCGACGAGACTCCGTGAGGAGCGGCCCTCCTGGGCCGGGGCCCGTCAGCCGAGTGTTGGGCGGGAGACCCCCTGAGCGCGTCCTTGGCCGCTCCCAGCACCGCGACCGGAAGAGGACCTCGTGAGTCGTCGTCGAGCCCACGCCGGGTCGCCGCTCCGGCCGGTCTGATGGCCGCCGCTTGATCGCCTTGCCGAGCTTGGATAGCCTTCCGGCCCCGACCCGAGCGAAGAGACCGCATGGACCTTTGGAACGAATACACGTGGCGCGGGATGCTCCAGGACGCCACGGACGGTGCGGGCCAGGCCCTGGCCGCCGAGCCGCGCAAGGCGTACATCGGCTTCGATCCCACCGCGTCGAGCCTGCACGTGGGCTCGCTCCTGCCGATCATGGGCCTCGTCCATTTGCAGAGGGCCGGACACACGCCCATCGCACTGGTGGGGGGCGGCACCGGCCTCATCGGCGATCCCTCGGGCAAGGCGGACGAGCGTCAGCTGCTCTCCAGGGAGCAAGCCGAGGAGAACGCCCACGGGATCCGGCGGCAGCTCGAGCACTTCCTCGACTTCGACGCGAGGTCCAACGCCGCCATCGTCGAGAACAACCTGGATTGGCTCGGGTCCATCCCCCTCATCGACTTCCTCCGTGACACCGGCAAGCACTTCTCGGTCAACGCGATGCTGAAGAAGGAGTCGGTGCGCCGACGGCTGGAGGACGACGAGGTGGGCATCACGTACACCGAGTTCAGCTACATGCTGCTCCAGGCGTACGACTTCCTCTGCCTCTATGACCGCCATGGCTGCACGGTGCAGATGGGCGGCAGCGACCAGTGGGGCAACATCACCGCGGGCATCGATCTGATCCGGCGCCTCCGGGGGGACCGGGCCTTCGGCGTGGTATATCCGCTGGTGACCGGCGTGGCGGGCGTGAAGTTCGGGAAGACCGAAGCCGGGACCGTGTGGCTGGACGAGGAGCGAACGTCTCCATTCCGCTTCTACCAGTTCTGGATGAACACCGACGATCGCGAGGTGGTGCGATACCTGAAGTACTTCAGCCTCCGCACCCAGAGCGAGGTCACCGAGCTGGAGGCCGCGGTCAGGGACGAGCCCCACCGGCGGGAGGCCCAGCGGGCCCTGGCCGAGGAAGTGACCGAGCGCCTGCACGGCACGGACGGGCTGACCCGGGCGCAGGCGGCCACGCGGGTCCTGTTCGGCGGCCCGATCGAGGGCCTCGGCGCCGACGAGCTAGCCGAGGTATTCGCCGACGTGCCGTCCAGCGAGATCGCGCGCAGCGAGCTCGAAGGAGAGGGGAAGCCTCTGGTGGAGCTACTGGCCGAGACCGGGTTGACCACGTCCCGTGGTGACGGACGACGCTCCATCGAGGGAGGCGGCGTCTACGTCAACAACGTCCGAGTCGAGGACACGACGAGAGCCGTTCACGCCGAGGACGCCGTCGAAGGTCGGTTCCTGGTGCTGCGGAAGGGCAAGAAGCGCTATCACCTGGTGCAGATCCGGCGCTGATCCAACGAGAACACCCCACCAGGCCTGGGCCGGGCGGGGTGTCTCGGTCAAGCGGTCGAGCGACTCTCGCCTCCGCCCGCGGACCAGCGTCACAGCCTAGAACACGGCCTCCCAGCGGAACTGGAGGCCCCAGTTCGCGCCCAGCTGAAGACCATTGAGGTCGTGATGGATGGGAATCACGTATTCCCCTGTCATCCGGTGTCCGTCGAGGGCGCCGTCCTTGAAGAACACGTTGAGCCCCAGGGGCATGACGACCCGCGTCCCGCTCTGGAACAGCGGGTTGGCCGCTGGCTCCGAGAATGGGTCGAGGGCGATGTCCATCCCTTTCAGGTCGGCGTTGTGGGCATACTGGACCCGGAATGAGGCGCTGAGGCCGTCGGTGGCCTTGATGGCTCCCCAGATGTTGCCCACGAAGCGGTTACCGTACTTGTAGTCACGGTCGTTGGTGCCGAGCCGAATGGTGGCGAGCGCCTGGAAGCCCACGGTCCCGAGCTCGTTCTGCGCCTGGAGCGTCGCGCCGGGCGTGACGTCGAACGTTCCGGAGCCATTCTGCATGGTATAGGGAAGCTGCTCTTCACTGGGCGTGCTGAACGGAGTCACGCTGGTCTGATCGATCGAGCCGGTCGGGACGCTCACGGCGCCGGTCAGGTGAAAGCGGTACGCCCCCTCGTTGTACAGAGCCAGGTTGGCAAACGCCTGAAAGTCACCCAGCCCCTCCGACTCGGTCTGATAGAAGGTGAAATCGGACGTGAGGTTGTCGGTTCGCGAGAAGATGATGGGGAGCGTGGCACCGAGTGTGAACGTCTCCGACAGGCCGAGCGCAAACTCGAGGTCGTGACGCCAGCGGTTGGTGTTGAGGGCCACGGTCGGAAACTCCCGGAGCAGCGCGTCCACCGGCACCAGGTCCGTGCCCAGATGGGTGTCTTCCTCGTTCAGGTGGTTGAACCGGTACGCGAGAGAGAGCTCGCCCTTCTGGTAGATCTTGTCCATGGACACGCCTGCCGGAGCCCGGCTGTCGGGACGCTCGACGTCCCATTGGTACTCCGGCTTGTTCGGACGCCAGGTGTAGTCCTGGCCGGCCACCGGCACCGCCGACAAGCCCATGAGAAGAAGCGTTGCCATCAGGGTCGAACGACGCATTACCGATCCTCCAGGCGAAAGGGCGGGGCGTACGCGAGCCGCCCGGATCTCTTGCCACCGCCACGGCAGTCCGTACCCGCGGCAACTCTGGTAAAAAGATGTTTACCAACTTTCGCGTTAACAAGGATTATCGCATGAGCAAGATCGGGGCCGGGTTGTGGCACGGTTGCCTCGCCTCGAAACAGCACATCTAACTTATTATATTACATTGATTTGTGGACGTATGCCAAAGGTGGTTCTGCGGGGGGCACAACGGAGGTGGCGCGGCGCTGGTCAAAAAGTGACTCTTTTCGGAAATGTGTTCCAATTGGCCGGAGACCACGGCAGGAGCGGTCCCGACTTCCGCCCCGAGGGGAGCTTGGGGCGGCCGGGAGAGCGGGACGAGGCTATCGTGTTCGAGCGGATTGGCCCACAGGTTCAGTCACTCGGGCGACAACGCCGCTTGGGTCCGGGAACCTGCAGAGGTGCGCCCGCCTTTGTAGGGCGAATCAACGACGACCAAGGGAGCTGTCCATGACCACACCCAAGAAGCTGGTACCACCCTTCGACCGAGAGGCCGCCACTCAGAAGGTCCGGATGGCCGAGGACGCCTGGAATTCGAGGGATCCCGACCGGGTCGCCATGGCCTACTCCGAGGACAGCCACTGGCGCAACCGGGCCGAGATCTTCGAGGGGCGGGAGAAGGTCCGGGAGTTCCTTCGCCGGAAGTGGGACAAGGAGCTCGACTACCGGTTGACCAAGGAGATGTGGGCCTTCGGCGGGAACCGGATCTCGGTCCGGTTCCAGTACGAATGGCATGACGATGCCGGGCAGTGGTATCGGGCCTACGGGAACGAGAACTGGGAGTTCGACGACGACGGCCTGATGCGGCGCCGGGAAGCGAGCATCAACGACAAGCCCATCACCGATGAGGAGCGCCGGTTTCACTGGCCCGCGCCGGGTCCGCGGCCAGCGGACGATCCAGGGTTGATCGACTCACCGGAGTAGTTGGGCACCCTTCGCAAGGGGTGAGCCGCATGCCACAGCCTGTATCCGCATCCTGGGCCGCCTCGCCTCCGCATCCTCAGCCCGACCCCGTCCGATACTCCACCAGGTCCCACCCGGACGTGACGAGCCGACCCCGGTCGAAGCGG
>JBDHHQ010000194.1:0-4775 GCA_039589315.1 Gemmatimonadota bacterium
CTCCGCGGCGCTGCCCCAGGGCCACGCGTGCAGCTTCACGAGCGAGCGCAGCTCGAACGAGCCCATGCTCTTCGTCAACGGGGGTGCCTTTGGCGGCGACGGCTCGTGCGATCCCGGCACGATCAGTCCCGTCACCGACATCGCCATCGTCTCGGTGAGCGCACCCTCGGCCGTCACGCAGGGCGATGGGGCCACTATCGACGTGACCGTGCGGAACGTGGGCAACCAGGACGTCGCCGGGGAATTCGATGTTTCCCTGAACGATGACACGGACGGTGCGCCCATCGGGATTCCGCAGACCGTTGCGGGACTCGACGCCGGCACACAAACCACGGTGAGCTTCTCTTGGGACACCGACGGAGCCTCGACCGGGGACCACACGCTCACCGCCGGCCACGACGTCTCTGACGACGTGGGGTCCAACGACTCCGGGTCCACCACGGTCGCCGTGAACGCGCTCGGTTCCGGTGGAGCCCCGACAGTCACGGAATGCACACCCAGTGAGGCCAACACGAACCAACAGGTTCTCGTGAGCGTCACCGGCACGGACTTCCAGGCGGGCGCGACGGTCGACTTCGGCGTTCGGGTGAACGTGCAGAGCGTGACATTCGTCAGCTCGAGCGAGCTCTCCGTGGGTGTGAAGGTGCACCCGCGAGCCGCATCCGGTCTCCGAGAAGTGACCGTCACCAACCCGGACGGACAGAGCGGATCCCTACCCGGCTGTTTCACCGTGAGCTGAGGCCCGAACAGGGGGCCGGGCACATCGGCCCTGCAGCATCGAGAGGGTGGCTCCACGGCAGGACAGGGGAGCCACCCTCTTCAGTTGCCTCCGCTGAGTCGCCTCCTGGACACACTGTTATAAGCGGCTTATAATAAGAAGCTTCTAACAGCGAGGAGACAGCCATGCCCGATGTCCAGGCGGGAAGCCTCTACGGCACTCTGAACCTGCTGGTCCTGCGGACCCTCTCCGGCCGGGAGACGCTGCACGGCCTGGAGATCCAGCGCCGCATCCGGCACGTGTCTATGGACGTTCTGCAGATCGAGGTGGGAGCCCTGTATCCGGCGCTCCACCGTCTCGAGCGCGACGGGTTGCTCGCCTCGGAGTGGGGCATATCCGACAGCCGCCGCCGAGCCAAGTTCTACGCCATCACCGCGAAGGGGCTGAAGCGGCTCGAGCGGGAGACGAAGCAGTGGGAGTCCCACACCGCGGCGGTGGGGCGCGTTCTCACCGAGGCTCCCGAGAGCGCGGGATGACCCGTCGGCCCAAGCGGCTGTTCTCCTCCCGGCCTCCGGACGAGGAGATCGACGACGAGCTGCGCTTCCACATCGCTGGGGCGGTGGAGGAGCTCGTGGCATCTGGCGTGGGCGAGGAGGCGGCCCGCCAGCAGGTGCTGAAGGAGTTTGGTGACCTGGGGCGCATCCGGGAGGAGTGCCGACAGATCGCCCTGGAGCGCGTAGGGAGGGAGCGGAAGGAGGAGGTGATGGGGTCGATCGCGCGAGACATCCGTGTGGCTTTCCGGCGGCTACGCAGGCAGCCCGCGTTCACGGGGGCGGCGGTACTGACGCTCACGCTGGGGATCGGCGCGAGCGTGGCCATGTTCTCCGTAGTCGAGGGTGTCGTGCTGCGCCCGTTGCCCTATCCGGGGCCACAGCGGCTCGTTTCCGTATGGCCCGCTGCCAACTTCAACATCGCGATGGTGGATCGCTTCCGGGACGCTCCGTCGCTGGGGTCCGTGACGGGACTGTCTCGCTGGGCCTTCACCCTCACGGGCGAGGGCGAGCCGGAGCGCCTCGACGGCATCGCGGTGGACCCCGACTACTTCGAGGTGTTCGGCGTACACCCGGCGCACGGCCGGGCGTTCGCGCCCGAGGAGCGCGCCTACGACCGGGCGGCCGTCGTTCTTCTCGGATGGGACTTCTGGCAGCGACGCTTCGGAGGGGATCCCGACGTGGTCGGCCGGCGCATCCTGGTGGACGGGCACAGGGAGAAGGAGCGCCTCGTGGTCGGCGTCATGCCGTCGGGACACCAGCCGCCGGGAAGACCGGCGGACCTGTGGGTCCCTCTGGCGACCGATCCCGCGTACACGGTGGCTCAGGACAGCTCCTGGTATGTGAACGACGTGGTGGCGCGGCTCGTTCCCGGGGCCACGGTGGGGCAGGCGCGCACGGAGGTCAGGGAGCTGGCCCAGCGTCTGCGAGCGGAGTTCCCTGGCCGGTTCACGGAGGAGTACGTCCTCGGAGCGGACGCGACGGGGCTCCTGGACGACATGGTGGGAGACGTCCGGCGGGGCCTGTGGGTGATGCTCGGGGCCGTGGGCCTGGTGCTGATCATCGCGTGCGCCAACGTGGCGAATCTGCTTCTCGCCCGGACCGCCGAGCAGGGCCGCGACCTGGCCTTGCGCTCGGCCCTGGGAGCGGGCCGCGGCCGTTTGGTCCGCCAAGCGCTCCTGGAGAGCCTGGTCCTGGCGCTGATCGGCGGAGCCCTCGGCGTCGGTCTCGCGTGGTGGAGTCTCGGGCTCATCGAGAGCGGTGTGCAACTCGCGCTCCCTCGTGGAGCGGAGATCAGCCTGAGCCTACCGGTTCTGGTCTTCGCCGTGACCGTCACCGTTGCCAGCGTCTTCGTCTTCGGCCTGCTTCCGGCGCTCAGGGGAGCCCGCGGCGAGATCGCCAGCGAGCTCAAGAGCGGCGGCCGACGCCATTCGGGTGGCCCCGGCCAGCAGCGGCTTCGTCGGGTCCTGGTGGCGTCCGAAGTGGCCCTGGCGGTGGTGTTGGCGGCCGGCGCGGGCTTGCTCCTGCGGAGCTTCGGTCAACTGTACGGCACCGACCCGGGCTTCCGCCCCGACGACGTGTTGGCGATCGAGGTGGCCCGGCCCGGTGCGGAGCTCGCCGACGAGCGCGCCGAGCTGGCGGCCTACTACCACGAAGTCCAGGACCGCCTGGCCGCCGTGCCCGGCGTCGCCCGTGTGGGGGCGATCCACCTGCTTCCCCTCACCGGAGGCAACTGGAGTTTCCCGTACCTGGCCGAAGGGCACGAGCCGGGACCCGACGGCAATCTCGAGTCGGCCAACTTCCGCATCGTGACCCCCGGCTACTTCCAGACGATGGGCATTCCGCTGCTGCAGGGCCGCGACTTCGCCGAGGCCGACGTGTCCGACGCCCTGGGGGTCGGCTTGGTCAATCAGGCCATGGCGGAGGAGCTTTGGCCGGGCGAGGATCCCGTCGGCAAGGAGATCCTGCTCTTCGGCAGTCAGCCCTTCAGGGTGGTGGGCGTCGTCGGCAACGTGCGTCAGTTCACCCTCGACCGGGCGCCTCTGCCGGAGATGTACCGGCCCCTGAATCAGTTCTCGGCGGGCAGCCTGTACATGCTGGTACGAGGGCAGAGCGGCGACGTGGCGTCGCTGGCTCTCCGCCTCAGGCAAGTGATCTGGGAGGTCGATCCCGACGTGCCGATCCCGTTCGTGGGCACGGTGGATGGCGTGGTCGCCGACTCGGTGGCACGGGCCCGCTTCTTCGCGGCCGTCCTGGCGGGATTCGGCATCCTCGCGCTCGGGTTGGGAGCCGTGGGTGTGTACGGAGTGACCGCGTTCACCGTGGCCAGTCGGTTGCCCGAGTACGGCGTACGCATCGCCCTGGGTGCCGCGCCCGAGTCGATGGTGCGGCGGGCGGTTTCGCGTGGCCTGCGGCCCGTGTTGTGGGGGATCGTGGTGGGACTGTCCGGGGCGCTGATGGCGGGGCGGCTGCTCTCATCGCTCTTGTACGAGATCTCCCCCACCGACCCGCTGACCCTCCTGTCGGTGGCAGGAGTGCTCTGCGGCGTGGCCGTGATGGCGATTCTGCTGCCGGCCCGTCGCGCCAGCCGGGTGGACCCCGTTGACGTGCTCCGGGCCGAGTGACCTCCGCCGGCCCGTAGGCCGCACGGTGGTCCGTGCGCGGGGTGCTCGTGCTGTCGTCCGGCCCGGGTGCCTCGATCCCCGGTCCGGGGCGGGGTGTCCGTGACGCAGTCCGGGCCCGGGTTGCCCGATCCGACGTCTGCGCCTGATCTTGCCGCTCCGTTCCTCAAACGCGGAGTGCCACCGATGTCTCCGAGCCGCAGAGATTTCCTCAAGGGCGCCGCCGTGGCCGGCGTCGGCGTTCCGGCCTTCGGAGTGGACCCGAGCGTCGGATCTGCCACGTCGCTGCCCCAGGCGTGTGACGCGGGCAAGGCCGTCCACTCGATCCTCGATAGGGATCATCCCTACATCTACATCGACTCCTGCATGCAGATGTGGCCGGACGCCGACTTCCACCTGGCGCACCGCCACGGAGTCACGACCTACGCCGTAACCGCGTGGACCCCTCACGCCGACACGGCCGGCGCTTTGGCGGGCCTGATGTACTGGCACGGAATCGCCCGCGAGAACGATGGCCTCGAGGTCATCCGCACCACCGACGACATCCGGCGCATGAAGCGGGAGGGGAAGGCGGGGCTGCTGCTCGCGTCTCAATGCGGCGACTTCGTGGGCTATGAGCTCAGCCGCCTGCAGGCGTTCCAAGAGGCCGGCCTCAGGATGATGCTCCTCTCGTACAGCGCGAATAACCATCTCGGCGGCGGTTGCCTGGACCGAACCGACGGCGGGCTATCTCTGTTGGGGCAGCGCGTGGTAGAGGAGTGCAACCGGGTGGGTATCGTGCTCGACCTGAGCCACACCGGACGCCGGACGACGCTCGAGATCATCGAACGGAGCGAGAAGCCCTGCGTCTTCAGCCACTCCAACGTCGACGCCCTCGTTCCGAAC
>JBDHHQ010000195.1:0-4735 GCA_039589315.1 Gemmatimonadota bacterium
TGGATCCTGAAAGCGCACCTGGACGACACGGATCCAGTCGCAGAAATGAGGAAAGCCAGCTAACTCTTCGAGACCCTGGGGTCACCCACCTTCAACTGAGTTCGAGACACCTTCAGCGGCGGAGTGAACTGCCGTGCTTTCAGACTCCCAGGTAACACTCCTGGGCCTCGGGATGCTGCTCAGCAAACGAGCTAGAGACTGCGCCCGCATGCCATCCTCTGAGCAGTAAAGCGATAGCTCAATGGCTGCCTCGCTTCGGCTGATGGCGATCGCCACCTCCGTGAGTCTGCTAATGGCCGTATCGCGCCAACCAGGAGACGGGAGGGCCGACATTCGCATCACGGTAGACGGTGTCCGGGACATAGTTCAGGAGCGGCTATCCGAGGGTGACCCGTGCACCTTTGTTGCCGATGACACGACGTGGATTGTCACACTCATGGACGTGGACCTACAGGACAATCGTAATAGGGCTGCCGTCAGGATCGAGCGGAAGGCTCCTAACGTCGCTCCAGCGGCTTGCACGACCGCAACCAATACACAAGCCTGACGGCAGTTCGGGCGGGAGCCCAAACAGTACGACGAAGAGTCTTCCCCCGGGGGTCACGATCGACGGGGGATGCCAAGCAGCTCAGACCCGCCACGCGGAACCTCTGGCCCGAACTCCGGGCCGAGGTGCTCTTCGATCGGCTCTGGGCGACGGAGCGGAAGCATCTGCCCGACGTCGACGTGGCTGCAGCCCGAGGCTGGAGAGATACGCGGGCCCTGAAGCTCAGCTATCAGCAGGCGGACCCCGCCAGTGTGCTCGGGGTGGTGGAGCACGGAGCGTAGTGGGCTTCTCAGGGAGGTTGGTAGAGCAGCTGCCTTGTAAGCGAGGCCGACTGGCCCCGGATTCGACAATGGCCTTCTCAGGAAAGCCAATGAATCCGGGGCCTTTCGCCTATTCGCGCTTCCGCCCCACCGTCAGGATTTGACGGGTCTTCCGGGGTTGGCATACAGGGTTTGGCGGTCTGAACAGACCCAGAAACAGACCCAGCCCGTTCCACGGCAGCATGGCCTCCTTGGGCACCTTGGTCGTCGTGCTTGATCCCGGCCGACTTCGCGCCGCATCTTGGGACGATTGTTGGTACTGCCCGCCCCAGCTCGGACGACGCCTTGACCTCCCTGAAGCAGCTGATCCGCGAGATCCACCGCCGCAGTCTGTGGCAGGTGCTGGGAATCTACGCTGTCGGTGGCTGGGTCGTCTTCGAGGTCGTCCAGACCGCGACCGAGGGCCTGGGGCTTCCCCAGTGGTTTCCTCAGCTCGCGGCGCTCCTGCTACTCGTGGGACTCCCGATCGTGATGGCCACGGCGTTCGTTCAGGAGGGCATAGCGCCGCACAACTCGCCCGGTGACCTCCGGTCAGCGCCTTCGGAGCGAGCGGGGCCTCCTGGTGACCAGCCTCCCGGGTTGCGGTCCGTGCTGACCTGGCGGCACGCGATCCTGGGCGGGACCGCGGTGTTCGCCCTGTGGGGCCTGGTTGCGGCAGGCTGGCTCGTGTTCGGAGGGCCGCGCACTCCGGAGAACGCTCCGCCGGGGATTCGTTCGCTCGCAGTGCTCCCCCTCGAGAACAACATGGGGGACCCCGATCAGGACTACTTCGTGGATGGGATGACGGAGCTTCTCACCGCCGAGCTCGCGAAGGTCGGTGGCATCCTGGTGACCTCACGCACGTCCACCGCGCAGTACAAGGACTCGCCGAAGACGGCCGCCCAGATCGCCGCTGAGCTGGGGGTGGACGCGCTGATCGAGGGCTCGATCCTGCGCGGGACCGAGAGCGTCCGAGTCACGGTGCAGCTCATCGAGGGAGCCACGGACCGGCATTTGTGGGCCGAGAGCTACGAGGGCCGTCTGGAGGACGCGGTCGCGCTCCAGGGGCGTATCGCCACGGCGATCGTGCGTGAGATCGAGATCGTCCTGACACCCGACGAGCAGGCCCTCCTCGCCAGCGTGGGTCCCGTGGATCCGGTGGCTCAGGATGCGTTTCTCCGAGGCGAGGTCTACCTGGACCGAGTTCGGCGCGAGGAAGGCGGCGGTGGTGAGGCGGCGGAGCTCGCGGTCGAGAGCTACCGGCGGGCCATCGGGCTAGCTCCCGATTGGGCGCTTGCGCACGCGGCCTTGGCCGAGGCCCACCATTGGATCGCCTCGAGCCGACCGGGGGGCCGTGACGCCGAGCATTGCGAGCTTTCCAGGGTCGCCTCCAAACGAGCGTTGGGACTCGACGAGCGTGAACCGCGCGCCCATCTGGCTCGGGGCTTCGATCTGTATCGATGTGACTGGGATTTCGGCGAGGCGGAGCCAGAGTACCGCCGAGCCTTCGAGCTCAGTCCCAACGCGAGCCGGTGGGGACTCGGACTGATGTACCTCCACATGGGTCGCTACGACGAGGCGATCGCATCCTATCGACACGACCTCGAGCGGTCGCCGGCCTGGCTTATCCTCCGGGTCCAATTCGGATTCGCACTCCACTGCGCAGGCCGCGACGAAGAGGCCGAGCAGCAGCTTCGAGAGGCCATAGCCCTGGGCTACCTGCAGCCCATAGCGTACCGCGTGCTTGGCATGGCGTTGCTCGAGCTCGGCCGGACCGAGGACGCCATCCGAACCGTGGAGCAAGGCCGTGAGCTCAGCCAAGGAACGTTGCAGGGGTTCCTCGCCTACGCGTACGCTCGGAGCGGCGACCTCGCGCGTGCCGAACGGTTGTTGGACGAGGCCGAGGCTGCGGGAGAGGAGGTTTGGCCCTTCGTATATACGGCGCTCGGCCAGAAGGACCGCGCCCTGGCGCTCTATCAGGACGCGTTCGAGCGTCGCAGTACGGCATTTCTACGGATCCACTGCGATCCGTACGTGGAGGAACTCCGGACCGATCCCCAGATCCAACGAATGATGGTGGAGGCGTTCGGGGGCTGAGCAGACCCATCTCCCGTTTCCATTCATCGCTCTCCACACGCGAGCCGTGAGCACCGGAACAATCTGACTCCTACGGTCAGGCCACCTGCTATGGAAGCAGGTACCAACACGAGCATACCGGACACATTCTAGACATAGTCTGCAAAGCAGACAGAAGCCCCGCAGGCCATAAAGGCTTGCGGGGCATTCACTTGGCGAGAGCTGACGCGGGGACTCGAACCCCGAACCTGCTGCTTACAAGGCAGCTGCTCTACCAATTGAGCTACGTCAGCGACCGCGCGTCATGGATTGCCCAACCAAAGTAGTTTCGGGCACGGCCCAGTGGAAGTCACCTACCCCTGCTCGCATCGGTCTCGCACCCACCGCTTCCCGAGGCGGTCGCCGAGCCGGACGTCCGGTCAGCCCGGGTGGCGCCGCGCTGGCGTACGGCCCATGGGACGCTGTGACCTCCGGACGCAGGGAGGCTCCTCAGCCTCGAGGATCGACGTCAGAGGGCGAGGTGCGTCTCGTAGGGAACGGCGCACGGATGACCTCGCGCGAGGCGCAGCTCCGGTACGCCGTCCTGGTTCCTCGGGATCATGATCGTGGAGGCCGCCGTGCGGTGACTCAACGGATCCTCGTCGGTCGCGTGCCGACAGATCGAGTACTCGGAAGGAGCCGGCGCGTGATCCTGCAGCACCAGGGCGAGCGTCTCGGGACTGATGATCGGGTGGGCGGCCAGCAGCTCGAGCCCACGCTGACCGCGTGCGTATGAGCTCCGGTACGCGTCGAAGTCGGGGCCGAGTGCGCTCAAGAGCAAGAAGTGGTTGTTCCGAACCTCGACGCCGGACGTGACTCGCCGAATCGCGAGCTCGTCGTCAGTCCCCTCGACGATTACTGCCCCCTCTGGGTCGGCCAGCAGCATGGTCCCACCGAGGGAGCGCCCCCGCCCTGTCTGGTCCAGCAAGTACTCGAGGACCTCCTTGACGCTCGAGCCCCGACCGAGCAGCTCCCCGCAGAGAACACCGCCCTCACGCTGCGCAGCGCTGGCGCCCGGAGTCGGGGTCCAATCCTCCTCCCAGCCCGGCTTGGTGATCTTGACGAACATGAACGCCAGGCACACACCCATCTCGTTCACCCCCTGGGTGATCATCCCCGGCGCGTGCTCGAAGCCCAGTCCGAGAAAGGAGTGATCGATCCGGCCGTCTACCAACACGCTTGTTCCGCGCTCGTGGCCCAGCTCCAGGTCCCGGTTCTTGGCCAGCATGGGATGACCGAGGGACGAGCGGGCAGCGCTGACGAGGAGAGCTGTGCACATGAGACTGTACAGTCCTCGGGGGAGTCAACCTGCGCAACCCGGTCTGTCCGGTGGCCGACCCCCTCGTCTGCCGCGACGTGAAGGGACTGCAGAAGCTCAGGGTCGGGTCGGGCCGCGTTATCCTACCGTCTCGCCTTGATGAAGCCGTTTCCAGCGGGTCCCCTGGGCGCCGTCCTCGAGCACGATGCCGCGTTCGGCCAGCTCGTCCCGAATGGCGTCGGCCTGATCCCAATCCCGGGCCTCCCGCGCGGCCCGGCGCGCCTCGATCCGTTCCTCGATCCAGGCCACGGTATCGTCGTCGATCTCCCTGCCGGAACGGGCGACTTCGACTAGCCCCAGGACCTGGTCGACGCGCTCCAGCGCGTCGAGGGCCACGGCCTGATCGTCCGGCCGCACCTGGTCGCCCACCCGGTCGAGCTCGGCGTTCACCTCCTTGACGAACATGAACAGCGCCGCCAGCGCCTCGGCCGAGTTCAGGTCGCCGTCCATCGCCGT
>JBDHHQ010000196.1:0-4709 GCA_039589315.1 Gemmatimonadota bacterium
ATGGGCGCAGATGTGTCGGGGTCGTTGAAGAAGTGGTACGCCACGGCCATGCGCGGCTTGACCATGCTCATCACCTTCCCGAAGGCCTCGGGAGCGGTGTGGATCTGGGTTCCCACCTCGAGTGCCGTCGACGGTGAGAAGCCGAACTTCGAGACCATGTCGGGTACCGAGATGAAGCACTCGTGGATCGCCAGGTCGGCGCCCTTGGCGTACTTCACGTACCACTGATTCGGGTAGGTGTCGCCGCCGAACACGAACTTGAGTCCGTTCCACTCCAGACTGAAGCTGACCGGGCCGTCGATGACGTGGTTGGCCGGCCACGAGCGGATGGTGACTCCGTTCTCCTGGTAGACGATCGCGTTCTCGGCCTTGAAATCGAACTCGTGGACGATGACCTTTCCCCCGGAAGCGGGGATGCGGCCGGCACGGCCCTCGACGTCCCAGGTCAGCGCCTTCTGCCAGTGCTCGATTGCGTACTTGGTCCCAGTTTCGGGTTTCGCACCGCTCGGCCCGTACACGTGGAGCGGCCCCTGACGCCCGGCCAGCCAGCCTCCGACGAAGTACGCCGAGAAATCACCGAAGTGGTCCGTGTGCAGGTGGCTCAGGAAGATCTTGTTCAAGAACTCGTACGGGATGCGCAGACTCGCGATGCGCGCCGCAGAGCCGGTGCCGCCGTCGAACAGGAACTTGTCGCCGTTGCCAAGCTCGAGAAGCCAGCAGCTGGCGGCCTGGGACTCCCGGGCGGTGGGCATCCCGGTCCCGCACGAGATGAGCCGCATCTCGTCCGACGCAAGCGCCTCGGTCCCCGGGTAGTAGACGTTGGGGTCGTCCAGCTCCTGGGTCGGTGAGATCGTCGGCCTCTCGGCAGCGAACGCCGACGCGATGAGGCGAATCGGCGCACCCTGATCGCCATCGCTGTACCCCTGCAGGTAGGCGAGCGCGCCGACCAACAGCACGGCTCCGAGGGCCGTGCCCGTACGGGTGATTCGTCGGAGCATGTCTGGTGTCCCTCTCATGTCTAGGCTACCCCGGAGGTCGCGACCGACCCAGGCATCCAACCGTCCGGCCGCCGAGTATACGCCACCGGGGAGTCAGTCGGACAGCTTCGGAGGCGTGTGGGATTCCAGGGAGCCGCCAGCAGAAGCGTTGCGTCGAGCACGACTCTCCTCGTCATCGCGTGCCCACCCCTCAGCGCTTCGAAGTGGACACATGCTCCGGTGCGAGCGCCGAGTGTAGTGAAGCGCTGATCTCAAAGGGAGCCCCTGAGCGCAGGGATCGCTAGGCTCTGCGCCACTCCAGGGGAGGGCGACGAATGGCGGCGCGGGGCGCGCGAAGGGTGGCGGCATCGTGGACGCATCGAGCCGGCCGCCAACGCAGGCTCGCGGGTCTTTCGGCCGGAGCGGCGCTGGTGCTCATCGGGGCTTTCCTGCCCTTACAAGCTCACGCCAGCGGCGGGGCCTCGGCGGTCGAGCAGGGGACGCGCCACAATGGCGTGGCGAACGCCGGGCAGGCCGCGTCCGCCAACGACGCGACCACCGCCTTCTTCAATCCGGCCGGCATGACCCGCCTCGACCGCTCCCAGGTCGCGGTGGGCACGCAGTTCGTGAAGGTCGAGGTCGAGTTCGACGCGGACGCCGCCACCAAGGCGGCGCTCGGGGACAACGACGGCGGTGATGCCGGGGGCTACGCGGCCGGCCTGAGCAGCTATTACGTCCACGATCTCTCGGACGAGTGGAAGCTCGGCGCCAGCCTCACGGCGCCGATCGCGGGCGGGCTCGACTACGACAACCAGTGGGTGGGCCGCTACTTCGTCACGGAGGTCACCAGCCTCGCGCTCGCCTTCAACCCGGTGGCCGCGTATCGGGTGACCGATCAGTTCTCGGTGGGGGCCGGCGCGATCCTGTCGTACATGACCATGGACTTCGACCTGCGCCTGCCCACCAACGTTCCGCCCGACGGCAAGCTCAAGCTCGAGGACATGGATGACTGGGCGGTCGGGTGGAACCTGGGTGTGCTGTTCGAGCCGGTCGAGGAGGCGCGCATCGGGATCCAGTACCGCTCGGAGATCGAGTTCGACCTCGTCGGCAGCTCGCGCCCCAGCCGGCTGGCGCCTCCGTTCTCGAATCTCCTCGGCGGCAGGATCCAGAGCAAGTTCAAGATTCCGCAGATGGTCATCGCGAGCGCCTATCAGCAGGTGACCCCGGACCTGGCGCTCTTGCTGGACGTGCAGTGGACGGACTGGAGTGTGTTCGAGGACACCCCTCTCGATTTCGCGGGTCTGCCGGTGACGCTGTCGATCCCCCGCGACTGGCAGGACACCTGGCGCTACGCGATCGGCATGGAGTACCAGGCAACGGATCGCTGGCTGCTCCAGTTCGGCTTCTCGTACGACAGCTCCCCCACCAAACATCGCGGCGATCGACTGCCGGATCTCCCGATCGACCGCATCTTCAAGTACACCGTCGGCGCGATCTACGACTGGAGCGAGAACCTCACGGTGGGGGCGTCGTTCATGTACGTCGACCTGGGCCGCGACCAGGCGCGTCTCGACTACACGACGGGGGCGGGCACCGTCTCGGGCAAGTACGACCGCAACGACGCGTTCGTCCTGAGCCTCCATCTCAACTGGAAGATGGGGGAGTAGGGCGCTCCTGAACGATGGCGTACAAGGGCTGGTACATCCGCGCCTCCGTGCTGTGTGTGGCGGTCGGGCTCCTGGCTCGTGCGAGCGCCGCCGACGAGGCCGAGGACTTGGCCAAGAAGTCCCAGAACCCGGTCGCGAACATGATCAGCGTCCCGTTCGAGGAGAACCTCTTCTTCGACGTCGGGCCGACGGGCAAGCTCGCGAACGTCCTCAACGTGAAGCCCGTCGTTCCCGTCTCGCTTGGGAGGGTGAACCTCATCAACCGCTTCATCCTCCCCGTGATGTGGCTCGAGGCCCAGGACCGTGTGGCGAAGGGGCGTGGGGGTGGGGACCTGGGCTTCGGAGAGGTCTTCCCGGGTACCAGCTCGGAGTTCGGTCTCGGCAACCTGACCTATCAGAGCTTCTTCTCGCCTGCGGACCCTGGCTCCGTGATCTGGGGAGTGGGTCCGGCCCTGATCCTGCCTACCAACACGGATGAGGCCCTGGGCGCCGACACCTGGTCGGCGGGGATCTCGGCCCTGTTGCTGTCCATGCCCGGGAAGTGGGTCGTGGGGGTGCTGGCCCAGAATACCTGGTCCTTCGCGACGCATGGTGACGCAGCCGACCAGAGCAGTCTCCTGTTCCAGCCCATCATCAACTACAACCTGGACGCTGGCTGGTACCTGAGCTCGGTCCCGGTGATCACCGCCAACTGGGAGGCGGACGGCGGCGACACGTGGACGGTGCCCGTTGGCGGAGGGATCGGGCGCCTGATGCGCTTCGGCAACCAGCCCATCGATCTCAAGCTTGCGTCCTACTACAACGTCCAGCGCCCGGAGTTCGGCCCGCGCTGGAGCGTCCAGTTCACCATCAAGCTGCTGTTCCCGAAGTAGGCCTGGCGCCGCGCAGCGGTGGTCGCACCGTGCTACCGCGGCAGGGCAGGGAGAACTGAGCTCTCGATCAGGCGGAGGCTCTCCCAGCCGAGCTCCGGGTCCATGCCACCCATCAGGGGATGGAGCATGACGGTGCCCGTCGCAGGCAGAGCGCGTGCTTTCTCGATCAGCTCTTCGGGCGTGAGCACCGGGTAGCGACCGGTTCGGCGCAGAGTCTCGGCATCGGGAGCGGTCTCGTAGGGCGAGAAGCCTCCCGACTGCCCGATCCAGCGCGCATAGGCGTTCGTTTCATGCATGGCGTGGGGCGCGATCCGTTCCCAGGCAGCGTCCGGATCCTTCGCCACGTGCAGGAAGTTCCCGGTGGTGGTGGGCAGCGGGCCGGGGTCGGGCCGGCCGAGCCGCTTGCGTTCTTCGCGGAAGACTTCGAACAGCCCGGGCACCGAGGTAATGAAGTGGTCCGCCAGGCGTGCCGCACGCCGTGCGGCAGCGGGGGATGCCCCTCCCATGAACAGTGGTGGACGAGGCCTCTGCACGGGGCGCGGCGTCACGCGCACCGTGGTGCCCCGGTGCTCGAAGGGCTCGCCCGTCCATGCGCGCTCGAGGATGCCGACGATCTCTTCCATCGCCTGGGGGCGATCGGCCAGCTTGCGCCCGAAGGTGAGGAACTCCGACTCCACGTACCCGCCCGCCAGGACCGGGATGATGCGTCCGCCGCTCACGACATCGAGGACCGCGAGATCCTCCGCCAGACGGATCGGGTCGTGCAGTGGGACGATCAGGGCGGCGAGCACGATGCGCATGCGCTGGGTCCGGGCCGCGATCGCGGCCGCCAGCACGAGAGGGGAGGGCAGATACCCGTCGGGTGATCCGTGGTGCTCCGACAGGGTCACCGAGGCGAACCCACGCTCGTCCGCCCAGGCGCACTGCTCGAGAGCCGCCGCCGTCAGCTCCGCGGGGGTGGCCCGCGCAAAGGGCGGGCAACGCAGGTCGTAGCGCAGGCCGAACATGGGCATGGGCCCGCAGGATAGTAGGTCGGGCACGTCTTGCGAGAGCGAGCCGGAGGGCGCACGATCCGCCCCGGCATCGCCGAAGGTGCCGACGAGGAGAGGCCCATGGGAAAGTTCGGACGCGAGGAGCTCGAGCGTGCCTTCCAGCGCTACTGGCAGACGGGAGCGGTCGGAGAGGACTGGGAC
>JBDHHQ010000197.1:0-4654 GCA_039589315.1 Gemmatimonadota bacterium
CGTCACGTAGGCGACCGCAAGGTCGATCTGCTGTAGGTGCTCGACGTTCGCTTCCTGGACCAGGTCCCTCGGCCAACAACCGTTGAGACTATTTCCCACAATACGCATCGGGTTCCCTCCGACGTTCTATGTCGGCAATCTGCGAGCGCTTACGCGACATCCGGTATCGCATCGATGACGTTCTTGCCAGGCTGGAGAGCTCTGTGAATCGGAAGACTTATCCACGATCCCTTGGTCGCGCTCTTCACGGTCTCTTTGTCGCGCCGATGGACGAAATTCACGGTCTCTTTGTCGCTCAAACCTATAGTTCTCTTCCTATAGTTCTTCCGGTAGTTGTCGGCGGTCTCTGTGGACAGAGCCGCGCAACCTGATGCATTTGCTGGACAACGCGCTGCGTTGCCCACAACTGCACAGGCACAACAACTATTCTTCTTTCAGTATTGGAAGATGAAGAGGGGAAACGCGGTTCTCCTTGTAGAGAAGCTCCGCCTTGGGGTACGGTCAGGCTTTGAGCCAACGCTCGATCCGCTGCAGAGGAGGCCCCCCATGCCGGATGTCGTTGACAAGTACGCTCCCCCGAAGAAGGAAGTCGAGGAGACTGCTGAGCGGCTTCCTGCAGACGTCAAACAGCAGGCCCAAGACGTCGGCAAGTCCCTCGAGGGGATGGGCGTCAAACAGCCTGAGGCCTCGCGCGAGGCGACTGGCGAGATGGCGTCTCCCACCACACCGGGCCAGCTTGGCACCGATGGTCAATATGACCGTGTGAATCCGGTCGCCGAGAAATACACCGGCGCCCCGCCTCGAGAGCAAGAGGCCGAGAAGGCTCGGGAGGCCGAGCGGGAGCAGCCCGAGCGCGAGTGATTTCGTTGCACTTCAGCTCCGTTCTGGGCCAGAGGAAACCAGAAAAACGGAGACTGAAGATGAACGAAATCCCACACGCGAACGACAACCTCTGGACGAAGGCCCAGTTCCGCACCTACGTGCTCGAAAAGATGGAGACGGCAGCCCGGATCGAGCGCCAGCGCCCCCTCACGTTCCAGGAGCGCCGCGCCCGGCAAATCCTGATCGAGCTCCTCGAACACCACGGCTAGCCAAACGTAACTCCTCGGGCCCTCGGGGGACGTCGCTGTTCACGCAGTCCTCCGTTTGCCTCGACTCCTTGAGATCGCGCCGCAGCGTGACGTGTCCGGGTTTTGGGATCGGGATCTCCTGGGCGTCGCCTATGGCCGGTTATAAGACGTCCACGTATGGCGCGGTTCTCAGACATCCACCGAGGGCTCGTTTCAGTCTGGGCTCGTGATCGCCCTGCCCCGGGTTGCATAGCCCCCCGTCTCTCCGGCCTGACAAGGGCACGCGGCCAAAGCAGCGATCGGAGGGTGGCCGCGCCCCGTCATCAGCCAGCAAACCGCGATCACCGCGTGGCATAGGAAAACTCCAGTACGAACACGTGCCGATGCTCGCCGACCCGATCCCGCCGGCGGGCGTAGTGCCACTCGTAGCCTCCTTCCACCCTCCAGCGGCTGGCCTTCCAGCCCAGCGCCACTCGCAGGCGATTCTGCTCGAAGCCTCCAACCGGCCCCTCGTGCTGATCGTTGAGGTTCACGAAGACCTCGTCCGAGGAGGCCATGTACCACGGCGTGGATCCCAGCGGATGAGTTCCCCGAAGCCGGTAGCGAGAGCGCACGACCGGGCCGCCGACCCCTTCGACGAAACGCTCGTCCAGCCGGATTCGGTGCCCCAGGGAGAGGTCGCGCCAGAGCTGCCGATACGAGACGCTCTGCCAGGCCCTGTGCTCGTCCCGCGAACGGACGCTCTGGAGCCGGTCGTAGCCAAGCTGGAGCGAGATCGAGTCCGTCGCCTTCCAGCTCCCGTAGGGGCGAATCAGGTAGTCCTTCGACTGGGAGACGTCGTCATCGAAGCGAACACGGCCCGCAAGGTGAAGGGCGAAGCGATCGTCCAGAGCATGGCTCACCGTGGCGACCGTCCAGAGCTGGACGTCCTCGGCGGCGGCGAGACCTGGCCAGGCGAGCACGAACGCAACGGCGAGGAGGCACAGGCGGCGGCTCACCAGGAATCGCACTCGGCCGGAGCCTCAGAACGCGAATCGGGTACGGATGCCGAGGATCCAGATCTCGTTCTCGTTCCGGTTGCGGGCATTCCGACCTTGCCGACTGCTTCGATCGCGAGCTGGTTCACCGCCGGGCGCGGCCAGAGGCGGATGAGCGTCGCCGCCACCCCTTTTCGGCTGGGCGCCCTAGAGAACCGGAGGCGAGGCTGGGACTCCCGCCGATCGCCTCCCGTGGGCGACGCCGTTCTACTGCAATCCGTACTTCTTGTTGAAGCGGTCGCGAGTCTGCTTCTCGGCCTCCTTGGTGTCGAAGAGCCCCTCGAGAACGAAGTCCGTGTACTGCGATCCCACCGTGTTGTCCGGCGGCGGGGGCCTGTTGGGCCCCGGCACGTCCCAGGCTTCGTCGGTCGATACCGCCATGCGCTCGAGGATCTCGTCGCGGCGCACGTTCCAGACCATCATGTCCGTCGCCATCGAGACGGGGCCGTCGTAGGTCTGCCGGATGCCCTGGTACTGGTTGTAGCGGGTCCCCTCCTCGTTGAACCAGTGGAAGGCCACGGCGAGCCTCGGCTTGAGCAGGCTCATGATCTTTCCGAAGGCGGGCGGGCAGGTGTGGAAGCCGCAGGAGGCGCGGATCGCCCGCTCGGGCGGCTGGTTGTAGAACCGCACCATGTCGTCGGGCATGGGCATCACCTCGTGGATCAGGAGATCCGCGTCCTGGGCGTACTCCAGCGTCCAGTTGGTCGCCATGGTGTCGCCGCTGTAGACGATCTTGTAGCCGTTCCAGGCGAGGGAGAAGCTTACGGGACCGTCGCCGATGTGGATGGCCGGCCAGGAGCGGATGGTGACGCCGTTCTCCTGGTAGATGATCTTGTTCTCACCCTTGTAGTCGAACTCGTGGACCGTGATGCTGCCCGGAACGGAGCTGATCATCGCGGCTCGCGTCACGTAGTCCCAGTTGTAGGTCTGCATGAAGTGATCGATGGCATGCTGGGTTCCCATGTCGGGGCGGGCGCCGCTCGGGCCCCAGACCTCGAGCGTCCCGGTGCGGCCGGCCGTCCAGCCCCCGGCCCAGAGGGTGTCGAGGTCACCCCAGTGGTCGGTGTGAAGGTGGCTGATGAACACCTTGGTGAGGAAGTCCATCGGGATCATGAGCGACGCGATGTTGGCCATCGAGCCGGTGCCGATGTCGAAGAGGAACTTGTCGCCGTTGCCGAGTTCGACCAGGAAGCAGCTCGCCGCCTGCCCACGCCGCGCGGCCGGGAGACCGGTGCCACAGGCGACCACGCGGATCTCGTCCTTGCCGAGCTCCTCCGTCCCCGGGTAGTAGACGTAGCGGTCGGGGGCCGTGCCGGTGGGCGAGGTGACGGTGCCTCCGGCACCGAGGAGCAGGATCACCCCCAGGGTCGCGGCTACGCCTCCGATGAACCCCACGATGGTTCTACGATGCATCGAGCCCTCCTCACGGATCGTGTGCTCTGGCCGTCTCTCGTCAGCGCCGCCCGAACAGCGGCTCCTTCACGAGCCGGGGGATCACCGGCACGATGAAGAACTTGAGCATGTAGCGCGGGCCGTAGTCGTTGTTGTGGGCGACGAAATAGTCGATCTCCGCCCCGACCCGCAGGGGCATGGGACCCACGAAGAAGGTGGTACTGAAGCCCAGCCCGATGGGCACGTTGTACTTGTTGCCGCCGTCCGCCTTCCAGTTGATGTCGATCATCGGGAAGGCGCCCACGCTCCACTCCCCCTCCACGGGCAGCTTGTACCACCAGATGTACTGGAGCTGGGTGTGGCTGACGCTGTCGCGGCCGCTGCTCCCCGCGAAGGACCAGTGGTGCTGGCCGAAGAGACCCAGGGTCCAGTGGCCGTCCTTCGGGGGCTGGCGCAGCAGGATCCCGGAGGGGCCCGCCGACCACCGCTCGGAGCCGAACTTGTCCTCGGTGGCCGTCGGGAAGCGGAAGCTCGGGCCTGCGCCCCAGACCATCTTCGAGCCGTCTGGCAGCTCCGGAGGCTCGTTGGGAGACAGCATCGACCACACCACGATGTCGCCCAGCGCCGTGGTGCGGTCCGACCCGACGCTGAACGGCGGGATCCCGCTGCCGCAGTTGCCGGGGCAGTCCCCGAAATCACGCGCGGAGACGTTGAACCGCGGTGCTGTGACGATCGGAATGATGGGTCGGGTCACCAGGTTCCAGTCGTCGGTGAGCGGCACCGGCAGCACTGGTTGGATGAGACCCGTGTTGACCCACTCGGAGTTCCGCGCGGGTTTGCCCCGGTAGCGGCCGAGGTCGTTCTCCATGAAGATGATCCAGAGATTCCCGAGCGGGTTGTCGAGCATGCGGGAGATCTCTTCGAGGGACATGTCCTCGGCGTCGCCCTCCGGAGGTTCGCCCTTGTCCGGGACATCCGCCGCGGCGCCATGAGCCATCAGCGCCAGGACCACCAGGATGCGCACCAGCCACGTCATTGCGCTTTACCCTCCGAGGACGGCGCTCTCACTTCTCGTACCAGGGCCGTCCCTTGCGCCAGCTCTGGTCCTCGAGCCCGAACTTCTTCATGGACTCGTCGAGCATCCCGTTCTACGCG
>JBDHHQ010000198.1:0-6705 GCA_039589315.1 Gemmatimonadota bacterium
GCCCGGCGAGGGAGAGCTGCGGTTCGACATGTTCGACGGGGAGTTCACGCACGTCGGGGACGCCTGCACGTTCGAGACGCTGATCGCTCACTTCGAGCTCGACGACCCGGCCCTGGTGGCCATCGGCGAGATCATCCACGACATCGACGTGAAGGACGAGCGGTTCGGCCGCCCGGAAGTGCCCGGCGTGGCGTCGCTGATCCGGGGCATCACGAGTCGGTGGGACGACGATCTGGAACGGATCCGACGGGGCGGCGACATCCTGGACGGGCTCTACGAGCACTTCAGGGCGTAGAGGCGCCGGAGCAGGAGCCGGGATCGTTGCCCCAGCTCCCCGCCCGCTTCACATTGGAGACGAGGCCCCGCGCGACTCGGCGCGATCCGACATGAGGCCCCGGTCCTCCCGGACCGACCGTCGGATTGCACCTGAGAGGGAAAGCGTCGTGGCCAGGCTCTCCAAGACCCGTTTCGTTCACGGGACGCAGTGCCCCAACCTGCTCTGGTGGGCGACCCACGAGCAGGACGCCCCCGAGCTTCAAACGGGGCCGGCGCTCCTCGATCGCTTTCGCCAGGGGAGCCACGTCGGTGCCCTGGCCCGTGAAGCGTTCCCTGGCGGTGTGCTCGTCGACGTACCCCCCTGCCATCACGAGCGCGCGGTCGCAGAGACCCGGGACGCCCTCGCATCCGATGCCCCCGCGATCTTCGAGGCCGCCTTCCTGCAGGACGACGTCTTCGTGACCGTGGACGTACTCGAGCGGGACGGGGACCGGTTCAACCTGATCGAGGTGAAGTCCGCGACCTCTCGCGAGCCCGAGCACCTGCCGGATGCCGCCATCCAGACCCACGTGGTGGAGCGGAGCGGCCGGGATCCGCTGTTCGAGCGGCACGATGTCACCGCCGAGACCCGTGGATTGATGAAGGGGATCGAGGGCGAGATCGAGTGGCAGCTCGGAATCCTCGAGAGACCGTTTCCCGGGCTTCCCGTGGGGGTCCAGTGCATCGGCATGACCGACTGCCCGTTCCAGGAGCGGTGCTGGCCCCCCGGGCCCCACCACATCCGCACCCTGTACCGGACCGGAACGGCCAAGGCCCTGAGCTACATGCATCAGGGCATCCACAGCGTGACCGATCTACCGGAGGGACTCGGACTCACGCCGGTGGCCCGACGTCAACGCCGTGCGGTTCAGCGCGACGACGTGATCGTCGAGCCCGGGCTCTGGACAGTGCTGGACGCGCTGGCCGAGCCCCTCGCGTATCTGGATTTCGAGACGGTAGCCCGGGCCGTGCCGGTGTGGCCCGGGGTGGCTCCCTGGGAGGCGATTCCGGTCCAGTTCAGCTACCGCCAGGAGCGCATGGACGGGGGCCACGACCACGTCGAATGGCTGGCCGAAGGGGCGGGCGACCCCCGGAAAGGGCTGGCCCTGGCACTCATCGACGCCTGCGCGGATGCCGGGTCCATCCTCGTCTACAGCAGCTACGAGAACACCCAGATCAAGACGCTGGAAAACGCGCTGCCTCACCTGAGGGGTCCGCTGGAGCGCATCCGCATCAAGCTGTTCGACCTGCTCCCGCTGGTGCGGAGCCACGTCTACCACCCCGACTTCCGCGGCAGCTTCAGCGTGAAGCGGGTACTCCCGGCGCTGGTGCCGGAGATGAGCTACGCCGACCTGGAGGTCAGAGACGGCGAGGTAGCCAGCGCGGAGCTGGCCCGGTTGCTCTTCGAGGGGGACGACATGCCCGAGGACGAGCGCGCGGCGCTTCGCCGGGAGCTGCTGGCCTACTGTGGGCGTGACACCTGGGCCATGGTGGCCCTGGTGGGGAGGCTGTGGGAGCTGGGGCTGGATAGCTGAGGGGCGGGATACCTGAGGGCTGGGGCTGGATGGCTGTGGGGCGGGATAGCTGAGGGCTGGGGCTGGATAGCTGAGCGGCGGGAACCCGAGGAGCTGGGGCTGGATAGCTGAGGGGCGGGGCGCGTGGGCGAGCCTTGGCAGTGGAGACGGATCGATCTCGGTTATCCACTGCGCTCTCTCGAATCGGTCCCACCGAGCGCCTCTTGCGACGGACTCGCGGTCGCTGGCCGGACTCGCTGTCGGGGCCGGATTCGCTGTCGCGGATGGGCTCGCTCGCTCGTTCTCTCTGTGACAGCAATCCCCAGGGAGAGCACGAGCATGAATCGACGTACGCCGACCGATCCCACGGGGCGGACGGATCCCGAGTGGTTGACCGATCCCACGTGGCGGACCGATCCCAGGTGGCAGACCGATCCCACGTGGCGGACCGATCCCGAGTGGCGGACCGATCCCACGGGGCGGACCGATCCCGAGTGGCGGACCGATCCCGAGTGGGGGCGCCAGCGAGCGCCGGGCCGGGGGCGGCTTCGAGCGAGCCTGCCCGTAGCGGCGTCGCTGGTCCTCGCCTGCTCGTCGTCGCCGTCCAGCGTGCAGCTGACCGAGCTGGCCATGGGAACGTGGGGCGGCGACGACGTGGGAGTGGTCGTGAGCGACACCACGGCGCACGTGCACGTGGGCTGCACCAAAGGCGACTTTCCGGCTCCGATCGCCCTGGACGCGGATCAGCGGTTCAGCGTGTCGGGCTCCTATCTGATCAAGGCGTACCCGGTCGCCATCGGGCCCACCATGCCGGCCGAGCTCGCCGGCGTGGTCCAGGGCAACGTGCTCACGTTCACCGTGGCGGTGAACGACACGATCGAGCAGAAGCTCGAGGTGCTCGGTCCGGTGACGGCGATTCTGGGACAGGAGCCTGACATGGGGCCGTGTCCGATCTGCGAGAGTGCGGGGGCGGAGGAAGCGCGACCTGGGTTCCTGGCGCGGTTGCTGCACTGGATCGAGCGGGTGTTCTAGTCTGGGGATACCGGACGCCTTCGATCTCCGTTCGCCCTGATGGCGATCTTCCCCTGCTCGGCTCAACCGCCCGGAGACGTCCGTCCGATCGCCGGGAGTGACGGAGCCGCGGTCGGCCCGGTCTACACCGTGCTCCCTCTCAACACGGAGACGTCGGTCCAACCGCCCGGGGGACCTCAGCCCAACCGCGCGAGAGAAGTCAACCTTACCGCGCGGGAGACCGGTCGCGTGGCCACCTCGCTTCGTCCGAAGCGTCTCGACCGGATCCACCTACGAGAAACACTGTGCGGGCGCGGGCCGATAGGCCTTCGCCCGGGCATCCGGATGTGAGCGTCCCCAAATGCCATGGACGGTTTTGAGGTCGTGCATTGGCATCGGTCCGGGACCGCCTCTGGATTCGCTCGTGAGTGCGTCCTGATCCGTATCTGAGCCCCCTCGCCGACTCGCTCCTCCCTCGATGGTCCAGGCCTGCTGCCGTACGCCTCTCGAGGCAACACAGAGGGTTCCCCAACCCGCTCGTATATTACATGCAAGTAATTGAGCCACTTGCAGTTGAGGGAGATCGGGATGGGATACAGGCTGCGCGCGACAGAGGCGAGCCGGAGGACAGTCCGGGAGGCCTCAGCGGGATATGACACGGCGGACGCCGACGACGAGCTCTACGTCCTCGGGGAGCGGTGCGCCCAGGCCTACATGGAGGCCGACTCCCTTCAGTACCAGGCCATGAAGCTCTTGGCCGAGTTCCACCGGCGCGAGGGCTGGAGGGACACCGGCTTCGCGTCGACCGCGGAGTGGCTCGCGTGGAGGATCGGCATCATGCCCAGGGCCGCTCGCGAGCGCGTCCGCACCGCCCTGGCATTGGAGCAGCTCCCCGAGACCAGCCGCGCCATGGAGAATGGAGAGCTGTCGTTCGCCAAGGTCAGAGCGCTCAGCCGGGTCGCCACGCCGACCAGCGAAGGGGCTCTGCTCGAGTTCGCCCGCGCGGGTTCGGCGGCGAACCTGGAACGTGTAGTCCGGTCTTGGAAGCACCTGGACCGGAAGACCGAAGTGGACGCCGAGCTGCTTCGGTACCAGAGCCGGGCCTTCTCGTTCTTTATCGACCACGACGGGATGGTGGTCTTGCGGGGACGCTTGGACCCCGAGGCGGGAGAGATCTTCATGCGGGCCATGGAGGCGGCCGAGGACGTGCTGTTCCGGGCGAGCGGTCGGCGCGAAGGTGGCGGAGAGGGCAACGACGGTGGTTACGATGCCCAGACCGGCGACGAGGCCGACGCCAAGCCCGAACAGCGCAGGGCCGACGCGGCCAGGCTCATGGCGGAGCGGGCGCTCGCGGCCGGGTTCGCCGAGGCGCCCTCGAGCGGCGCCCGGGCCGACCGCACCCAGGTGGTGCTCCACGTCGAGGCCTCGACGTTACGCGAGCTCGGAAACCCCGGCCAGTCGGACCTCGGGGGGGGCACGCGCGTTTCCGCGGAAACGTCACGGCGGATCGCCTGCGACACGGGCGTAGTCAGGATGGCGCACGACGCGAACGGCCACATCCTCAGCGTGGGGCGGAGGACCCGCACCGTTCCCACCCACGTGCGCCGCGCCCTCGAGGCCCGCGATCGCGGCTGCCGTTTCCCGGGCTGCGGTCTCCGGTTCACCGAAGGGCACCACGTCAAGCACTGGGCCGATGGTGGCGAGACCCGTCTCGGGAACCTCGTGCTTCTGTGCGACCGTCACCACCGCTTCGTGCACGAGGGGGGCGCCAGCGTCTGCATCGACAAGCACCAGCAGATCTTGTTCTTCACGCCCAAGGGGAGGCCGTTGGCCGCCGGTGCCCCACGTTTCCGCGGAAACGCGATGGGGGACGGACGAGACGCGACTGGGGACGTACGGGACGCGACGGGGGACGTACGGGACGCGACTGGGGACGCACGGGAGGCGCCAGGGGAAGCACGGGAGGCGCCAGGGGAAGCACGGGAGGCGCCAGGGGAGGCACGGGAGGCGCCAGGGGAGGCACCGGATCCGCCGGGGGAAGCACCGGACGCACCGGGGGACCCACGGGAGGCGCCCGATCGGGGCCTCCTCCGGCTCCGACCCGCCGGCTGGGACGGCAGCGCCCGATGGAAGCGCGATTCCGGCGTCCCGTGGCACGTCGAGGCGGGGGCCATCGAAGCGCTCGAGGCGTCGGTGGGGTGGGGCTAGTTGCCTACCCGCTCCGTGGGCGTAAGCACCTCCAAGTCCAGGCCCTCCTCTTCGGCCGGCAGACCGGACAAGAAGTCATCTCACGAGCCGAGAGATGCTGGTGTCGTGGCGTTCGCTGTACCGGCGGGCCCGCTCGATGACGCTCTCATCCAGAGACAGGTTGAGACTTGGCTTGGCCATGGCTGTTCCAGGTAATGCGCATAAGTGTGATAGAAGCATGCGCATTCTGCGATGGAGGTGCCAGAGCCCGGAGTCGACGTCAGCGAGCCGGAACCAGTGCAAGAGAACCATGGACGAAAGCTACCGGAGCCCAGTCGGCTGACCATGGCATTCTGGGACGCGTAGTGATTTCGGTCCTCTCCGTGACCGCATAGGTTGGGCATACAGTCTCGGTTTCACCGGGCACCAGGAGGACGGCGATGGCGCGCAACGAGGAGCTCGTCGGGTTCATGAAGGACGGGCTCGAGCGGGGCCTTTCGCGCGAGCAGCTCGAAGCGGTACTCCTCGAGGCGGGGTGGCCGTCCGACCAGGTTCGGGCCGCCCTGGGGGCGTTTGCCGACGTCTCCTTCTCCATTCCGGTCCCGCGACCGAGACCGTACTTGTCGGCACGTGAGGCGTTCATCTACCTCGTGCTCTTCAGCACCCTGTACGTGAGCGCGTTCAGCCTGGCTACCCTCGTATTCGAGCTGATCAATCGAGCCTTTCCTGATCCCTCCGTCGATCCCGCGTTCGCGCTGGCGGTGAGTCGGGAGACGATTCGATGGTCGATCGCGACGCTGGTCGTGACCTTCCCCGTCTTCGTGTATGCGTCGTGGAGGAACCAGCGGGCGCTGGCGGCGGATCCCAACCGACGGCTTTCCGCAGTGCGGCGTTGGCTGACCTACCTCACCCTCTTCGTCGCCGCGGGGATCCTCGTCGGCGACGTGACGAGCGTCGTCTACAACCTTCTCAGCGGCGAGATTACGACCCGCTTCGTGCTCAAGGTCCTCACCGTGGGCACGATCGCCGGCGCCGTGTTCGCCCACCTCGTCCGTGGGTTGCGTGAGGAGGAGGTCGAAGCATGAAGCCCTCGGCCGGAGCCTGGTTCCTGGGGGGTGCGGTCACCGTGGTCATCGTCGCGATGGCGGCGGGGCTCTTCGTGCTGGGATCACCGACCGAAGAGCGAGCACGCCGGCTCGACGCTCGGCGTGTGGCGGACCTGCAGGGTATCATGGCCGCCACCGACCTCTACTGGACTCGCCATGACCAGCTCCCGGCGTCCTTCGCCGAGCTCACGGGCGAACCCGGTGTGACGATCATGACGGAGGACCCCGAGCGAGCAGAGACGTACGGCTACCAGCCGCTCGACAGCATCCGCTACGAGCTCTGTGCGACCTTCGATCGGGCCTCCGAGGAGATCTCCCGGGACCCGACCCGAGATCTCTGGGTCCACGGGACCGGCCGGCAGTGTTTCGAGCTCGAGGCCAAGGATATCGCGGACGACGAGCGGTAGGGAGGGCGCCGCCTGCCTGCAAGCGCGCGCCTGGCTCAGCTCGCCACCGCGTGTCCAGCTCAGCTCGCCACCGTGTGTCCAGCTCAGCTCGCCACCGCGTGTCCAGCTCAGCTCGCCACCGCGCGTCTAGCTCAGCTCGCCACCGCGTGTCCAGCTCAGCTCGCC
>JBDHHQ010000199.1:0-4526 GCA_039589315.1 Gemmatimonadota bacterium
CTCTACACCCCCGTCGATCGCGCCGACGCCGTTCCTTACGATCGCGCGCTGGGACTGCCCGGAGAGTACCCCTTCACGCGCGGGCCGTACACCACCATGTACCGCACGCGGCTCTGGACCATGCGTCAGTTCGCCGGGTTCGCCACGGCCGACGAGACGAACGAGCGGTACCACTACCTACTGGATCACGGCCAGACGGGTCTGTCGGTGGCGTTCGACTTCCCCACGCTGATGGGGTACGACAGCGACCACCCCCGGTCACTGGGCGAGGTCGGCGTATGCGGCGTGGCCATCAGCTCGCTGCAGGACATGGAGACGTTGTTCGACGGGATCCCCCTCGACCAGGTGTCCGTCTCCATGACCATCAACGGACCGGCGATCATCCTGTTCTGCTTCTACGTGGCCGCGGCCGAGAGGCAGGGCATCGCATCGGAGGAGCTCCGGGGCACGGTCCAGAACGACATCCTCAAGGAGTACCAGGCGCAGCACGCCTGGGTCTTCCCGCCCGAGCCAGCGCTGCGGGCCATCGTGGACATGTTCGAGTGGTGCAGCGAGCACGCGCCCAAGTACAACCCCATTTCCATCTCGGGTTACCACATCCGCGAGGCGGGGGCCACCGCGGGCCAGGAGCTGGCGTTCACGCTCCGGAACGGCTTCGAGTACGTGGAGCGCGCTGTCGCCCGGGGGCTGGACGTGGATTCGTTCGCGCCCCGGCTCTCGTTCTTCTTCGACGTGCACAACGACTTCTTCGAGGAGATCGCCAAGTTCCGGGCGGCCCGTCGGATCTGGGCCAGACAGATGCGCGAGAAGTACGGCGCCAAGGACCCCGACTCGTGGCGTCTCCGCACCCACGCCCAGACGGCGGGGGTGAGCCTCACGGCCCAACAGCCCGAGAACAACATCGTCCGGGTGGCCTACCAGGCCATGGCCGCCGTGCTGGGGGGCACCCAGTCCCTCCACACCAACTCCATGGACGAGACGCTGGCTCTCCCAACGGAGAAGTCGGTGAGGATCGCCCTACGGACCCAGCAGGTGCTGGCTTACGAGAGCGGCGTCGCCCACACCATCGATCCCTTGGCCGGGTCGTACTACGTGGAGTCGCTGACGGACCAGCTGGAGGCCGAGGCTTACGAGCTCTTCGCCGAGGTCGACGAGCTGGGCGGGGTCGTGCCCGGGATCGAGACCGGTTGGTTCCAGGCCCACATAGCCCGTTCCGCCATGCGGCAGCAGGCGGAGATCGAGGCCCACGGACGGACCATCGTAGGCGTCAACGACTTCACCGAAGGTAATGAGCACGTCGACGTGGACACGCTCCGGATCGGCCCCGACGTGGAGGAGCGGCAGCGGGCCCGGATGGCGCGGCTGCGCGAGACGCGCGACGCCGAGGCCGTAGAGCGGACGCTGACGGCCCTGACCGCAGCGGCCGCGGACGGGTCGAACCTGGTGCCGCGGATCCTCGACTGTGCCCGTGCCTACTGCACGCTGTACGAGATCCGGGCGGCGATGGAAGCCGAATTCGGCGCGTACAAGGAGCCAGTCTTCTTTTAGACGGGCCGCGGATATCGGCGGACCACTCGCGTTCGCGAGCGGTGCCCAGGTCGTTGGGCTCGTCGCGACTCCTCGACGTAGGATCTAGCTACGCCTGCGTCGTCGCTCCTCGCCCGCCTAGCCCTGCATCCACTCTGAGCACCCCCCGGACGCCTCTGTTGGGCTGCCCATGGCGCCGCAGCAGTGGACCCCTCAGCCCCTGAGCGAGATCCCCATACGACCATTCCCGCGCCCCGCAGCGGCCGCCAGCGTATGTATCGCGTCTGGGCCGCGAGACGTACGATCCAAACCTACGAAGTCCGAATACATTGACCAAGTCGTTGACTAAGTCTATTCGGTTCCGCTAGTTTGACGGCATGAAGGAAGTCGGTGTGCACGAAGCCAAGACCCACCTTTCGCGCCTTCTTCGCCGCGTAGCCGCTGGCGAGGAGATCGTCATCTGTCGGGGGGGGCGCCCGGTGGCGCGGTTGGTGCCCTTCCGGTCCGAACGGCAGCGACGGCTCGGCGTGGACGAGGGTGCATTCGAGGTGCCGCACGATTTCGATGCGTCTCTACCCGTCGGCGTGATCAGGGAGTTCGAGACCTGAAGATTCTCCTCGACACCCAGGTGTGGTTGTGGATGCAGGTGTCCCCAGATCGGCTGGGGGCTCAGTTGCCCCTGGTGACAGACACCGACAACGATCTGCGACTGTCCGCAGCCAGCGCGTGGGAGATCTCGATCAAATCGGCCCTCGGGAAGCTCGCCCTACCCGAACCGCCCGAGGAGTACGTGCCAACCCGAATGGAATCCAGCGGCGTGGACCCCCTATTCGTAACGATCACCCACGCGCTCCGGGTGTCGGTCCTGCCCCTGCTGCACCGTGACCCGTTCGACCGGATGATCGTCGCGCAGGCTCAGGTGGAGGGGCTCCCGATCCTCACCGCTGACCCGAAGCTCGCTGCGTACGACGTCGAGGTGATCATGGCGGGTTAGAGTCGGAGCGGTTCACGCCCCAGGGGGGACAACCCGGAGCCGGTACCGCCCGTGCCTCCCCGCCTGGAACCCCGTCCCGACCGGCAGCACCTAGGTCAGGTTCGTCTTGGTCTCACCGACGAAGTCGAGGACGACGGTCGGGCTAAACGACAGGGATCCAACGTGGAAGTCGTAGCCCGCGCCTACGGCCCAGACGAAGAAAGGCTTCTTCGAAGTCTCTCCCGAGCTCTTCATCCTTCTCGACGATCTCGAATCCTGGCCCGGTCTGGACCTTGAACCCGCCCGGGGAATGGTATACGGCTCCCAACTGGGCGAGTGAAGCCCGCTTGTGGTCCCCGAACGTGAAGTCGACGCCAACACCGATTCTCCAAGTCGGATTCAGCAGTCGCACATAGTCGGCGCCCAGTGCCAACGAGGGTCTGACCGGTCTCGGAGAGGGGGGTCATCCCGCCGATGCTCACTGCGACGTGGTCGGGGTGGAGCTCGTGGGTGGCATGGTCGTCCGACTCCTGCGCTCCGGCCCGCTCTCCCGCGACGAGCAGAAGGAAGACCGCGAGGCCCAGCGTGGCTGCGATCGACCCGACCGCCGTATGAGTCCGTGCCCTCGGCATTGAACCGTCCCTCGTCGCGTGACTGATCCGTGGGGGCCTTCCCCGGCCGGGTCGGGTGCCTGGAGAGCGAGGAAACGAGCACCGGGCGCTTGGGGTAGGGAACCGCCCAAGGCTCCCCGATGAACCTCCGATCACGTCGAGCGCCCGTGCCGTCGTCCCGAATCAAGGCAATCCTGCTGGATGCTGGCAACACCCTGGTCTTCCTGGATGGGCGGCGTCTACGTGCCGTATTCGGGGCCGTCGGCGTGCAAGTGAGCGAAGAGCGGTTCGCAGCCGCTGAGCTGCGGGCCCGGGCCAAGCTGGTGGAGAGCATGAACGGTGGCTCCAACGGCATGGAGCCGAAGGCCTGGAAGCGGTACTTCAAGACGATCTTCAGGAGGGCCGGCGTGCCGTGGTGGAAGATGCGGCGGGTGGCTCGCGAGACCAAGGCTGCCCACCTGGCCACCCACCTCTGGACGCAGGTGCCGGACGGTACGGAGGCCGCACTTCGGCAACTGCGGGACAGCGGATACCGCCTGGCGGTGATCTCCAATGCCGATGGAACGGTCGAGGGACTCCTGGAAACCGTGGGGCTTCTTCCCCACTTCGAGTTCGTGATCGATTCGGGGACCGTCCCATGGGAGAAACCCGACGCACGGATCTTCGAGGACGCGCTCGGCCGCATGGGCGTAGAGGCCCACCAGTCCCTCTACGTAGGCGACCTGTATCACGTCGACGTCTTGGGCGCCCGGGAAGCGGGCATGGAGGCGGTCTTGGTGGACCCCTGGGATCGCGCGCGCTTCGATGTGGACCGAATCGCGGGCGTGGGCCAGCTGCCGGAGTACCTGGCCTCCCGGGGTGGAAGGGCCGAGCAGAGTGGATGACCGGCCGGTGTGGCCGTGACACAGGGCCGATCGCCTGGTCACGGGCGGACCGGGGGGCTGATCGCACAAGCAAGAGGGCGACCACGACGACGCCCGCCGCGGCCCGTCGTCCAGATGCCAGACCATCCGCATTCCCCTATCTTTCAAGGCTTTCTGGGGCCAGACACCTGTCTCACGGAGGATCCGACGAACATGAACGAGGGCGAACGGAAGATCCGCGTGCTGGTGGCCAAGCCCGGTCTCGACGGGCACGATCGCGGCGCCAAGGTGATCGCCAGCTCGTTCCGGGACGCTGGGTTCGAGGTGATCTACACGGGACTGCATCAGACGCCCGAGATGGTCGTGAACGCCGCCGTCCAGGAAGACGTGGACGTGGTGGCGCTGTCCATCCTCTCCGGCGCCCACATGACCCTGTTCCCCCGGGTCAAGCGGCTGTTGGACGAAGCGGGAGCGGATCACATGCTCCTCACGGGCGGAGGGATCATCCCAGAGGAGGACATGGAAACGCTGGCGGCCCAGGGCGTGGGCAAG
>JBDHHQ010000200.1:0-4474 GCA_039589315.1 Gemmatimonadota bacterium
GTTCGACATCCTGAAGCGGAGCGAGCACAACCGGGACCTCACTCGAGAGATCACAGATCTTCAGATCGACATCGATTCGCTGTCCGCCAACGCCGAGCGGCAGGAGCGGGACACCGCAGACGTCGTCGAGCGGATGGCGGCATTGAGGCGGGAGAAGGAGGGGTGGGAGCAGCGCCTCCCGGGCTTGATCGCCGCGCGCGACAGCCTTCAGGGTTCGTTCGACGGTATTCTGGCCGTGAACGACAGCTTGCGCCGCGAGCTATTACTTGTGCGAGAGGGGGTGCTGATTGTCGCCTTGGATCCGATCGAGCACATCAGGACGGTGCTTCTCCCTGGACTGGCCGACACGCTGGCACAGGGGTGGCCGGAGGGGGACTCGGCAGCCTACCATCTTGATCTTTCAGAGCTTCCGTCCAGGCCGGATCTCCTGACCGAGCTTGCCGGCCTACTGGTTCAGACCCAAACGCTCGAGGCCGTCGTCGAGATGCTGAGTAGCCAGAACCAGGAGCTCAGCGTGGAGTTGGCGGGCCTGGAGGACGAGCGTTCCCTCCTCGAGGCCGCCAAGGATGGGCACACCAACGATCGGGCGGCTGTGCTCAGCCGTCTGGATGCGCTCGCAGATCGACTGAGGGATCTCCGGGCCGAGCGTTCCCTCCTCGAGGACGAGGTCGCGGCGCTCGAACGTCAGGTGGCCAGCACGGAAGCTGCCATCGACGTCTTGAACGCCGGGATCGCAGACCTGATGTCCGAGCAGCGCGTGCTGACGGACGCGCTCGCGCAGGACGAGGTGGGGCGCTAGAGAGTCTGGCCCGGGCCCAGCGCGCGTTGATCGAGGACCCCGAGTGGATGGCGTCCTTCGACTCGGCTGGCTTCCGCCTCAGCGGCGCGAACCAGGCCGGACCGTTGGCTGAGCCTCAGCCCCCCGTCCCCGACTCCAGGATCATGAGCTTCTGCCAGATCTTGCTGGAGAGGCCGGTGGTGAGCGTCTCGACCTCGTTCACCGACGCCAGCACCACGCTGTCGTCGAAGCGCTGGACGTACAGCGCGGCGATCTTGCCCGTCAGCGACAGCGCCTCGGAGCAGTAGTCGAGGTACCGGGACAACGCGTTCCGATCGAAGCCGCGCTCGGGCGACGTCGGCGTGTCGACGATCACGCGCAGGACGTGCTGCGGGTCCTTGGTGAGCTGGTGCATGTCGATGATGTGGGCGATGGACCTGAGCTCGGAGATCGCGGCCAGGATCCGGCGCCGCTTGAGACGACGCTCGATGGAGACGAGGAAGAAGACGGCGAGGCCGATCAGGACCAGGTCGTTGATCCCGGCCTCCAGGGTCTGGACGAACTCCGGTAGGGTGAACCCGTCCTCGGGTGTGCTCAATGCGAAGATGGTCACGGCGAGACCCGCCACGATGAGCGTGATGAGCGCCCCGCTCGCGAGCCGGAGGGCGAGCATGGGCCGGGTCAGGACGTCGGTCGCGTCCCGGGCCTTCTCGGAGAGTCCGACCAGCTCGCCGCACACCTCCGACAGGCCGGAGTCGGGAAAGCGCTCGGTGATCCGCAGGTGCAGTGTCGACACCGTTGCGGTCAGCTTCTGGGGGTCCAGGGACTGGTAGGGCATGGGTCAACCATGCGCCTCAGGTGCACCTCCGTAAAGCCCCGCTCCCAATACGGCCTGGGGCGCACGCCGGTCAGCCGTCCGCAGGCTCCCCGGGGATCGGACCGACCAAGGCGGCCAAGGCGTTTCGGTAGCGTGCCGCCTTCGCGATCTCTCCCCGGCGCTCATGGAACCGGGCGGCGCGCTCGAGCCGCTTCGCCAATGCTGCGACCTCCGGCTTTGCTGCCGCAGATGCTCGAGTCGAGTGAGTCCTTGCGTCGCTCGACGGCGCAACATCCTCCCGACTCCCGGATCCGTCTCTGGCCGAGGCCGTGGCCAGGGTCTCGCGAAGCTGTTCGACGAACGCCGCTACTTCCGGCTCCTTCGGGATGTCGAGCTCCTCCGCCAGACGGCGCTGGAAGAGGTGGGCGTACGCGAGTGCGCCTGAACCGTCGCCGGATGCCGCCATCGCTCGCATCAGCCGAACCGCCGCCGTGGTGCTGAACGGCTGCGCGGCGGTGAGCAGGCGCCACCAACCCACGGCCTCGCCATACCGGTTGCGATCCTCGGCGGCTTCGGCGAGCGCCCTCACCGAGCGTCCCCAGAGCGTGGCGAGGGCGGCCCGCTCGCGCTCGGCCCATCGCTCGAGTGCGTCAGCTCCGGATACGTGAAAGCCATCCAGAAAGGGGCCGGCATAATGCGCGACCGCCGCGTCCAGATCGGTCCGAGACAGGGCGGAGCGGAAGTCATCCAGATCCACCAGAACGAGATCTCGGTTCAACACCAACGAGTCTCCGAAGGCACGGATCAAGTCGTGGCCCAGCTCGTGGCGCAGGACGTATACGCAGTCCGCCAGGTGTCGCCGCGCCCGTCGTGCGTCGTCTTCGGGCCACAGCAGAGCGATCAACTTGTCCCTGCTGACAGGGTCCGGCGACCAACCGAGAACCGAGAGGAGTGCGAGCCGACGCGGCTGCGCGACGCGCCCGTTCAGCGGCCCGTAGGCGCCCTCGATCGACAGGCCGCCGAGGACTCTCAGACGAAAGATCCCGGATCGGTTGCTCTCGGAAGACGACATTGGACGAGAATCTGCCGACACCCACTTCCTACTGTCGCGTTCGGACTCGGACGCGGCGAAAGGATGGCGCCAGCTCACTCCTTTGGTTGCGCTCGCAGAGGCGATCCCGGTACCGCCGCAGGCGGACGAAGCCGGTCTTCACCTCGAGCTGTGCATGGTGGACGGCGCAATCAGCCCCGAGACGATACGAGCCCGAGATAGAAGGGCCGGTGAGCCTCGAACCGCGGGAGTGGGAGCTGTCCATTCGCCGCCGAGTGCCGAATCCACAGAGGAGCGATCCAGTTCCAGACCAGAAGGGCCATGACTCCGGCACCGGACTGGGGTGGCCCCTCGGTCAACCCGCTGAGTCTCGAAGACCTCCAGAAAAGGAGCTCCGCATGTCCACGAAGCACGCATCACTCGTCCTGGCTGCCTCCCTCGCGGCGGCGGTCGGATGTCAGGACAGCACGGTCGCACCGGCCGCCAGTGAACTGTCCCCGTCGTTCGCAGCCGGTGGGGCGGTCGTCACCCAGACGGTGGCCATCACGGGGATCGGCGGATCGGTTGACCTGTCCGGCTCGGCCACGCTGACTCGGAACGCCGGGGGCGTCTGGCTACAGGGGAGCTCGCCCGAGCTGGTCGACGGGCACGCCTACACTGTTTGGGCCGCGACCTTCGACAACCCGAGTGGATGCGTGGATGGTTGTGGCGGCGACGATCTGGGCCGGCCCGGCGCCCAGGCAACGGTGTCCAACTTCGGGGGCTTCGTGGCGGATGCATCCGGAGACTTCGAGCTGCACCTCGATCGGCACGACGGCAGCCGCCAAACGCTGGCCGGATTGGGGCGATCGGGGGTGGACAACCCCATGCGGGCAGAGATCCACATCATCTTCCGCAGCCATGGTGAGGCCGAGACCGATGCGGCCGACCTGGCCCAGCAGACCAGCCAGGTAGCCGCATTCTGCAACCTGCCGGTGCTCGGCTGTGACGATCACGGTCTGGCCATCTTCCTTCCGCCGGGGGCTCCCGGCCAAGGCTGAATCTGCCCAGAAAGAGCGGGCGGTTACGGGTCCCGTGACCGCCCGCTCTCTTCTCGAGGGTCCCGCCCCGCGGTCACGACGCCCGGCGCCCATTCGCGATCCCCTCGCGACGGCCCAAGACCAAGAGCCGCCCTTGGCACCGATGGTCTGGCGCCCACCCCCCCGTCGCCCCCACCCTGACCATCAAACCGCTCAGCCTCTTGGAGGGACAACGAGCATCCGTTCGAGCGCCCTGGATGCGGAATGCGAACGGCCGCTCGTCCCTCATCGCTCGACGGAGTTTGCCATGCGAAAGACGCAAGTCCGGGAGATCCTCTTCCTGGTCGTGTTCTGGGTGGTGTCCGCCGCGTTCATCGTCACCTACGAGGCGTCGGCCAGGGGCTTCGAAAGGACCGGTGCGGGAGTACCCTACAACTTCCCGGAGCAGCTGCTCATCGCACTCCTGGTGACGGCGATCGCAGGCACGGCCATCGCCTCTTTCGAGGTCCTCTACCTGAGCCGCGTGCTGCGTAGGCGTCCTTACGGCGTCACCCTGCTCACCAAGACCGCCTTCTACCTCTCCTGCATCGTCATCTTCACGTCCATGGCCGCGCTTCTGATCCAGAGCGCGAGCTTGGGGCGGCCGATCTATGACCCTGCGGTGACTGCCGCCTTCGTCAACTACTGGGCGAGCGGACACGCGATCCTGACCGTCCTCTACTGGGGTGCCGCGGTCCTCTATGGGCTCTTCGTCCTGCAGGTCAGCGAGAAGTTCGGCCAGGGGGTCCTGATCGACTTCCTGCTCGGGA
>JBDHHQ010000201.1:0-4442 GCA_039589315.1 Gemmatimonadota bacterium
ACGAGTCGGCCCAGAGATGCACGTCCTCGTGAGCGTCGATGAGCTGGAGGTTGATCCGGACCCGGTCGCCCCCACGTTGGACGCCGCCTTCCAGTACGTAGTCCACACGCAGCTCGCGACCGATGGCCGTGACGGTCTTGTCCGTGTCCCGGTAGGCCTCGGTCGATGTCCGGGAGACCACGCGTAGTCCGGGAAGCCGCTGCAACAACGTCAGCAGGTCGTCGTGAATGCCGTCGGCGAAGTATTGATCCTCCGCGAGTCCAGAGCGGTTGGCGAGGGGAAGGACCGCCAGGCCCGGCAGGCGACTGAGGATCGCCAAATCGCCTTCCACCTTACCGCTGGAGGGGTCCGGGTCAATCGAGACGGTTCGACCCGCCGGACCGAGCATTGATATGACACCACCCCCGATCGCCAGCAGCAGCCCGATCATGAGCAACTCGGGCCCGCTCACCGTCTGGCGCCCCTTCTCGCCGTGATACCAGGCGAGGATGAGCGTGACGACGAACCCGATCGCCAGGAGGACGGAGAGGCCCTGGAAGAGTACGTCCGGAAGCTGCCAACGGCCGCCCACGGCGTCACCCACCTCGAAGACCACCCACGCCCCTGCCATGTATGCCAGCGCCCACTGGAACAGCTTTCGTTCTTTCAGGCGGTCAAAGACCGACGCCATGGCGAAGACCTTCGGGGTTGGGGACCGACAGCCTCACTCTAAGGCACGCCGTGGGGAGGGCCTCGGGCTACGTCCGGTACGTGAGTGGTTCCGCCCGATGGCACCGGCGGCCCATCCCTGTGACCCCTCGAAGTTGTGGAGCCGAGAGTCCGGAGGGCAAGGCTGTGGAGGGGGGCGCCTGGACACCCAGCAGACGGGAGGGAATGGCTGGCAAGTTGCCCGCCGTGATCTATCGTGCCGTCATGGCCCACCTCCTGGTAGCGCCACGATCCGAACATCGTCGATCCACAGTGTGCCGGGGTTCATGATTCCCAGCTCGAAGCGGATGTCGCGGTGGGGCGGAGGCACCCTGTAGGAGTAGGAGAACCGACGCCATTCGTCCTCGCCGGTTCGCTCCGACCCGATCGTGTCCACGATGGGTGCCTTGGTCCCGTCCTCGGGAAACTCGCTCGTGATCCTGAGCCGGAGCGCGCTGCTCTCGTTTCGGACCCACAAGCTCACCTCGTACGTCTGACCCTCCTCCGCATCAGTGACTTGGAAGAAACCGGGGCTACGGTGCCCTCGGCCCGGGAAGGCCGTCCACAGCTGGAACCGGACTGAGCGATCGCCGTCAACGGCCTGTGTGGAGTCCACGGAGAAGGTCGCCGAGCCCTCGCTCAGGGGACGGTGATACACCGCCCAATTGACAGGAAGCCCAGATCGTACGACCTCGAAGCTCCCGTTGAAGCCGGCCGCCTCGTCCGTCTCGATCACGCTCGGCGAGAGTACCTTGAGGAGAAGGACGACCGCCACCACGCAAGCCGGGACGGGCACAGTGACCAGCAGCACGCGGCGGACCCACGGGGGCGTACCCGCCGTGAGGCGAACAATGAGGGCAGCCACCAAGCAGATCGCCGCGCCGGCCGGGCAGACCAGCAGCGCGGCGAAGAAGCACGCAACGGACAGCACGCCGAGGGCACCGCTCACGAGAGCGAGAGAGTCTGTCAGCTCGCTGAAGGCATCGAACACGTTGTGGAGGATGACGAAGGCGGGGAATCCGATAAGGAAGGCAAGCGAGGCAAGCAGGAGTCGCCTGCTTTGCTTGGCCGGGTCGGTCATGGCTGCCTCCGCTCGAGGTCCGGCGGGCTGCCGAACGAACGACATACAGAGCCGCAAGCCGAGGCATGGACCAGGCCACATCAGGAAGGCGGTTCGTCCCCGTTGGTGCGGGAGCGATCCAGTCGTACCCGCGACCCCCGGAAGATGCTCCACAGCGGCGGTTGGAGCAACGCTCCCGCCCCACCGCCGACGAGAATCCCCATCGGAACGTTGAACGTGAGCTCGATCCCGGCTGCGGGGAGGTCGGCGTCGAACGCCTCCAGATACTGCCACTTCGGAGGATAGCCTACCCCTGCGGCCCCATCACCGCCTCGAAGGGCTCGTATCCCCGGAGGACCTGGTATTCCTCCACGAGCTCGTCCCACGTCCAGTGCGGCCATCCCTCTTCGTGAGCTTGCACGATGAGCTCGACCGCGCGGTCGCGGTCGCCCAGAAGCGCGACGATTCGCGCTCTCCACTGGGTCGCCCAGCCGTTCTGGGTCGGGTTCTCCTGCGCCCATTCGGCGTACCATCGCTCGACCTGCTCGGCGAGCGCCCGGTCTCCCAGTCCAGCCGCCGCCACGGCCAGGTCGCCGCGTGCGACGTGCGGGTCGTGACCCTCGGCTAGGAGCCCTTCGAAGACGGCGCGGCTCTCCGCCAGTCGGCCTGACGTAAAGAAGCTCCGGCCGAGCTGCCGACGGGTCTGGGGATCGCCACGCACGGAGTCCGACGACGCCTCGTAGAGGTCGAAGACCCGCTGCAGGACGTTGTGGGCGGCCTCGCGATGGCCGTGGACCCGGAGCTCCAGAGCGATGTGTCGCAACCTGTCCGCCGTCTGCCACGTCCAGGATCGGAATCGGGGCTCGTCCTCGACGTACCGCAGGACATCCACCACCCGCCCCAGCCCGGCCAGGGCGCGGAGCTCGGCAAGCTCCGCGTAGGGTGGTAGCCTCGCGCTCGCCTCCCGCCAGCGCCCCACCCGCTCGAGCTCCGCGAGGTACTCGCCGCGCATGTGCAGCGACTCAAGACCGGTTCCCCAGTACATCCGCTCCGGGATGCCCCGCACGTTGCTGGGCTCCACCTCGGCGAGAATCCGGGCTGCCTCCCCGGGACGGTTGAGCCAGAGGGCCTGCCGGGCCAGCAGGACCTGCCACTGGCCGGTTGGCGAGAGCCGCACAATGTCGCGGAGGGAGTCGTATTGACCCTGCAGGTCGCCCCGGATGCGGGCCAGGTGGTGGTCGAGCATGGCACGGTCCCAGGGTGCCAGCTGGTCACGTCGAGGGGCCAGCGCGAGGGTCAGGGAATCGCGAGGCCCGTCGCCCGTCAGGGAGTATGCCTCAATGGCCCAGAGCACCGCCGACGTGAACGTGGAGTCCCGTGCCGCCGCCTCACGGAAGCGATCGCCGGCTTCGACATACCGCTCCTCCTCCAGAAGCTCGAGTCCCTCCGCGAACAACCGGTACGCCGCGTAGCTCGGGGGCTGACTGGCCACGTTTGCCCACTCGGTCATCCGCGGGTCGACCGTGGTCGCGAGCGCCCCTACGGTTCGGGCTCGAATCCGCTCGATCGTGGACAGCGGGGCCGATGCGGCGGTGACCATCGGCTCCAGAGACCGGAGAATCCTATTCTCCCGTACGTCGATCACGACTGTCGCGAGGACGACCTCCCCCCCGTCGCGCTGCACGGATCCGGTGACGATGAGCTCGGCGCCCGCTGAGGCGCCGACCGCCGCCCACCGGTTCCGATCGCCGACGGGGAGAGTTCCCGGGACCACTTCCACGAGACCGGTCTCGATGAGTCCCCGCGAGATCCAGTCTGCCGCGATGCGCCCCAACTGATCCAACCCCGGATCGTCGGTCCGGTTTTCGAAAGGAGCTACCATCACCCGTGTCTCGTCGTGCGCGGCGATTCGGGATGGAGCGTCGCTCCCCCTACGAATCCCGCTGCCCAGGGCCACGGCCGCCAGGACGGCCAGCGCTCCCAAGGCCAACTTCCTGAAATGGCCAGCGCGGGTCCGCCCGGGTGGGGTTCTCACGTCCCCCTTGGGAGGGCCCTTGACGGAGGCGTCCGTCGCCTCGTCGAACGACTTCCCCAACCCGGCGCCGAGGGCCGCATCGCGGCGGGCCGCGATCCCGCCTTCAACCGCCCCCGCAGGGCGAACCAGGCGGCGGGTTTCCTCCGACACGTCGGTCCCCAGCTCTTCTCGAAGCCGGGTAGAGAATCGGTCCAGCTCGCGAACTGCCTTCGCGTGGTCCCCCTGCCCCACCAGCAGCCCGAGCAGACGGCGCAGGAGCGTCTCCTGAAAGGGGTCCAGCTCGATAGCGCGCCGCACCCAACGTGTCGCCTCGGCGAGGTTACCGTCCGCCTCCTCACGGGCTGAGAGCCCGACGGCGGCGTCGACGGCGCGCCATCGATAGTGCTCGCGCTCCGCCTCCAGCCACCGGTCGAATTGGAGGCTGTTCGAGAGGTGGAACCCCTGGAGAAAGACGCCGCGGTAGAGGTCGATGGCCGCTCGATGGTCACCGGCGACCGATGCCGCATCGAACGCGACCGCATCGACCCAGACGAGGTCGGCATCGAGACCGATCTCGGTGTTGCGGGTCGTGACGACGGGCTCACCGACGACCGAGCGGAGGACGTACACGGACTGGTTTAGTGCCCGACCGGCTCTCGCTTGCTCCAGCTCCGGCCAGAA
>JBDHHQ010000202.1:0-5810 GCA_039589315.1 Gemmatimonadota bacterium
GCATCATGCGGTCATCTACCAGTATGTGGGTGACGAGGTGGTGCTCACGTGGGACATCGAGGGCGGCGTCACGGGCGGCGATTGCATCCGCATCTTCGAGGCGTACGACGCGACACTCCAGGAGCGGGCGTCACACTACGAGACCGCCTACGGCTTCGTCCCCGAGTTCAAGGCCGGGGCGAACGCCGGGCTCGTGACCGTGGCCGAGGTCGGAGAGATCAAGAAAGAGCTCGCCTACCACGGCGACGTGCTGAACACGGCGGCCCGGATCCAGGGCAAGTGCAACGAGCTCGGCCAACGCCTGCTGGTTTCCGAGGAGCTCAAGGAGCTGGTGGCCGGCGTGACCGAGCACGCGTTCAACCCCATGGGCGAAGCCCAGCTCAAGGGGAAGGCGCAGCCGGTGAGGATCTACGGAGTGGAGGTGCGGGGGGCGTAAGAGACCCGCACGCAGACTCCTAGGACCCCCCTACAGCCCCCGGTACCACTCGGCGATCCCCTCGCCGATCTCGTGGGGATGGTCCTCCTGCAGGTAGTGGATCCCCTCACCCAGGTCGACCGTCGTCAGGTTGGTCAGCGCCGACGTGACCATGTCCAGGTTCTCGGGCCGGATGATGGCGCCGGGAGCTGCGTGGAACAGGATCTTGGGCACGTCCGACTGCATGAGCCAGGCGAAGTTGGCGCCGACTTCCGCGGCGGTGTCAGGCGGTTCGTCCGCGATCGGCAGCTCGTTGGGCCACATGTAGACGGGCTTTCTGTGCGCGGGATCGAGGAAGGGCTCTCGGTAGACGTCCATCTCTTCCTCGGTCAACGTCCGCATGATGGCCCCCGGCAGGACGCCTTCCACGAACATGTTCTGATTGACCAGGACGTCCCACCCCGTCTCGGGTGAACGGAAGGCCCGGAACGTCTCCACCAGCGGCTCGGGGAAGTCCTCCCACGTGGGAACCGGGGCGAGGACCGGCTCCATCATGGCGATCGCCTTGATGTTGGCCGGATTGTGCCTGGCGTAATAGAGGCCGAGCCCGGCGCCCCAGTCGTGGATCACCAGGGTGATGTTCTGGAGTCCCATCTCCTGGATGAAGCCGTTCACGTAGCGCGTGTGATCCAGGAAGCGGTATTCGATGTCCGGCTTGTCCGACTTGCCGAAGCCGATGAGGTCGGGGGCGATGCAGCGTCCGAGCGCGGAGACGTGCGGCATGACGTTGCGCCACAGGTACGACGACGTGGGCTGGCCGTGCAGGAAGAGGATCGGGTCGCCCGAGCCCTCCTCCACGTAGTGCATCCTGGAGCCCTGGACATAGACGAAGCGGGATTCGTAGGGGAACGCGGCGGAGATCTCTTGGGTGGTCATCGGGGACGTGCTCCAAGGGTTCGGGTCAGGTCAGGAAGGCAACTTCCGCCCTGGCGGGGGCGAGAGGCAAGGGGGTTCGCCGGAGGCGCTGGGCCGATAGCCACCTGCGTATCGTGGCTGTCAGGTCGTATGCCGAGCGGACACCGTGTATGTACCGCGCGACCGGTTCAGAGGAGGCGACTCCTACCGCCCCACCCTCGCCTCGAGCTCCGTGAACCAGTTCTGCACGAGGATGAGCTTGCTGGGGTTCTCTTCCCCGGTATTGACCAAACGAGCCATCAGGAACCGTTCTCCGTCGGGCGCCAGCTGATAGCTGCGTGAGTTGTTGGCGAAGTAGTATCCCTGGGGCAGAGGGAACAACGTCCGTCGCCCGACGACCGCGAACGGCGGGCCCGGATCGATCTCGGCCACTATGACGTCCCGCGCACCCAAGTTACCGGCGCCCCCGGAGACGTAGAAGAGCTCTCGGCCGTCGGGACCCCACACTGCCTGCCTGCCCCCCTGGTCGGAAACCTGCCACTTGCCCCGGTCGACTTCTGGAAACGGGCGGATGAAGACCTCCCGGCGGCCGGTCTCGTCGGAGTGGTAGGCGAGCCAGCGTCCGTCCGGCGAGAGGGTGGGGGCCGCCTCGTCGAACTCGCTGGTGATCAGAGGGACCGCCTCGTCGTCTACCCCGGGCCTGAAGCCCAGAATATCCCGGCCTCCGATCACGCCGGCTGTGCCACCGCTCCTCACGATGAGCCACTCGCCGTCCGGGCTCCAGAAGGCCTCGGCGAGGCTGCTTTCGACATCCAGCAGCAGCTCGGCTTCGCCCGTGCCGTCGGCGCGCTTCGTCCAGACGTCCAGGTTGCCATCACGGTTGGAAAGGAAAGCGACGCTCTCTCCGTCGGGGCTCCACCGGGGAAAGCGGTTCTCTCCGTCGGCGAACGTCAGGCGTGACAGTGGACCATCAGGCAGCGCCTTGACCCAGATGTCCCGTCCGAGGTCGGTAACCGCCTTCAACGCGATGCGGCTCCCGTCGGGCGACAGGTCCCATGCGCGGTTGTCGGCTCCGGGACGGAAGGTCCAATCGGCGTCCACCTGGGTTGCTTGCCCCGAGCGGTTCACCCAGACGAACTCGAGCTCGTCCATCGTGAGACCGCCCGACCAGTACAGGAGCGTGCCGGCGTCCGAGAGGGCGAAGAAAGCTTCCAGGCCCGTACTGACCCAGACGTCTTCAAGCATGGGGATCGCCGGGCCCTGGAGTTGCCCGGATCGGAGATCGAACGGAGCGGCCAGGATCTGCCCCTCGGGGGAGGCGGCCACCAAGTGTCCGGATGGAGTCGGGATCCCATTCACCCCCGGCATCAGGGCCTGGCGCTCGCCGGACTCCCAATCGAATGACTCCAGCCGAGGAGTCGCTGCGTAGATGGTGACGACGGCCTTTCGGCTCCCGGGAATGGGATGGAAAAAGAAGGCCGGTCCGTCTTCCGGGCGTTCCATGACCGTTTCCACGGCGCCTCCACTCGCCGCGACGCGCTGGATGGCTCCCTCAGCGGTGAAGTAGAGGTAGCCGTCGTCCTCCCAGCTGGCGCAGCATTGCGCCTCCTCGGCAATCGGCCGGACGAGGCCGCCCGCGAGACTCGTCACGTTGAGCCTGCCCATCGCGAAGAATGCGACCTCCTGCCCGTCGGGCGAGACGACCGGGTGGTGCCCTCCCTCGGTGCCCTGGAGGGGCCGGGCGTCGAGATTGTCGAGCGTGCGAACGTAGATCTGGGCGACTGAGCTCTCGTTGACGCCGTGGAAGACCAGCGTGGACCCGTCCGGGGACACGGTGAGGCTGGGGCTCGTGAGCCACTCCACACTCGCGGGTTGGGGGAGCTCGAACCGCTCGACCGGGCGGAGCGGCTCCGGCCGCGACATCGACCACAGCGCCGCCGCCACGGAGACAGTTGCAATGCCCAACGCGACCACGCTGATCGCCGGCCAGGGCCCCGGGGGACGTGCCGCGACGGCCTCGTCGCCAATACCGTGGCGAAAGCCGGGATCCACCAGCGCGCTCGCGAACTCCTTGGCGGTTGCGAACCGGTCTGCCGGTAGCCGCTCGAGCGCGCACCGGATCGCCGCGTCCACGTTCGGTGGGATGGTGGACCGGAACTCGGTGGCGGACACCGGCTTGCCCTGGATGATCTTGCCCAGCACGGCCTGGGCGGTGGCGCCGGGGTACGGAGGCTCGCCCACGAGCATCTCGAAGAGGACGCATGCCAACGCATACGTGTCGCTCTGGGCTCCCACGTTGACGTCGCCGGTGGCCTGTTCGGGGCTCATGTAGTAGGGCGTGCCCAGGCTCAGGCCGGTCTCGGTGAGGCGGGCGCCTCCCGCAGACCCTACCGCTAGAGCGATCCCGAAGTCCGCCATCAGGGGGCGACCCTCGTGCATGAGGATGTTGGCGGGCTTGACGTCCCGGTGGATGACCTCGCGCCGGTGCGCGTAGTCCAGGGCCTCGGCCAGGTCCGTGACGATCTTGAGCGCCTCGTCCACGGGCAGCTGCCGCTCCCGGTCCAGGCGGTCTCGCAGGGTCTCTTCCTCCACGTACGGCATCACGTAGTAGAGGAAGCCGTCGGCCTCGCCCGAGTCGTGGAGCGGGAGGATGTGGGGGTGCTGGAGGTTGGCCGTCACCTGGATCTCGGCCAGGAACCGTTCGGCTCCGACCACGGCGGCCAGCTCGGGCTTCAGGACCTTGAGGGCGACGGACCGCTGGTGCTTGAGGTCCTGGGCCAGGTATACCGTGGCCATGCCGCCCTCACCGAGCTCCCGCTCGACCAGGTAGCGACCGTCCAGCGCGGCGTTCAGGCGGGTGATCGGATCGTCGGTCATGGGACGCAAGATCCGTCAGGGCTGGTGTGGGAAGCAAGGATGGTGGGTGGGTGGGGCGGTATCGCGGCACCAGGCCATGCCCCGGACAGGCCGGGAGATTTGGGTCGAGCGTCATCCAGGGACCGTCAGCCCGCAGCGCAGGGGCGCGCCCAGGGCCGCCGAGACCCCGCGGGGCTCCGGTGCGGGGGCCTGCGCGGCTGCAGGCGGAGAAGGAACGATGGGAAGGGGGTGGCAGCGGTCTCGTCTGGTGGTCAGCCGTCAGTTTCCGGTCCCCAGATAGTGTCGATAGGGGTGTCTCGTGTGCCTCCACACCGCCTTCTTGGCGTAATCCTGAGTGGTTTGTTCGTGGCTGGGGAACGCGGTGCCGCGAGTCACGGTCCTCCGTAGCACAGTGAGCCTGACCATCGGACTCGGCGGGCCCCACGTGTAGCGGACGACACGATGCACACCGGAGTTTCTCATGCCGCCTGTCGCAACCGTGTGCGTCGTCATCTCATCGACCACCTTCACCACGTCGTAGTTCGCGGGAACGTTGGCGTACGCATTCAAATGAGTCGCTTCCGGTGTGTAGAGAGCCCCCAGTCCGGCTCCTCCCGCTCCGGGCTCGCCAAAGGGCCCCCCGGGCATATTGTGATAGCTGCTGCTCTGCCAGTTCCTGGCGATGATTCTGCGAACCATCTCAGGGGGTGTAGCGGCAGGTGGGAGGAGGATGGGGATCGTACGGCTCTCACCTGCGTTGACGCGCACGGAGTCCGAGGTCACAGGATCGGAGGGTGGTGCTTCTGCTCGCGCTCGGTACGCATCCGGCTGGACCTCGAACGCGATACAGCCGTCCTCCAGCGTATAGCCGCCGCCGACGGGTTGGCCTCGCGATTCGATCTCCACGAACACCTCCGCGACCGGCTGTCCGGAGCGAGTGGCGCAAACGGCCAATGTGCTCGTGGTCGGGGCAGGGGTCTGCGTGCGCTGAACCGGGCGACACCGTCGTTCGTCGCTCTGAATCACCTCACCGCCGTGTCGCGCGTACAGCCTCATCCACTCGGCGCGGCTCCTACCGTCCCGACGGTTGCATTCACTGAGCGCTATTCGGTAGCCATTGCGCACGTACTCGGGATGTCGGTCGTAGAACGCGTTGTCCGCTGCCCGGAGTGCGGAGGGGTTCAAGGGTCGTCGTGCCAAGAGCGTCATTCGACGATTCTCCTTCAGCCGCGGCGCTCGGCCGTGGAAGGTCCAGTTCAGGAGCATAGTGGGGGCCGCCCAGGTGGGTCAAAGACGGTTCCGGGCGGTGTCGCAAGAGTGCGTGACGCATCCACGCATCCACGCAGCCGCCGGGACGCGCGGGAGTCCGCCTCGGGGCCCCGGTGCTCCCGCCCTCGAGTGGCTTCTCCTCACGCACCGGCTGCCCGCCGAGCCTGCCTACCTCAGGGTCAAGGTCAGCCGCCGCCTCGAGCGCATCGGATCCGTGGCCCAGAAGAACTCGGTCTACGTGCTGCCTCCCGGCGAGGACACCCTGGAGGATTTTCAGTGGCTCAGCCGCGAGATCGCGCTGGGCGGGGGTGAGACGTCCCTCTGTCGGGCGGTCTTCCTCGACGGGGAGACCGAC
>JBDHHQ010000203.1:0-4328 GCA_039589315.1 Gemmatimonadota bacterium
CGCTCGACGGTCTGGGATATCGGGCCGTGTTCGAGTCCGCACCCGACGGAATCGTCATCGTAGACGAGGAAGGGCTGATTCTGGACGCGAACCCTCAGATGGAAACGATGTTCGGGTACCCGAGGGAGGAATTGCTCGGGCGGCCGGTAGAGGCCTTGATCCCCTCCACGGTGCGGGAGGCGCATCGCCGTCTCCGCGGACGGTTTGCGGAAGCTCCGCGGACCCGGCCCATGGGAGTAGGCCTGGAGCTGGAGGGACAACGGCACGACGGGAGCTGTTTCGCCGTCGAGATAGGCCTGAGCCCCATGTACACCGCCGGCACAGGGGGCATCGTTTGTGTGGTGCGGGACGTCACCGCTCGGCGGCGCCTGCGCAACTTCAGCGCCAGCACGCTACGCGCTGCCGAGAGCGAGCGGCTCCGGCTGGCCCAGGAGCTTCACGACGATACGGCACAGGAGCTCTCCGCTCTCCTCCTCAAGCTCAAAGTGGCTCGCGCCGCGACGGATGTGGAGACGAGGGACCGGCATCTCGACCAGTTGCGCGAGGCCATCCAGGGCTGCGCGGATGGCGTACGGCGCATCGCGCGGGGTCTGCGGCCACCGGCTCTGGACGATCTGGGTGTGGTGGCCGCGATCGAGACCCATGCGCGGACGGTGGCACAGGCGGCGGAGCTGCGCGTCGATGTCGAAGGTGACCCACTGGGTGAGCTCCTGGGCTCTGAAGCCAAGCTGGCCCTGTACCGGATCGTTCAAGAGGCGCTCTCCAACGCGGTCCGGCACGCCGACGCCGCGGCGGTTACAATACAGATCGGCCGACGGAACGGGCGAATCGTCGCGGTGGTGGCCGACGACGGCTCTGGCTTCAGGCCGGGCCACCTCCCGAGCGGTCAGGGCTTGGGCCTCACGGGGATGGCAGAGCGCGCCGCGTCCGTCGGAGGTAACATCAACATCGACAGCGAGCCGGGACGCGGGACCCGCGTCGTCATCGAGATTCCAGTAGCCACCGAGGAAGCCACGCATGGGTGAGCCGATCCGCATCGTCCTCGCCGACGACCACGCCATGTTCCGCGCGGGGTTGGCGGCACTGCTGGAGTCGGAGACACGCTTCGAGGTGGTGGGCGAGGCGTCTACGGGCGAGGAAGCAGTGGACCTCTCCCGAGCCTTGAAGCCAGACATCGTGGTCATGGACCTCTCCATGCCCGGCACCAACGGGCTGGAGGCGACGCGCCGGATCGCGGCTCTGGGACTGGACACCCGGGTCCTGGTCCTGACCGTGCACGCCGAGGAGGAGTACCTGGTGCCGGTCGTCGAGGCGGGCGCCAGCGGCTACCTGACCAAGACCAGCGCCGACACGGACCTGATCGAGGCCTTGAAGGTCGTATCGAGGGGACAGGTCTACCTGCCCCCGAAGGCGACCACCTTGCTCCTCCGGCAATACAAGAGGGCCGAGGACGACGACGAGCCGTCGCGGCTGAAGGAGCTCAGCTCCCGGGAGAGAGAGGTCCTGGCGCTGACCGCCGAGGGCTTCAGCTCCCGGGAGATCGGCAAGAAGTTGTTCATCTCCCCCAAGACGGTCGACACCTACCGGTCTCGCATCATGGAGAAGCTGGGGCTCAGTCACCGCTCCGAGCTGGTGCGCTTCGCCCTGAAGGTGGGGCTTCTGAAGGAGCTGTGAGGGAGGCTCCGTCTCGGGGCTCCCACGCAGGACCAAGCGAGGCCCCGGCGAAAGCGCTTCGCCGGGATTTCGCTCCTCGGGGCTTCACGTGGGGATTCCCGCCGGTTCAGCCTTCGGGCCGCGGTGGCGTGATCATGATGTGGGCACCCAGCGTCCCCGGGAACATGAGCCACGGAGCGTTCGCGGCGGGAGAGGTCTGGAGCCCCGTCGACTCCGGCGTCGCGTACGGAGTGTAGATCACCCACCGCAGATAGGCCTCGATCACCTGGTCCGCGGCCGCGTCGTACCCTTCACCGTGCAGGACGTAAAGGGTCGTGGGGGTCTCTGGGTACGCCAGCGTGCCCGCCTCGATCTCGTCCCAGCGCTGCTGCAGCCGAGCCTGACCGTCCACGCCTTCCTCCCGGAGCTGCCGGCCGCGGGCCATATACGGATCGAGCGACTCGTGGTAGCACGACGTGCTCCAGCCGTCGTCCAGGGGATAGTCGGAGAGGCAAACGAGGTCGTTGTCGCCCTCGCGGAGCGTGACCGCTTTCCCGTCCTCGTCGAACCCGATCACGGTGGCGCCGGCCCGGCGGTCTTCGGGTGCCGCGAGCAGCGCGGAAGCCATCTGGCCTTCGGCGTCCGGCACCTGTGCCTCTGCCGTACAGCCCGCTGCGACGATGCCCAGCAAGGCCAGAACCGTGCCTGTCTCTCCCATGCGACGTCTCCAGTCAGTTTTGAGGGTCCGCAAAGATACGGGTGCCCTTGGCCCCGGGGCCAGCGAGTGATCGACACGTCACGAGCGCTCAGGATCGGTGCATGGTCTTCCCGCCCACCACGGTTCTCGCCACCTGGATCTCCTTGATGGCGTCCGGGTCCACGTCGTGGGGATCCTGGGCGAGGACCACGAAATCGGCCAACTTGCCAGCGGTGATGGAGCCCTTGACGTCCTCCTCGAACGAAGCGTTGGCTCCGTTGAGGGTGCAGATCCGCAACGCCTCGTCGATCGTCACCTTCTGATTCTCGCCCCACACCCGTCCTTCGAAGTCCTTCCGCGTGACCATGCTCTGGATCGCCATCAGCGGCTCGTACGGTCCGGGCGTGTAGTCCGAGGCGGGAGCGACCGGGATGTCGTGGTCGAGGAACGACCGGTGCGCGAACATGGAGCGCATCTTCTCCTCGCCGTAGTCGACCCACTTGTTACCGTGGTAGTGGACGTAGGTGTAGAAGGGCGCCGGTACCACGCCCGCCGCCTTGATGCGGCGGAGCAGGTCGTCGTTCACGAGGCTGCAGTGCTCGATCCGGTGACGGGGGTCCGGACGTGGCCAGAGCTCCTGGACCCGCTCGTAGGCGTTGAGGACCATGTCGATGGCCACGTCTCCGTTGGCGTGGATGCCGATCTGCCAACCGCCCCGATGAGCCTCCTCCACCACTTCATGGATCTCGTCCTGAGACATGGTCAGGATCCCGAAGTCGTCGGGCCGGCCCACATACGGTGTGCTCATGGCCATGGTGCGCTCGGAGGCCGATCCGTCCGCGGCGAACTTCACCGCGCCGATGCGGAGCCATTCGTCCCCGAAGCCGGTCCGGATTCCGGCCCCCGTCAGGCTCCGGTAGGTGGATCCGCGGGGGAACGCGTACGTCCGGAAGCGCAGCTCACCAGCCCCCAGTGCGTCCTGGTAGGCCACCATGTCGTCAGGGCTGCAGCCGGTGTGGTGGACGGTGGTCAGGCCCGCCGCCGTCATGAGCTCCGAGATCAGCGCGACACCCGCCTGGCGCTGCTCACGGGTGGAGCCCGACGGGATCAATCCCTCCCAAGCCGCCCGGGCTCGCTCGGCCACCTTTCCCGTCAGCTCTCCGCCCTCGCGGTAGAAGGCGCCACCGGCGGGATCGGGTGTGTCCACCGTCACGCCCGCCAGCTCGAAGGCCAGGCTGTTGTACACGGCCGTGTGACCTCCCCGGTGGCGGACGACCATGGGATGCCGGGTGCTTACCTCGTCCAGATCGCGTCGGTTCACGGGCCGTCCCTCGGCGAGCTTGGTGTCATCGTACTTGAAGCCGACGACCCATTCACCCGCGGGCGTTTCCCGCGCCCGGGCGGCCAGCGCTTCCTGTATGGCCGCCACGCTCCTGAGGTCCACGTTGACGTGGACCAGCTCGTTCACCCCGGCGCCGGCCGGATGGGAGTGGGCGTCGATGAAGCCGGGCGTGACGGTCATGCCGCCGGCGTCGACGACCTCGGTGTCAGCGGCTACGAGGTTCCGGATGTCCGCGCTGGAGCCCACCGCCACGAACCGTCCGTCCTTCACCGCGAACGCCTCGGCGGTGGGCTGCCCGTCGTCCACGGTGAGCACTCGGCCGTTCACGACGACCAGGTCGGGGCTGTCCGCCGCGTGTGCGCCGTCGTCGGGTCCACCGCCGGGTGCGCAGCCGATGGCGAATCCACCGGCCAGCGCCGCTCCGATGCCCAGGAACTCGCCTCTCGTGACTTCGGACATGGGTGCCTCCCGTGAGGGTGGGGAAACAGGGCCTCGTTCTCGCCAACGTACGGCACACCGAAGGCGGTGGGAATCCAACCTATCCCTACGCGCGCCCTTCACGCCGGGCACTCAGGACGAGGCCCGTCCAAAGCAGGCAGGCGAACGCGCTGAGCACCAGCGCTGCGCGCCGAGCCC
>JBDHHQ010000204.1:0-4321 GCA_039589315.1 Gemmatimonadota bacterium
ATCGATCAGGGTATGACGGTCTACTACTACCTTGCCGAGGACGCCGAGGAAGTCACGATCGAGTTCCTCGAAGCCGACGGCGACGTGGTCGCCAGTTACACCGGCACGGCCGAGGACGAGGACGAGGAGGAGGAAGCCGACGACTTCACCGGCTTCTTCGGCGGGGGCGGGGACACCAAGCCGGCCGTAGAGGCGGGCTCCCACAAATTCACCTGGAACATGCGGTACCCGGGCTTCACCGAGTTCGACGGCATGATCTTCTGGGCCGCAGGCAACATCGGCCCCCGGGCGGTGCCGGGGACCTATCACGTCCGACTCACCGCCCACGGGGAGACCCAGACCCAGCACGTGGACGTCAGGATGGACCCGCGGCTGGAGGAGGAAGTGACGGTCGCCCAGCTGCAGGAGCGGTTCGACTTCGCCATGAACGTGCGGAATCGGGTCTCGGTGGCCAACGATGCGGTCGTCAACATCCGCGACATCAAAGGCCAGGTCGACGACCGCCTGGAGCGCACCGAGACGCAGGAGATCCACCAGGTCGGCGGCGAGGTGAAGGTCAAGCTCAGCGACGTCGAAGAGCAGATCTACCAGGTCCGCAACGAGGCTCGTCAGGATCCCCTCAACTACCCGGTCCAGCTCAACAACAAGCTCGCGTCCCTCATGGGGCTGATGGAGGCTGCCGAGGCCGAGCCCACGGAGAGCTCCCGGGAGGTCTACCGGTACCTGTCCACGCTGCTCCAGGAGGAGCTGGACAAGATGGACGTCATCATTCAGACGGACCTGGCGCGGCTCAACGAGCTGCTCCGCTCCGAGGACCTGCCTCCCATCAACTCCGATCCGCTGGTGAGCGACGACTGACGCGCCGCCGGGCCATCGGCGTCAGGCACCCCAGGGGGGAGGGAGCGGCCCGCTTCCTCCCCCCTGGCCGTAGGCTGAGCTACGCTCGTCTTGCGGCGTGTCCCGGTCTCAGGCAGACTAGAACCACACTCCGCCGCTCGCCTCGGAGCGCGCCATCCGCCTCTGGTCGGCCCGCGCCGCCGGCACCCTCGGGATGAGAATGAAATGCGATCCGCCCTGGCCCTGGCAATCACCCTTCTCATGGCCTGCTCCAGCGGATCGGTTGCCGACGAGGACAACCCCTTCCGCCCAGGTGCGTTCGAGCCGCGGGGCGGCGAGATCGAGATCTTCGTCAACAACCTGAACTTCGCCGACGCGACGCTGCTGGCCCTCCACGAGGGCGGAAGGACTCGGCTCGGGACCGTAGGTGGGAAATCCTCGGGCCGATTCCGCATCCAGTGGCAGAGTCCTCGGGACCTGCGAATCCAGATCGATCTCCTGGCTGGCGACAACTTCACCACGCTGCCGATCAGCGCCGCCCCTGGCGACCAGATCGGGCTCACGGTCGAGACGGTGCTCGGCCGCTCTCAGTTGACCCGCTAGGCGCCCGGCCCGAAGCCTGGCTGGGAGACCGCCGCGCCTCGTCGGCCCTGGACGGCGCTTCATCTTCACCCGACCGATCCGCACCGTTGGTCCAGGTGGTCGATCTTGCCCACGCGTTGCCGGGCCCCTACCTACTCTCCGTACGGGATCCAGATGTTCTTGATCTGGGTGGCCTCCCAGAGGAAGTCCTCGCCCTGGCCTTGCTCGGCCGAGAACCAGTCCCTTTCGAGCCCGTGGTCGACCCACGTGCGCTTCATGTTTCCGGTGGACAGGCGCTCCACGTCGGCAGCGCCCTCCGCGGACCCGAAGTACCACATGCCGTCCACGTCGTCGTGACTCGCCAGCACCGGACGAAGCTCCTCGTCCGAACCCGTGACGATGTTCACGACGCCCGCCGGCACGTCCGAAGTCTCGAGCACCTGGTAGAAGTCGGTGGCGAGGACCGGTCCCTGCCGCGAGGGCACGGCCACCACCGCGTTCCCCATGGCCACGGCGGGCGCCACGGTGGAGATGAACCCGAGAAGGGGGACTTCGTCGGGGCAAACGACGGCCAGCACGCCGATGGGCTCGGGCATGGCCAGAGTGACGTTGCGGAAGGGCGTGTGGTGGACCCGGCCGTCCCACTTGTCGGCCCACGCGGCGTAGGTGAAGAGACGCCGCACCGCCGCATCCACCTCCTCGGTCGCCCGGGAGGCCTCACCGCTCAGCGTCGTCAGCCGATCGGCGAGCTCGGTGGCCCGGGCCGACAGGTTCTCGGCCAGGTAGTACAGGATCTGCGCCCGGTTGTGGGCCGTTCGTGGCACCCAGCCCCGGGCCGCCTCGTGGGCCGCCTCGACGGCGTTGCGGACGTCCTTCCGGTTCCCCCGGGGCACCTCGGTCATCACGGTGCCGTCATGGGCCCGAACCGGGATGCTGTAGTCCGCGTCGGGGCGGACCTGGCGTCCTCCGATGTAGAGCTTGGCCGTTCGGTCGATGCCCGGGAGCGACGGGCCGGCGGTTCGCTCTGCTGGCGCCCTCGCCTCCGTCGACGGGCTCTCGTCCTGCCCATCCGATGCGGCCGAGGAGCCGGTGGGGCCGTGGCCGTCCACCGCGTCCACCGGGGCACCCCCCCGGGCGCTCCCGTCGGCGTCGGGCGCGCCTCCCCGCCGTCCCTCCTGCCAGGCGGGCTTCACGTACTCGAAGAGACCCTCCCGGCCGCCCTCGCGGCCGTACCCGCTTTCGCGGTAACCGCCGAAGCCGGCGGCAGCGTCGAAGAGGTTGGTGCAGTTGACCCAGACGGTCCCGGCCTTGATGCGGGGCGCCACGTCCAGGGCCAGGTTGACGCTTTCGGTCCACACGCTCGCGGCCAGGCCATAGCGGGTGTCGTTGGCCAGCGCCACCGCTTCAGCAGGCGTGCGAAAGGTCATCATCACGACCACGGGCCCGAAAATCTCGACCTGCGCGATGGTCGACGACGGAGAGACGTCGGTGCACAGCGTGGGCGGATAGAACCAGCCCTCCTCGGGGGCGCTCCAGGAGGGCTGCCAGATCCGGGCGCCTTCTTCCTGACCCTGCGCCACCAGCGAGCGGATCTTCTCGAGTTGGACCGGAGCCACGATGGCCCCCATGTCCACGCCCTTGTCCAGCGGATCGCCCATCCGGAGCGTCTCCATCCGGGCTCGGAGCTTCCGCTCGAGCTCGCCGGCGACTCCCTCCTGCACGAGGATGCGGGATCCGGCGCAGCACACCTGGCCCTGGTTGAACCAGATGGCGTCGACGACGCCCTCCACGACGCTGTCCAGATCGGCGTCCTCGTAGACGACGAACGGCGACTTGCCGCCCAGCTCGAGCGAGAGCCGCTTCCCGGTGCCGGCCGTTGCGGCCCGGATTATCCGCCCCACCTCGGTGGAGCCCGTGAACGCGATCTTGTCCACGTCGGGGTGGGCGACCAGCGCGGCCCCGGTGCTCCCGTCGCCAGTCACGATATTGACCACGCCGGGCGGGAGGCCCGCGTCGTCGCACAGCTCCGCGAAGAGCAGGGCGGTGAGGGGGGTGAGCTCGGCCGGCTTGAGGACGACCGTGTTCCCCATGGCCAGCGCGGGCGCGATCTTCCACGCGAGCATGAGGAGGGGGAAGTTCCACGGGATGATCTGCCCCACGACACCCACCGGAGCGTAGCCGGGGAGCTCCTCGGCCATCAGCTGGGACCAACCGGCGTGGTGGTAGAAGTGGCGGGCCACCAGCGGAATGTCCAGGTCCCGGGACTCGCGGATCGGCTTCCCGTTGTCCATGCTCTCGAGCACGGCGAACAGGCGCGCGTGCTTCTGTAGCCGCCGGGCCACCGCGTACAGGTGGCGGGCCCGGGCGTGGCCGTCCAACGCCCGCCATTCGGGGAACGCCGCCCGAGCGGCCCTCACCGCCCGGTCCACGTCCTCCGCGCTGCCCTGCGTCACCGTGGCCAGATGATGCCCGCTCGACGGGCTCACCGTCTCGAACGTCTCGCCCGAAGAGCCGTATTCCCAGGCGCCGCCGAGGAATACGCCGAAGCGCCGTTCGTGCCCGTCCAGCCAGGCGTCGGCGTGATCCGCGCTCTCGGGAGCGGGACCGTACTCCAGGGTCTCGTAGATCTCGGCGATTCGGCTCATGCCATCGGGTGGCGGTGGGCGGCGGAGTAGCGCCCGGTGAGCTGGTGCTCGAGCTGCCGCTCGATGTCTCCCAGAAGTGAGCTGGCCCCGAATCTGAACAGGGCCGCCTCCATCCACGGCCGGCCCAGCTCCTCCTTCATGAGGATCAGCCAGATGAGCGCGTCTTTGGCGGTGCGGATGCCGCCGGCCGGCTTGAGGCCCACCCTCACCCCCGTGCGCTCGCCGTAGGCCCGGATGGCCCGGACCATGGTGATGCC
>JBDHHQ010000205.1:0-7611 GCA_039589315.1 Gemmatimonadota bacterium
CCGATACGGTGCGACCGTCGGAGCCGAGGGACCCGCCAGGGGCTGGACGCGCACGACCTCGGCGGTGGCTGCAGTCGCCGCGCTGGGCCTGATCGCGGTGGTGGGATGGGCGACGTCCGGGCCAGAAGCCACCGCCCCGATCGAGCGGTACAGCTTCGGTACCGTTTCGCCGGAGCAGATCCCGCTGGCCTGGATCGAGCTCGGCCCCGAGAGGACGGGAATGGTGTTCGGCGGCCAGAGGGACGAGGGTGCCGGCGCTCAACTGTGGTACAGGCGTTACGACGACTTGCAGCCCGCTCCGATCCCCAATTCCGCCGGTGGCACGGATCCCGAGGTCTCCCCGGACGGGACCGAGGTCGCGTTCGACGTAGGCGGAGAGCTGCGCGTCGTGCCGTTGGTGGGAGGTGTTCCGCGCTCCATCGCGGACTCGATGTTCTGCTGCCCGTCGTGGGGGCCGAACGGCGAGTACGTTTACTACACGCGGGCCAACAACCAGGTGATGCGGGTGCCCGCTACCGGCGGGGCGCCGGAGCTGGTCGTCGACGCCGAGGGGGAAGGCAACCTGGCCTGGTTTCGCGTGACGCCCAGCGGCAAGAGCGGCGTCTTCACGATCTACGGCAACCCGACGGTCACCGAGGGCGTCGACCTCGAGACGGGCGACCGGGCCGTCCTCACCGAGGGCATCAACGCACACCCTACCGTTACGGAGCACCTGGTCTTCGCGACCTTTGGCGGCGAGCTGCTGGTCGCGCCGTACGAGGAGGAGCCGATGCGCCTGACCGGGGCCGCCGTGCCGTTGGTCGACGGCCTGTTCGTAACCGGAAACGGGAGTCCGCGCTTCACGATCAACGCACAGGGCACGCTGGCCTACTGGGAGGGTGTCGGCAACGTCGGGACCGAGCTGGTGTGGGTGGATCGGAGCGGGAGCGCCTCGGTCATCGATCCCGCTTGGACCTTCGCTGCCGGTGGCGGAAACCGGGGCTGGGCACTCTCGCCCGACGGATCCAAGATCGCCATTCGCGTCGCCACCGACGCCGGCCTGGATATCTGGATCAAGGAGCTGCCTGACGGGCCCTTCACGCGCCTGACGTTTTGGGAGGGAGACGACTGGGACCCGAACTGGATGCCGGACTCACGAACCGTGACGTTCCTGTCTACCCGGCCGATCGAAGGGGACAGCGTTCCGACCGACTTCAACCTTTTCACGCAGGTGGCCGACGGGTCGCGCCCCGCGGAGCTGGCGTACGATCATCCGGTGTCCATCGTCGAGGCGAACATGAGCCCCGACGGCGCCTCCGCGGTCATGCGGTCCCAGGGCGTGAGCGGTGTGTCGGGCGGTCGCGACGTCTACTTCGTGGACCTGGCAGGCGACGGCGAGCCCGTGGGGATTCTGACGACCGAGTTCGATGAGAGCGCGCCCAAGATCTCGCCGGACGGTGAATGGCTCGCCTACCAGTCGAACGAGTCGGGACGGGACGAGGTCTACGTCAGACCGTATCCGGACGTCGCACGGGCTCGCATTCAGATCTCGACGGCCGGTGGACTGGCGCCGCGCTGGGCTCGAGACGGATCGGAGCTGTTCTACTTGAGCAGCGACCGGGAGATGATGGCCGCGACGATCTCCGTTTCCGCAGGAGAACTGCGTGTTCTCGATCGGACGATGCTCTTCGAGCTGTCTCCTGGGATGCTGGTCGGTGATCGAACCACGCAGTACGACGTGTCGGCTGACGGACGCTTCCTGATGCTCAGGAACGCGACTGCTGGAGATGCCGACGCAGACCCACGGTTGATCCTGGTCAAGAACTTCCTGGAAGAGGTAAAGGCGAGGGTCGGGGACGGAGGATAGGCGCCAGAGCCGGCTCTCCCGGGCTCCGTCTCTCCAGCAGCAGCCGACCACGACGGGACTGACCTCGGCCTCAGTCTGAGCCACCATGGCGGAAGGAGGAGCATAATGAGACAGGTGATGGTCAGGTACCGTACGAAGGCGGATCGAGCGGAGGAGAACGCGGGTTACATCGAGAAGGTCTTCGAGGAGCTGAAGAGGAGTCGCCCCGACGGGCTGCGATACGCCTCGTTTCGGCTGGACGACGGGGTGACCTTCGTGCACGTGGCCGAGATCAGCACCGCGGACGGCAGCAATCCCTTGGCCGAGACCCAGGCCTTCCGGGAGTTCCAGTCCGAGCTGAAGGACCGATGCGAGGAGCCACCGGTGGCGACCGACCTCCACTCGGTGGGGAGCTTCAACCTGTTCAGCGACTGATGGACGTAGCCGTTCGCGCTCAGCGGGCGAAGGGGCCGGACCACCACCGACGCACCGCTCGCCAGCCCATGAGCAGGGGGGGAGTGGCCGCATGACGACAGGGGGACCGATCCCGAACGTCCGGTGTGACGAGGTGCTGCCCACGCTGGCCGTGGGAGACGTGGACGCCGGCATCGATCACTACAGAGACGTGCTGGGCTTCGAGGAGTTGTGGCGCTACGGTGAGCCCACGGCCCACGCGGGCATCCGGTTCGGGACCGTGGAGATCCATCTGTCCGCCAAGCCGCCCAACCCGGGCGGTGGGTGGCTCTACTTCGTCGTGAGCGACGTGGACGCCCTCCGCGACGCCCTTCGGGAGCGCGGCGCCGACATCGTCCATCCGCCCCAGGACCAGCCCTGGGGCATGCGAGAGATGGCGGTGCGCGACCTGGTGGGGAACGGCCTCACATTCGCATCGCCCGCGATCGCCCGGGAACCCAAGCTGCCCATCGAGCGGGAGGGGGTCTCGGTCCGCCTGGAGAAGAGGCTCCTGGCGGTGGTCCGCGATCTGGCGGATCACAAGGACATGTCGCTACCGGAAATGCTCGAGGAGACGCTCTTGCACACCTTCGAGGTGATCCCGGGCGGCGGCATCGCCAGTCCTCACACGCCCGAGACGCTTCGCCTCATCGAAGAGCTGAAGCAGAAGCACGGCCTCGACTACGAGACCCACGCCTCGTATCGATTCGTCGAGGAGCGGCGGGAAGGCTGACCCACGGCTGCTCTTGGCGTGACGCCTGATTGGCCCACCAACGTCACCGACGCCCGGACGATCCAGGGACGGCTCCGCCATCAGGTCGTTCTCGAGGACCGCCTGGACCCTGCGCGGTCCGTCGCCGACGCCGGCCTCACTCGGAGGCTGCCCCGTCTCTCCGCTCCCGTCGCATCTCAGGCACGAGCAGAAGCAAGACGCCGACCGCCATGGATCCTCGCCGGGCGATCCTGCGCTTGACAGCTCCAGTTCGAGCCCGGCCTGAAATGGCAGGGTATCTTCGCTCGTCGGAATCGGTGAGCCCAACGTCATGCGCAAGGACCATGGGGGATTCCCACTGGGAGTCCATTCACGCTTCCCGCTTGCGGAAACGACGTCGGCCTATTATTTGTTTTAACAATGATATTAAATTGAACATTTGTCTTGGGGAGACACGGCATGTCGGACAAGAAGATCATCGCGGTGTTGGGGGCGACATGCCGACGGACCGTTCACGGTTCGGGCCATCACCAGGAACCGGACGTCCGACAAGGCTCAGGCGCTCGCCGCCATGGGCGCGGAGGTGGTCCAGGCGGATCTCGACGACCGAGGCAGCCTCGAGGCGGCGTTCAGGGGGGCCTACGGCGCTTTCTGCGTGACCAACTACTGGGAGCACTTCTCACCCGAGAAGGAGACCGCGCAGGGCGGCAACCTGGCGGCAGCCGCGGCAGCGGCGGGCCTACAGCACGTGATCTGGTCGACGTTCGAGGACACCCGGCACTTCGTACCGCTCGACAGCGATCAGATGCCGACGCTCATGGATGACTACAAGGTTCCCCACTTCGACGCGAAGGCGGCGGCGAACCACTTCTTCACGGACGCGGGTGTGCCCACCACGTTCCTGTACACGAGCGGTTACTGGGAGAACTTCATCCACTTCGGGTGGGGGCCCCAGCGGGGGCCGGACGGGAAGCTGGCGGTCACGTATCCGCTGGGAAACTCCCACATGCCGAGCATCGCCGCCGAGGACATCGGACGCTGCGCATACGGGATCTTCAAGCGCGGGTCCGAGTTGGTCGGCAAGACCGTAGGCGTGGCAGGAGAGCATCTGTCCGGTGCTGAAATCGCCGCCGGGCTCGGTCGAGCGTTGGGCGAGGAGATCGTGTACAACGAGGTGCCTGCGGACGTCTTTCGGTCCTTCGATTTCCCCGGTGCCGATGACGTGGGCAACATGTTCCAGTTCAAACGCGACTTCGAGGACCAGTACCGCGGGGCACGGAGCGTTGAGTTCTCTCGTGCCTTGAACCCCGGGCTCAAGTCCTTCTCGGCGTGGCTCGAGGAGAACGCCAGCAAGATCCCGCTGGGGTAAGGGGTAGGTCGCGAGTCCCCCGAGGTCCCTCTTCGGACATTCGGGCGCCCGTACTCCGTTGGAGGGAAGGCGCAGCCCTGATCCCATCAAATGGGCCCAGCTGGCCGGTCGACCGGGTCCGCTCAGGTGACCCGGCCACGGTGATACGAGAACGTCGCCTCGGGAGCTACCACGTCCAGGAGTCGCTGGGTGGCGGCCAACTGAGTCGTCGGTCCATCTACCTCGACCAGCGCCACGTCGGAGATCTCGGCGACGTCCAGTCCCGGGCCTCTCAGGTGCAGGTGGAGAAGGGCGCTCTGGACCGCCAGGACGCTGGGGTTGAACGCCGCGATCTCGACGTAGCCGCCGGCGTGGACGGTCCCCTGCTCCGTACGGAGGGCGCATCCCGCGTAGGAGTCGGTGTAGGGGGCGTAGCTGGATCGCGCCGCACGAAGCGCCTGCTGGACAACGGGGGAGTCCTGGTCATCGCTCTCCAACACGATAGTCGTCCGCCTCTGGTCCAGTAGGCCCGCCTCGACACCGAGATGGACGGGCCCGAAGGCGAACGGCAGCAGTTGCTCCATCGAATGTCGGGCCACGCCGGTCCCGTCCCGCGATACCGTGAAGACGTCGGGCGGTACCGCGATCTCGCTCAAGAATTGGCGGCAGTGTCCGCAGGGACGCGACGACACGGCCACCGCGGAAATGGCCGACTCTCCACCGAACCGGGCGTTGAGCGTGACCGCCTGCTCGGCGTGGATGGTCAGCCCCAGCGCCTCGCCCCTGAACTCGACATTTCCACCCAGGTAGATTCGCCCCCATCCGTCTTCGATCGGCGCCGTCGAGGCCACGGCACCGACCCGGTAGTCGGAGATTCGAGGACGGGCGAAGGCCGCGGCCACGGGCAGCAGGGAGACCATGAGCTCCGGGAGGGCGAGGCCCTGGAAGTCGCCCACGGCCCGGGCATCCGGCGGCTCCAGCACGCCTCCGCGTGCAGCGAGGCCTGCGAGAACGTCCCGGGCTCTCGGAGCGAAGTGCTGGAGGGCTTCGGTCAACGTCGGGTGCTCGGTCATCTTCGTTTCGGTCGGTGCCCGGTCATCTTCGTTTCGGTCGATGTCCGATATCGTCACTTCGCTCCGAGGGATGCGTCGAGCCTTCTCCCGCTCTCAGACCGGGGGGGTGCCGTGGCTGCTCAGACTCGCGTACCGGGTCCGGGTTCGCCAGGCCTGGCCGTCTCGTGGCGCGGGCGGGCGCCGGAACTCGCTTGCCGCCACGGTCAATGCCCATCGATCTTCCCGCCATGCCGGACCACCGCGCCACCGCATCCTGACCGGAAGCCCTCATGAGAATTCGCCGAATCCCCCACCTGGTCGCCTTGACCATCACGTCCGCTGTCGTCGGCCCGCCGGCCACACAGCTCCTCGCTCAGCAACCCCAACATGTGGATCCCGCTCTGTACCAGGACATGCGGTGGCGCATGATCGGGCCTCACCGAGGGGGCCGGACCAAGGCCGTGGTGGGGGTCACCAGCCAGCCGGGCCTCTTCTATACGGGGTACGTGAACGGCGGCCTCTGGAGGTCCACCGACTACGGCCGCACCTGGACACCGATCTTCGACGATCAGCCCACCGGTTCCGTGGGTGCGGTGGCCGTGTCGGCGTCGAACCCGGACATCATCTACGTGGGGAGCGGCGAAGGGATGCAGCGACCCGACCTCACGGTTGGCGACGGCATCTACCGCTCACGCGACGCCGGAGCCACTTGGACCCGCCTGGGGCTTCGGGACGGGCAGCAGATCCCCCAGATCATCGTGGACCCCCTGGACCCGAACCGGCTCTTCGTCGCAGTCCTCGGCCACCCCTACGGCGCCAACGAGGAACGGGGCGTGTTCCGGTCCACCGACGGAGGGCAGTCCTTCGCGAAGGTCCTTTACCGGGGACCGGACATCGGCGCGGCGGAAGTCGCTTTCGAGCCTACGGACGCGCAGATCGTCTACGCCGTGCTCTGGGAGCAGCGCCAGGGCCCTTGGGAGAACGCGGTCTTCCGCGGACCGGGCAGCGGGCTGTTCAAGTCAACCGACGGGGGTGATACCTGGCGGCAGATCGGGAGTGGGCTCCCCGCGGGCGAGGAGGGCCTGGGCCGGATCGGCATCGGCATCGCCCCGAGTCTCCCCAGCCGCATGTACGCCATCGTGGGGTCGCCCCGAGACAGGGGTGGCATGTACCGGTCGGACGACGCCGGTGAGAGCTGGCGCCGGGTCCAGACCGATCCCCGCATCTGGGGTCGGGACGGTGACTTCAACGAGGTGAAGGTCGATCCCACCGATCCGGACGTCGTCTACGTGGCCAACGTGGTGGCGTGGAAGTCCACCGACGCAGGCGGGACGTTCGAGGCGTTCCGCGGCGCGCCGGGCGGCGACGACTACCAGCGGATCTGGATCGACCCCACGAACCCTCGCGTGATCGCCATGGCGGCGGACCAGGGCACGGTCATCACGGTGAACGGCGGCGAGAGCTGGAGCTCCTGGTACAACCAGCCCACGGCCCAGTTCTATCACGTGAGCACGGACTTCGCGTTCCCGTACCGGGTGTGCGGCGGGCAGCAGGAGAGTGGCAGCGCCTGCGTGCCGAGCCGGGGCCACAGCGGCCAGATCACGTTCGCCGACTTCGCCCCTGTGGGTGTGGAGGAGTACGGCTACGTGGCCCCGGACCCGTTGGACCCGAACATCTACTACGGGGGCCGGGTGAGCCGCTTCGACCGCCGCACGGGTGACCGCCAGAACGTCGGGCCGCGCCCGCTGCGGAGGGACGACTACTTCGTGGTGCGCACGCAGCCGGTCCTGTTCAGCCCCACGGACCCCCGCACCTTGTACTACGCGTCCAACGTGCTCTGGAAGACCCGGGATGGCGGCAAGCACTGGGACCAGATCTCGCCCGACCTGACCCGTACCGATTCGCTGGTGCCGCCGAACATCGGCACGTACTCGGACCAGCCGGAGGCCAGAGCTCATCACCGGGGCGTCATCTACACGGTGGCGCCGTCGTACGTGGTAGGCCGCTGGATCTGGGTGGGCACCGACGACGGCCTGATCCACGTGACTCGGGACGGTGGCCACACCTGGACCGACGTCACCCCCGAGCAGATCCGCGGCAGAGCCTGGAGCAAGATCAGCGTCATGGACGCGTCCCACACGGACACCCTGACGGCGTACGCCGCCATCAGCACGCTCCGGCTCGACGACATGCGGCCCCACATCTACGTGACCCACGACGG
>JBDHHQ010000206.1:0-6965 GCA_039589315.1 Gemmatimonadota bacterium
CCTGCAGGTACTGGCCTGCGGGCTCCGCCTTGGGGATGGCCCCAGCGGGGGAGATGTGGTCCGTGGTGACCGTCTGCCCCAGCAGCGCCAGCACACGGGCCCCGCTGATGTCCCCGGGCTCGGGCACGTCGAGGCCCATCCCCTGGAAGAAAGGCGGGTTCTGGATGTAGGTGGAGTCCGGGTCCCAGTCGTACAGGCTGCTGTCCTCGGGGAGCGGCAGGGCCTGCCAGTGCTCGTCACCGTCGAAGACCTCGCCGTACCGCTCCCGGAACATCTCGGGCTTCAGGGCTCGGGTGACGGTGTCCCTGATCTCGTCGGGACTGGGCCAGAGGTCCGCCAGGAAGACCGGCACGCCGTTGGCGTCCTGGCCCAACGGCTCGTTGTACAGGTCGATGTCTATGCGCCCGGCCAGGGCGAAGGCAACGACCAGCATGGGCGAGGCCAGGTAGTTGGCCCGGACCAGCGGGTGGATGCGCGCCTCGAAGTTCCGGTTGCCCGACAGGATCGCCGCGACGACGAGCCCGTGGTCCTGCACAGCCTCCTGGATGGGGCCGGGCAGGGGACCGCTGTTGCCGATGCACGTCGTGCAGCCGTAGCCCACGACCTGGAAGCGGAGAGCCTCCAGGTAGGTGAGCAGGCCCGACGCCTTAAGGTAGTCCGTCACCACCTTCGAGCCGGGCGCCATGCTGGTCTTGACCCATGGCGCGACATTGAGGCCCAGCTCGACGGCCTTCTTGGCCACCAGACCGGCCCCCACCATGACGGACGGATTCGAAGTGTTGGTGCAGCTCGTGATGGCTGCTACTACGATGCTGCCGTCGCACAGCGTGACGTCCTGCCCGTTGAAGTCGATGGGGACGGTACGCCGGTGGGACTTGGCCGCCAACGCGGTGCCGCCCTCCTCGTGGCCGCCCTCTCCGGCCCAGCTCTCGGCTGTCCGGTCCTCACGGGGGAACTCCCCGTCCTCCTCGGCCGACGGCAGCTCGAAGCCCACCGGGACCAGGGCAGGCAGGTCCTGGCGGAACTGCGACTTCACGTTCGCGAGAGAGATGCGGTCCTGCGGCCGCTTCGGGCCGGCTACGCTGGGCTCGATGGTGGACAGGTCCAGCTCGAGGGCCGACGTGTACTCGGGGTCGGGCGTCTCATCAGTCCGGAACAGTCCCTGCTCCTTGCAGATCCGCTCGACCCGGTCTACGACGGCGTCGTCCCGGCCCGATCCCCGCAGGTAGGCCAGGGCGCCGTCGTCCACGGGGAAGAAGCCGATCGTCGCGCCGTACTCGGGGGACATGTTGGCCAGGGTGGCCTTGTCCGGCAGGGACAGGCTGGACAGGCCGGACCCGTAGTACTCGACGAAGCGGCCCACCACCCCGTGGGCGCGCAGCATCTCGGTGACCCGGAGCACCAGGTCCGTGGCCGTGGAACCCTCAGGCAGCTGGCCTGAGAACTTCACGCCCACCACTTCGGGCAGCAGCATGTAGTAGGGCTGGCCCAAGAGCACGGCCTCGGCCTCGATGCCGCCCACGCCCCAGCCCACGACGCCCAGGCCGTTGATCATGGTGGTGTGCGAGTCCGTGCCCACCAGCGTGTCGGGGAAGGCCAGCCATGTTCCACCCTCGTCGCGGCGGTGCACGACGCTGGCCAGGTACTCCAGGTTGACCTGGTGCACGATGCCGGTCCCGGGGGGGACGACACGGAAGTTCTCGAACGCCTCCTGAGCCCACCGGAGGAACGCGTACCGCTCGCGGTTCCGCTCCATCTCCTTGGCCACGTTCTTCTCGAACGCGTAGGCGGTCCCGAAGTAGTCCACCTGCACGGAGTGGTCGATGACCAGGTCCGCCGGCACCACCGGGTTGATGCGCTGGGGATCTCCGCCCAGGTCCCTGATCCCGTTGCGCATGGCCGCCAGGTCGACCACGGCCGGCACGCCCGTGAAGTCCTGGAGCACCACCCGGGTCGGCATGAACGGCACGTCGGCGCCCGAGTTGGCGGGACTCCAATCGGCCACCGCCTTCACGTGACTCTCGTCCACGTAGCCCTTGCCCGCGTGGCGGAGGGCGTTCTCCAGAAGGACGCGGATGGAGAAGGGCAGGCGGTCCAGATCGGCGATACCGTCTTCCTGGAGCTTGGCCAGGCGGTAGTACGAGGTGGACCCTTCCGCGAGGTCCACGGTGGTCAGGGCGCCGAAGAGGTCTGTGAGTTGTGCGGCCACTGGTAGTCTTCCTCGTGGGCTCGCCGGAGCCAGGTCGGTGTTCCAGGAGCACCAGCGCGCAGGGTTTCGTGATCGGTTTGCGAGCGACCATTCGGGCGACGGGCAGGGCGTCGCCGGAAAAGCCCCGTACAATAAGAAGAAGGGTGCTTGCGGGGTAGGAACGGACACAAGAAGAAGGGCCGGGGCAACTGCCTCCCCGGCCCCCTTCTAGCGCCGTAGGTGTGCTTCGGACTTCAGACCACCGAGTGAAATCGCGACTCGTGCGGTCGCAGCTCGTTCAAAGGCGCTGCTCAGGTCCAGTAGAACCGCAGCTCCAGGTTCTTCAGACCGTTGTTGTCATAGTTCCAGAAGTAGTCCTCGAAGCAGCGGTCGAAGAGGTACACGTCGTACGAGTCTGGCAGGCCATCCGTGGCGTCCGCGCCGCGGTCGATGCACGCCGCCAGCTCCGGATCGACCAGGTCGTCGACCGTGATGGTCATGTAGAGCAGGTTGTCGGTGACTTCCTGTGCCTTACGGCCCTTGTTCGGGGAGAGCGTGATCCCGTTGTCGCCGCACCAGGTGTCCTTGAGGCCGTCGTACTCGTAGTCCTCGGTGGCGCAGGTCGTGATCGTGGCGTTGCCACCAGCCAGTGCACGGGCGTAGACGATCCACGTCGGATCGCAGCCGTCCGTGCTGTCGTTCCCGGCACAGGGATCCGGCACGCCGAGCAGCGCGCCGTCACCGTCCGTCGCGTTGGCGTCGATGACACCCCAGTCATTGGTGTTGCCGTACGCGGCGCACCGCGGATCCGTGGAGTCGCCCTCGTCGTTGCTCGTGTTGCACAGGTAGATGTGGTTCTGATCGTTGCCGCCGCCCTTGGCTAGGTGGTTGTTCTTGCCGCCCGGGTTCGTGACTTCGTTGTCCGAGTACAGCTGGACGAAGATCCGACGACCGTTGTTGTTGTCCATGCTGGCGGACTTGTCTTCCGGCACGCCAATGATGTGCAGGTTCCAGTCGTGCGAGCCGTCCGGGAAACCATTCCCGTGCGTGAACTCGGGCGTCACGTCCATGGCAGGGGTGGTGGTGGTGTCCTCGCCGCAGGCGACAACCGCTGCGGAAAGGAGTGCGACACCCATGAGGGCGCCTAGACGCTGGAAGGTCATTCGAATGCCTCCGTGGTGTGAGGTTGCTGTTCACCCCGGAGCGGGCAACGCCGGGGAGATGTCGTTGTCAAGCGAGCGAGCGACTGAAACGCAAGATTCGTGCTCGGAACATACGTTTATTTGCGGCCGTTAAGTGGTGGGAATAAAGGATTTACGGAATGCGTACTGGTGGGGTCGTTGCGTCTCTACAACCCGCAAACGGCCTCCATGGCGGGCCAAATGCATGTTCAGCAACACGTTACGTCTTGGCGAGCCAGGTAACGCAGCCTTGCCACATTTTACCCTCGCTGGCCACTTCGTGACGGGTTGGGTTGAGGACGCAGGGAGGCTATTCTTGGTCAACCGGCCGGGGTGGCGGAATGGTAGACGCGGAGGTCTCAAAAACCTCTGGGGTGATCCCCCGTGCGGGTTCGAGTCCCGCCCCCGGTATTGCAGTAGGCACAACGACTTCGGGCGTCCGCGGAAGCCTTCCACGGGCGCCCGAGGCCGTCTTGGACACGTCCGGACACGTTGGGCGAACTACTGCCTCGAAGTGGAGCGGCGCGTGGATTGAACCGCTACGTACCGGAGACTGTATCTCGTGCGGGCTGGTCCCGGGACCAGCCGGGCCTCGAGGCGGTGGACTCCTCGGGCCGCAGCCTTTTTCGGACTCCCCCCGCGGCCTGCCGATACTGTTGCTCGGCCTGGCTCCGTTCTCCTCGCAGGAGGTTCGGCGTGACGAACTCGAAGTGCCCGGAACCCGCGTCAGACAAGGAGAAACGAGCGGATCCGGGTCAGGACAAGAAGGCCTGAACGAACTGCCGGGATATGTGCTCCCTCAGGCGTGCAGACTCTCGAACGGGCTACCACGCACGACGGTCGGAACGTCCGCGCCAATGTACCTCCACAACGGACAGTTCTTGGCTCGCTGGGCCTGTACCTCCACAACGGACAGTTCTTGGCTCGCTGGGCCGTTCCGGTCATCGGGCAGCACCCGTTGGCGCGGCAGTCGTCCGTGCAGAAGATCCCCGCGGACGCCCGGATGGCCCGCGTGGACTTGGGCGCCATGAAGGTGAGCCCATCCACGTGCGCAATGAAGACTGCCAGGATGACGAAGAGGGCCAGAATGCCCGCTATTGCGGCGAGGGGTCCCATGCCTACCTCCCTCCAGAGAACCACGCGGTACCGGTGCTATTCGTGCGCTCGCGACGGGCGCGCGCCTGAAACGATCTGACAGCGGTGATGCCAGATCGTGAATTCGCAGCGGGGGCGGTGAACGTCGGCCGTCCGCGTCACCAACGGCCGCCTCCTATCCATGCAGACGTCTAAGGGCCCAACCCCACCTGATCCATGAGAACGGTAGAGAGTCCGCCAGTACGCTGGCTGCGGGGAGATCCCAGTCATCAGTTGTGGGAAATGTCCCTGTTACGTGCTCGTAGTGTCGGAGCCTGCACAGTGGTCCGGGTCGTACGTGGGCTCGAGGCGGACTCGGCACAGCCGCCCCGTGACTGTGCTCGTGTAGGGTCCTCGAATCAGGTCGGGGGCAGCTGGGAATCCCACCCCAGATTCGGGTAGGGAGCCTTGTTGGCGTAGCCGCTTCCCTGCGCAGTGGTACTTCCATCTCAGACCCCAGACGTCCCCTGGACCTTGGATCGTGAAGTCCAGCCTGGCATAGCCGGTCCAGGCTCCCGAGTCCATGACCCACTCACCGAGTCGAATGCGCTCATAGTTCTTCCAGCGTGCCAAGCCGGCGTTGCAGAGCTGGGCGCTCACATTCGTGCCTCCCTGCTCGCAACGCGATGTCGTCAGTCTGGCAGGCTCCCAGAACGACGACGGTCGCCTAAAGTGTGACCCACTTCATTGCATCACCCTCCTGCCGATGAGGTGAGACCCACCGGGCAGGCCATCGGCCTCGCTCACGCCCGGCGGGGCTGGAAACCAATGGTGCGATTGAAGCCTAGCGGGACCGGGGAGCGTTGTCTGTCGGGAAAGGTGGAAACGAAGAAGCCCACTTGATCCCGACTTGACCGGCCCCAGCCACGTTCCAGGTGAACTCTGACTCGCCTGGGATGGAGGTGACCGATGTCGAAGTCAAAGCTCCTCGCGCTGGCTCTGCTGGCGGCGCCCGCAACCCTCATCGGCCAGGAGCCGGGAGACAGCGTGCGGGAAGTCGGAGCCGCTGGCGGCGCGCTATTGAGCCTCGGAGTCCGTGAGTCCTTCTGCAGTGGGTGGGGCGAATGCAGCCCGGGACCCTTCGCCGCTGTGGCAGGAGGTGCGGCGTTTGGAGCGTTGTTCGGGGGAGTCGTCGGGGCACTCGCCGGGACGCTTGTTCGGGGCCCTGTGTGGGCGTCGGTCGAACCCGCGATAGGGAGGAGTGCGCGGCTCACGCCCGCAATCGACCCGGGAAGCGGTTCCTTCGGGTTCCACATGCGCGTTCCGGTCCGATGAGATCCAAGTCTTCCGTCAGACCGGCGCCCGTTCGCGTCGTCAGCGCTGTCACACTCATACTGACCACCGCCTGTCAGACATGGCAGCCACGACCGGAATCGCCATCCATAGTCGTCACCGAAGAACCAGACCGTGTTCGCCTTCATCTGGTTGTGAGCCCGACGCCGGTCGTTCTGTGGACACCACAGGTGCAAGGCGACTCGATCTTCGGTTTGACCGAGGAAACCAGGCGGCACCTCACTGTGCGGGAGCCCTTTGTAGTTCCAGCCGACCTCGTGGCCAGTGCGGACGTCCGGGGCGTTGACGTGCCCCTGACGGTGCTGAGCGTCGTAGTCGGCGTGGGGGCGGTGCTCCTTGCCGGGGTCGCCCTCTTATACACGCGCTGCGGTCGTCGGTCATTCTTCTGCTGACAGTACCGAGCGGTAGACTGCGGCAGGCTCAGCGCGGCCTCTCCGGCCTTGTGGAGTAACCTCTGAGAGGGCAGGTACGCCATGGTCGGAAAGCCCAAGACCCGATCCGTCTTCTCGATGCTCGGGCAGATCGGGGAGCACGAGATCTCCATGATCCTCTCCGAGATTCCTGGCACAAACGCTGCCAGGTGACCGCCCCGGCATGATCTCGCGCCTCTGTTCCTCAGTCCGGTGTGGCGGGCTGCCGACGAGAAGATCGTGGTCCAGCTGCTCGACACACGCTCGCGCCCACGCCTCTTTGGGCATCCCTTCCGGGCCCGCACAGCCATTCAGCGACCGCCTCCTCGCCGATGTTCTTGACGAGCCACTCGAGCAAGCTCCGTGGGGGTTCCAGCGCACGCTCATTCGCTCCCAACCACGCCGGATGACCGCTGATGAGCGTTCCGGGATCCGGCAGAAGCTTCGCCGCGGCGGAATGGCTGCCAAGCTGGAGAGGTGACGAGAGCCAGGCTCTGCCTGTGGGATCCATCCGCATGAGCCGGTCGAACACCGGAACGACACGCGTCTTCGAAGAGTCGAACTTGCCCATGGGCTCCCTCACGCAATGATCCGAGATTCGGCCCATCCATCCATGGCCACGCCGGCCTCGACTCGTAACCTAAAGACATCGAACCCCCTCACCCCAAAGCCCACTCACGATGAACGACAGCGACGAGTCCATCTGGTTCTTCGCCCGCAACCGGCTGGAGGCTACGGAGTGGGAGGGCGAGGTCGATT
>JBDHHQ010000207.1:0-4246 GCA_039589315.1 Gemmatimonadota bacterium
CGTACACGGACTGGTTTAGTGCCCGACCGGCTCTCGCTTGCTCCAGCTCCGGCCAGAACATGCCGATGAGCTCGTCGCGTCGGCGCGGTCCGTACGGTCGTGCGCAAGCCAGGTAGACGAGCAGCGCAGCTCGTTTGGCTCTGGAGAGTATGGCGGCCGGATCGGTCTCACCGGGAGCACGCAACTGCAGCGGCCCGAGGGTCCGGATCTCGATCACGCTGGCCTCCGCGACCTGTTCACCGGGTCGCGACCAGCCATCCGTCACGCCGCGACCTCGATCACGAAAGCTCGCGACGGCGGGCGCGACGGGTCAACAAGCTCGTACCTGCTGGTCCGGACCTGGCTCAGCGGTTGAGCGTGAGCCTGACGGATCCGCCGTTGGGGCAGACCAACTTCTCGTTGGTCGACATGTCCCAGCTCACGATGCTCCCTTGGGCGTAATCGTAGACGTCCTCGCTCGGGCTCGTGACCACGCTCTCGCTGACGCGCGTCCTGTACTGCCCATCGTCACCGTTATCGAACCACGACTGGTTGATGTTGCCCGTCATGTTGGCCGGATCCTTCCTGTTCACAGTGAAGCGGAAGGTGCGGCTCTGCGAGTCGTCGGTCAGTCGGTCGATGAGCCGCTGGACGGTGACAGGGTCGGTGGACGCCAGATCAGGGGGATCGGTGACGCACCCGCCCAGCGCCCCGGGAGACGGAGCGCCAGCCGCCACGAAGAAAGCCAGGGCATCGACGATGCTGAAGTCGTCTGCGCCACCGGACCCGGCCAGCTGATTCTTGCTGTCCTTCGAGATCACTACGGGCTGCGCAGAAGCTGTCGTCACATCGCCCGAGAGGTCGGCGGTTGCGTTTCCCGCCGGGGCTGGTGGATCCCCACAGGAGGGGTGTCCGGGGCATGTGGGTTTGCCGAACTGCGCGTCGACTCCGTCGGTGCCGACGATGGACTGCGATGCGTCCCCACAGCCGAGGCCGAAGGCGCCCATGAGAAGTACAACGGAAAATCGAGGGCTCGCGACGTACATCTGGACCTCCGAATCATTCTGGCGCTCGCTTCGCGACCGCGATTTGGACGGGACCGTTACCAGGACCTGTCGAAGACTAAGCGCTATGGATCACTGGCCGATCACCGCCCCGGTGATCCGTCGACGGTTGACGCGCGCCAGGTTGCCGACCTTTGACCGCGCCGAGCGAGCCTGGAGGACACACCCAGTTCCTTGCGGCCCGATGGTTCCGTGCGGGATCTTGGGCACCATGTCCGATCCTGCCGACCGCCTGGACAGAGCCCTCGAAGGCCGCTACCGCGTCGAACGGGAGCTGGGCGAAGGCGGTATGGCCACGGTCTATCTGGCCCACGACGTGCCTCCCACTTCATACCACGTCCTACTGACCGTATCAGGATCCATCCTCGGCGGGCCAGCGTGAGTCGATTTCGTGCCGGATCAGTCGCAGCAGCTCGTCGGCCTCCGGGATGCGACTGCCGTGGTCATACGCAGCGGATACCAGATACGCCTTCCTCCCGTAGAGGCGAGCGCGAAACTCGGGGTCGCTCGCGAGACGCAGGTGGGAAGAGGTCATCGGGCCGGACAATGCACATAGAAGACTGCCGCACCCCGCTGCAAGATCGAAGTCGGGCCACCCGCGGACCACGAGGAACTCGCGCACGGATCCAGCCGTCTCGCGTCGCGAGAGGTCGTTGGTGTGGATGTCTTCTAGCCAGTCGGGCCACTTGGCGAGCCTGGAGCGTATCTCGCGATTCCGGATCAACTCGAGTCGGCCCGAGGCCAGCAGGGCCTCGAGCGGACCGCCTTGATCGAGCACGTTGACGAGCAGGACGTAGAAGAACGCCGAGTCCGCCGCCGCCCGGTCCAGGCTGGCCACGGAGTCCGAGAGGAATTGATCCAGCAGGCGCACGCCAGTTCGATTGAACCCTTCCCACCGACTCAACCGAGCCCGCAGGTCCAAGAAGTCGGCTTCGAGCCCGACGAGCACCTCGTACTCCTCCTCGGCCTCCTGCCGCTCGTCCCACCACGCGTCGATCGCGAACGCCAAAAGGATCGAAAGGACGATCGCGACGCTCTCCGCGACGATGCGGAGCCAGGGAATCCGACGGGACGAGGTCACGCCTAGCCGTGTGCTGCGAGTGGAGGTCGAGTCGGGTGCAGGGTACGACCTGCACAAGTCGGTCTGACCCCGCGGTCACAAGTTACTTGCGGTGGTGTGGGCGGGACAGGGCGCCGCGTGGCGCCTGAGGGATCATCGGTAGGGGATGGTGGTCTTCCTGCCACAGCGACTCACGGAAGGCTTCGTCCACTACGCCCCGAGCATCTCGCCCAACGGTCGCTGGCTCACACACTCGTTTCCTGAGACGGGACGAGAGGAGGCGCTGCTGGACTCGAACCAGCGACCTCCTGCTTGTAAGGGGCCCCAGGGGACCGCCGATTCTCACGAGTCTCGTGTAGGCATTGGGGTTTCGTACCCGAGACTCGGGTATGATCTCGGGTTCACACTCGGATCTCGGGGATGCGAACGTACACAGTTGTGTACATACTGTCGGCCAGGGGACCCCTCAAGGTGTAGGCCAAGCCCGAGTTTTGTCTCGTTGAAACAGAAGAGTCACAGGGTTAGTTGAAACAGAAATGTCCCACCCGACTGGGGCATTAAGGTTTTGAAGTATCGCTTGCTCCCTCGGGTGAGTTGGGGCGTAGCGCCGCAGGCGCGGAGGCCACGTTCCGACGACGGCGGTTCGGATCGTTTTTTCCGACCTTCAGTGGATATCGCTTCCACGGATGATCGGGCGTCAACGGGGGAGGCGTGGGCTTGCGCCTCGGCTTCGGTGTGGGTTTGGGCTTCGGGAGCGGGGGTGGCTTGGTGCGCCCCAGGTCCGAGGGCAGGAGATAGCGTTCACGCCAGCGGTAGCGAACGGAGCCGTCGAGTCGGCGCTCGATGGTAATCTTGGTCTTAGGCATTCGAGCGTCGGCCTGGTGGCGCTCGATCTGGTAGTAGCGGTTCCGGTAGCGGAAGGTGAAGTCCTGGCCGATGACACGACGGTCTTCGTCGGCGAACAGGCGCTGGAGATCGACGCCCCTGGGTAGCGGGCGGTGTGCATCGACGGGATCGGCGGCCTCGACAGTGTAGCGCTGGTTCCAGAAGGGCAGGAACTGCTCATCGAGGAACCGGTTGGCGCCGTCCAGAGAACAGACGTTGGCCACCCTGAGCTCCTTGAGGAGTCGGTCCTGCATCGTGCCGAAGGCCCGCTCGACCCAGCCCTTGGCCTGAGGGGACAGGGCGCGAATGAGAGCGATGTCGAGCAGCTCGGGGGCTCGACGGATCAGGGTCATCGCTTCCTGCAAGTCCTTGGCCCGACGCGACGAAGCGTGGAAGTGTCCGGTGAAGTGGCTGGCCCGGTCGGTGTAGAGGGCACCCATGCGGCCGAAGCGCTCCAGGTAATCGATGATGAGCGCACGGTTGGCTGCCCCGGTGTCCCTGGGGAAGAAGCGCGCCAGGAGCCGGCTGGTAGCGTCATCGATCATGGCGACCAGGACGATCTCCTCTGAGCTCCGGCTCTCGAGCCAGTCATGGATGGAGGTGTCCATCTGCACAAGCTCACCGAAGGCGGAGCGACGGGTACGACGACGTCGGTGACGCAGGCGCTTCCGCTTCCGGGTCCACAACCCCTCATCGATCATCCAGCGCCGGAGCGTGTGAGGGTTGATCTCCCCGATCTCGGGGTCACGACCAAGGTGCTCGGCCAACAGCGTGGGCCCGAAGTCGTAGAACACGTCTTCACGAGCCCGCTCCAGCACCATCAGCCTGAACGCCTCGCTCTTCGTGTTGTTCGGCCTCTTGCCCAGGGCCCGGTGGATCAGCCCGCGATCCCCCTCCTCACCGTAGCGCCTCAGGATGCCGTGCAGCTGCCGCCGGCTCAGGCCCAGCACTTCGGCCCCACGCGTCACCGTGAGCTCCTTCTCCACCACCTGCCGCACCACCACCAACCGGTCCCGCTCCTTCACACTCATCGTCAGCATCTCCCCACCCCGTGAGAGCTGTTCTCCCTACCGCGAGAGCACAAACTCCGGTGTGGGACATTTCTGCTTCAACGAAGTGGGACATTTCTGAATCAACACTACATTACGGATAGGAAGTTCAAAGGGCCTTTCACGGCAGGAGGCGAGGTAGGACGGGGCAGGGGGCGACGAGCGAGAGCGGCGGAGACGAGCGGACAGGGTCCCCTGCGGGCGCCACA
>JBDHHQ010000208.1:0-4172 GCA_039589315.1 Gemmatimonadota bacterium
TGCACTGGCTGTACGGCAGCCGTTACTACCGCGAGGCCAGTTGGATCACGGAGCCCCGGAGCAACCTGAGCGGCGAGGGCCCCAGGCCCGTGGGCGAGAACGAAGCCATGAGCGGCCTGGGCGTGTACGACCTGGTCGGGAACGTGCGCGAGTGGCTCGTCAACGAGATGGGCGACGGGCAACGAGCGACCCGCGGTGCCGCGTGGGACGATCCGCAGTGGGTCGCCTTCCATCACCTGCCGAAGCCGGCGATCGATCGATCGCCCACCCACGGCATCCGCCTGGTCCGCTACCTGGATCCCGGACCGGAGCTCGCGTATCTGGAGCGCCCGGTGGAACCCAGAGACGAGCGGGATTACCGGAACGAACGACCCGCTCCGGCTTCGGAGTTCGAGATCTACCGGCGCCTGTACGACTACGACGCGACGCCGGTCGAGGCGATCGTGGAGCGCGAGGACACCACCGAGCACTGGATCATGCAGACGGTGGGCTTCGACCCGCCGTACGCGGGTCCCCGAGCGGGCGCCTACGTGTTCCTACCCAGGACACGAGGGTCCGACCTTCAGCCCGTGATCTTCTGGCCGGGCAGCGGCGCGTTGAACGTGATCCGGTGGGAGGAAGACTACGCCTGGACCTGGGACTTCCTGGTGAGAAGCGGGCGAGCCGTCGTCATGCCGATTTTCCTGGGGACCTACGAGCGGGACGATCCCGAGAACAACATCACGCACGGCGACCTTCTGAGTCGACCCGGGAGCAACCAGTACCGCGAGTACTCGATCGCGTGGGTCAAGGACCTGAAGCGAACGATCGACTACCTGGAAACCCGGGACGACATGGACACGGACCGCATCTCGTTCTACGGAAGGAGCTGGGGTGGGCAGGCTGCGCCCCTCGCTCTGGCCGTGGAACCGCGGATCAAGGTCGCGGTGCTGTTCGTGGCCGGGCTATGGACGCCCTTCCGCTGGCTTCCCGAGATCGATCCGCTGCACTTCCTCCCGCACGTCACCCAGCCGGTACTCATGATGAACGGCGAATTCGACGTCGTCTTCCCACTCGAGACCGCGCAGAAGCCGTTCTACGACTACCTGGGCACCGATCCCGAGCACAAACGGCACCTGGTCTACCCCCTCGGACACGGCATCCCGCAGGACGAGGCCATCACCGAGACTCTCGACTGGCTCGACACGTACCTCGGGCCGCCGGGGGGGTGAGGGGCCGGGCGCGGGGAGAGCCTCACGGCATCCTCACCGCCGACCAGTTGCCCGCCAGTACCAACACGCCCCCGCCCAGATCGAGTCGGATCGTCACCTGGCCGCTCAAGGAGTCGCCCGAGATGGTCTGCCGGGCCCGCCATGACGCGCGGGCGGCTGGGGGAAGTCTGTGTCCGGGGTGAGACAGTTCGGTCGGAAACCAGGCCCCCCGCAGGCACGGAGCCACCGGGCGGCGGCCCGCCCTCAGCCGACTGTCACACGGGGATGCGATCGTGGTTGGGGTGTGCGTGGGCTACGCCATGGCAGAATCGGCCGAATCTGGCGAGAAGGCGGCTCTCTGCGTACGATGACGTCCCCCCCAGCACGGGTCTCCGTGCGATCTGGAGGTGCATTCGCGGTCTGTCTACCGAGCACGGCGTGCATCGGATGCGAAGCGACCTCGGTCTCCTGATCGACGGCGAAGCGTCGGGAAAAGGTGGCCTGGGAAGGACGGCAGGATGACTGACAAGGGCCGGGAAGGCGGGCTTGGCCGCTTCGGGGCACGTGCCGAAGCGCGTCCGGTGACACGCTCGACGGGCGACCTACAGCATCGCGAGCACCACCCCCGGAGGCTCCACCGGAATCGAAAGCCCCCCGAAGTCCCTCGCGTTACGAGTGACGAGTACGTCCGCGCCGACCTTCAGAGCACACGCGGCTTGCACCGCGTCTTCGAAGTCCGCGAGCCCGAGCGCCAGAGCGGCCCGAAAGTCGGCCTGTTCTACCGGCACGACGTCGACGATCTCCAACAGGTCGCCAATCGCGGACACGGCCGCGCGGCGGTCCCGGCTGATCCGGGTCATGTAGTAGACGGTCGTGAGCGTGTGGCCGGCCACGCTGGCCTGGACCTGTCCGAGCTCGACAGCAGCCAGCAGCCGGGCGGACTCCGCCATCCAGGACGTCCGCTCCAGCACCACGTCCAGGATGACGTTGATGTCGAGCAGCAGCCTCACGGACCGTGTTTGTCGATCAGGTACCGCCGGTACGCGGCTTCATCCGCCCCTGCCGCGACTCCCACCAGCCGCCTGACCCGCGGAGGCAGCGACTCCTTGTCCAACCGATCCTCGATCGGCAGCCGGGAGAGGAAGTCGCTCACCAGCCGGGAGATGCTCGTGTCGTGCCGCTCGCAGTACCGCCGTGCTCGCTCGATCACGGCGCCATCAAGAGACAGGTTCAGGCTTCGCTTCGGCATGATGGCCCTCGGTAATGCGCATACCAACCAATCAATCATGCGCATGATCTGCTCCGAGGACAAGGTCACACCCCGCGCCGGCCGGGGTTCCCGCGGCGAGGCCGGTGCCGTACAGCAAAGCTACTCACGGCGCCGCGGGGAACCATGGGGGAATGGGACCATGAGATTGCGATATGGGACGCCGACGCCCGGCCGCCGCCTGCGGCCGACCCCGACCAGGACTGCAGAGGGGAGGCGGGCCGAGACGCGCCCGATCTGGCCTGCACTGATCGCGACACTCGCCGCACTCGCGCCAGGCATTCCGCTCAGCGCCCAACGCACGACCGACGCATCGGCCCAACACGCACGGCCGGCGCAAGGCCAAACCGGCTCCTTCACCGAGCCCGTCGCCGACCACCCCGCCCGCCTGACCCTCGAGCGCTACCTCGACCTCGAGTCCGTCTCGAACCCGGTGATCAGCCCGGACGGCCGGCGCGTGGTCTACAACCGGACGTTCATCGACAAGATGACCGACTCGAGGAAGACGGCCCTGTGGATCGTGAACGCGGACGGGACGCAGAACCGCACGCTCACCCAGGGACGGGACGCCGTGTGGTCGCCCTCGGGCGACCGGATCGCGTTCACCGGGTGCGGCACCATGGACGCCCAGCCCACCGCCCTGGCCGACTGCCCCGACGGAGCGCACCAGCAGGTCTGGGTGCGCATCATGGAGGGCGACGGCCAAGGCACCAACATCCAGGTGACCCGGACCGACGAGGACGCGTCCAACCCGGCGTGGTCGCCCGACGGCGCCACCATCGCCTTCAGCATGTTCGAGCCGAGCGACGGGCCCGACTGGCAGGTGGATCTGCCCGGCAAGCCCGAGGGCGCCGAGTGGACCGACGACCCCACCATCGTGGACCAGGCGTGGTACCGGCGCGACCGGCGGGGCTTCTTCCGCCCGGGCCACACCCACCTCTGGGTGGTGCCGGCCGACGGGGGCACGCCCCGGAAGATCACCCCCGACCTGTACGACAAGGAGGACCTGTACGGCGGGGGCGAGGAGGCCCAGTGGAGCCCGGACGGCGAGTGGATCTACTTCGACGGGCTGGCCGATCCCCGGGCCGACCTCATGTGGACCACCAACGGCTACGGCCGCATGGAGACCGAGATCTGGCGGGTGCGGGTGGCCAGTGGCGCCGCCGAGCAGATCACCGACCACGCGGGTGCGGACCGGAGCCCCGTGGTCTCGCCCGACGGCCGGCACGTGGCGTGGATCAGCATCGACGCCACGGAGCGGCAGTGGGCGGTGGACGACATCGTGGTCGCCCAGGCCGACGGCTCGAGTCCCCGGAACCTGACCGCGGACAGCGAGCTCGAGCCCAACGCCATCCAGTGGGCGCCCGACGGCAGCGGCCTCTACATGGAGAGCGAGTGGCACGGTGACCGTGACCTGTGGTTCGTGCCCCTGGACGGGAGCGGGCCCGAGCGGGTGAGCGGCGAGACCGGCTACGTGCTCGAGGACGTGCACGTGGGCCGGGACGGCTCGGCCGTGGGCGTGTACTCGGACGCCGGGCGCCCGGGCGACGTGATCGCCTTCACCGAGGCCGATCCCCTGGGCCGGTTCCTCACCGATGTGAACGCGGACCTGCTGGCCGGCGTCGATCTGGGCGAGCAGGAAGAGATCTGGTTCGAGGCCCCCGACGGCATGCGGGTCCAGGGCTGGATCATCAAGCCGCCGGACTTCGATCCGG
>JBDHHQ010000209.1:0-4124 GCA_039589315.1 Gemmatimonadota bacterium
CCCGGACGGCACCACCACCGCCAACAGGGACGCGCAGTTCTACGGGTTCATCGACGACACGGCGGTCTTCGACGAGGCCCTCGACGCCGGCCAAATCGCGGCCATCGCGGCGGCGCCGCGCCTGACGGGGAGCGAGCCCCATCTCTACGCCGGCTACACCTTCGATTCCTTCACACCGGGAGGTGACGAGCTGTCCGCGGCACTTTCGCGGCCCGTGAGTTTCCAAACCCACACGGCGGGACCGGTGATCCCGGGCAAGCCGGCCTTCGTCTCGCTGGTCTCCCAGCTGCGCGACAACGCCTTGGACGCCGCGCACCTGCCACCGCCGTTCCAGCAGGCCCCCATGCGTCTCCCCTTCCCGCTCGGCGAAGCGTGGGGTGTGATCCAGGGCTGGGACAATCGCTTGGGGAGCCACCGGGGTTTTGCCTCCTTCAGCTGGGACTTCATTCTCGCCGGGCACCTGCCATCCGCCACCGAGGGCAAAGCGATCTTCGCCGCGGCGCCGGGCGTCGTCGAGGAGACGCGCAACGACCGCGGCTCCTGCTCGGGATTCCCCGCCAACTACGTGATGGTGCAGCACGCGCCCCGTGAGATCGGCGGCTATCTCCACTTCGTCAAGGGCTCGGTCGCCGTGGCCGAGGGTCAGGCGGTCTCCAGTGGAGACTACCTCGCGGACGCCGGTGACACGGGCAACGCGCTCTGCGGTCTGCCCCATCTCCACTACGGTGTGACCGACCTGCCCGAGAGCCAGGTCGGCGCGCTCGTGACCTTTCCGACGGCGTTCAGCAACTACGAGGTATCCAGGGACGGCGGTAGCACCTGGCAGTTTGTCCGACGCGGAGTGCCGGGACTCGCCGAGTGGGTGCGGGCAGTGTCGAGTCGCTTCGAGCTGAGCTTCGAGGGCACGATTACCAAGCTGGATGGCGACGTGCTGCAAGCCCGGTTTGCGGTCGGCGATCCGGTGTCGGGGTCGATCCGGTACGAGATCGACGAGCCTGACGCGCAGCCGCAGGATCCGACTGTCGGCGAGTATCCGGGAGCAATCTATCTCGCTTCGTATCAGTTCGAAAGCTACACGGCGACGGGCGGGTCCGGCGGGATCCAGGTCCAGTCCGGGGCCGAGAGGATGTTCCACCGCCTCGACGGATCCATCGAGGCCGTCGCGGGCGGCTCGGTGGGGAACCTTGCCCTGAGCTTCCTGGCTATCCGGTTCGTTGACAATACGGCCACCGCCTTCGCCGACGATTCGCTCCCGACGAGCCTCGACCTTGCAGACTTCGACGAATCTACGGCGCTTCTCAGCTTTCAGGATACGAGCGCCAACTTGTTCGGCGTCAGCGCCGAACTCACCGTGCTCCAGCTCACGCCCGTCCCGGAGCCGGCCGCCTGGCCGATGACGTTCGCTGCTGGCGCAACTCTCGGGACGCTTGGCGCCTTCCGGCGCGAGCGTCCGACCCCCTACTCGGCTGAGCAACGGCGGTCGGCGTTGCAGGGAGACGGAAGGCGCTGCTGGCGGAGCTGGCGTAGTGCCTACCGAAGCAGCGCGGGCGATGACCAGGCGGTTCAGCCCGGTCCTTGCTTGCTGCGGATGTAGGCGAGAGCCTTCTCTTCGAGCAGATCGCGCACCGCCCAGTCCATCGCGGGGGTCAAGGTGGCGTCACTCAGCCATCCCTCGGCAAGCGCGCGGCCGCTTCCACCGTCGGCTCGCAGAGGAGGGCAGCGATCGCCCTCGCCTCCTTGGGCCGAAGCGCGGTTCGCTCAGGCTGTGCCATTTCCGGTCATTCCAGGCCAATCCGCGGTGAGGAAATCGCACTCAGAGGAGGGGCCGTATAGGGCCGCGGGGCCGTACTGGTTGCACCCCAGTGCCGCCCCTTGCACCCCCTTGCAAGGCAGGAGCTGCAAGTACGCGCTACTCCTCCGGGTCATCTGCATCTTCTAAGCAGCGGGTCGGGGGTTCGATTCCTCCCCGGGGCGCCAGGACTTACGGGATTCGGGAAATCGCCGGGTAAGCAGTAGGTAAGCACGCGGCCCTGCCTAGACAGCCCAATCCATGGGCAGGTAAGCATGGCGAATCTGGCCGCTCCCGGGGCTTCGAAGATCGTCACCGAGCGCCGCTTGGACCATCCTGAGCCGCCCCATCTAGTTGTGGCATCGAGCACTTTCCGATCGATACCTTCAGGAAAGTGGGCTCGGTCGTGCCGCGCCGCCGTCTGCCCGACGGTCATCGAACAATGGAGACCCGACACCGATGAGACGCGTCGTCTGCTGCCTTGCGGGGCTGCTTCTGCTTGGTTGTTCCGAGGACGCGACAAGGGTCGTTCGACCCGAGCCTGGGAAGGTCCTCTACGGAAACGCACTCATCTACACCCAAGGCGCCGACGGTCCCTGGGCCGAGGCTCTGGTGACCGATGGCGAAGACATCGTCTTCGTCGGCTCCGGTAGAGACGCCGAGCGCTTCGTGGACGAGAACACCCGGCGGATGGACCTGCGCGGGGCCTTCGTGATGCCGGGACTGATCGATACTCACACCCACCCTGGGCTGGTCGGAACCCTGCAGCTCGAAGAGGGCGTCGATCGGGAGGCCCAGACGCTCCCGACCCGTTCGAAGGAGGATCTGTACTCGTTTCTGCAGCGCTACGCGGACGACCACTTCTGGCAGCCGTTCGTGATGCTGGGGTCGTGGGACGTGCACCAGTTCCTCCCCGACGGCCCCCGGAAGGAGGATCTGGACCGCATCTTCAAGTACAAGCCGGTGGTCCTCACGGACAACTCGGGCCACAGCCTCTGGCTCAACTCCTCTGCCCTCTGGCTCGCGGGCGTCGACGAGGACACGCCGGACCTGAGTCCGGGCCTCTCCTACTTCGTCCGCGATGCGGACGGCGAGCCTACGGGCTGGGTGAAGGAGTTCGCCATCATGGCCATCTTGGGGGACTACCTGGTGCCCGGGAAGGACGAGCTGAAGCAGGGGATCGGCGAGTACCTCGACTTTCTCAGCGCCAACGGAGTGACCACCCTCATGGATGCCGGGAACTTCGGGTCCCACGATGCGGTCTACGAGGCCGTGTCCGATCTGGATCGCGAAGGAAAGCTACCGGTTCGATACTTCGGGACGTTCCACATCTGGGCGCCGGAGCACATCGACGTCGCCGTCGAAGAGCTGAAGGCGCTGCGAGAGAAGTACGGGAGCAATCGACTGGTCTTCGAGACGATCAAGATCCACTTCGACGGCGTTGCCGAGATCTTGACCGCGGGAATGCTGGAGCCGTACGTCACCGAACCGGACAACCGAGGCGGCGTGCTCTTCGACACCGAGCGCCTGACCGAGTTCGTCGCCGAGCTGAACCGGGAGGGGATCGATCTCCACCTGCACACGGTGGGAGACCGAGCGGCGCGCGTGGCCCTGGATGCGGTGGAGAGGGTCCAGAAGGAGCAGGGCCGGCTGGGGATCGAGGTCTCTCTCTCCCACCTGGAAACCGTGGCGCCCGAGGACATTCCGCGCTTCAAACAGCTGGGTGTGCACGCCAACTTCACACCGCACTGGTTCGGCGGCCTGTTCGGCACGGCCGGAGCTCACAACCTCGGTGAGGAGAGGGCGTTCCGCTCGCAGGTGATCCAGCACTTCGTCGACGCCGGCGCCAACGTCACGCTTTCGAGTGACGTGGTGAGCGAGGATGAGGCCCATCGGGCCGCGCCATTCATCGGGATGCAGATGAGCGTAACACGACGGGAATACACCGATTCCCGTGAGGACATCGTGATGGACCCGCCCTCGGCGCGAACGATCCTGGAGACAGCGATGTCCGGCTACACGATCAACGCGGCCCGTCAGTTGGGGCTGGCCGAGAGCCAGGGATCGCTCGAGCCGGGCAAGAAGGCGGATTTCGTCGTGCTCGACCGGAACCCCTTCGACGTCGAGATCCAACGCCTGCACACCCTCGAGCCACGCGCCGTCGTGGTGGGCGGAGTCGTCGAGAGCGGCTCCCTCTAGGGCTCGGCCGCCGCTTGGTCGACGCCCGACCCGATGTCACTTGTGTGAGCGACGTCACTAGAGCAAGATCCTTCTAAGCAGCGGGTCGGGGGTTCGATTCCTCCCCGGGGCGCCAGGGAAGTGCGCGTGGGAGGAC
>JBDHHQ010000210.1:0-4119 GCA_039589315.1 Gemmatimonadota bacterium
CACGACGCGACAGGAGCGCCGTCACTATTTCCCGGACGTGCTGCCCAACGGCAAGGGTGTCGTGTTCTCCGTGGCGCGTCAGATCCTTTATCGGGCTGCCCTCATGGACATTGCAGTGGGGGACCTTTCCACGGGTGAGCACCGGATCCTTCTGACCGGCGTCCACGCCCGATGGTCGCCGACCGGACACATTCTGTTCGTCACGGAGGACGGGACGCTCATGGCCGCGCCGTTCGACGACGAAGCGCTCCAGCTCACCGGGCCCGCGGTCCCGCTCTTCGGCGGCATTCACGTGGAGGGTCTAGCCTCGGTCGACATCGCGGTTTCTGATAACGGCACGCTCGTCTACGGACCCGGCGACGTAAGCCGCGCGCGACAAGGTCGGCTGGTCTGGGTCGACCGTGAGGGCGACGAAGAGGAGATCGACCCTTCATGGATCGGTGCATTTGGACCGATGCCGGCGCTATCGCCCGACGGATCGAGGCTCGCGGTGAGCATGACCCAAGGGAACGACCGGAAAATCTGGATCAAGCAGCTGGACCGAGGTCCCCTGTCGAAGCTGACCTTCGAAGGCCAGAGCAACCAGCCGGTCTGGACCCCAGACGGACTCTCATTGGCTTTTGCGCGACATGAGGAGAACAGGCCCGCCACATACTACAAGCGCCTTGCGGACGGAAGCGGTCCCGCCGAGTTGGTTCTCGCTTTGGTGGACGTACCCGTGTACGACGTCACCTATTCACCAGACGGGGGGTGGCTCGTCTACCGCGCTGACGACAAACTCTTCGTCCAACGCGTTGATGGTGTGGGCGATCCAATCCCAATCGGTGATGGGGGTTTCGAAGGAACGGCAACTGTTTCACCCGACGGTCGATGGCTGGCGTACGTCTCGTCAGCGTCAGGCCAAGTCGAGGTCTACGTCCGACCCTTTCCTGATGTTGAAGCAGGACGGTGGCAAGTCTCCACGAACGGGGGGATCGAGCCCGTCTGGGCTCACACCGGAGAAGAGCTCTTCTTCAAGAGCGAGGGGCAGTTGATGTCCGTGGAGGTCCTGCCGGGTGCGACGTTCGTGGCTGGTGCTCAGCGAGCGTTGTTCCCGATACGCTCCTATCGCAGCTCGACGCAAGACCGATTTTACGACATCACGCCTGACGACCAACGCTTAGTCATGATCCGCTCCGGCTCTGGCGAAATAGGTGAGCTCGCGGTGATCGAGAACTTCTTCGAGGAGCTCGAGGAGCGGGTGTCCAACTGAACCGGCACTCGACCCACTGAATCTCCGACGGCGCGTGGACCCCATTCAGGATTCGGGGTGTCTTTGGGCTCCGTCGGCCCAGTTCGCACACCAAGCGGCACACTGACGGGCACACCGAATCGCTTGGACAGAACGGGGCTGTTCCACGCCTCGCCCGCGAGGGCGGCGCACTGTCCGTCCAAGCTCAGATGACTACCCGGTCGTCGGGGAGTTGAGGGCCCACGAGGTCAGCTCGACAACGGCCAGGACAGCCAGTTCGCTTCCAAGGCCCTGATCTCCTCCACGTACAGCTCTACCTCGGCCCGCATCACCTCGAAGTCTTCGTCCGGGGGAGGAAGCGTCGCGCTCTCGACCCCTGTGCGTGGCTAGCCTTGACTGACGAGGATATGTTCGCGGATCGTCCCTTTGCGGACGACACGAGAGTTCTTCAGAGACGAGACCAAATGAGTCAACGAGAGGACTGGATCAGAGAGGTTAACGAACTCCTCCTCAACCAAGGGAAGCTCGAGCTGGTCCCGAAGTTCTTTTCTACGAACTATGTGGCGCACGTACAGCCCGTGGATTTCCATGGCGACGAAGCGATCGTGGGCTTCGTGAAGGCCCTGCGCGGTGCTTTTCCGGATCTCAAGGTCGAGGTCACGGTGCTCGTAGAAGAGAGTGACCGGATCGCCTGGCTACGAACACTCCGCGGTACTCACAGAGGCGAGCTTGCTGGAATTCCCGCATCGGGGGGCGACATCGTCTGGCAGGACATGGTCGTGTCGCGCCTTGAGGACGGTAAGATCATCGAGGAGTGGGGTGTGTCGGGTATTGGCGTAGCGCTGTATGCCGCTTAGCCATCACCGCTGACAAGTCGATGGCTTGCCAGAGCCTCCCAGGCTGTGATGCCAGGCTAGCTATCCGATGAGCTACCAGAGATAGTTTCGGTCTTGGATAGAGAAGGTGCCGACGAGACCTAGGGGTGCAGGAGAACGTTTTGTGAAGACAGGGAGCGTTGGACATCGTGTCGGAGCGGACCGATGTGCCCGTTCTTGGGCTGGTGAGGTAGGACGGTCGGAGGGGCAGTGGGAGTAACGCATGCCAAAGACTTATGAGGTCGTCCCAGGGCGATCGATCGGCCCTTTCGCGCTCGGAATGACGCGGACGGAGATCGAGGGCCTAGACGAGGTCCCGATGGAGCACGACAAGGACAGCATATTCTTCCCGCTAATTGACCTCGACGAAGCCGAGCCGGACCGCTTCAAATGGCATCCGTGGCCCGGTCTTCGAGCCTACTTTGACGGAGCGGGCCGCTGTTGCCAGCTCCGCGCCGTCTTCTCTTGGGACTCGGAGCCACCCCTCTTCGCGTTCAGGGGTGAGCTCCTGAACGGCATGGCCGCAGAGAGGGCACGGGAGCTGCTCGGTTCGCTCGCCGGAGTCGGCGCGAGTGGATGGGAGCGCGGTGATCCCATCATGACCGCCTGGGTGGAGCCAGCTTCTCGCTGAGGACTGCTCCCCCCCTGAACCCATTCAGTATTGGGGTGTTTCGCGGAGTGCGGGTGAGTTGCCTTCAGGTCCGTATGGTGTTGTAGGAAAAGCACTTACCACCCTCTGCTCTTCAACTCTGTTCCTCTCAGTGTCCCTCCGTGCGGCCTGGTTGGCACACCAATCGGCACACTAACGGGCACAACGGAACGGCCCGGGATCCGGCGGACTTCCATCGATTGGCCTCAGGAGCGGCACACTTCAAGTTGAACGGGCCCCCCAACCGACCTCGTCGGGGAGCCCGAAGGTCATGTCAGATGAGCGACTACGGCTCCGTGATGTTCTGCCACGTGTAGTCCGTGTGCGTTTGGCAGATCTCGAATAGCTCCTGCATCGCCACCGGATCCGCTTCGCCGTAGATGGCACCCTGCATGTTCAACAAGGTCGTGTGATCGGCACCGCTGAATGTCTCGAGGCGCCGGAAGACACCACCGGAGCGGTGTCCGAACCAGCCCCACGACGAGATGTGGCCCATGCCCATGTGCTTCTGGTAGAGCGGGGCCAGCACGTCGGTGAAGATCTGGGCGGCTCTGGCTTCGTCAGCGCGATCACACAGGTGATACGTCGAGATCGAAGCAGTGCCGAGGGCATCCGGGTCGGGTGGCGGGTTCGACACGCCGTTCTAAATGTAGTCGTCGTGTCCAGGGCAGATCGTTCCCAACTCCGACAGGGCATCCGCGTGGTTCGCGGACAGCTCCTGAACGGTCTGGGCCCGTGCGTCCATCATCGCGGCCAGATCCGTGCCCGCGCTGAACATGGCGCGGCGCCACGCGCCGCCCTGCACGTGCTGTAGCCGGCAGTACCCAGTCAGAGCCCCTGCTTCGACCTGCCGTCAATTCCACCGTCAAATACCCTGCTCAAGACGCTCAAATCAAAGATCCGGCCTGTGCAGGTTGCGCGCGCTGTCTGAAGTCCGACAACGCCTCGCGCAACTGCTCCTGGTCGGGGTGATGGAGGGCCTCCACCATCTCCGCCCGGCGCCCTACCGGCGCACTTCAGAGGGTCTGGGTGTCCTTACACCCGTCGAGTGAGGGAGCAAGGACGGGGCTGCGGGCAGGGCTCAGTGCCAGTGCCCGTGTGAGGCGGACCACACTGCACCGGGCCATGGGGGCTCTCCCGGACCGGAGGGGCCTCCGAGTCCCCACGCCACGAGCGCCGTGAGGAGAACTACCGCCGCGATGCCCAGGAGGAACACGGTGGCGGGGTTGAGCTTTCTGCGGCGACGCTCCTCCTCTTCCACCTTCTGACGATTCCTGCGACGAGCCTTCTTCGACGACATCTCCCGCCCCTGCTCCGAGTGTAGTGGCTTATCCTTCTTCTTCGAGTCCCGTCGAGTCAAGCTC
>JBDHHQ010000211.1:0-3984 GCA_039589315.1 Gemmatimonadota bacterium
GTTAGCCGACAGCACAAATACGTGGATGTTCTTTGCCGCTAACGCCCTGGATCGCGGTTTGAGATATTGGATTGGCTCAGGGCGCTGGCATCAGTTGTCCGGTCCCGCGTCGATCGAGGGCAGAGGGTCGCGCCTCTTTGGTGCGAGCCATTCGACGCGAGTCTCGGCGGGCCGTCCGTCCGCCTCGTGTGTTCGCCCCGCTTGAGGCGCGGTGCAGGCTGAGTGTCGCGGGCCTGGCGGTCGTCAGCGTCCCGCCAGAAGGTTAGGAATTGACATAGAGGTGGGTCACCTGGCGTGCGTGCTCTCGGCCAACGTTGCGTCTACCGCCTCGGCGCCCGGTGGGGCGCCTCGGGCCTCCGGCACATCGCGCCGGACGTGCTCCGTGGCGGGTTCCGTGCTGAGCCTGACGGTGCTTGTACAGGAGTGGCGCCACGGAGCACTGGCGCGACGTCGGTAGCCGGTTCGCGTTAACTGACATCTCCGGACTCATGACGTTGGGTAAGAACGCACACCGACTTGCGCGTTCGCGATCGCGCGTAGGATGTTGGCCTGAGTCGTCCTCTCTCGTCGTGGACATACCATGCTCGACCCAGCCTCCCGTCTGAACGCAGCCCTAACGGGCCGTTACGAGGTTGAGCGTGAGCTTGGCGAGGGCGGGATGGCCACGGTCTACCTCGCTAAAGACATCAAGCACAACCGCAGCGTAGCACTGAAGGTCCTCAAGCCAGAACTCGCGGCCGTCGTGGGCGCGGAGCGGTTCCTAGCCGAAATCGAGACCACGGCGAACCTGCAGCATCCCAACATTCTGCCGCTCTATGATTCTGGAGAGGCCGACACCTTCCTCTACTACGTGATGCCGCACGTCGAGGGGGAGTCCCTCCGGGACCGACTCGACAAAGAGAAACAGCTCCCGGTAGACGAGGCTGTGCGGATCGCGACGGGTGTGGCCAATGCTCTCAGTTTCGCGCATAAGCAAGGTGTGGTACACCGGGACATCAAGCCGGGCAACATTCTCTTCCAGGGCGGCCAGCCAGTCGTCGGTGACTTCGGCATCGCGTTGGCAGTAGGCGCCGGTGGAGGCGCCCGTCTGACCGAGACCGGACTCAGTGTGGGCACGCCGCACTACATGAGCCCCGAGCAAGCGACGGGCGATCAGCGTGTTGCAGCGCGGAGCGACATTTACTCTCTCGGCTGCGTGTTGTACGAGATGCTGGTCGGCGACCCGCCTTACATGGGCTCTACAGCTCAGGCGGTGCTGGGGCAGATCATCGCGGGCAAGCCTGTGACGGCGATCGAGAAGCGGGCGGCGGTTCCGGCGCATGTCGACGCGGTGATCCGGAAGGCACTCGAGAAGGTCGCGGCGGACCGGTTTGCGACGGCCAGCGAGTTGGCTACGGCGCTCAACGATTCCGGCTTCAGGTACGGCGAATCAGTAGGCGTCGGTGAGGGTGGTGACGTCCGCAAGTGGAAGATCGCGACTGCCGTCAGCGCAGCTATGGCCCTTCTAGCCGTCGGTTGGGCGTCATTCACCTCGCCGCCGACCACTAGTCAGTCAGCCCGCAGCGTGCGTTTGGAGGTCCCGCGCCCTTGGGAGGATCTCCGATCAATCGACATAGCACCGGACGGCGGACAGCTGCTATTCACGTTCGTCGACTCCGCCACCGAAGAAGGGAGGGAAGCTACCTCTCGGATGTGGCTGCAGGGATGGGACGGCTTGCCACCATCGGCCGTCCAAGGGACGGAAGGCGCTGGGTCGGGCACGTTTTCACCCGATGGCCGTCAACTGGCGTTCATAGCGGACGGGGACCTCAAATTGCTCGATCTGTCGGGCGGCCGCCCTCGCACGATTGTGCCGGACATCGACTTTGCGTACATGGTATGGGGCGACGACGGGTTCATATACGGCTCGTTTTACACCACACGACGCCCAACCATTGTGCGGGTGCCTGAAGGTGGTGGTGCGGAGGAGCAGGTGACCACCGAGGTGGCCGGCTTCGTCCATTACAGGCCCTCATTGCTACCCGGTGGTAGGGGGGTCCTGTACTCCAGTTCTCTGAGAGCTTCGGGTGATATAACGGCTGACTCGGTTGCCGTCCTCGACCTCTCAACCGGTGAGCAGCAGTCCATCTTCCCCGGCAGCTACGCCGAGTACCTCCCTACCGGACACCTCCTCGTCCAAACGTGGGAGAATCAGCTCCTCGCCGTTCCTTTCGATCTCGAGACGCTCACCGTTACGGGTGACGCCGTTGTCGTCACAGATGACGTGTCGGCCTTCCAACTCAGCGCAGTGGGCGACCTCGTGTACATCGACGGTACGCCGGTCAAGTCTGACACGGAGGCCGTTTGGTTGGATCGCGACGGGACTCGAACCAACATCGACTCCTTTCCTCCGGGACCCGTCCCTGAGGACCCAGCCCTGTCACCCGATGGTTCCCTTTTGGCACTTACCGTCAGTGAGTCCGGTACACGCCGGCTGGTAATCAAGGACCTGGAGGACGGCACGGTCCTGACGCTAGAAGAGGCGATTCGAGTGGCATGGTCTGCTGACTCCCGCGAGGTCGGTTTCTCCGCTCCGGTGGATGGAGGGAATGTACTGATGCGCCGTCGGGCCGACGGAAGCGGCCAGCCTACGGCTCTCACCGGTGTGCTGTCAGGCTGGGACATCGGTCGCTGGGGGTTGGACCAACCAATCATTCTTGGGACTGAGACGGGATTGGCCGTGCTGACTCTCGGGCAAGACACCGTTCCAGCGTCGCTCCTCGAGGTCGGCGTGGCACACGATAACGCTACGCTTTCCCCAGACGGTCGCTGGGTAGCGTTTGAGGCTGGTGCCCCCAGAGCGTCACGGATCTTCGTCCGACCGTTTCCTGACGTAGAGTCGGCGCAGATTCCTGTCTCGTCGCAGGGGGGAGTGGCACAAGACCCGCAGTGGTCGGCGGACGGTCACACATTGTACTACACACAACCTCGCAGTCCCGGAACGGACCTCGTGGCAGCCCGGGTCGCGACCGAACCCTCTTTCGAAGTGCTGGACCGGGTGGTCTTTGCGCAGTACCAGGCGGGAGCATGGAACACCGGCGGTTGGCTCTACGACGTCGCGCCTGACGGAGAGCGTGCCGTGGTCACCGCCTTCCGTTTTCAACTTGGCGAGCTGCGCGGCCTCGTCCTGGTCGAAGACTTCGTTGGCGATTTGCGGCGGAGGCTCAGCCAGGGGAATTGATGCCGGCTCGCATCGACTCGCCTCCGTACCATGATTCAGGATCCCTTGAGATCCTGATGGGCGGTTGGGCGGTCGGGAGCTCCGACGTCAGTTAACAAACAGTTGCAGGCTCCGTTCGCTGCGCTCACTACGACCAACATGGCTCGCTATCGCGAGCCACGTCTGCAACTTTGAACGTTATGTGCTATGACCTGTGGGTAGGGGACATGATAGAAAAGGCCGGTCGGGTCATTGAGACGCTGGATGACTGGAGGACCTATGCGGGTCCGAAGCGACCCGTCCAGTGGAAGGACGGGAGGAGTGCGAAGGAATCTGCGCGGGCGTGGCTACGGCCGGCTCCGGCCATCCCGCCCGAGATTCGCTCGCTGATCGAAGCTCATCCTGATTTCGGTGAGCTTTCGAGTTGGCATGCCGAACCTGAAGCGCGCGTCCCATTCGACTCGTTCGGGGGCGAACCGTCGAACATCGACGTACTTCTCTTGGGAAGAGATCACTCCGGTCCTGTCGTAGTGGCCGTCGAGGCGAAAGCGGACGAGACCTTTGGCCGAACGATCGGCGACACCCTCGCGAGAGCACGTGACAGGCTCGAGGCGAACCCACGTTCGAAGGGCGTAGAGCGCGTTCGAGGCCTCGCCAGGTCGATCCTAGGTGTCGACGGAGACGATCTCAGTGACGTGGCGGATCTGCGTTATCAGCTAGTAACGGCGATCGCGGCGGTCCTGTCTGCGGCTAAACGTGAGTCAGTTGAACGAGCGGTCCTAGTG
>JBDHHQ010000212.1:0-6199 GCA_039589315.1 Gemmatimonadota bacterium
GATGGCGACAGCGACCCCGGAAGAGTCGTTGCGGCAGACGCTCGAGGCGATGGAGCGCTACAACATCGTCTTGGGATTCCTGAGTAGCGCCGACCTGGACATCGTCCAGGAGTGAGTCTCGGCTGCGCCCGACCGGTTCATCGCGTCGCCCTTCATCGTGGAGCCTGGTGAACTCTCACCGGAGATGCTTAGGCGAGAGTACGCTGCGGGACGCCTGGCCGGGATGGGCGAAATCGGGTCGCAGCTCATGGGCGTGGCACCGGATGATCCACGGCTCGCACCGTACTTTGCACTGGCGGAGGAGTTCGACGTCCCTGTCCTCATTCACACCGCAGGGATTGGTCCACCGGTACCCGGCTTCCGCTCCGCCGCGGGCAGTCCCCTCCTCCTCGAGGCGGTGCTGGTTCGGCACCGGAACCTCAGAGTGTTCGTCGAGAACAGCGGGTACCCGTTCCTCGATGAGATGATCACGATGATGTACCAGTACCCTCAACTCTACGGCGATCTGTCTACGATCACCTGGGTCATCCCGCGCTCTGCTTTTCACCGGCACCTCGAGGCTCTCGTTCGCGCCGGCCTTGGGAAGCGCTTGATGTTCGGCTCCGACCAGATGCGCTGGCCCGAGAAGATTGGCGAGGCTATCGAAGCGATCGAGGAGGCCGATTACCTGAGCGAAGAGCAGAAGCGAGACATTCTTTACAACAACGCGGCCGGATTCCTTCGCCTTGAGGGGGGACCTGGGTAGCCCAAGGGGACGCCCATACGACCGCCTCCGGACACCTGAATGGGCCTGCGGAAACATTTGTATTGACAACGGGGTGCTAAACCGGAATCCCTGAAGGGACGACCCTTGAGAGGAGACCGGGTCCCACCGACGTGGCGATCCGACACGGTTCCGCTGTCAAGGCAGGCCAGGTTGAAGGACGTGTTGCGGCCGAACAAGGTACTCGAGCGGAAGCTCCTCACGGCGATCAAGCGATCGCTTCATGAGTTGCTGCCCGACTTTCGCACGCACATGGGCGACTGCCCTGGCTGCGGCTCGTTCCACGATTGGATGACGTGGAACCACGTCGAGGGCACCAACGAGTGGGTAGCCCACTGCCCCGAGTCAGGTCAGGCCTTGACCCTTCCGTTCGTATTCGGCCCCAAGAGCGAGTAGCGACGAGCTCCACCCCGCTCCAGCCGGGGCTAGCGGCTCTACACGACGTCCCCCCGCCCAACGCAGCTCTCTCCAAGAGCTAGGTCAGCTCTGCCCTAGGCGCTGATCACCTCCAGCAGATCCCGAAGCGGCGGAAGGGTCGGATTCGCAGGATCCATGTCGTCGGTGACGACGATCGTCTCGCGGGTCCCGTCTTCGGCTTGTAGGTCGATGCGGTATTCCGGCAGGTCCGCTCCAATCGCCAAGCCCGTATCACTGAGCGCTTGGCGTAGTGCCGTGAGCGCCCGTTCAATCCGCTCCCCCTCGGCTGGCGCACGTCCAGACGTGTCGATGTGCCCGACCTCGATGAAGTCCTCACCGGTGATGCCGCCGGACTGTGTCACCGTGATCTTCACTACCTGCCTCCGGTTGAAGGCGTCTGGTGCGCCACTCGGCGCTGTCTATCGCTACCTCGGTACCCCTCGGCACTATGCCCCAAGGGCCCGGAACGAGGGATGACGGCCGGGCGAGGCGAACTCGCCCGGCCGTGCACCCGATGAGATCAAGCGAAGCTCTTCTTCAACTGTCTGATCTCCTGTGCGAGCAGTGACTCGTCGGTCACTTCCTCTCCGGCCCGCAGCTTCTTGAGATCGGCGTCGATCTCCCTCTTGGACCGCGCGTACTCGGGCAGCTGCATCGTCCCGCACGTGCCGGTGCGATCCTGAACCACACCCACAGTGCACGAGGCATGGTGGGGATTGGCGGCCTCGAGGTCGGTCACGTCGCCCTCCGGCCCCGTGTATTTCTGGTCACTGAGGTCGATGATGCCCTGCGCGAGGGCCGTCTGGGCCAGGGGCGTCGGTGAAACGAGTACCTCGCGCACCTGGAACCGGTTCCGGATGAACGTCCGGTAGATCGGCGGGTCCTTCCGCGTCGCGGACTTCTTGAGCATCCGGTTGGCCACGTGCGTGAACGTAGCCCCGGACGCAGGCGCGGCGATGATCGCGTCGAGGACGAGCTTGCGAAGATCCTGCGCCACCTCGAACAGAATCTGCGTGGGCTCCTGCCGGCCACCTTTGCGCCGGAGCTCAAAGGCGTAGATGTCAGCCAGGATGTCGTAGATCGCTCCCGTGAACACCTGCGAGAGCTGATGAACCTGGTTGCTGACCTGGCTCAGCCTCAGGTTGTTGTCCGCGTTCCTCAGCCCGGACGGCCTGCCCAACGCCGATCCGAACTGCTCGGCAACGGCCGCCAAGAAGTTCTTGGCGTGCAGGTTGGCCCGCGTAAGCGCGACGAGCGCCTCAACCTGATCGAACTGGGTAAGTGCCAGGAAGATCGCCGACAGGTCACCGAACGACTCGTGCAACGCACCGGTCTGGGGAACGTTGCCCGCCCCGAGCCATCCGGGCTTCAGACCGTCCAGGACCGCGTGACCGGTCTCGTGGGCCGTGATGTCGAGGGAGCGGCAGGTGAAGACCGTCGCACCGCCGCCGCTCGGAGCGAAGAAGCCGAATCTGAGCGACTTGGCGTTCCTGCTGTAGAACGCATTCGCCCCGGTGAAGCCCCGCGGGAAGTTGGTGATCGGAGCCGTGTTGCCCGCCACGTTCCACGCCCAGGGGATGGGAGTCCCGCCTCGGCTCTGCTCCCACATCGTGAGCGCCTGGCGGATCACCGCGAAGGTGTGCGCGCAGTCCGATTCCGGGGTGTTCGCGCCGAAGATGAAGTCGCCCGCCACGTTGCGGACAACGGGTGTGGTGCCCGGCAGGGTGGTGTTGATCCGCGCATCACGCGGTCCGTTGAGCACCAAGCGGCGAAGGTAGGCCAGCCGCCGTCCAAGCGCGCTGACCGTCGGGTCCTGCTTCCAGATCATGAATCGGGACCCGAGGATGAACGGAATCGGGAAGGGGATCGGAATTGGATGGGGGATTGGGCGAGGGATGTTGGCCTCGAGTCGTGCGAGCTGCTCAACCGACGCGGCGGTGGGCTCCGGCACCCACGCCTCGAGACGTGCCTCCTCCAGAACCAAGCTCTGCGCCGTTTCTGCCGTTTTGTTCATCAGGGTGCCCTCCGAAGAAGTGATGCGGTCCCAGAGGACCGCAATGCCTGGGTGGCAGGCGGAGAGGGGAGACCGTTCATGCGGGAGGTGGGGGAGGCTTCCCGGTATTTCGTGCTCGCGGCCCGAACTCTGGAGCTCACTGTTCCGAACTCTCGTGCGCGGGGCCCGCCTAGGCGCCCCGATCGCCGCCTCGGGTCAAGTATAGCAAGCGTGGATCACCGAACTCTCACGGGCGTCTCACACGGGCGTCACTCGCGGTCGACGACGTTGTCACGCTTGGTCTTGCGGAGCTTGCGACCCGTACGGGTCCGGGGCGCTTCCGGGTCCATCGCCGCCCTACGCAGCCTCCAGAGGCGCTGCCCCTGCGCACCGTCAGGCGGTAGGGCGGGTAGGTGCTCGTACCGGCCCTCCCGAATCCGTTCGTAGAGGTCCACCGTCTCCTCCATTGGCTCGGTGTCGAGCTCACGGGCCAAGGCGCGAGCGGTCGTGCGATACTGCTCGAGCGCGAGCGCGCGCTGCCCGGCCCGAACGTGCAGGATCATGATCTCCCGAAGGACGATCTCCTGCGCGGGATCGTAGCGCAGCAGTTCCTGCGCCAGGTCGATCGCCTTCGGCACGTCATCTCGCTCGCGATGGAAGTGGACGAGTGCGGCCAAGCCGTTCAGCCGCAGCCATCGAAGACGCTCCCGTTCCCTGAGTACCCAGTCGTCGAAATAGCCGTCGAGGAGCTCGGCCTTGTACAGCGCCAACCCCCGCTCCACCGGAGTGCCGTGGGCGAAGGTTCCGACAGCTTCCTCGAAGAGGTGCACATCGACTCGAATCCGTCGGCCCGGGCGGAAGGCCACCTGAAACCGGTCGCTGACCAGAAGCTCCTCTGGGTCCGGCAGGACTCGCGCCAGGCGTTCTCGAACGCGCCAGAGGGCGGTGCTCAAGCAGCGCCGGGCCGACTCCTCGCGCTGCTCGCCCCAGAAGATGCCGGCCAGACGGCCACGCGAGTGAGCTCGCTGGTGGAATAGGGCCAGGTAGGCGAGAAGCTGCCCCGTTCGACCGGGGAAGCGCGTTTCGACCCCCAACTCGGAGTTGAAGGCACGAGGCGGCCCAAAGAGCCGCAACTCCACCGACACCATCTTGTGCCCCGCAGGGACTCTAGGAAGGTCCGCTCCCTGAGGGGCGGGGGAGGAGTGATCCTTCCTGTTTCTTGGGGGGGTGGAGGCCGAGCCTCCGTGAGATTCTGCCGGGGGGGCCCGAGCGGCGCAACCCCGTCTTCGAGCCGGCGCTGCGGCAATGCCCCACTCGCTCCTTACCTCGAGGCGGAGCGGAGCTCGGGAGATCATCAGGGGCCCCCGACCTCGTCCTGGGTCCGAGCACCCCTGCAAGAGCTGCTACCGAGTCGCGTCAAGGCGCGTCCGCGGGCTGCGGTCCACGTTGTGAAGGCACGAAGGCCCTACCGGACCTCTGCCTCCATCGACCCAACCTACGACTGACATTCCTCCTGCCAAGAAGGAGATGTGGCAATGATCCGCTACGTCAAGAAGAGATGGACGACGCTCCTGTTCCGTGATACGTCCGGCGACGATGACCAGTTCATCTTCGAGCTGTTGTGGGGCGACCGGGTTCGCGTCCTCTCCACGTCCGGAGACTGGTCAAAGGTCAAGGCCCGGAGCTTCACCGGATTCGTCAAGACATCGCATCTGGGCACGCAGTCTCGTCTGGAGCTGTACTTCATCGATGTGGGGCAAGGCGATGGCGTCCTGGTTCGAACGCCCGACCATCGTCACGTCCTCATCGACGGCGGGTGGCCGCGAAGGAGTCAGCCTACGGGGAAGAACGCCGCGGACTTCGTGGATTGGAAGTTCTCCAGAGACTACGGACAGGACACGATCCACCTCGACGCGATGATCTGCTCGCACAACGACCAGGACCACTATGGTGGCCTCTGGGACCTGTTGGACACGGCCCAGGAAGACGAGCTGGACGCGTCGGACGTGGCGGTCGACGCCTTCTATCACGCTGGGCTGTCGTGGTGGAAGACATCGAGCGGGCGAAGCCTCGGCCCTTCGAAATCATCATCCGATGGTGCCATGTGGACGCGCCTGCTCGGGGACCGTGCCAGCCTGGCGGAAGGACTCAAGACCACCGGCTCGAAGCCCAAACTCCAGGGTGAATGGCGGAAGTTCCTTAGCAAAGTGTCCAAAGCGAGGACGCTCCAGGGCCAGCTCACTCCCGTCAGCCGTTTGAGCGACAAGACCCAGACACTCCCGGGATTCGCAGACGCCGGTGGAGCCCACATACGCGTCCTGGGGCCAGTGGAGTTCCAGGTCGACGGCGCGCCCGCCATCAGGAAGTTCACGTCAAGCCCCAGCCAGAACACGAACGGGAACAGCGTCCTGCTCCGCATCGACTACAAGTCCGTTCGAATCCTCCTCACAGGTGACCTGAACACGCGAAGCCAGCAGGCGCTCCTGAAGGACTACGACGGAAGGACCGGCGAGTTCGCGTGTGACGTGGCCAAAGCCTGTCATCACGGCAGCGGCGACGTCTCGATGGAGTTCCTGAAGAAGGTCAACGCAGCCTGCACGATCATCTCGTCCGGGGACAGCGAGGGGCACGACCATCCCAGGCCCGAGATCGTCGCGGCGTGCGGGGTCACGGGCTTTCAGCAGACCGACGGCGACAAGCTGGTCACCCCCATGGTCTTCTCGACGGAGCTCGCGCGCAGCGTGGCTCTGGGCAGGGTCACCCACCTGGATCGCTTGACCGCTTCCGGGAGCGTGCAGTCCAGCTTCACCGGCGACGATATGAGCATAAAGTTCCGCACGCGGTACAAGGTCGTGATGGCCGGCGCGCGATCGGCGAAGTCCGGCAGCGCAAAGGTCGGGCATCGCCGTCTGGCGACCCGAACCACGTACGGTCTGATCAACGTCAGAACCGATGGAAAAACCGTGATGTGCGCCGCCCTCAACGAGAAGGACTTCACGTGGAACGTGTTCACCTTCAAGGCGCGG
>JBDHHQ010000213.1:0-3805 GCA_039589315.1 Gemmatimonadota bacterium
TTTCCCCACCGGTCAGCCGATAACCCTGGAGGAGCAGGACGCCACCTCCAGGGACCGACACATGCCCCCCTCGCCCAAGACACAGTTCGAACTCGCCGAGCCACCGCAGGACGCCACGACGCGCACGCGCTTCGAGCTCGTGGACCGAGGGGTCACATGGGTCCTGGACCGTCGCCGATCGTCGGTCCAGCTCCACGTGGACGGCAAGGAAGGCTCGGCTGCGGGCCAGTTCCGGGACGTACGAGGATCGGTCCACTTCCATCCCGACGACCCCTCCAAGAGCACGCTGGGTGTCGAGGTGGACATCGTTCCCGTGGAAGGCCCGGCCGATGGCTCTCCCAGCCGTGAGCGGCTCGGGGCGGACGCCCGCCGCACCGATGAGCCGGGCCTGGCCATGACCTTCTGGACCCGCAGCGTGGAGGAGCGGGGCGACGGGAGCTTCCACGTCGTGGGAGAGATCACGATCCCTGGCGCCACGACCGAGGTGGAGCTCCAGGTGATCCAGAGCGGCCTCGGCTGTGACCGGGACGGCACGCGCCGCGTCCACCTCTGGGCGTGGACCAGGCTCGAGCCGGCCCGCATGGGGCACCGCTGGCAGGAGGCGCTCCAGGCGCTCGGGGCGGGCTCGGCGCACGTGGTCGACGTGGTCATGGAAGTCGAGCTCATGGGCGCCGCCTAGGAAGGGCCGGTACCGGGCCCGGTCGCTCCCGCCCCCGGGAATGCGGCCCGGCGGGCGCCATGACTCGGCCGTCTCGGGGAAGGCGGCAAGGAATCGCGTCGGTGGCGCGGCCCTCCATCCGAAGCTGGCGGCTCCGCCGGTTCCACCCGATATTCGCGGGCCTCGATCCCCATCCGGAGGCCCCCGGCCATGAAGCTGCTCCTCGCGCTCGCCCTGCTGTTTCCCCAGGAAGGCCCCTTCACCGACGTACTCTCGCCGGGAACCCAGTACGACCCCGACATCCCCACCCTGGTGCAGGTCGCCGGTCACGACTTCCACGAAGAGGTGACGCCCCCCGGGCAGGTCCTGGCGTATATGGAAGCACTTGCCGCTGCTGCACCTGACCGCACTCACCTCATCCGATATGCCACGAGTTGGGAAGGGCGAGAGCTCGTGGGACTGGTCATCGGGGCACCCGAGCGCATGGCCCGCCTGGACGAGGTGGCCGCGGACCTGAGACGGCTGGCCGATCCCCGGGGCCTCTCGCAGGCTGACGTCGACGCGCTGATCGCCGACCTGCCCGTGGTCACCGCCCTGCTCCACGGGGTGCACGGGAACGAGATCAGCTCCAGCGGCGCGGCGATGGCCGAGGCCTACCACCTGCTGGCCGCCACCAACGACCCGCGTGCGGACGAGATCCTCCGGGAGTCGCTGGTTCTCATCGATCCGATGCAGAATCCGGACGGTCGGGCGCGGTTCGTCTTCCAGACGCGCATGGGCCGGGCCATGGAGCCGGATTCCGACCCGCTCAGCGCCGAGCACGACGAGCCGTGGCCGGGCGGCCGGGTGAACCACTACCTGTTCGACCTCAATCGGGACTGGTTCCTCCAGTCCCAGCCGGAGAGCCGCGGCCGCGTGGCGATGGCGCTGGCCTACATGCCTCACGTCATGGTGGATCTGCACGAGATGGGTGGGAACTCCACCTACTACTTTCCTCCCCCGGCGGTACCGGGGAATCCGTGGACCACGGATGCCCAGAACGCCTCGCTGGACATGTTCGGCCGCGCCAACGCAGACGCCTTCGACGGCCGGGGCTTCGCCTACTTCATCCGCGAGGTGTTCGATTCGTTTTATCCGGGCTATGGGGCCTCGTGGCCCCTGTCCCAGGGAGCGATCGGCCAGACCTTCGAGCAGGCGTCGGCGCGGGGTCTGGTCCTCCGGCGCAACGACGGCACGGATCTCACGTACGGCGACGGCGTGCTGCACCACTTCACCGCAGCCATCACCACGGCGCACACCGCCGCCCAGAATCGCGAGAAGCTGCTGCGCGAATTCGTCGACTTCCGCCGCGGCGCTGTGGCGCTGGGCCAGTCCGGCGCCCGTGAGTACCTGCTCCACTCGCCGCATGACCCCGGCCTCGCCGCGCGCCTGGCCCGGAAGCTGGCGGGGAACGGCATCGAGGTCCTCCGGGCGGACGAGCCCGTGAGCGTGGCCGGCCGCACGCTGCCGGCCCAGACGACGTACATCGTGCCGTTGGCCCAGCCGGCGGGACGCCTCGTCCGGAATCTCCTGGACCCCCACACGCCCATGGCCGAGGACTTCGTGCAGCTCCAGGTCGAGCGGCGCGCTGCCCGACTGCGCGACCAGATCTACGACGTCACGGCGTGGAGCATGCCGCTCCTGTGGGACGTGGAGATGCACGTGGCCGACCAGCCCACCGGCGCAGCGGCGTCGCCGGTAATGGCCGAGGAAGCGCCCGTGGGGGCGCTAACGCTACCGCCTGCCCGGGTCGGTTACCTGCTGCCCTGGGGCTCGACCACCGCCGCAGCAGTGGCCGAGGCCGTCCGGGCCGGGCTGCTGATCCGGACCGTCGGGGGCGCCTTCACCCTGGAGGGACGGGAGTACGGCATCGGCACGGTCCTCGTGCGCAACGCCGACAACGGCGGCGACCTGGCCGCCGTGCTGGGGTCCATCGTGGCGCGCCACGGAGCCGAGGCGGTGCCGGTGAACAGCGCTTACGTGGCATCGGGCACCTCGCTGGGGAGCAACGACACGCGGGCCATCCGGGAGCCCCGCGTCCTGCTGGTCTACGACCGGCCAGGCTCGACCTACTCGACGGGGTGGGCGCGGTACGTCCTGGAGCGCCGCTATGGGCAGCGCGTGACGGCCGTGCGAGCGTCCTCGCTCGGCCGAGCCAAGCTGGCGGACTACGACGTGATCGTGCTCCCCAGCGGGGACTACGGGTCCGCCATCAACGCGGGCCTGGTCGGGCGCCTCCGGGACTGGATGCAGAACGGTGGGACCATGATCACGATGGCCGAATCGACAGGCTGGGCGACCCACGAGGACGTGGGGCTTCTGGCCACCACGGCCGAGCTTCGGGGCGGGGCCTCCGCTGCGAACGACGAGCCGGAGGAGCGTGGCCGCTCGAGCGCCCAGGCACCCGAGCAGCCCATCGACTATTTGGAGGCCATCGCCCCCGAGCAGGAGCCACCGGAGCAGACGCCGGGTGCCATCCTCAACGTGCGCCTCGACATGGACCACTGGCTCAGCGCCGGTACCGACGGTCAGGTCGGTGCACTGGTCGAGGGTACCCGCATCTTCAGCCCCATCACCCTGGACAACGGTCAGAACGTGGGCGTCTACGAGTCGGAGGATTCACTCCGGGCCAGCGGCATCGTGTGGGACGAGGCCAGCCCCCAGCTGGCCAACAAGGCGTTCCTGATCCACCAACCGGTGGGCCGGGGCCGCCTGGTGGCCTTCGCCGAAGACCCCAACTACCGGGCCTACGCCGAGGCCACCCAGCTCCTGTTCATCAACGCGGTGCTGCTGGGGTCGGCGCGGTAGCGCGCCGGCCTCGGGCAGGCCGTGCGACGTTGCCGCGGTGACGCCTCCAAGAGGCCGGGAGTCCACGGCCCAGCGCCCCAGGCGTCCTTGCGGCGGCGGCAGGCTTCGTGCGGCCCGGCCCGAGGTCGGGCGTTCCGCCGAGTGTGCGCGTCGCCCGCCCTACGGCTGATCCGTAACCGGCTGTCTCGCCTCCCCCCTGGCGGCGCCCTGGAGCGCGTTGAATAAGAGCTTGAAGGTCCCCCGGGGCTGGCCGCGGAACTGGGTCCGGAAGCCGAGGAGGATCACCTCGCCCTCCCCGAG
>JBDHHQ010000214.1:0-4829 GCA_039589315.1 Gemmatimonadota bacterium
CGGCTCAGGAGGCTCCTGCGCCGCGCTCCGTGGCGATGAGCCTTGAACGCTTGCTCTGTTCACACCTACGATCGGAGGAGTCACCCACGGAGGGATCATGGAACTGCAGAGTTTTGCACCACGTGAAATCCGCTTTCGGGGCGTCCGGAGCCGCGGAGGCTGGTCTCTCAAGTTCTTCAGCGTGGTCTACGGCGGAACAGCCTTCGACGTCAAAGGCTTCGAGCCGCCGGTGGATATGGCGTTAGACTGCCTCCCAAGTCCTGACCACGAACAGGGACGAGCGTGGTGGAGTAACGAGAACGAACTACCCATCAGAGCCTGGGTGCGCCGCGAGGGTGAGGATTGGCGACCGGCCATCGAAGGCGAATCGGTCTGTGTGTGGGACTTGGAGGTCGTGTGGGAAGAGCGACAGGCGTGGATCGCGACGATGATGTCCGGCCCCGCGCGACCAGATGACTACCTGGCGCACGTTCCCACGCGCTTCCAGGAAGCAGGAGCGTAGAAGAATGTCGGTGTTCACGTCGCTGCGCGGCCAGCACCTAGGTCGCGCGGCAGAGCCGCAGATCCGTTAGAACGCAGGACTTGCGGCTCGCCGAACTCCTCTACCAAGCATCGGTCCCTCGAACCCGGGGGCTTCCCGTACCCCTCCGGGACACCCTTTCGTCGTGAAGGCGCTTGAGGGATGTCTTCTAGGTTTCGGTCGTACGACCCAGCCCACAGGTGCTCGTCCGTCAGAGCGTCGATGAGCTGTACCGCGATGCGGAGACGGTTTCCCGCCCTCCTCACGGAACCCTCTAGGATGTGGTTCACCCCGAGTTCGCCGGCGATCTCCCGTAGGTTCTTGTCCGCATCCTGGTACTCCAGCACCGAAGTGCGGGAGATGACCTTCAACCCCGCGACCCGAGCCAGATGGGTGAGGATCTCTTCGTGGACGCCTGCAGCGAAGTACGCGTCATCGGGGTCCGGGCTCAGGTTGTCGAACGGGAGGGCGGCCACGGACGGCCGGTCGTCGTCCGCGTGCGGGAGCGGGAGAGCGTTCTCCTCCTCTGACACTGATGCCGGATTCGGTCCCACAAACGAGAGGGCAACGCCAGCGACGATGAACAGCGCCGCCAGCATCAGGAGTTCCGGCCCGCTGACGCGCTGCCGCCCTTTCTCCCCGTGGTACCACGCCAGAACGAGCACGACGAAGAAGCCGACCCCTGCCAGTATCGTCAGTGCGCGGACGATGACCTCTGGCCATGCGAAACGGTCGGAAACGAAGCCGCCTCGCCCTCGCCGCCTCTACCCGGGACTGCAGCTCGGTATCGGCTTCTTCCCACACCTGGACGAATTGCGCGTACAACTCCTCGGCCCGTGCCGGATCACCCTGCTCGTCGTGGAGCCGGGCGAGGCGTTCGAGTGTGGGAGCGAGGTATTCGTCGTCGAGCTGATGCCCGCGGGCCGTAGTGAGGTACCGCTCGTACCAGGCCATGGCGGAGTCCGGGCGAGCGGCTTCCTCATGAGCCATGGCCAGGAGGACGGAGCATTCAGCAGGGTGACAATAGAGTCGGAGTCCCTCCCGGAGCAGTCGAACGGCCTCCTCTGTGGCTCCCTCTGCGAGTGCCAACTGGGAGAGGACACGCTCCATGATCCCGGGATTCCCGTCTGGATACCCTCGCTCTCCTGATGGAATACGCTTTTCGTACTCCACCAGAAGCTCGCGACCAACGCCCGGACGACCTGCCCAAGCGTATGCCTCCATAAGGGGAATGTAGGGGAAGTCGTATTGCTCGAGATTCTCGCTAGGGTACTCGGCCAAGACCTGGTCGAGCAGAGTCTCAGCCGCCCTCCGGTCCGCGAGAAGGCGCGAATATAGGTTTGCGACTCTGATGACCTCGCGAATCGCCGCACCTCGGCTCCCGCCGGAGAGGCGGAGCCGGTGCCGCTCCTGCAGCTGGGCCGAGGCTCGCGAGAGTTGACCACGGCGCAGATGAAGGCCAACGCGAGCGTCTAACAGCCTGAAACGGGCCTCAGCGCTCGTCCGCGCCATGCTCTCGAGAGCTTCGAGGTGTCGCTCTGCGGCCCGGTAGTCTCCTCGGGCCTTCTCCAGGTTCACACGGCCAAGTGTCACCCACCACGACGCGGGAAACAGGTCGGCGAATCGGCTGAGCGCCTGATCGGCCTGGCTAAACCTCCCCAGCGCGATCTGCTCCTCGGAAAGTACCCAGAACGAGGTGACGCCCGGTTGGCTCAGCACGTTGTGACGGTGTGCCTCCGCGGCCTGCTCATGCATCCCGATCTGAACGTAGGCGAACGCCAGATTAGTGAGGGCGACCTGATGATTGGGATATGACTCGAGCATAGCACGGGCCACCTGGATCGTGGCTCCCATATCCCCGACCACGTCGCTGTAATACCCCATCTCGGCCAACATCTGCTCCGGCTCCGTGAGCCGGTCCCGAAGCAGGTATGCTCGTCGGAAGCTGTCGATTGACCGGGTGCGGTCGGTACCTGAGTTCCAGAGGTAAGCTCCCAGCTTGCGGTAGCCCATAGCAAAGGCGGTATCCGTCTCCACGGCTTGCTGCAGAAGCTCGGCGGCACGCGTCCACTCGCCTTCTCTGTCGGCGAGACGCAGGGCGCGGGCGTAGAGGCGGAGGGCCTCGAGGGACCCCGTAGTGACCTGTGGAAGTGGCGCGGATGCCGCGACCGAACGGGCGGATTCACCGGTGTCCTCCCGCAGCCCCCGAGCCAACTCTCCAATCGCGGATAGGATCTCGGTGGAGTCGGCAGCGACGGCCCTGCGACCACCGGCGGAAGTGTCCTCTCCGATGCGAACAACCTCTGCGAGAAACTGGATTGCTCCGCCGACCGCGTCGACTTGTCCAGCCACGACGAACGGCACGCCCTCTCGCGTCGCCATCTCCACTGCCACGTCCCGAATCACCGACGTGGATGGATCCATCTGCATGCGCCGGAGTGCGGTCTCCAATGCCCCACGCTCTAACAGCGCGAGGTGGCGCGACCCGGCCAGGTCCACTCGGAGGGCCTCGGTGGTCATCAGCCCCAGATGCGGGTCGGTCGTGTGATTCTCGAAGTCCGCGAGAATCAGGGAGACCCGGTTGATGCCTTCGCGGGGCGGGGGGATCGCGTCGAGGTCGGAGGTCCCAGCATCTCCATTGCCAGCCGCGGATTCGGATCCCGTGTCTGATCCAGGAAGCGCTGTAAGAAGCCCGCCGCCCAACCCCAGGACCACCGTGAGGATGGCGAGCTCTTTGCCACTGACCTTCTGCTGCCCCTTTTCCCCGTGATACCACGCCAACACGAGCACCACGAAGAAGCCCACCGCAACCAGGATGGTGATGGACTGGAGAAGGCGCTGCGGCCAATCGAACTGGCCGCCCACCAGATCGACGCCTTCGAGTAGCGCCCAGGCTCCGGCGGCGTAGGCCAGAGCCCACTGGAACAGCTTCCGCTCTTTCAGGCGGCCGAAGAACGACGCCATGGCGAAGACTCTCGGGCGAGAGGAACCGACAGCTTCACACACCAGCACACCGAGGGAGGGCTTTGGGCCACGTCAGGTAGGTGAGTCGTCCCGCCAGAAGGCGCGGGTGGCCCGTCCGGGTGCCGACCCTACGAAGTTGCGGAGTTGAGAGTCCTGAGGGCAAGGCTGGCGCGGGGTGTCGGGGGAACGCCGGGAGACAGGGGGGGAGAATGGTGGTTTGATCGCCACCGCGGTCCGGTGGCCCTCACCTCGATACTCGGGGATGCACCAGCTTCGAAACAGCAACAACAAAAGCGACGGTGCTGGCACCGCCGCTCAGGGATCACTTCTCCCCCTTGACCCGGCCCTTCTTAATGGTGTTAGGCGTCCGAGGTCAATTCCAGCGACCCGCTCGGACCCACTCGACCACCTGACGCACAGCTTCGACGACCAGATGCGGCTCGTTTCTAGGAATCTGATGGTCGCTCCGATCAGTCACGATCCTGAGACCGAGCGTCGTCTGATTGAACCACTCGTCATGCAGGCTTCGCCAGATTCTTCCGCCCTCCGGCCAATCCCAGGGGGCAGTATCTCCAGGTACTGCTGCGGTGATGACCGCCATCGGGACACTCGGGAGCTCTGCCGACACCGGTAGCCGGCCCGCCTCAGCAATCTCCATCCAGGCGTTCCATTCCTGTGCAAGGGCTCCACCGCTGTCGTTGTGCTCCCTCGTTGTCACCTCGATCGAGTCCCAGAAGCCGTCCATGATACGGGCGAGCGCGACGAACTGCCGCTCGTGCGTTCCGTCGACCAAAACCAGACCTGCGACCTCTTCCGGGTAGAGCGATGTGTAAACCCTCGCTGACAAGCCACCGATCGAATGACCGACGAGCACAACCGGCCGTGGGACCGCCAACTCGTCAAGAAGGACGTGCAGCTCCTCAGCGATCTCAACGTACCCGCGTTGAGATGACGCCGGCTCCGAGCCGCCCAAACCGGCTCGGGAGTAACTAATCACTGATGTAAACTCCGAGATGTGTGGGAATACCGAATCCCAACTCGAAGCGTCGTAGCCGAGGGCCGCCTCGAGCACGACAGTCGGAGCTCCGTCACCATGAGAGAAGACCTCGAGCCGGTGGCTGCCGACGTCTACCATCTCCGTCACCTGCCCGTCAGCCGCAATGGGCAAACTCATTGCGAGGGCGACAACCCAAGAGGCTTTCATTCCCGTACTCCCTCGGACGCCAAACGTCTTGCGATTCTGATCTTATAAGGCGAAGGCTGGCCTCACTCGGGCTGGGCGTTACGCTGAGCTTGCTCAAGAGCCTGCGGCACCCAACCCAAGGAGGCCAACCATGTTCGTCGC
>JBDHHQ010000215.1:0-3730 GCA_039589315.1 Gemmatimonadota bacterium
GCGGAGAAGCTGGGGCGCTTCCAGGGTCAGCTCTGCCCCGGCGCGATCGACGAGATCGAGATCGAGTACGCCGGTGAGGTCGCGGATTTCAACGTGGCGCCGATCACGATCGCGGTGCTGAAGGGCCTGCTCGAATCTGTGACAGAGCGCGTCAACATGGTGAACGCGACGCTCCTCGCGGAAGAGCGTGGCCTGCGGGTGGTGGAAACGAAGACCAGCCGGCCGCACGACTTCGCGAGCGCCATCACGACGCGCGTGCGCGGCTGCGTGGACCGTCTGATCAGCGGCGCCATCTTCCAGGGCGGCCAGCCGCGGATCGTCCGCATCGACGACTTCATGCTCGAAGCCATCCCCGAGGGTCCGACGCTGCTGATCCACAACCACGACAAGCCGGGTGTCGTGGGCATGGTCGGCAACACGCTCGGAGAGGCGAAGATCAACATCTCCCGCATGCAGCTGGCCTTGGTGCGCGAGCGCGAGGAGGCGGCGATGCTGGTGAACATCGACGCGGCCCCCGACAAGAGCGTGCTCGAGCGTCTGCGTGCGCTGCCGCAGATGATCGACGTCCAGCTGGTGGAGCTCTAGGCATGTCGACACTGGTTGCGGTCGGAGCGCAGTGGGGCGACGAAGGAAAGGGCAAGATCGTCGACTGGCTGGCGCGCGGCGCCGACCTGGTCGTGCGATTCCAGGGCGGCAACAACGCGGGCCACACGCTCGTCGTGGATGGCCAGAAGACCGTCCTTCACGTGGTTCCTGCCGGCGTCCTCCAGCCCAACACGATCAATCTGATCGGCCCGGGCGTGGTCGTCGACCCGCGCGTGCTGCTCAAGGAGATCGAAGACGTCCGCGACCGCGGCGCGCTGCGCGACCCGTCGCGCGTGCGCGTCTCGGGCCGCGCGCACGTGATCCTCGACTGGCACACCGCGCTCGACAAGGCGCGCGACGAAGCGCTGCGCGAGCGCGCGATCGGCACCACCGGGCGCGGGATCGGTCCCTCCTACGAGGACAAGATCGCGCGCCGCGGGATCCGTGTGGCGGAGCTGCTCGATCCCGCGAGCCTGCGGGTCACGATCGATCGCCTGGCCGAGCTCAAGAACTTCGAGCTCACCGAGTTCTACAAGTGGCCCAAGGTGGATGTCGACGCGCTGTACGAGAGCGCCGTCGAGTGGGGTCGCCGGCTCGAGCCCTACGTCGCCCACACGACGCGCATCCTCGCGAACGCCCTCGACGACGGGAAGCACGTGCTCTTCGAGGGCGCGCAGGGGACGTTCCTCGACATCGACCACGGCACCTATCCGTACGTGACGTCCTCGAACTGCGTCGCGGGCGCGGCCTGCACCGGCGCGGGCATCGGGCCCACCAAGATCGACCGCGTCCTCGGCATCACCAAGGCCTACACGACGCGCGTGGGGGGCGGACCCTTCCCGACCGAGGAGACGGGGTCGGCGGGCGAAGCGCTGCGCGCCCGGGGCGACGAGTTCGGCGCCACCACCAGCCGACCGCGGCGCTGCGGCTGGCTCGACGCGGTGATGCTGCGCGAGTCGGCCACCGTGAACGGCTTCACCGGCCTGGTCGTGAACAAGCTCGACATCCTCTCGGGGCTCTCCGAGGTGCCGATCGCGGTGGCCTATCGCATCGACGGGAAGCGCACCGAGGACTTCCCGATGACGCTCGATGAGCTGTCGCGTGCCGAGCCCGTCTACGAGACGCTCCCCGGCTGGAGCGAGGACATCACCGGCGTGCGGCGATTCGAGGACCTGCCCGCCGCGGCGCAGCGTTACCTCGACCGCATCGAGTCGCTCGCGGGCGTCGCCGTGGAGCTGATCTCGATCGGTCCCGACCGCGACCAGACCATCGGCCGCACGGATCCGTTCCGCACGATCCGGTAGCGCGAATCCGGTCGACACCTCCGCCGGCCGGTGGTACCCCTCGCCTGGGGCCCCTAGCTCAGCTGGTAGAGCAGCGGGCTTTTAACCCGACGGTCCGGGGTTCGAGTCCCCGGGGGCCCACCGCCAATCCAGCGGAAGCGCTTGGGTTTCTAGATTTCACCGCTGAAGCTCGGCGGCGGGGCGGGGTCAGAGTGGGGTCACGGCGAAGCCACGCGGCTAGGAAGTATAAGTGGTCGTTCTGCCTATCCGGTTCGCTCCGCCTGACGCACTAACGCGGGAGCTACCGGCCTGTAGCGGGCCCTGGTGGGCGGGGGCGGCCGTGGCGAACTCTGGCGGGTTTCGGCACACCCGTAGCTGAGCGAACCGGATAGGCAGAAGTGGTCGTTACGTCCGATAAGGCATCGATACGTCAAGTCCCCGAAGGGAGAAGGGGCAAGCTGGACCTATATGGGCTTCCGTCGACACACGCCACAAACGAGCACCGTGGTAAAGCCGATGGCACGCACGAGGAAGGTGCTCGGTTCGGGGACTGCCATGACGCTCACGCTGCCAGCCAAGAGAGGATTCGTACCAATGCTGAACCAGCGAACATGTTTGGCCATATCTTCCGCGGAGGAATACCAGAAGATCGTTCCCGCCTGATCGACATTGTAGAACCTACCGCCAGCAGCCATGAATCCCACGTCGTCGGCCCGGGACGCGGCGTTGCCGATTGCGGTGCTGTTCTGATTGTTGACCATGTCCACGATAGACGGGAACTCGAAGGTCGTGCCTACCTCGTTGACCAGGTAGAACTTTCCACCATCAGCCAGGACTCCCAGGTCGTCCATCAGGGTCGCGGAAGTACCGATCTCGACGAAACTCGTACCCTCGGCCACAGCTTCAACCGAGGAAAACTCCCGGACGTTGCCGCCCTCAGAGGCCGTGTAGAACTTCCCGCCGTCAGCCAGGACTCCCACGTCGTCGATCAGGTTCGTGTTGGTACCGATGAGGGCGAAATCAGAACAGACCGAGTCCGCGACCGACGGGTACTCAAAGATCGTACCGGATTGATTGACCTGGTAGAACTTGCCGCCATCAGCAAAGACTCCCGGGTCATCGGTCAGAAATGCGACGGCTCCGATCAGGGTGAAGTTTTCATCGCTGACAAAGTCCAAGATCGAGGGGTATTCCCAGACGCCGCCGGCCTGAGTGACCCGGTAGTACTTCCCACCGGAAGCCATGAATCCCACGTCGTCGATCAGGTTCGTGTCGGTGCCGATCAGGATGAAGTTCTCATCGTTGGCAAAGTCCAAGATCGAGGGGTACTCCCAGACGTTTCCGTCCTGAGTGACCCGGTAGTACTTCCCACCGGAGGCCATGAATCCCGCGTCGTCGAACAGGTCGTCGTCCGAGCCGATCAGGGTGAAGTTCGCATTGAGGGCCAGATCTAGGGCCGAGGGGTGCTCCCAGATGTTGCCGCGCTGAGTGACACTGTAGAACTTGCCGCCATCAGCCATGAATCCCACGTCGTCGTCCAGGGTCGTGTTGGTACCGAGCGTCAGGAAGTCAGCGCAGGCCATGTCCTCGACCGTGCGATATTCGTGGATCGTGCCGTTCCCATCGACTTCGTAGAACTTGCGTGAATGCGCTTCTGCTGCTTCGCCGAAACCGACGACGGCCAGGGCGGGTGCGGTCATGACCAGAAGGCTAAGAGTGAAATGATACCGCACGAAAGATCCTCCCTATATGGCGGAAGGCCATGCAGAACCGGAGGATTCCAGGATCACATTCGCATCGGTCAATTCTATCCTCGCGACCATCCCCGTTGGTATGACGGTCGTCATATGACGAGCCGCGAG
>JBDHHQ010000216.1:0-3657 GCA_039589315.1 Gemmatimonadota bacterium
GTCGCCATGACATCCAGGAGGGCATCCGCCGGTATGCGGAGGTAGGTCTGGTCGCTGTTTAGCCTCAATACCCGCCGCTCGAGCGAGGAGGGGTCCAGGTCCTCGGCCAGGAAAAAGATGTCGCTGATGAAGAAGCGCAGCCCGTGGCCGAGGAACCACGGCTCCACCCCGACCTCCGGCAGGTTCGGGACCGCCGGGTTGTCTACGTCCCCGGTTCCCTCCAGCTCGAAGTCCGCCCCTGACAGGTCCGGGAAGTGCGGGTCCACGACCGAGTGATCGATCGCGTCCACGGCCACCACGGCCACCTCACCGGGTAGGAGCGGGTGCTCGGCCCCGCTACCGGGGAACTGGTGCAGGAAGTGCGCCCACACGCCATCCGGGTCGTTCCGGAGCGGGTCCGACTCGGCGCACGTAGGGGCGAGACCCCCTTCCACATTGGGCACCCCTAGCATGGTCCCGAAGATCATGCCGTCCAGGTAGACCGTTTCCTGGGAGTTGTTGTGGAGTTCGAAGTACATGTGGAAGTCATACCCCGAAAAGGGCGCCGTCGCATATACCTCACTGAACACGACCGACCCCTCACGCGTAGGCCCCAGCTTCAGCGTCCGCTCCACCGCATTCGATACGTTCGTCATCATGCCGTCCCCGAACGCGTGCACGGCACCACCTCCCTGCGCCACCTCGGAATCCGTCAGGGGCCGATGCGCCGCCAGCCGGTAGGTGCCCGGGATCGCGTTCGGGAAGCGGGCCACCCCCTCCGCGTCGGTGGTCGCCGTCTGCCACTCGAAGTCGGTCCCCCACCGGTGCAGCCGTACCTCGGCGTTTGGCACCCCGCCCGTCCAGCCCAGCGCCTGTGCCAGATCCGATGCTTCGGGCTCGACGGTCACAGTCACCGTGAGCCCCGGGCGCAGGTCGTTACCGTCTCCGTCGTCGACCGGCGGGCCTGAGAAGCCGGTCTCCCCACCGCAGCCAACGGCTAGCGCGAGAACCAGCGGAACGAAGTACGCGGGAGTGGACCGGCGTTCAGGACGCCTTGACGAATGACCGTCCATCCTGGACTCCATCTTGTGTGCCGCCCGGTTGAAACCGGGGTGTGTCCCTACGCTCGAGCGCCGCCGGGGGTGGGCCACGGAGTCCCTGCTCCCGACGCTTGTACGTTACCGCGTTCGTTGCGCGTCAGCGCTATTCCAGACAGTCGCAGCACCCCCCGGGCTCCCCGATGCACTCGCCTCCATACGGTGTATTGTTGTAGATGAGGCACGCATCGAAGCAATCGTCGTCGTTGTTGCATACACCCATGGGCGTGGCGCAGTCGAGGGCGGAACTGGCCGCCACCGTCTGGCTCACCCCGAACATGAGGGCGATCGCGAACACCAGAGCGATTAGTCCCCGTACAAGATGCCCCATCACGTTACGCATTGAAACCTCCCGCGTTACTGGGTGAAACACCGCCGACTCATGGGGCCGGCCTCCGAATCGTTTCCATGGACAACCTCAGCCGCCATTCGCCACCGCGTCGGTGACGGGCGCCGGCTCTGGTCTCGTCCGCAAGGCGGCCATTACCGAGTCGATAGCGGCCGGATCCTCCAGCGCCCCAGGCCGGGAGTAAAGCACCCTCCCCTCCGAGTCGAGCAGCGCGATGAGCGGTACGTTTCGGGCCCGGTACAGGCGTTGCAGCTTCGGCTCGGGGAACGTGAGCACCGGGAACTCCAACCGGTGTTCCGCCCGGTATTCCCCGACCGGACCATCCTCGTCGACCGCCACGCCGAGCACATCCACATCGGCCGCTTCGAGTCGCGCGACCGCCGTGATCTCGCGCCAGGCGGGGAGCGACGCGCGGCAGAAACGGCACTCGGTGTCGAAGACGAGGAGAAGCTGCCGTCGCCCTTCCTCCGTCTTCCCGACGGTGACTGGATCGCCGTCCAGCGTCTCGGCCGTGAACGTCGGTACCGAGTATCCGGCGTGCGGCCACTGCAAGCGCTCGCGGAGCTGTGTGTAGTTGGACGAAAGCGCCTCGAACTGGCGCGACAGGTGGACGAACAGGAGCCCTCCCACCGCGAGTCCGACGTAGAGCAGCGCTCGCTCCCACTTGCGCATGAAATACCCCCGGCTGGTGTGCTCCAGGGTGATTGGCCCGACTCAGAAACACCAACGCCTTCCAAGAACAAAGCGTCACGAATCGGCGCAGCGTGACGGCCGGCTTCGGTGACGGCTCTCTCTCCCCTAAGCAACCACACGTTCCGAAGGCTCGTACCCGTCGGATTCGTCAGGCTGAACGTGGAATCGGAACGCGAGCCGGAGACCATCGTTCGTTGTCGAAGCAGCAAGACTCCGAGTAGTGCTCCGGCGGTAGGGTGGTGCTCCGGCGGCCGTCGAGAGGACGTTTGCGACCCCGGTTGAGGGAGCCCCCCCGCGTTCAGAGCTAGTTGATAGCGTCCCGCATCGTGTGGTGGAGCCGGGAGAGGCTCGGAGGAGCCCTTTCTTCAGACCCGAGACAGAGGGAGGCGATGGGATACACGGCGCTCGCCATGACCGAGCTCGCCGAGCCGATCGAGCCTGGCGTGTCTGAGCCAGTCGAGCCGGACGCGGTCGAGGACCTGGGCGACGAGATCGCCACGCTGGCGGCGCACATCCACGCGGCTACCCACCAACTGCTCGCGGTCCTGGCGCGCTTCGACCGCTGGCGCGGCTGGGAGCGGGCCGGACACCGGAGCTGCGGCCACTGGCTCGCCTTTCGCACCGGCTTCGACCTGGGCACGGCGCGCGAGCATGTACGGGTGGCCCGAGCGCTCGAGGGGCTTCCGCGGACGGGTGCGGCGATGGCGCGCGGTGCGCTCTCTTTCTCGCAGGTCCGTGCGCTCTCCCGGGTGGCGAAGGCCGAGACCGAGGCCGACCTGCTCAAGCTGGCGACGGGGTGCACGACCGCGCAGCTGGAACGGATGGTACGCGCGTGGAAGAAGGGCAGCCGGGCGGACGAGGCAGAGTGGGAGCGGGAGCGGCACCGGTCGCGGGCTCTGTCCGTGTTCCCCGACGATGACGGCATGTACGTGGTGCAGGGCCGACTGAATCCGGAAGTCGGGGCGCTCCTGATGCGGGCGGTGGAGGCGGCGAGCGACGCGCTCTACCGCGAGCGACGGCGGATCTCGGAACCAGCACCCACGAACGCGCTCGAGGCAGCAACCAAGGAAGCACGCCGCCGTGTGCACGATACCGCTCAAGAGGCGGCCCGTCGGCGGGCCGACGCGATGGGGCTACTGGCCGAGCGAGCGCTCGCCGCGGGCTTCGGTGCTCCCGGCCCTGATCCGGTGGAGACACGATCCGAGGCCGACGCGGTGGACGAGCCCGGGTGCGCATGCCGGCGCGAGACGGCCGAAGCTCCGATCTCGGGAACGCGTGCCGAGCGGTATCAGGTCGTGCTCCACGTGGATCACGAGACGTTGGCCGAAGAGGGAGAGCCGGGGCGCTCGGAGCTGGAGGATGGGACACGCGTTTCAGCTGAAACGTCCCGCCGGTTTTCGTGCGACGCGGGCCTCGTCCGCCTCAGCCGGGCACGGAACGGTCGCGCCTTGAACGTCGGGCGCCGGACTCGGACGATTTCGCCTGCGCTACGCCGGGCCCTCGAGGTCCGGGACCGGGGATGTCGGTTCCCGGGCTGTG
>JBDHHQ010000217.1:0-3657 GCA_039589315.1 Gemmatimonadota bacterium
TACTCGGCCCTCGGCACCTCTCGTGGCGCGTTCGGGGAGCCATTCGTAGTCGTCGCGGGCGTGGCAGGTGCCGCTGCCGGGATGCCGGGGGCAGCGACCGAGGCGCCCACTTCGTTGAGCGCCTTCTCCAGGCTGGCCTGGGTGTTGGGCCCCACCAGGCCGTCGATCTCGAGTCCTGCGTTCCGCTGGAAGAGCCGGACCCGCTCCTCCGTGAGGGAGCCGAACGCTCCGTCCGCGACCAGCCGTGGGGCGCTGGTGGGCACGTATCGCGACGGCACGTGGTTGAGGTTCTCCTGGAGCGCGACGACTGCGTCACCCCGGGAGCCCCGGCGAAGGAGTGTCGACATCTGCGTTGTCCTTTGAGAGTGAATAGAGGGCTGCACGATGGCCGTGCACGGCACTTGAAGAACGGAAACGGACAGCGCGAGCCGCCATGGAGTCGCCGTGCGGACCCTCCCCGTATTCCGCGAGCTCCGTGACCTGCTCCGCCCGGGCCACCGGGCATCGGGACTCGCGGAATCGTTCGTCTCCTCGCCACCCAAGACCCGGGTCAGATTCAGAGGAGAATCCGGGGAGAGGGCAGTACGGTGGGCCGCGACGCACAATCACCGCGGGGCTGCGAATCAGCTTCTGAGGTCCCCTGCGAGTCGAGGGCCCCGTGTAACATGGGGGCCGGGGAAGAGAGCTGGGTCAGGACGTCGTGAACGTGGTCCCATGGGAAACCCGTCTCCATGAGGACGCGTTGCCTCTTGGGTGGACGCCGCCGAAGACGCCGAAGCAGGCGAGGGGTCCCCCATCGAGGTTAGCTTCGAGCGGCCCGAGACCAGGTCCGCGCGACCTGACGACGAAGCCGAACCGAGCAAGGCCCGATGCGAAGCGGTGCTTATCCTCTGGAGCCCTCCGCCGCGGAGATGAAGGACATCCTCGAGCGCGTCGCGGAGCGCGTAGTCGACCATATCGTCTCCCTACCCGACCAGCCAGCATCCTACAGCGGTGATCCCCGTGCCGCGTCGAGGACTCTGAGCGAAGGCACTCCTCCCGAGAAGGGGACCGATCTGGAGGGGCTTCTGGATCTCGTCTTCGACGACGCCGTCCCCATGTCGTTCAACACGGCCGGGCCTGGGTATCTGGCCTACATCCCGGGGGGTGGGCTCTTCCCGTCAGCGGTGGCCGATCTGATCGCGACGACGGTGAACCGGTACGTGGGGGTCTGGGTCGCCGCACCGAGCCTGGTTCAACTCGAGATGAACGTGATCCGCTGGTTCTGCGAAATCGTGGGCTATTCTTCCGGGAGTGGAGGGATCCTCACGAGCGGCGGCTCGCTGGCAAACTTCACCGCGTTGGTCACCGCACGGCGGGAACGCCTTCCCGAGGACTTCCGGAACGGGACCATCTACACGTCCGACCAGACGCACCACTCCGTCGGGAAAGCCGCGGTGCTGGCCGGGTTTCCGGAGGCCAACGTCCGCCAGATCCCCTCGAACGACCGATTCGAGATTCGGCTCGACGTGCTTCGCGATCGGATTACCCGGGATCGTGCCGACGGACTGGAGCCGTTCGTGGTCGTGGGGAGCGCGGGAACCACGAACAGCGGAGCGGTCGACGACCTCCATGCACTGGCCGACCTGGCGGAGGCCGAAGACGTCTGGCTTCACGTGGACGGAGCGTACGGGGCCGTCTTCCGGTTGACCGAACGGGGTCGCCGGGCGCTGGCGGGCCTGGAACGCGCGGATTCCATCGTGCTCGACCCGCACAAAGGGCTCTTCCTGCCCTATGGCACCGGGGCCCTTCTCGTGCGCGAGGAAGACGTCCTGCGCCGGGCCCACGCCACGTTTGCGGACTACATGCCCGCGATGCAGCACGACCGGGACTTCGTCGATTTCTGCGACGTGTCACCGGAGCTGTCCCGAGACTTCAGGGGTCTCCGCGCGTGGCTCCCCATCAAGCTGTTCGGGATGTCCGCGTTCCGGGAGTGCCTGGACGAGAAGATGGATCTGGCTCGGTGGGCCGCCGACCAGCTCCGCCAGATCCCTGACATGGAGATCCTGGCTGAGCCGCACCTCTCCCTGACGGCGTTCAGACTCGCTCCAGGGGGCCGAACCGACGAGGAGTTGGACGACCTCAACCGGGCCCTCCTCAACGGCGTCAACGCGCGACAGAACGTCTACCTCACCGGGACGATGCTCCACGACCGGTTCGCGCTCCGCATCTGCGTTCTGTCCTTCCGGACGCACATGGACCGGATGGAACAGTGTTTGACCGACATACGCGAAGTGGTAGGCCAGCTTGGCGCAGGTCCGGACGGTCACCACCCGCCTCGATCATAGGGGAACGCCGTCGATGTCGAACCCGAAGACGCCGGTTGCTGGAGCGCCGGGCGATGGATCGTGTCTCACACGTCTTCATTTCGTGGGTGGCATGCTCGGCTTCCCAGGGCTGGCGAGCAGGGTCAGTGATGGATCGCGTTCCCGGTTGGGGGCCCGGTGTTCGGACTCGGAGTACTCGCGATGGGGATGAGCATGCGCAACGGCTTCGCATTCGATTCCAGAGTCGGCGGACTCGTCGCTTGAGCAGGATCCAGGAGTGTGGCCAGGCCGCCACTCTGTCCCTTCTCTTACCGCTCGTCGCCCGCGCACCTCTGGCCGCTCAGCAGGCCCCGTCCGCAACCGCGATCCCGATCACCGAGGCCCCCCTGATCGATGGGCGTCTCGACGAGGGCGTCTGGGCTCGCGGCCAGCTCATCACACGTTTCGTACAGCGCGAGCCGCTCGAGGGCGCGCCCGTGTCGCAGCGAACGGATGTACGGGTGTTGCGGGATGGCGAGGCACTCTACGTGGGGGCGTGGCTCTACGACGCCAATCCGTCGTCGATCGTCTTCGGTCAGACGCGCCGGGACGCGTCATTGAACGATTCCGACGCCTTCTCACTGATTCTCGACACCTACCTCGACCGCCAGAACGGCTTCGTCTTCGCGACGACCCCGGCCGGGATCGAGTACGACGGCCAGGTGGCCAACGAGGGTCAGGGCGCTGGACGAGGAGGCGGTCGACAGCAGCGCGGCTCCGCGGGCGGCTTCAACCTGAATTGGGACGGCAGCTGGGAGGTGGCTACGTCGACCGACGGAGAGGGTTGGTACGCGGAGATGCGGATTCCCTTCTCCACGCTGCGCTATGACCGGGGGGGACCCCAGACCTGGGGACTGAACTTCGAGAGGCAGATCCGGCGGAACAACGAGCTGTCCGTGTGGTCACCGCTACCCCGCCAGTTCAACATCTTCCGCGTGTCGCTGGCGGGCACGCTCGAGCTCGACGCGCCGGCCAAGCGGATCGTCACCGTGACCCCCTACGTCCTCGGCGACGCGTTCAAGGACTACGAGGTAGCGTCGCCGGAGTGGTCCGCCGATCCCAAAATCGGGGGCGACGCCAAGATCGGCCTGACCCAGAGCCTGACTCTCGACCTGACCGCCAACACGGACTTCGCACTGGCAGAGGTCGACGACCAGCAGGTCAACCTGACCCGGTTCCCGCTCTTCTTTCCGGAGAAGCGCGCGTTCTTCCTCGAGAACGCGGGCTCGTTCACGGTGGGCAGCGCACGCTCAGCCGAGCTCTTCTTCAGCCGGAGAATCGGCCTGGTGGAGGGTCAGGAGGTTCCGATCCT
>JBDHHQ010000218.1:0-3647 GCA_039589315.1 Gemmatimonadota bacterium
ATCTGTTCATGGCCGCGGTCTTGAACGACATCCCGTTGGCCGAGGGCATCCTGGCGGACGATCCCCGAGCCATCCGGTCCCGGGTGCGGGAGGGTCGCTTCGCCCACCCGCCCGACGGTGGCGACATCTACATCTGGAAGCTGGACTTCGTGGAGTCGCCGGCCGAGGTGGCGCGCGTGCGCGGCAACGAGGCCGTGTACCGGTTCCTGGTCCAGCACAGCCCGCCGGACATCCGTCTGGCGTCTGCTGGAGTTGGGCGCCGACGTGTCGCTGAAGAACCCGGACACCGGTCTCACGGCCCTGGAGATGGCCCGGCAGCGCGGCCACGAGGCTGTGGGGGCCCTCCTCGAGAGCTGGAGCGGCGAAGCGTGACGAGACGCGGGGTCCGCGGTGCTCCATGGAGGGCGGTGGCCCTGAGCGTGGCCGGATCGCTCCTGGCGGCCTGTGGGGGCGATGGCGCCGGCGAGCCCGCTACGGGCGGCGGTCCGGCACTCCAGATCGAGTATGGGCCGTGGATGCTGTCGGCGGCCCCCGTCCTCCCTCGAGGCCCTGCGGGCTCCTGGGACAGCGGACTGATCGATCCCGGCGCAATGATCTTCAACCGGGGTCGCTTCCACATGCTGTACAACGCGATACCGTCCTGGCCCCATCCGCTGGCCGTCGGCTACGCTGCATCCGTGGATGGACAGTCCTGGCAGCGAGTGTCGGAGACGCCCGTGCTGGCGCCCGAAGAGGTGCCCTTCGGGGGGTGGACCATCCGTGCCACCAGCCTGATCGTCGAGGACCAGACCTGGATCCTCTACTTCTCGGTCGGCGACGAGAACCGGCTCGAGGGCCGAGTCGGCCGTGCCACCGCCCCCGCGCCCACCGGACCCTGGACCTTCGACGCCGAGCCGGTGCTTCAGCCGGGCCAGGGCGATGCCTGGGATTCCCGCGCAGTCGGTGATGCCAAGGTCATGCCGGACGCCCAGGGCTACGTCATGTACTATGTCGGATGGGGGGAGGACCGCTCTGCAATCGGCAGGGCCGTTTCGGCGGATGGAATCGGGTGGGCCAAGGATCCGGCGCCCGTGCTGGAGGCTCCGATCGGCGAAGCGGACGAGGACGAGTTCTCCATCCGGGACGCCACCGTCCGCCGCACTCCCGACGCCGGGTGGCTCATGGTCTACCGGCTCACCCGGGACCCGGGGACGGTGGCCCTGGGCCTGGCAACGAGCACCGACGGTGTCCAATGGAGCGTGGATCCGTCAGGTCCGGTCACGCGGCTGGAGCCGGGTAGGCCCTTCGACATGATCTGGTACAACAACGTGCTCACCACCCGGTCCCACCAGCTCGTCTACTTCGAGGGCGGGTCTCCCGGGACCGGGAACACGGACGTGTGGGCGGTCACACGGGAGGTACGCGTCGGGTTCCCGTGACCCGCGGCCTACTCCGCCACTTCGATGACCTTGGTGTCGGCCAGAAGGTCGCCCACCCTGCGTCCCTCCGGATCGGCGATCACTCGGTACAGCTCGACGATGCCGATGACGAACGCCAGAATGGCCACCGGGATCATGAGCAGCCAGCCCAGGATGGGAATGTAGACCAGGATCTGCATGACGCCGCCGACGCCGAACATCCAGTTCCGCCGGACGGACCCCATCATGTCCAGCTGTTCGCCGTCCATGGTGACCGGCCGCAGCTTCGTGAGCTTCTTGCCCACGCTCCGCCGATCCATGAACTGCAGGTCGAGCCCGTCCCGTAGGACCCAGTAGGCGGCGGAGATCAAACCGCCGATCCACGGGATCATACCGATGGCCACGGCGATCACGGCGTCGATTACGATGGCGACGAGTCGCTTCTGCGGGTCGACCTTGCCTCGAGGCCACTGCGATGGCTCGTCGCCGTAGGTGGGCTCTGCGTCTGTTGGGTCGGCCGCCGTGCCCGTGGCCGTGGATTGCACGTCGTCCGGCTCGAGCCGGGGGTATTCCTGCTCGGATGCCGCATCAGTCATGAGGGCCTCCTCTTCGAGTGCGATTCACCGAGTCGGTCGAGGACCATACTAGAAGCTGTCTCGCCGACTGTCCGAACCGCAAGGAAAGCGTCCAGGTCCCCAGCGGCCTGGTGGGAGGTCGGACGGGTCGAGCTCACGCGCCTCTCCCCTTGTCGCCTCCCCGGTGCCGAGGGTGGTTGATGAGATAGCTCAACGCGAGGAACGCGCCGCCGAATCCGAGGAATACGAGGATTCTCCAGACTACGTCGAGCTGGGCCATGTCGACGAGGAGCAGCTTGCCAGCCGTAAGGCCGAGGGTGGCGAGTCCGGCCTGCTGCATTCCACGGCGTCCCTGTCCCCACCCCAGCACCAGAAGGAGCGTCCCGAGGAAGCCCCAGGAGATACTGACGAGGGCCGGGCCATTCGCCAACGGCGTCAACTCCACCAGCAGCCACAAGAGCAGAGCGGCGTACGCGCCAAGCTGGTAGCGTGTCCGCATCGTAGTCGACGTGAACACGAATGAAGTGGTGAAGGCCGTGCCGATGGCGGCCAACGTGGAGGTACCCCATCCGTCCAGTGGATTCGGGCCATGGCGCTGCGCCCCCGCTCCGATGAACCAGACACCGAGGATCGCCACCAGTGCGTGACCCAGGGCCTGCAGCGAGGGGAGACCCAACCGTGCCGCGAGCAGGTGAATCGCCGCAGCCTCGATGGATAGGATGAAGAAGACCCCGGGCTCCGGCACCAGGACCCAGGTGCCGGCCGGGATCAGGATTGCCGCCACCGGGGCCGCGGGCTCCCGTGCAGGACGGCCCAACGCCGCCGCCGCGCCAAACAGGATGCCCGGCAACAGGATCAAGATCCCCAGCTCGGTCCGCTCCAGGTCCCAGGCGATCGCGGCCAGCGCTGCGGCCGCGAGGGAGGTGAGGACGCCGACGACGCTGACGAGGGCAACCGGTGGCGGCGCACCCGCCAGACCCATGGAGTCGCCCGGCTCATCGTCGTCGGTGGGGCCCGCAGCGAGGATCCACCGTCGGAACAGCGGCGAGACACCGACTACCAGCCACCACACCCACACGGCGAGAGGCACGGCCAACCGCTCCGTGACGGGAGGCTGGGTGGCGGCGACCGCCAGGACCGCGAACCCGCCCACCAGGAGCGTCACGTGCAGGGTGATCCACCCGCGCCAGATCTGGACTGAGCCGGCCCCCACGATGATCAGGCAGGTGTACAGCACGAGCCCCGGCACGCTGGGGTCGCTCGTGGGCAGCAGGAACGGGGTCGCCAGACCCCCCGCCGCCCCTATGGCACCCAGCGTCGCGTGGTCCTGCCTCGAGGCCAGAACGAGCGCCAGGAGCGTGACCGTGGCCATGTACGAGAACGCGCCCAGGTAGGGCAGCAGGCCATACAGCTGGTAGCCGGCGAATCCGACCAGGTAGAAGACGGCGATGGCCCCACCCATGAGGACCTGGCTGTACCTGCGTCGCGACTCCTCGAGCCGTAATCCCGCGATCAGCAGGCCGATCCCGAGGAGGAGCCCGAACGCCAGACGGAGCGGCGGCGTGATCCATCCCCGGTCGAACGCCAGCTTGAAGAGGAAGGCCATCGCCAGTATCACGAAGCCTACGCCTACTCGTCCCAGCCACTGCTCGCCGAGGCGCGCCCACCCCTGGTC
>JBDHHQ010000219.1:0-3555 GCA_039589315.1 Gemmatimonadota bacterium
GGCGCTGTGGGAGCAGCCGGGCTACAAGCTGTTGCTGGAGAGAATGGGGCTGGAGCGGTAGGTGGTGGGGCGAGCGGGACATCGGGAGAATCCGCCCATCATCCCCGGTCCCTGTCGCGCCTTCCGGCTCCCTTTCGTAGGGACGATTCCCATCTTACGCGGAGGACGCCGATGCCGTCGCGCAGGCGCGGCGAGATCACCCGGATCCTGTCCAAGGCCGACGAGATGGACCGGGATCAGGCGTTGGAGCGTCTGCTGCCCGTCGTCTACGACGAGCTGAGGGAGATCGCCGGGGCGCATCTCCGCGGAGAACGGCAGGGCCACACGCTGCAAGCCACGGCCCTCGTGCACGAAGCCTACCTTCGCCTCGGGGGGGGCGAACACCCGGCATGGGACAGCCGAGCCCATTTCTTCCACGCGGCCGGAGAAGCCATGCGTCGCATCCTGGTCGAGTACGCTCGCAGCCGCGGGCGGAAGAAGCGGGGAGGAGGTCGGATCCAGGTCGAGCTGGACGAGGCTCACTTGGCCGATTGGCCGGCCCCTGACGAGATCCTGGCAGTCGACGAAGCCGTTCGTCGCTTGGAAGAGCAGGACGGTCGTGCGGCGCAGGTGGTCCGATTGCGCTATTTCGCCGGGCTCGAGGTCAAAGAGACGGCACAAGCCATGGACCTCTCCGAGCGCACGGTCATGCGTGAGTGGGCCTACGCGAAAGCGTGGCTCCGGGACGCACTGAGCGAGAGCGAAGGCTGAGCCGCTGGAGGGACATCATGAAGGAAGATCCGACCGACCTCGTGAAGCGCATCTTCCAGGAGGCGCTGGACCACGCAGAGGCCGATCGGGCCGCATTCGTCGGCGTGGCGTGCGGGGGCGATGAGTCGGCGCGCGGTCGGGTCATGGCGCTCTTGGACGCCTACTCCGGATCCGACGGATTCCTCACGGCTCATCTGGATCCAGACAGCGGTGATTCGGCCGAGTCGAGCGCCACCGGTCCGTCGGGATACGTGGGAACCCGGATCGGTCGCTACAAGCTGCTCCAGCTCATCGGTGAAGGCGGGTTCGGCGCTGTCTATATGGCACAGCAGGACGAGCCGATTCGGCGACGGGTCGCGTTGAAGCTCATCAAGCTGGGCATGGACACCAAACAGGTGATCGCCCGCTTCGAGGCGGAGCGCCAGGCGCTGGCCATGATGGAGCATCCGAACATCGCGAGAGTGCTCGACGCCGGAGCAACCGCGACTGGGCGACCGTACTTCGTCATGGAGCTGGTGAAGGGGATCCCCATCACCGACTACTGCGACCAGAACTGCCTGAGCACGCGTGAGCGCCTCCACCTGTTCGTCGACGTGTGCGGGGCGGTGCAGCATGCGCACCAGAAGGGAATCGTCCATCGGGACCTCAAGCCATCGAACGTACTGGTCACGCTGCACGACGGGCGGCCCGTGCCGATGGTCATCGACTTCGGTGTCGTTCGAGCTGTCGATCACCGCCTTACCGACCGCACGCTCTTCACCGAGTTCGGCCAGTTCGTGGGCACGCCGATGTACATGAGTCCCGAGCAGGCCGAGATGAGCGGCCTCGACATCGACACGCGCAGCGACATCTACTCGCTGGGAGTTCTGCTCTACGAGTTGCTCACGGGCACGACCCCGTACACGAGCGGTCAGCTCCGGTACGTGGCCCACGTCGAGATTCTCCGCGTCCTGCAGGAGGTGGAGCCGCCCCGGCCGTCGACCCGCCTGAGCCAGCTCGGCGACCAGCGCGGGACGGTCGCGCGACTGCGCAGCGCCGAGCCGAGCGCGCTGGAGAAGCTGGTGCGTGGCGACCTGGACTGGATCGTCATGAAGGCGCTGGAGAAGGACCGTTCGCGCCGGTACCCGTCCGCGTCCGAGCTCGCTGCGGACATCGAGCGGTACTTCGGGGGGGATCCCGTCAGCGCCGGCCCGCCCGATCTGGGCTACCGACTGCGCAAGCTCGCACGAAAGAACAGAGGCAAGGTGGCAGCGGCGGCGGCCGTCCTCAGCGCCATCGTGCTTGGCGGCTCGACGGCTGCCTGGCAGGCCGTGCGCGCCAACGCGGCGGCGGAGCGTGCACGAGCCCACGCCATCCTCACGTCGGCCACGGCCACAGAGGACCCGCTGCTCAAGGCGCTCCTGATCGACGAGATCGCGGATGCCCCGGATCTTCCGGGAAAGTTCGCCGTCCTCCGGGACGCGGCGAACGGGCCGCTGCCGACGCGCGTCCTCTCGGGACCCGACTTCGCGAACAACTTCGAGTACAGCCCGGACGGGAGTCTGCTGGCCGCGGCCTTCATGGATGGCACCGTGCGGATCTGGCGAACGGACGGCACAGGTGAAGCGCGGATCCTCGATCACGGGTACGAGGTGGACGCCCTGGCCTTCGGTCCGGAGGGACGCAGGCTCGTTACGGGCACGTCGGACGGAGTGGTCCGCGTCTGGCCGATCGACGAAGGCGATCCTCTGGTGTTCCCGGCGGATCTCCGAATCGAGAGTGCTGCGTTCAGTCCCGACGGCACGCTCATCGCGGCCGGCACCGAGCAGGGCGGGCCTGTCTGGGTCTGGAGGGCGGACGGGACCGGCGATCCGGTCGTGCTGCGAGACCGACTGAACCAGCTCTCCCATCCGGGAGACGGAATCCTCGGAGGCCCGTTCCTGCCGGATGGTCAAGGCATCCTGACCGGAGGCCACGCCGTCGGCCTGTGGCGCGTCGACGGGACGGGGCCCGTCCGGGTCTTCCCGGGCGATTGGGAAGACGCCTGGACCTACCCCAAGGTCAGCCCGGACGGTCGCTACGTGATGGCCAGCTCCCCGGGGGCCGTGACCGTCTACCAGACCGACGGCCAGGGCGAGCCCCTCACGCTGAGACACGAAGGTGCAGTCTCGTGGAGCGCCCGCCTCAACGGCGAGCTCGTGACGACGGCGTCGCGCGACGGCACGGTCCGCGTCTGGCACCTGGATCGGCTCGAGACACCGCTCACCCTGAACCATCCTGCCGGTTGGGTGCAGTCGGTCATCTCGCGGGATGGCTCTCGGATCTTCACGGCATCGGCCGACGGAGGACTTCGGGTTTGGAGGGCCGAGAATGGCACGCTCGAGGGCGTGTTCGCCGGTCCAGGCAGGGGCGGCATCACCGAGAGTCCGGACGGAAGGCGCATCATCGGGGACTACAATGACCGGACGCTGCGCGAATGGTCCTTGGAGGACGCCGAGGGAGAAGCCCTCGTGCTGCGGCATGAGGCGCCCGTGCGAGCGGTGGCTTTCAGTCCCGATGGCCGCCAGGTCGCCAGCGCGGCGGACGATGCGGTCCTGCGCGTGTGGTCGGCAGAGGGCTCGGGCGGACCCATCCTCTTTCGCGGACACGAGCTCTACGACGGAGTGGTGCCCACGTGGCAGAACAACCCTCCGCTCGGCGTCTCGAGCGTCCGATTCAGTCGAGACGGAAGGCGATTGGTCACGGCGTCACAGGACGGCACGGTCCGGCTGTGGGCGGCCGAGGGGACCGGAGAGCCCATAGTGCTCGACCACGGCGCCTTCGTGC
>JBDHHQ010000220.1:0-4663 GCA_039589315.1 Gemmatimonadota bacterium
GTGCACGCCCACGTCGTAGCTGGGCCGTTCGGCGATCACCTCGAACGTGCTGCCACCGTCCTCGCTCTTGTGGGAAGTGGTGGCCAGCGTGTACACCCGGTTCTCGTTCGACGGGTCGATGAAGATCTCGGAGTAGTACATCGGACGGCCGTTCTGGTCATTGACCTTGGTCCAGGTCTCTCCGGCGTCCTCGGAGCGGTAGGTGCCCGACTCGCTCGCGTGTTGGATCAGGGCGCTCAGCACCCGGGCGTTCGTCCGCGCGATCGCCAGCCCGATGCGTCCCTTGTCTCCCTCCGGTACTCCCTCCGTGAGCTCCCGCCAGGTGTCCCCGCCGTCGGTGGTCTTGTGGATCCCGCTTCCAGCTCCGCCGCCGTTGAACCCCCAGGTCCGCCGCAGGCGCTGATACGTGGCCGCGTAGAGCGTGTTGGGGTCGGTAGGGTCCATGACCATGTCGACGGCGCCCGTGAAGGAGTCGACGTACAGCACCTTCTCCCAGGTGTTGCCCCCGTCGCGACTCCGGAAGACGCCCCGCTCCTCGCTGTCCTTCCACAGGTTGCCGAGGGCCGCCACGAAGACCACGTCGGGGTCGGTGGGGTCGACCTCCACCTTGCCGATGTGGCGCGTCTCGTCCAGGCCCAGGTGCCGCCACGTCTCGCCGCCGTCATCGGAGCGGTAGACGCCGTTCCCCCATGACGTGCTCTGTCGGTTATTCTGCTCGCCGGTGCCGGCGTACACCACGTTGGGGTCGGACGCCGAGATGGCCACGTCGCCGAACGTGCTCACCGGCATGTCGTCGAAGACGTTGCGCCAGGTGTGTCCCCGGTTCGTGGTCTTCCACAGGCCGCCCGACGCCGAGGCGACGAAGATGGTGGACGGATCGTCCGGAAGCGCCTCGATGTCATGGACGCGCCCACCCGTCACGGCGGGGCCGATGGACCTCGGCGCGAAAGCCCGAAGCTGATCCGTCGTGATGGGCACGGGAGACTGGGCGGAGCCCGGACTCAGGGAGACCAGCACAGTGGTGACGCTGATCCCGGCGGCGAGCGCGATTCTTCTGGTCATGGAGGCGTCTCCGGTGTGACCCTCTGTCGGTTGCAGGGGGGTCACTCTACGGGGGGCTGGTCGGGGCCAGCAAGAGCGGCCGGCTCGGGTGGCTCGAGAGCGTCCCGCACGATGCGCAGCACGTCGGGGCTCATCTCGTCCGCGCCCAGCATCCAGTAGAGGTAATCGGGCTCGTTCTGAGCCACCTCATCCAGGAAACGGCCCTTGTGCTTGCCTCGGCGGAAGATCCTGCGGCCATCCTCGATGCCGAACCAGCGCTCCGCCTCCGTCAGGTAGGGGCGAATCTCGTCGCAGTAGGCGTGGAGGCCGCCCAGATCCCGGGGCAGCTCCGGATAGCGCTCGTACTGCGCTGCCAAGACGGCGGCCGTGGTGCGGATGTCTCCGAGAGCCGTGTGGGCCTCCTCGTGCTCCCGCCCCAGGTAGAAGCGGGCGGCGGCCGACAGGTCCCGGGGCTCCTCCCGGTGAAAGATCTGCTGCATGTCGATGATGCGACGGCCGTGGGGATCGAAATCCACGCCGCAGCGCTGGAATTCGGCGACCAGAAAGGGAACGTCGAAGCGTCGGATGTTGAAGCCGGCCAGGTCACAGGGATCCAACAGCTCCGCCAGCGAGCGGGCCCTCCGGCAAAACGGTGCCTCGTCCGCCACGTCCTGATCGGTGATGCCGTGGATCCGGGTGGCGTCGGCCGGGATGGGCATCTCCGGGTTGAAGCGTCGCACTCGCTCGAGGACGTCGCCCTGCGGGCTCAGGCGGATCAGAGCCAGCTCGATGATCCGATCGGCCGTGACGGAGAGGCCGGTCGTCTCGATGTCGAAGAAGGCCAGGGGTCGGTCGAGCTCGAAGGGAAGGTGCATGTCAAGAAAGGGTGCCGCCCGCGGGACTCTCCGCCGGCTTGGGGGAGATCAGGTGGGGTAACGAGATGACGGCCCAGGCCGCCTCCAGGACGATGAAGCCCACCCGCCAATCTATGATGGCGACCCAGAGAAGGAGCAGGGACCCCAGGAAGTTCGCCAAGCTGTACACGCGGTCGCGAGGGCTCGTTGCCCCCATCTGGTTGGCGAGGTATGCGCCCAGGATGAGCGTGGCTCCCGCCAGCGACACGATCTGGTGTATCACGACGAAGCTCCCTGCTTGAAAGCGTCGGGTCATAGAGCGTCTATTGTACCCTCCACTCCGGAGTCGTGCCCGGGGATGGTCAATGCACCCCGCCGTGGGACTGCGGCGCGGGCCGCAAGCGGCCCCTCCGCACCGGTGGGGCCACACGGTCCGAAGCATGGATACGCCCATGAAGACCGGGACAGGCCCATGAAGGCCATTCGAATCCGAGAGCCGGGCGGCCCCGACGTCCTCGAGCTATGCGAGGTCGCCGCGGTCCGGCCCGGTCTCGGTGAGATCGTCGTGCGCGTGGCGGCCTCAGGGCTCAATCGCGCCGACCTCCTTCAGCGGATGGGGCGGTATCCGGCGCCCGCCGGGGCACCGGCGGACATCCCCGGACTGGAGTACAGTGGCGTCGTGGAGGCGGTGGGCCGCGGCGTGTCTGCTTGGGTCCCGGGCGACCGCGTTATGGGCATCGTGGGGGGCGGTGGGTACGCGGAGTTGACCGTGACGCACGAGCGGACCGCGGTGCGCGTCCCCGTGGGTCTCGACACCGTCTCGGCCGGTGCGGTACCGGAGGTGTTCATGACGGCCTACGACGCCCTCTTTCGCCAGGCGGGCCTGTCGGCGGGAGAGACGGTGCTGATCCACGCCGTGGGGAGCGGGGTGGGCACGGCGGCCGTGCAGCTCGCTCGCAGGGCCGGGGCGAGGACGCTCGGCACGTCCCGGACACCGGACAAGCTGGCGCGGGCGGCCGAGCTGGGCCTCGACGCTGCCATCCCGGGCGACGAGGCGTGGCCCGAGCGGGTCCGCGAGCTCACCGGGGGAAGGGGGGTGGACGTGATCCTGGACCTGGTGGGCGGACCCTACCTCCCGGGTAACCTGTCGGTCATGGCGACGCTGGCCCGGCAGGTGGTAGTGGGGGTCCCGGGAGGCTCCGTGAGCGAGATCGACCTGCGGGCTCTCATGGGCCGCCGCGCCTCGATCCGGGGGACCGTGCTACGGGCCCGGCCCCTGGAGGAAAAGGCGGCCCTGGCGCGGCAGTTCGAGAGTCGCGTGGTGCCCGGCCTAGAAGACGGATCGTTGCGGCCGGTGGTTCACGAGACCTTCAGGCCGGAGGACGTGGGCAAGGCCCACGGGGCCATGGAGCGGAACGAGAACTTCGGCAAGCTGCTGATCGTCTGGCCTTGAGCCCCGGGGGGTCGCGAGATTCCGGGCCTCCGACGCAATCCCAGACCCACGCGAAGAGGAACCCATGCAGACTCCCTCGACTCCGCTGATCGCGTGGCTGGCGATCCTGGCCGGTCCACTGATGGCGGAGGCCCAGGAGACGCCACCGCCCCCGCTGGATCCCCGCATCTTCGAAATCGTCGAGTCGAACAGCCGGGGCATCGGTGCCGCCCGCCGGTGGATCAAGGCCGAATTCGAGCGGATCTCGGCGGAGTGCGGCGGTTGCCTGGAGGTCTTCTATCAGCGGAGCCTGGTGGAGGCCGGCGAAACCCCCCGCATCCCCCAGGACACCTGGGTGGTGAACGTGGTAGCCATCATCCGGGGGACCGTGCACCCGAATCGCTACGTCATCATGTCCGGCGACATCGACTCGCGGGCGTCGCACGCGTCGGACGGGGAGACGGATGCACCGGGGGCGAACGACAACGCCTCGGGTATGGCCGGGGCCATAGAGGCCACCAGGGTCTTGAGCCGATACTCGTACGGCTCCAGCGTGGTCCTCGCGGGCCTGTCCGGAGAGGAGCAGGGACTCTGGGGTGGACGGCACATGGCCCGGGTCGCCCGCGACGAGGGTTGGGACATCGTGGGCGTGTTGAACAACGACATGATCGGCAACATCGCCGGTATCGACGGCGTGGTGGACAACACCACGTTCCGGGTGTTCTCGCAGCCCACGCCCGTGGACGCCGACGCCGAGGACTGGCGGCGCTACCGCTTCTACGGGGGCGAGGTGGACGGCCCGTCCAGGCAGTTGGCCCGCTACGTGGATCGGATCACCGACCTGTACATCCCCCGCCTCGACGCCATGATGATCTATCGCCTGGACCGGTTCGGGAGGGGCGGCCACCACCGGCCCTTCAACGACGAGGGGTTTCCGGCCGTCCGTATCATGGAGACCCACGAGCACTACCAGCGACAGCACCAGGACATCCGCGTCGAGGACGGGATCCGCTTTGGGGACGTGCTGGACGGGGTGGATTTCCAGCACGCTGCCAACCTCACGGCGGTGAACGCCGCCGTTTTGGCGTCCCTGGCCTGGGCGCCACCTCAGCCGACGGGCGTGCTCATCGGTGGTGCCGTGAGCTCGTCCACCACGCTGACGTGGGAGCCCGTCGACGATCCGAGCTTGGCCGGTTACAGGGTCTACTGGAGGGAGACGACCCAGCCCCAGTGGCAGTGGTCGGTGTTCGTGGGCAAGGACGTGACACGCCACACCCTCGAGAACATCGTGATCGACAACTACCTCTTCGGCGTGGCCTCGGTGGCCACGGACGGC
>JBDHHQ010000221.1:0-3462 GCA_039589315.1 Gemmatimonadota bacterium
TGGGCCGTGGCCGGCTGGACGATGGCGCCATCGAAGATCGAGAACCCGCTGGAGAGGCCCGTTCCGCGGGGCCCCGGGCTGACCGCGAACGCGGCCCGCAGAGCCTCGGGCTCGAAGAGGTCGCCCACGAGGCCCACCGCCCAGCGGGAGATGGAATTGAATCCGTCGCTGGCGTAGCGGAGGAGCGCGCTGCCGGCTTCCTCCTCACGTGCCGCGAGCGACCCCGCATACGGCGCGTACAACCCCGTGAAGTAGCCGGCGAAGCAGTACGCAGGGTCGTAGGTGTTGTCCACCCACGGTGCCTGCTGGAGCCCGTGGGCGTTCCGGGTGAGGATACCCACGTTGGTGACGATCGTCCCGTTGTCGATCCCGCAGTAGGTGATCAGCGCCTCTTCCGTGAAGCCCGCGGCCGGGAAGATACGCCAATCGAACGCGGTGCCGGCCCCCGGCGTCCCGTACAGGATCGACGGATCGTTGGCCAGCGTCCCGGTCCAGGTACCGCTGGAGAACAGACCACCGCCCAGGTGCTCGCCGGCGATGTTGGGCTCGGTCGCCCAGCTGGCGCTGGCGTCGGCGTGGCGCGACACAACCGCCAACGTCTCGGCCGCCCCGCCGGCCACGGGCAGCGGCCTCACTCCGAAGGCCCCTGCAACGCCCGACGAGAGGCTGCCGCCGAAGGCGACGTCGGGCAGGTAGTTCGGTGCGGTCGGATCGTTGCACGGCATCCTAACTTGTGGGGCTGGGGGAGCCGGCAGCTGGCAATTCCGCGCGGCGAGCCGCAGCACGTCGTCTAGGAACCTGCTGCCCTCGGCAGCCGGGCCCGCTTGCGGATTCGAGGGATCCAGCGCCAACTCGACCTCGAACGCCAGCTTCCAGGCGGCGTCCTTGGCCATCGCTTCGGCTGAGGCGTCCCCGTCGATCCAGTCGTTGCAGTATCCGGCCAGGTCGGCCAGCCGCGCCTTCACCCGCCGGCGCTGCTGGTTGTGGAGGAAGTAGTCCCCCGCCGCTTTGGCTGCGGCGCCGGACTGGCACACGTCGGGCGGCTTGACCTTGCCCAACTCCGGCGTCACCGGGCCGTGCGTGGGGTCTTCTCCACACCCGGCGACTACCAGGGCCACGAAGAACAAGATGGGGATTAACTTTCGAAAGACCATCCGTGCCTCCAGATCGAGAAATGAACCGGCCGCCATTCGGGGGGGCGGGCCGTCAAGCGCGTCCGGTTCGTTGTTCCAGACCATCTTCGCCAACGATTCGGGTCGTGGGGTCTCCATCCTAGCTTGGCTCTTCTCCGCCGTTGGACTCGATCCCACCTATTCCAAACTACTTACGCTGACGACGACGCTCCGCAAGGGGGAAAACTCCGCTATCGACCGCGGGTAGAACCTGCCCCCACCGATTGTTGCAAGATGCTCACTCGCCGTTATCTGGCCGTTACCGGGCGGGTCCTGGATCGGCAAGGAGCGGCTTCTCTTTAGCGGATGCGGGGTCTACCCCGGCAACGGGGAAAAGTTGTAGACAGGAGAATGAGAAGGGCTCCGGACAGACCACCCTCAGCCCCCCGACCCCACCAGGTTGCGCCAGCGGGGATCCTGCCTCAGGTCCTGCCACCACCAACTCTCATCCGCCGCGAATGCGTCCATCTGACCGGGGTTGGTGGCCAGGTACAGCCCGAGAAGCCGAAAGGCCTCGTCGAAGTCACCAATCCACTGATGAACCAGGGCGTCGAAGAAGGTGATCTCGCGAACCGGGTCGACGGACGAGTCCACCCGGGCCCCCTCCGCGACGCCGCGAGCGCTGTCCGGGAGACTCGCCCGGGCCAGACCGATGGCGATGAGCATCTGGCCCTTGGCCTCGTTGAACTCCCGCTGCTCCGGCGGGCTCAAGCGCACGTACTCGTCCAGGGTCTCCCATGCGCCGGAGAGGTCGGGAACTTGGTTCGGAGGAACGAGAAGAAGGAGTCTACACTCCTGGAACCGGTGGTCGTCCGGGAACCTCTCCGCACCGGTCTCGCACCAGCGAGGTGCCTCGATCAGATCCTCGAGCTCCAGCGAGGTCGTGAACAGCCTGTACACCGTGAGGTTGGCGTTCGTCAGGTAGGGGTCCGCTTCATAGGACCTTAGCGCCGCCAGCTTCGCCTCGGCGATGGTGCCCTCCTTGTTGGTAAGGAGGTGGCTCAGCGACGTCCAGGCAGACGCCTGATTCGGGTTCGCGAGGATCGAAGCCCGCAGATCCGCCTCTGCCTGCTCGAAGAGCGATTCGGACTCACCGGGCTCCGAAACGAGGTTGAGCAGGTAGCGCCAGTACTGCAGGGTTCCACGCAGCTCCAGGGCGTCTGGATGGCTGCCGTTCTTGGCCAGCGCCGCGTCGGCATGCTCCATCCCGACCGTGAGCCAGCGGTCGTACTCGTTTCGATCGAACCCGGTGAGCCGGGATTGCCGATAGGCGAACCACCCCCGTTGGGCCGTGGGGTCCGCCCACTCTGGATCCATCTCCTCGACGGCGGCGAGGATGGAATCGGCCTCCAGGAGCTTGCCGGAGGCGGCTTCTGAATCCCCCGCATCCGCGAGCGGCCCCGCGTCCCGAGCGACCTGGTAGGCTCTCTGCGCGAGCTCCCACGCCTCGGCATTCGAGGTCTCGAAGCGGGCCTCCAGCTGCAGCACCTCGTCGCCGAGTCGTTCTCTGAGGAACAGTGAGACTTCTTCGGTCAGCGCGTCCTGGAGCTCGAAGATCTCGCCCCGGTCCCGGTCCAGTGTCTGTGATGCGAACTGTCCGCCCGTGGATCCGTTGATCATGGACACGATGACCCGAAGCCGCTCCCCTGCCTGAGTCACGGAGCCCTCGACCAGGGTGCCCACCTCCAGGGCCCGGGCGATACTGTCGGGCTGCGCGGCGGCGTCCCGAAAGAGCTCCACGCCGTTCCGTGACACCACGTAGAGGGACTCCACCCCGCTCAGCTCGTTGATCAGGGACTCCGTGAGCCCGTCCGCGAGGAAGCGCAGCTCGCCCCCGGGGCTGCGGTCCTCGAAGTAGAGCACGGCGATGCGGCGTGGATCCTCGGTGCTCGACAGCGCGTCAAGCCCCACGGGGCCCGCGGGCGCGAACTCACTCCGCACGATCGAACCCGAGAGCACCAATGCGGCCAGCGCCACTCCGGCGAGCAGGGCTGTTTCATTGAGCGTCGCCTTCTGCCGGCCCTTCTCGCCGTGGTACCACCCGATGACGACCGCCGCGAGGAACCCACCCACGTACCAGACGAGGCCGATGCGGTAGACGAAGCTGGGGAGGACCTCTCGGTCGACCAGCTGGTCGATGCCGCTCAGAACGATCCAACCTCCGGCCACGTACGCGGCCACGATCCGGAAGAGGCGTCGTTCTTTGAACTCGGAGAGAAGACCCACGTCGAGTGGCTGCTCCAGCCTGGGGGTGCGGCTTCCGCTGCCCGAAGGGACGGATCCCTTCGCC
>JBDHHQ010000222.1:0-6224 GCA_039589315.1 Gemmatimonadota bacterium
CCTCGTCAGCACCCAGGTCGAGGGCCTGATCGAAGGCCTCCTCGACACGCTTTCGGAGATCGCCCGTCTCGGGGCGTCCCTCCATCCTCATCCTCCTACCTGGCGTGCGCCCGGGCTCCGGCCTCTGGCCGCTCGTCGCGCGAGGCTCGCGGACCGGGCGTCATATGTAGTCTAGGAAGAGCGGAGTCGGGTGGCCACGGTAGCGGAGCGCCTGGCGTCACCCGTCAAGCGTGCGATACCCGCGCCGGTGATACAGCAGGGGGAGCTGACTGGAGCCGACGCGTGCGGTCTCCACGCGGGCTGCCACCACGTGGGACCCCGCAATCTCCATGACCTCCGATACCCGGCAGCTCAGCCCTACGAGCGCGCCCTCGACCAGGGGAGCCGCCTCTCCACCGAAGGGCGAGGGACCCACTGGGTAGCTGTCCGCAAAGATCGTGGCCAAGCCCCTCTGGTCGTCAGCCAGGATGCTGATGCCCACGGGCATGCCGGTCACGACGAAGGGGAGCACGCGCGCGGACGGGCTCAGGGACACCAGCACGGTCGGGGGATCGGCCGAAACGGACGTGAGCGAGCTCACGGTGATGGCGTGGACTTCGTCGCCGTCCCTCACGGCCACGATGGTCACGCCCGACGCCCAGTGCGACAGTGCCTCCCGGAAGTCGGCGGCGGTCAGCCCACTGCGACCCACCTCCGGATCCTCCTCCCGACCGGTCGAGATGCGGGCGTCGACCGGACGACGGCTCACCCGTTCAACGCCTCGCGCAGGGCCGACGCCAGCTGCGCGGCCGTAAAGGGCTTCTGCAGCAGCACCGTGTCGGCATCCAGCACCCTGCGGTTCGCCAGGGCGTCGCCCGTGTAGCCAGACATGAAGACGACCGGCATGGGACGGATCTGCTGGATGCGCTCCGCCAGCTCGCGCCCGTTCATCTGAGGCATCACGACGTCGGTGAGCAGCAGGTCGATCTCGTGGGAATGCGTCCTTGCGAGCTCGAGGGCCTCTTCCGGTCTGGCCGACTCGATCACCCGGTGACCGCTCCGCGTCAGCATGATCCGCACGAGCTTCCGCACCGACTCCTCGTCCTCGACCACCAGCACCGTGGCCGGGCCGTCCCCGGCGGGCGACGGGTGGCGTGGGCTCTCCGAACGAGAGGGAGACTCGGCCCGGTTCAGGTAGGCGGTAAAGGTGGTGCCCTCCGGGGCGCCTCGGACCGTGAGCTCCCCACCGAGCTGCTTGACGATGCCATAGGCGCTCGCGAGGCCCAGGTCCTGGTCCAGCCCACCGTCCCGGTCCGAGAAGTGGGGCTCGAACACGTGCTCCGTCGAGTCGGGGTCCCCGCCCCGGTCGTCGGACACGGAGAGACAGACGTAGCTGCCGGGTGGCAGCCCCGTGGGGCGAACGCTTGCGTCGGTTTCCAGCGGAAACGTGCGTAGGGTGATGGCGCCGACGGATCCGACCGCGTCCCGCGCGCTTCCTACGAGGTGGACCACGGCCTGCTCGAGCAACGCCCGGTCCGCCATGACGGGGCCGATGGTCGGGTGCAGCTCACAGCGGAACGAAACCTCTTCCGTGGCGAGACGGCTCAACATCTCCCGGATCCCCGAGATGACCCCGTTGAGGTCCATGGCCTGGAGCTCGCCTGCCTCGTCTTGACCGAAGGCCAGCAGCTCCCGGGACAATGAGGCGGCCTTCCGCGCTGCCGCCCGGATCTCGTCCAACGCCCGCCGATCGTCGGGGTCCTCGATGCCTCCCCGTAGCAGCTCGGCATACCCCGCGATGACCGTGAGCAGGTTGTTGAGGTCATGGGCCACACCGCCGGCCAAGCGACCCACGGCCTCGAGCCGGCGGGCCTCGTTCGGCGCCTGTTTTGGTCTTGATGTGCTCACGATCGATGCGGGAAGGGGGGTGCGCTTCGGTGACCGGGTGCGAAATTCAGCAGGGAAACTTGCAGGCGCCGTGCCGGTCCCGCAACGCGCCGCCCCCCTGGTGTCCGGTTTCACTTCCCGACGCCGCATACCGGTTCAGAGAGGGATGGTGCCAAGACTCGGTCGCACCCCCCCCGCATAACCAGGCAACAGGGCGGACCCCAGACGGTCGCAAGCCCCGCCTCACAACCAAGGAGTGGCCCCGATGGCCCCCTCGATGTTTCAGCGACTCGGCGGCTTTGCGAAGGTGCGGAAGATCGTCTCGGAGCTCTACGACCGCCTTCTCGATTCGGAGCTCGAGCGCCATTTCCAAGGCGTCGACGTCCGCCGCTTGATTGACCACCAAACCAAGTTTATCGCCTCGATCATGGGTGGCCCGGCCTCGTTCTCGGACGAGCATCTGCAACGGGCCCACAAGCACCTGGGGATCTCACCGGCGGACTTCCGGCTCATGGCGGAGCTGCTGGTGGAAACCCTCGAGGACTTCGACCTGGATCCGGCGGAGATTCAATTCGTCATGCGGGAGGTGGCGCTGCGGCAACAGGCCGTGATCGCGTCGTCCGCCACAGTGGAAGCCTGACCGGAGTGGGAGTCATGAAGCTCGGCATGCCCGTCCAGCTGGCCGTCGAGGCCATCAACACAGGGGTCGCCCTGGCGGACCCGGAGACCTGGGAGGTTCTCTACGAGAATCCCCGGTTCCGGGAGTGGCTCCCCGAGACCGGCGATGGAGATTCCCTCCAAGCGCGACTCGCCGGATTGGACGGCGAACGGGCGCGGAGCCGGCTGGCGCGGGGGCGCGCCTACAAGTGGGACACCCAGGCGACCCGAGGCGCACGGACGATCGACATCCAGGTGGAGCTCCGGATCCACGACATCGAGGGGGAGCTCTATCTGGTGGCCGAGGCCTCGAACGTGTCCAAGCAGAAGGAAGCAGAGTACATGCTGGACTCATACTCCCGCATGGTGGAGAAGAAGAACCGGGACCTGGAGAAGGAAAAGGACGATCGGTCTACGAGGAGCTCCGGGAATTCGGGACCACCGCGCCACAGGTGTTCGACGAAGTGTCGGTCCTGATGCTGGACTTCGTGGGCTTCACCGAAATGGCCATCTCTCAGGAGCCCGCCGCCCTGATCGCCGAGCTCAACGACATCTTCACGGCGTTCGACCGGGTCGTGGAGCTCTTCGGGTGTGAGCGTATCAAGACGATCGGCGACGCGTACATGGCCGTGTCCGGACTACCCGAGGCCACTCCCGACCACGCCAACAATCTGGCGAAGGTAGCGCTGCGCATGCGGCGCTACATCGAGCGCCGGAACCAGAACTCGCCCCACCAATGGCATGCGCGCATCGGCATCGGGTGCGGGCCGGTGATCGGGTCCATCGTAGGGGTTCAGAAGTACGTCTACGACATCTTCGGACCGGCGGTGAACATGGCGTCCCGTCTCGAGCAGGTGGCAGAGGCGGGCGAGATCATGATCTGCCCCGACTCCTATGAGCGGATCCGCGACGACTTCATCATCACGCCCCGGGGCGACACCGACCTGAAGGGCTTCGGAACCCAGCCGCTCTACACGCTCGAAGGCGAGGTGCGAAAGGACCGGTGAGACACCGGGTGGCCGTACTACCCCCCGCTGGCCCTCACGCGCCTGCCTCTCGCACTGCCGGAGCTGCGCGGGTCGCTGCCGGTTCTGTTGCGGGATTCAGTCGTGTTCCCGGCTTCTAATCCTGATACCGGAACGACACCTTCACCCGGGCGCGGTATGCCCGGACCTTCCCGTCCTCCAACTGCATGTCCAGGTCTGCGATCTCCGCGATGCGCAGGTCGCGCAGGCTCGATCCGGCTCTCTCCACGGCATTGCGCGCGGCGGCCTCCCAGGATTCGCTGCTGGTTCCTACGAGCTCGATGATCTTGTAGACGCTGTCAGCCACGTCGGCCTCCGGTTTGTGGTTGAAGGGGTCCGGCTCCAGACCATAATCGATGGACCGTCCGCGCGCACGGGGCGCCGAGCTCCCCGAGCCTTTCTACTGGCGGACCCACGCCCGGACGCCCTCTATTGAGGTCCACCCTCAACTCCGCCTTCGTGCGGAACCGAGAAAGGGGTGAGGCGGCATGGATGCAGACCATCCGACCTTCGGTGCGGCGCTCGTGGCCCTGGACGGCGGCGACGTCGAGGAGTTGAAGGCACTATTGGTGGCACACCCCGAGCTCGTCCGGGCTCGGGTCACGACGGCCGATCCCCCCTACGACGGGTACTTCCACGGAGCGACCCTGCTCCACCACGTTGCGGGCAACCCGATCCGGGGTGAGCTGCCGGCCAACGTGGTCGAGGTAACCCGGGTTCTGCTCGAGGCCGGCGCCGATCCCGATGCCGGGTGCGGCGGCGGTCCCTCCCAACCGAGCACGGACGGGGCCACGACGCTGGGCCTCGTCGTCACGGGCGCCCAGGCGCACATACTGGGCCACACCGAGGCGCTGATCGATGTGCTGCTCGCCCACGGGGCGGCCTTGAACCGCGAAGCGGGTATGTTCGGCACGCTCTATCACACCGTGGAGCACAAAGGACAGCGTGACGTGGCTCGAATGCTCTACGAGCGCGGCGTTCAAGCCGATCTGCCCACGGCCGCGGGTCTTGGTGATCTGGACCTGGTGCGCACCTTCTTCGACGACAACGGCCGCGTCCTGCCCGACTCGGACCGAATCTGGCGTCGCAGCCCGGGCGGTGGCAGGGCAGGATCGGACGAAGAGGTGCTCGCCGACGCGCTGGTGGCTGCCTCGGCCAACGGCTGGCCGGCGGTCGCGGCCTTTCTCATCGAGCGCGGCGCGCCGGTGGACGACCTTCGTCCCTGGGGCTCGTTTCGCGTAACGCCGCTCCATGCAGCTGCTTGGGCAGGATGGTCTGATGTAGTGCACGAACTCGTGCACCGCGGGGCGGACCCCTCGATCCGGGAGCCCACCTATGACGGACGACCGGTAGATTGGGCGTATCACTGCGGTCACGAAGACGTGGTGGCGCTACTGCGGGACGTTGGCTGAGGTCGAGGGAAGCGACGCGCTCGATCGTGAATATGACGGGAGGACGAGCATGACCGACGCATTGGCGGCCTTCAAGACGGCCATGGAGGCGGTTGACGGGGAGGCGGTGCGGACTCTGTTGAGCGAGCACACTGAGCTCAGAGGCATGCTCGACGAGCCTCTGTTCAGCTTCGGAGCCCCAGCCCTCGTCTACGCCAGCTCTCGTCGGGACAAGGCGCTGATGGAGGTGCTGCTCGATGCGGGTGCCGACATCGACGCTCGCAGCGACTGGGCCGCGGGCCCCTTCAGCGCGCTGCACCATCAGATCGCCGGGTCGACCCCGAGCAAGGTGGAGCTGGCCGCGTTCCTCATCGAGCGGGGTGCGACCATCGACCTGCACTCCGCGGCCGGCTTGGGACGCCTGGACCTGGTCACACATTACCTGGACGCCGAGCCGGAGCGGGTCAACGAGCCGGGACCTGACGGCACGACCCCCCTCCATCTGGCCCTGAACGTGGAGACCGCCGAGCTGCTGTTGGATCGAGGCGCCGCGCTGGAACAGCGGTGCGTCGATCACAACAGCACGCCGGCCATGTGGGCCATCGACGAGCGACCGGACGTCCTCCGGTTCCTGATCGAGCGCGGCGCCACCCCCGATCTGTTCATGGCCGCGGTCTTGAACGACATCCCCTTGGCCGAGGGCATCCTGGCAGACGACGCCCGAGCCATCCGGTCCCGGGTGCGTGAGGGCCGCTTCGCCCACCCGCCCGACGGTGGCGACATCTACATCTGGAAGCTGGACTTCGTGGAGTCGCCAGCCGAGGTGGCGCGCGGGCGCGGCAACGAGGCCGTGTACCGGTTCCTGGTCCAGCACAGCCCGTCGGACGTCCGTCTGGTGCAGGCAGCCAGGGAAGGCGACACGGAGGCGATGCGGGAGATCCTGACGGCGGAGCCGGGACTCATCCCCGGCATGCCTGCCCAACTCCGCTGGCACCTCATGTGTCAGAAGCCGGATTCGGTAGCGGTCGCGCTCGAGTTCGGCGCGGACCCCGACGCGCCCAATCGCGACGGCGTGACGCCGCTCCACCAGGCCGCGTGGCGCGGCGAGCTGGACAAGATCCGCTTCCTGCTCGACAACGGCGCCGACCCGAAGACCCGGGACACGCATCACGCGTCCACCCCGTTGGGATGGGCCATGTACAACCAGCAGCAGCACGTCGTCGACTTCTTCATGGAACACACGGAGCTGGACCTCATCGACGCGATCGTGGCGGGCAGGACCGAC
>JBDHHQ010000223.1:0-3397 GCA_039589315.1 Gemmatimonadota bacterium
CGAGCCCAGCTCGCTGCCCTCGAAGTCGGGAAACTCGTAGCCCAGGTCGTGGGTCAGGTCGAAGGTCGTGCACCGCTCGGCGATGAGCAGGGTGTTCCGCAGCGCGTCGGGGCGCCCCTGGAACCGGTGCGCCATCTCCCGGGCCGAGGCCAGGTGGAAGAGCCGGTTGGGCCGGCGCATGCCATGGGAGCCATCCAGCGTCGTCCGGTTGCGGATGGACGCCAGCACGTCCTGGAGCCGATGCCTGCCCGGCCGGTGGTAGTGGACATTGCCCGTGGCCACAGAGGGCAGCCCAAGCCGGGTGGCCAGGCGTCCCAGGGCCCGGTGCCGGACTCCGTCGCCCTTGACGCGGTTGTCCTGCAGCTCCACGAAGACGTTGCCGGACCCGAAGGCGTGGACGAAGCGACGGGCCAGCGCGTCGGCCTCCGCTTCGCCGCTCTCCAGGGCCCGGAGCAGGGGGCTCTGCCGGCACCCGGTGAGGAGGATCAGACCTTCGGTTCGCTCCAGGAGCGAGGAGAGGGGAAGGGAGGGCATCCTGCGGGGGCTCTGGAGGTGGGCCTCACTCAGGAGCCGGCAGAGGTTGGCGTATCCGGTGGGCGTCTCGGCCAGGAGGGTCACGTGGGTGCCCGCACGGATCGGGTCCACATCCACGGGCCGTTCGTAGGCCCAGGGGTCGAATCCCCCGGTGAACTCGGTCAGGGAGAGGGTGCTGTCCAGGTCGGGCCACCCCTCGGGACCCGTAGGATCCTGCCTGACGTGGCGCCTCGAAGCGATCTCGCCCCGCTCCCTGCGGCGGGCTTTTGCTTCACCGGCACGGCGGGCCTCGTCCACCATGGCGTCCAGCGCCTGGTCCCGAATCGTGACCTCGGCTCCAGTGATTGGCTGGAGTCCTTCTGTCCGGGCCTGCTGGGCGAACTCCATGGAGCCGTAGAGGCCGTTGTGGTCGGTGAGCGCCAGGGCAGGGTAGCCCAGCTCTTTCGCCTTCAGAACCAGCTCTTCCGGGTGGGACGCACCGTCCAGGAAGGAGTAGCCGGAGTGGCAATGGAGCTCGACGTAGTCGGACACTGCAGCCATCGGTTCGGGCTTCGATCGTGGCGCGGCAAGGCAGGCGAACGACCGAACATAAACCGAAAATACACCGAAAGCAACGCGATGATGACACGAGGATTCTCGGATCGGGACACGCGAGGTCTGCAACGCGAGTGACCTTGACGTGTTGCTCCCATCCCGCAGGCGGTGCACGGACGCAACGCACTGTTCGTTACAGGCTCGGGGCTCGAAACAGGCAACGGACCTTCACCGGTGACGCTGTAATCCGAAGTTTCGGTTGTAGTTACCGCGATCTGCCGTGGACGTGGGATTCTCGTACGGATCTTGCAACACGATTCCCGATCAGGCCCCCTTCATACGTCGAGGGCCGCGAAACCCGATCCTGCCCGAGGAGGCCCTAGATGCGACGTCTGGCCCTGACCCTCCTGGCGTCTCTGGTCGTCACCGCGTGTCAGGACGGCGAGGGCCCCACGGCCCCCGCGTCCTCGACACCCTCTCCTGCGCTCTCGGCACCGGCCGCGGCTGACCAGCTCCAGGACTACATCGTGGTGTTCAACGACGACGTCGCGGATCCGTCCGGATTGGCTCGGGGCCTCGTACAGGCCCACGGCGGACGTCTCGGTTTCACGTACGAGACCGCGCTCAAGGGCTTCTCGGCGTCGCTCTCCTCCGAGGCCGTGGACGCGCTCGGGAACAACCCGAACGTGGCGTATGTCGAGTTGGACCTGGAAGTCACGATCGTAGACACGCAATCAGGCGCCACGTGGGGGTTGGACCGCCTCGACCAGAGGAATCTGCCATTGGATGGGGGTTACACGTACGATACGGATGCGGCCAACGTCCACGTGTACGTCATCGACACCGGTATCCGCACTGATCACAGCGAGTTTGGAGGTCGTGCGTCAGGTGACTTCACGTCGATCAACGACGGATGGGGAGCCGAGGACTGCCACTGGCACGGTACACACGTAGCTGGAACCGTCGGCGGCTCCACCTGGGGCGTCGCGAAGGGTGTGGCGCTTCATGCCGTGCGGGTCCTGAGCTGCTCGGGATCCGGCTCCACCTCGGGCGTCATCGCTGGTGTGGACTGGGTGGCGGCCAACTACGTGGCACCGGCCGTGGCCAACATGAGTCTCGGCGGCGGCTATTCCTCATCACTGAACCAGGCGGTGGCCAACTCCGTGGCGGCGGGCGTCACCTTTGCCGTGGCGGCAGGAAACGAGAGCACGAACGCGTGCATCCGTTCTCCGGCGAGCGAGCCGTCGGCCCTGACCGTGGGGGCCACGGACAATGCGGACGTGCGTGCGTCCTTCTCGAACTACGGGAGCTGCCTGGACCTCTTCGCTCCCGGCGTGGGGATCACCTCGGCGTACAAGTCCTCCACCACGGCCAGCGCAACCGCCAGCGGGACGTCCATGGCGTCTCCCCACGTGGCCGGTGCGGCCGCGCTCTACCTGGCACAGAACCCCGGAGCGTCACCCGCCGCCGTCGCGAGCGGCATCCTCGGCTCTGCCACCCCAAGCGTCGTAGCCAACCCGGGTTCCGAATCGCCCAACCTGCTTCTCTACTCGCTCTTCGGCGGCGGGGAGCCAGTGGATCCCCCGCCCGACGTGGCCGTGGAGATCGAGAGTCACGTCGTGACGACAACGGGCAACGGGAAGAAGGGTGTCGCCTCGATCAGGATCGTGGAGGCCGGCACGAGCACCGGAGCTGCGACAGTAGCGGTGAGCGGCGACTGGTCCGGTGACTTCTCGGGCCCCGGAGCCGGCACGACTGACGCGAGCGGGAACGTGACCATTCAGACGCCCAGGGTGCCCAGCGGCAAGACCTTCACCTTCTGCATCACGTCGCTGACGGGCTCGGGGATCGACGATCAGACGGGGATCTCCGATCCGGATCCCCCCTATTGCGCCACGGGCGGCTCGAGCGGCGGTGGCGGTGAAGACCCACCGTCGGGGGGCACGCCCACCGATCTGTCCGTCACCGCTTCCATGAAGGGGCCACACGTCTGGGCCAACCTGAGCTGGTCGGGCGGGGAAGCATCCGTCGACGTCTACCGGGACGGCGCGGTCGCCAAGACAGTCTCCAACTCCGGGAGCTACTCGGAGAAGTCGGACGGCGCTGCGCACACCTACAGGGTGTGCAACGCAGGCACGTCGGACTGCACGGCGGATGTGAACTTCTCACCCTGATCGCAGGGATCGAGAAGGAGCCACAGGAGGGGCGCTCCGCATGAAGCGGGGCGCTCCTCCGGCTCAAGGGGGGTCGGCATGCCGCGCAGGGGGCGGCGTGATCCTCGCACGGGGGAGGCGCCCTACGCGCCCACCCGTGCCAACCGCCGGTACCG
>JBDHHQ010000224.1:0-3687 GCA_039589315.1 Gemmatimonadota bacterium
CGGACGGGTCGGACGCCCAACTCGCCTCACGCCTGGCGGGCATGCTCGGGCTCCGCCTCAGGCTCGTGGAGAGCTACCACGGCGACTTCGTCTCGCACGTGCGGCGGAACGCGCTCCTGGGCGGAGGTCTCGCCAACCCCTGCGAAGAGGTGGACGCCTGGTATCGTCTGGGCGCCGACTTCGCGGTGCGCGCCAACCCGGTCGTTCTCACGGGGGACCAGCGTTTCGGGGGGAAGGCGATCGAGTTCAGCGGACCCGAAGAGGTGCGCCGGACCGTGGGCCTCCGGCCTCTCCGCTTGCCACTGCCCCTGTGCCGCCGGATACCGGAAGCGGTGCGCCGCGTGATCGAAGAGGGCCAGCAGGTGGACTGGCAGGCGGTACTGGACGCGGCCCCGCCATTCGACCACCTGAACGACCTCCACGATCATCTCCGCTGGACCGAGCGATTGCGGCACCGAATCATGCCGTGGCGGGAGCGCTTTGCAGGGCGCTTCTTCAGGGGAAGCGCCTCTACAAGCGGACCGTGGCCCGACGTCTTCCCGATCTCTACGGCTTTCCCCGGGCGAGCGCTGCCGGCTACGAGTTGGATCTGGCCACGGCGATCCGCAGTGAATCGGGTCGTCTCAGGCAAACCGTGCTGGTTGGAGAGAGTCGGCTCGATGAGCTGATCCCTCCGGAGGCCGCGTTGGCCGCGATGCTCGGGGCGGGAGGCACACCATCGGGCCTTGGCGAAGTGGGCCAGGTCGCGGCTTGGCCGGCATACCGGATCGCCCAACGCGTGCGCCGGAAGCTCAGCGGTCACGGCGTCGTCTTGCGGCCCCGGGCCCTCCAGGTTCTGTTCCGGAGGATCGCCGTGGTCCGGGAGGCGCTGCGCTAGCTTCGCCGGTCCGGCGCGTGGTTGGGGAAACGAGCACGAAAGAGGACCACCGCGATGATGCACGGATACCTGCCTGTGACCCGACGCACCCTGTGCCTGCCGCTCTTCCTCGGTGTCCTGACTGTCCTGGGCTCGTGCGGCGGGAGCCAGTCGGCCGACGCCGGCTTCGCTCCGGACGAAAGCCAGATCACGGTACACGTGACCAATAGCTCCGCAGATCCGGTGCAGCTCGGCTACGTCTACGGACGCGCGAACCCCGTCACCCTGGGCAGCGTCGGGGTGGGCGGCGAGGAGATCTTCCGGTTCCGCTACTCGAACAACGGAGACCTGCGCCTGACGGGCGAGTTCCTGAACCGGCGCGCCGGAACCTCGAATCCCATCGTCAGCTTGCGGCCGGGTGAGTCCCTCGAGTTGACCATTCTGCAGAGCCGCGAGATGCGCCTCGAACGGGGACCCGCGCCCTGACCTCACCGTAGCCTGCGTGGCGGGTCTTCGCCGTCCCGAAATCCACTCCGCCCCGTCTTGCGGCAGGCGCCGTTCTTCGGGAGATTCCAGATGCCCCGGGCCTTCTGTCGAAGAAGGCTGCACGGCCGTGGTCCACGGCTAGCGCACGCCCCCGACCCGACCCGCCATCACTCGCCCGGCGACGGTCGGCCGCGGGCTCCAGGACAATCGATCGAACAGCTATGTGACAAAGCTCAGGGAGCGGGATATGGCCGAGAACGGGAGTGACCCCCGGAACACGTTGACGGTCCGGGATAACCGGACCGGGCGCGACTACGAAATCGACATCCACGACGGCGATGTCATCCGTGCCATGGACCTACGCCAGATCCGCGTGAACGACGGCGACTTCGGGATGATGTCGTACGATCCCGGCTACACCAACACCGCGTCGACGCACAGCGACATCACCTTCATCGACGGTGGCAAGGGGATCCTGGAGTATCGGGGGTATCCCATCGAACAGCTGGCGGAACGGAGCAGCTTCCTCGAGGTGGCGTACCTGCTCCTCAAGGGTGAGCTGCCAACCCAGGCCGAGTTCGACGATTTCGTCGAGGACGTCACGTTCCACACGTACGTGCACGAGAACATCCTCACCGTGCTCCGGGGCTTCCGCTACGACGCCCACGCCATGGGTATGGTCATCAGCTCGGTGGCAGCGCTCTCGACGTTTTATCCCAACGCGAAGAAGATCCTGGATCCGGAGGCCCGCTGGCGGCAGGTCGTGCGCCTGGTGGCGAAGATGCCGACGCTTTCGGCCTTCTCGTACCGTCATCACCGGGGACTCCCCGTCGTCTACCCCGAGAACGAGCTGTCCTATACCGCGAACTTCCTCAACATGCTCTTCCGGATCGGTGCGAGGGACTACAAGCCGAATCCCGTGCTCGAGCGCGCGTTGGACATCCTCTTCATCCTGCACGCGGATCACGAGCAGAACTGCTCCGCTACGGCCATGCGGGTCATCGGCAGCGCGCATGCCGACCCCTATTCCGCCCTGGCGGGAGCCATGGGCGCCCTCTACGGCCCGCTGCACGGAGGCGCCAACGAGGCGGTGCTCCGGATGCTCTCCGAGATCGGATCCGTGGACAACATCCCGGACTTCATGGACAGCGTACGGCGTGGAGAGCGCCGCCTGATGGGATTCGGGCACCGGGTGTACAAGGCCTACGATCCACGGGCCAGCATCATCAAGCGCGCGGCAGAAGAGGTCTTCGAGGTCACCGGCCGGAACCCCCTTCTGGACATCGCGTTGGAGCTGGAGAGGATCGCGCTGCAGGAAGAGTACTTCGTCAAGCGGAATCTCTATCCGAACGTCGACTTCTACTCCGGGCTGATCTACCAGGCGATGGGCTTTCCCGTGGAGATGTTTCCGGTCCTGTTCGCGGTACCGCGGACGGTGGGTTGGCTGGCCCAATGGCAGGAGCTGCTGGAGGATGGAGAGCAGCGCATCGCCCGTCCTCGTCAGATCTTCACGGGGGCGCCGCGGCGGGAATACACGTCCATCGAGGAGCGGTGAGCGGGGTCCGGTGAGGGACAGTGGTCGAGGGGGCTCAACGCTGACCGCAGGCGAGGGCTCGAGCCGGTGGCGGGCGTGTCATCTTGGTGGCGGGATCCGCTGAACCGTTGATCAACTTCGACCTGTTCCACAACGACCTGGCAGGGGCCATCGGTGTCTACCTGCGCCTGGAGCCAGAGCCCCTGCTGGTTGACCCGGGGCCATCGACGTCCCTGGGGGAGCTCGATCGGGGCCTCGAGCAGTATGGCCTCACCGCCGGTGACCTGAGACACGTCCTCCTGACCCACGTCCATCTGGATCACGCCGGGGCCACCGGGCATCTGGCGGCCATGAACCCGGGGCTCACCGTACACGTTCACAGGGACGGTGCGGTGCACATGGCCAACCCCGAGAAGCTGGTGGCGAGCACGCGCCGCAGCTTCGGTGAGCTGCACGACATGCTGTGGGGAGAGGTGCGGCCGGTTCGGGCGGAGCAGATCCGGCCATGGGTCCCGGGCGAGCGGTTCCCCCTGGCGCCCATGCGCCCCATCTCGACCCCCGGGCACATCGCGCATCACGTCGCATGGCTCGACGAGTCGGACGGAACCCTCCTGGCCGGAGACTCCCTGGGCATCATCCTCGGCGATGGGGCCCCGACCCACCCGGCCACGCCGCCCCCCGCGGTGGACCTCGAGGTGTGGCCCCACACCCTGGACGAGATCCTGGCGGTCGCTCCGGAACGGGTTGGTGTGACGCACTTCGGCTTGCATCACGACCCGGCGGACCGGGTGGGCCAGATGCGGGAGCGCCT
>JBDHHQ010000225.1:0-3366 GCA_039589315.1 Gemmatimonadota bacterium
GCTGGCCTGGTAGTAGGGGGCTGCCTGCACGCTTCCATCATCCTTGCCTGCATGGTCACTCCGCGGAATAGTCTGTGTGTGGCTCCCCCCCACGACTCCACCTTCTGAATAGTGGCTCCGCGGCTCTGTCTCACGCCGTAACGCTCCGGCTCGCTCCGAGGTGCCCATGGAATTCGAGAAGCACGCCTTCATCAGTTACGCACACCTGGACAACCCGGACCTCGACGACCAGGAGCGCGGTTGGGTGACCCGGTTCCATGACCTCCTGGAAGCGCAGCTCGCCACACGACTGGGTCGGGACGTCAATATCTGGAGGGACGATCGCCTGCGCGGCAACGACATGTTCGCCGAGGAGATCCTGAGTCAGTTCCCTCGCACTGCGTTGCTGGTCTCTGTGCTCACACCCCGGTATGTGCAGTCCATCTGGTGCACGAGGGAAGTGAAGGCATTCGTGGAGGCCGCCGAACGGACGGGTGGGCTCGCGCTCGGGCGCAAGTCCCGGATTCTCAAGGTGATCAAGCTGCCGGTCGAGTCCGAAGGGGAGCTGCAGCCGCTGCTGGAGCGAATGCTGGGCTACGAGTTCTACGCGCTGGACGAGGACGACACGCCGCTCGAGCTCGATCCCGTGTACGGTCCCGAGTACGAGCAGGCCTACCATCGCAAGGTCGCCAAGCTGGCCCAGGACATGGCCACAGCCCTCAAGGAGTCCGAGACCTCTGCGGTCGGGCCCGAGGACGCGTCCGCGCCGACGGTCTACCTCGCGGAGTGCAGCTACGACCGCTGGGATGACCGGGAGCGTTTGGCCAGCGAGTTGGAGGGCCACGGCATTCGCGTCACCCCCGAACACCGACTGCCGATTGAAGAGGCGGAGTTCGTTGCAGAGGCTCGGGACGGTCTCTCCCAGGCCCAGCTTTCGATCCACCTCATCGGCGAGCTCTACGGCGCCGTTCCCACCGGTCCAAGCCAGGAATCGATGGTGGAGCTCCAGAACGAGCTTGCGGCAGCCGCTGTCGAAGAGACGGGACTCGAGCGCATCGTTTGGATGCCGAGCGACACCCGCAGCGACGAGCCACGGCAACGGGAGTTCCTTCGACGCCTTCGCGAGGAGGTCGCTAGTCAGCGGGGAGCCGATATCGTCACCGGTGACATCGAAGAGCTCAAGACCGTCGTCCACGAGACGTTGGACCGGCTCCGGGCCGTGAAGGCAACGACGCCTTCCACCGAGGAAGGCGCGGATGGCCGTTCGCCCCAGGTCTACGTTATCTGCACCGAGGCGGACCGCATGGTCGCCGTGCCTCTGCTCAAGGCTCTGAGCGAACAAGGCGTCAAGGGCAAGCTGCCGATCTTCACCGGCGATGCCGCCGCCGTACGGGTCGCGCGCCGCAAGCTGCTCGAGGAGGCGGACGGGGTAATCCTCTTCTATGGCGCCGGCGACGAAGCGTGGCGTTTTAGCCAGGAGCAGGAGATCGAGCGGCGGGCCGCGATGGGCGATCTGCCTCCGCTCCGGGCGACGCGCACGCTCCTCGCGCCACCGAGGACGCCGGACAAGGAGGTGCTGACGGCCTTGGGCGAGCCCGGCTTGATCGACGCCACGGAGGGCATTCCCGACGAGGCTGTCGCGGAGCTGGTCGCGGCCGTGCGCACCGTTGCCCCGGGCGAGCAGTGAGCGCCAAGAACCCCTTCCCCGGCCTCCGGCCATTCGGGAAGGGCGAGGAGCACCTCTTCTTCGGACGAGAGGCGGAAGTCGATTCGATGATCGACGTGCTGGCCGCGCAACGGTTCCTCGCGGTGGTTGGCGCGTCGGGCAGCGGAAAGTCCTCCCTGGTGGAGGTGGGTCTGAGACCCGCCCTGCATCAGGGTCTCATGACGTCGGCCGGACCGCTCTGGCAGGAGATCAAGTTCAGCCCCGGCGGTACCCCGATCCGGGAGTTGGCCCGAGCGCTCACCCGGGGCGGGAGGCTCTTTCCCCATCTGGAAGGGAAGGGGTATTCCGCCGAAGCGGCCATGGAGGCCAATCTTCGCCTGTCGAAGCGCGGGCTCATGGAAGCCCTTTCACAGGCGGATCTCGCGCCCGGCCAGAACGTCCTGATCTTCGTGGACCAGTTCGAGGAGCTCTTCCGCTACGCCTCGGGCGAGTCCGGCACCGATTCCCACGCCTCTCGTCAGGACGCGGCAGCCTTCGTCAACCTGCTGCTGGAGATTCCACGCCATTCAGGCCACAGGGTTTACGTCGTACTCACCATGCGGTCGGACTTCCTGGGGGACTGCGCTCGGTTTCAGGGGCTCCCCGAGGCGGTGAACCGCGGACAGTACCTGGTGCCTCGTATGACCCGCGAGGAGCGAAGGGCGGCCATTGTCGGACCGGCGCGCATCGGCGGTGCGGAAGTGTCTCCCGTTCTCCTCACGCGCCTTCTCAATGACGTGGGGGACGATCCCGACCAGCTGTCGATCCTACAGCACGCGCTGAACCGGACCTGGGTCCGTTGGGAGGCAGAGGGTGCCGAGGGTCCGCTGACGCTGAAACAGTATACGAACGCAGGCACGATGGCCGAGGCGCTGGACCAACACGCCGAGGAGGCGTACGCGGCGCTCGGCAGCCCGGAGCTCGAGGCGTTGTGCCAGAGGATCTTCCGGGCACTCACGGACAAGGCGACCGACCCCCGAGGGGTCCGCCGCCCCACGCGGTTCGCGGAGCTGTGCGAGATCGTGGGGGCAACGCCGGCAGGGGTCCGAAAGGTGCTGGACACGTTCCGGACTGCAGACCGTCCCTTCCTCCTGCCGGCGCTGACCGCCGAGCCGGCAGACCCCGGTGGGCTCGTCGACGATTCGGTCCTCGACGACGATGCGGTCGTGGACATCTCCCACGAGAGCCTGCTGCGGGTCTGGAAGCAGCTTCAGCGCTGGTCCGATGAAGAGGCGAAGAGCGCGCACCTCTATCGCGACCTCGCGCACGCCGCCGCGGAGCGCCGGAGCTACTGGCGGGATCCCGAGCTTCAGATGGCCCTGGACTGGTGGGAGAGACAAGAGCCGACGCGGGCGTGGGCCCAACGCTATGGGTCTGGCTTCGAGGCCGCGAGCGGATTCCTCGAGGCCAGTGAGGCTGACCGACGCCGGGGCCGGCGAAACCGCTGGCTCATGGTCGCAGCCATCGTGGCGCTGATCGGCCTGGTGGGGGGACAGCAGTACCTGGCGGTAGTGGAGAGGGCAAGAGATGAAGTGGAGAGGGCGGAAGAGCGCGCCAACATGCAAGAAGACATCAATCGAGATCTGAACGAGCACATCCAGGTTCTCACCGAGAGCATTCCCTTTCTCGCGGACACGGTACAGGACCTGGTGCTCGTCAACGAGACGCTCCAGTTCGACATC
>JBDHHQ010000226.1:0-4341 GCA_039589315.1 Gemmatimonadota bacterium
GGCTCAGGTCGGATATAGGGGCTTGTCGCCTATAGGCAATAGACATATATGTTAACCGCCTGGTGGGCACAAGGGCCGACGTTCTACCGGCCGCCGTCGTCCACGGGTCGAATCGGGGGGCGCCCTCGATTCCAGCGGCGCCACGGGATCGGGCGGTGGCAACCGATCGCGGCGACTTCCTTCAGGGCACCCTGGAGATGCCGATCCTCCGAAGCCCTCGAGCACGAAGTCATGCACGGCCACAGGATCACGGAACGTCTGTAGCGCGTCTCGGACGACTTTCTCAGCGATTGAGGTGACGGGGCGCTACCGCGGGCTACGGTGTACGAGTGACGACGCCCTGTCAGGACTCCACCGCCTCGATCGTTCTTCGAAACGGATGTGATGCCGCCAACGAGGACGAGAGGGACAGTGAGAACGCGATACGTCGATCGAGGAATCTGGGTGGGCGCGCTTGTCCTTCTCATGGTGGTCGGCGGGTGCGGCTCGAGCGACCTTCTCGGCCCCGACGCACTCCAGGGGATCGAGGGGATCGCCCTCCTTGGCCCGCTTTGTCCCGTGGTGAGCGAGGACGATCCCTGTCCGGATCGACCGTACCAGGCATCCATCGACGTTCGGACCGCGTCCGGGAAGCGGGTCACCCGCGCTCGCACGGGCGAAGACGGTCGCTTCCGTGTAGGTCTCCGGCCCGGTTCGTACGTTCTCGATCCCCAGTCGGGTGATCCATTTCCCGTGGCGAGTGAGCAGGAGGTCGAGGTGGTGGCGGGCGTCTACACCGAAGTCGTCGTGAGCTACGACACCGGGATTCGGTAATCCGGCGTCTGCAGACTCGGCCTACTCAGTACACGGCGGCGGTCATCAGCACGTCTTCGCCGAACTGGGTTGCCCTTCCCCGCCACCGAATGGTTGATCAGGACGACGCCCGTGGAAGCCGACTCGTTCCAGCATCACCGCCACCAAGGTCGGTCGCATCTTTCTGTACGTGTCGCATCACCCTGAGCTGAAGCGGGTGTTGCCCAAGGGGCCGGCCAGCCCACTGGACTCGGCCGGTCGTCACGACAGACCACCCTGGATCGTATCATGGGCGAAGGATCGTCTCTCTTCTGATACGACGTGGGGTGAGCAGTGATGGGGTCAGTATCGCGGTTCTGGGGATGGGCGTTGGGAGCCGTGCTCGTGATGGTTCTGCTCACCTCGGGTGGATGTGGCATCCTGGGAATCGGGAATCCGACGCTGCGCACGTTCGAGGTCGCTCCCCACAAGGGCAGCTGCTTCGGGCTCTTCGCCACACTCTGTCTGCAGGTCCGGGAGCCCGGAGAGACCGACTTCGGGAATCTATACGAGACACCGGTTGGATTCGACTACGAGTGGGGATTCGCCTACGTCATCCAGGTCGAAGAGCACGACGTGGAGAACCCGCCCGCCGATGGATCCTCGATTCGGCGAGTCCTCCGGAAGATCATCGCCAAGACCCCTACCGCGCCCGGCTCGACGTTCGAGCTGACCCTCGTAGGAGGCAGCGGGATCCGGTCGCTGGGCGACGACCTCTACTCGTTGTTCTCAGGTCCCCAGCAGATGGTCTGCGCCGGAAGCGAGGAGTGCGCCGAGCTCGGGAGGCTCGTCATGGAGCAGAGCTGGATGCGCATCACGCTCGCCCATCCGCCCGACCGCCAGGATCCCTTCCCGATCACGGCCTGGGCGCTGTGCGCAGATCAACAGGGTCCCTGTTAGCCGGAGGCCGGGCCTCGGACCTCACGTCATCCCGCCCCTTGACATCCTGCAGCTATGTTGGAAAATTAGCATCATGCTAAATTTGCAGCATGAACCCTGGGTGCGGATGGAGGTGCGCTGTGCGTGAGGGGGTTGGGAAGACGAGGAAGACGCCGGAACCGAGTCGCCGGGAACGCCAGATCCTGGACGCGATCTATCGGCTGGGCGAAGCAACCGTGTCCGATGTGCAAGGGGCGTTGGAGGATCCACCCAGCTACTCGGCGGTCCGCGCCCTTCTCCGCATCCTCGAAGAAAAGGGACACCTGTCCCATCGGCAGGATGGTCCCCGGTACGTCTATTCCCCGACCACACCCCGAGAGCACGCCCGCGCGTCGGCCATGCGTCGGGTGCTGGAGACCTTCTTCGAGAACAGCACGGAACAGGCTGTGGCTGCGCTCCTGGAGCTTCGGGAGCGGAGGCTCAGCGACGACGAGATCGAACGGCTTTCCAACATGATCGAGCAGGCGCGGAAGGAGGGGCGGTGACGATGACCATGTGGACCGCAGACCTGTGGACAGAAGTATGGGCGTCACCCGTGTTGTGGGTGGACACGTCGTTGAAGGCGCTGGCACTCGTCACCATCGCCACCGCGATCGTTGCGCTGCTGGGCCCGGGTTCGGCCGCGCGCCGTTCGCTAGTGTGGACACTCGCCATGGCGGGCCTCGTCGTGCTGCCGGTTCTGAGCGCGCTGGGCCCGGACTGGCCGGTGCTGCCGCCCCTGCCCGGCTGGGCGGCCAACCGAGGGGCTCCCATCGTGCTGGAGGGCCGGGGGGCTTCTCCGAGCGAGATCGGGGTGGCGTTGCGTGGCACGGTCCCACGGACTTCGGCGAGAGGTGTCTCTCCCTCGAGCGTCCAGGCCGGGAGCGAGGACGGCGGCTCGTGGGCCGAAGGGGTGCCGGCCGAAGGCTCCGCAGCTGCGACCGGCTCCCTCCCCGCGCGACCGTCCACCCTCTCAGGGGGGGCCGTGCCGGACACCCCGGGGGCAGCAGTGTGGACTGAGGGCACTGCCCTGCTCGAGGCGCCCGTGGTTGCCACCGGGGCCGACAGCCGGGTCGGAGCATCATCGTCCCATGCACCCTCGAGCGGCTTACCCCACTGGTCGGCTGCCCTTCTCTTCCTGTGGGCGTTCGGTGCTGCGGCGGTTCTGACGCCAATGGTCGTGGGCCACGCCCGCTTGCGCTCAATCCAACGCAGGGCTCGGCCAGCGACAGACCCCACGCTGACCCGCATGCTCGCGATCACGACACGGGAGATCGGGATCGATCGCAGGGTCGACCTCTTCGTGAGTGATGAGGCAGCCATGCCAATGACCTGGGGCAGCCTCCAGCCCCGACTCCTCATGCCTACCGAGGCCGAATGCTGGTCCCGGGAGCGGATTCGTCACGTGTTCCTCCATGAGCTGGCGCACGTGCGACGATGGGACCACGCTACGTCCACGCTCTGCGCGCTGGCCTGCGCCATCCACTGGTTCAACCCCGCGGTGTGGTGGGCGGCGGGTCGAGCCCGGCTCGAGCGTGAGAACGCGTGCGACGATCGGGTGTTGGCGGCCGGCTGCGGCCGGCTGCCGGCCGTCGGAGTATGCTCGGGACCTGCTGGCGGTGGCCCGTTCACTCCACCTGCCACGGACGTTGTCGGCGTCGTCCATACCCATGGCCCGTGCATCCCAGCTGAGTCCACGTCTCAGGTCCATCCTGGATCCCGGAAGGGGTCGTGAGGGCGCGGGACCCGTCACCGTGGCGTTCGGTCTGGTGATGGTGGGTGTGCTGGTGGTGCCACTGGGGGTCCTGGCGCCCCGGCCTCGGCTGTTGGGGGGCTCCTCGCTCAACGCCAAGGTCGTGCGCATGGGCGAGCTGCATGCACCCCGCGGCTACGTGGGGCTGGTGCCCATCGTCGGCCTCGCGGCACCCGGCTCGGTGACTCCCCTCCCGTTCCCGGTCGTGATCAACCGAAGGAGCGCGCCCCAGGACGCCATCTGTCCCAAGAGCCAGGGAGGGCGTCGTTCGACCTCGGTATCGGATGACGACGACGGCACGATCGAGGCTCTCTGGTCCACCGACGACTGCCGGGTGTCGGTCGAGATGCGAGGGGACATCCGGTTTACCGCGAACGAGGACGGTGTCGAGTTCATGGAACCCCGTTCGTTCCTCGGTATCGACCAGCGCATCGACGGCCTCCGGAGGGAGCTCGAGGTGGCACCGGGCGATCAGGGACGGCCGGAGTACGCCTACCGTGTGAATGGCGACACGACGCCGTTCGACGCCGAAGCGCAGGCATGGCTCGCGACGCTGCTGCCTCAGCTGTTCCGGGAAACGGGGCACCACGCAGAGGCCCGGGTCCGACGGATCCTCTCCCAGGGCGGCGTTCCAGCGGTCCTGGAGGAGGTAGCACTCATCGACAGCGACTACGTGACCCGACTGTACCTGGGCTTCCTGATCGAGCACGGCGACCTGAGCACCGCGGAGTTCGATGAAGTGATGGCCCTGGCGGGCAGCCGCATCGACTCCGACTACGAGCTTGCCGAGCTGCTGATCCGCGTTGCGAGCACCGAGGGGCTGTCGCCGTCGATCCGGG
>JBDHHQ010000227.1:0-3436 GCA_039589315.1 Gemmatimonadota bacterium
AGGCGTCCAGAGCCGAGAAAGCTAGCGCGTTGCGGAGTCGGGTCAAGGTTGTCGCCCGGCAACGGTCCTGTGCAGTCCAGGCCCGTCACGTCCCCTTTCGGGCCCCTCAGGCGCGGCGATGGACAGAATGCTCCAAAACATGGTCGTCTCCCTTGGTCAAGCGTGGTTGGACAGAGGCCAGTTCTCGGACTTCGTGCCGGCCGGCGACGTGAATTCGATCGCCCGGAACAGCATGAACAGGGACCGCGTGGCGAGAGACGGGCGTCCCTCCTCGACCATGGCCTTCAGAGTGTTCAGGATCATCGTGCCACCCTGCTTCATCTGCTTGGCGGTCTTCGTGCCCTTGGGCAGATCCTCGAGAGTCAGCTTGAAGTCGACACCGCCGTCCTTCTCGGTCAGCTCGTAGATGACGGTGCTCTCGGGGTCGTCCAGGTGGGTGAATCGGAAGGTGTGGGCGTATCGGTAAGGTGGATCGAACTCCAGGACTTCGCCGATGGCTCCGGTGTACCTGCGGCTCTTGGTCCTCATCATGATGGGTTTCCCCACACCCAACTCCCCACCGGGAGTGTCCATGTACATGTTGAAGAAGCACTCCTGGGGCTCGTCGGTCTTGGTGATCTGCCGCCAGACTTCCTCGATTGGGCCGTTGATGTGGATTCGGAATACGGCGCGTTCCGTCTCGGCCATTGGAGAGTCTCCCGTCTGAGTGTCCGCGTTCCCGACCCGCTCGAAGCGAGTCCGTCCCCTATGCCGGAGGCTGTGCCCCCGCCCCTTCGACCGCGTACTTGACCCGCGTCAGCTTGCTCGCCCAGAGCGCGGAGTACTCGCTGGTCCAGCGGTCGTAGACCATCTGGATCGGCACCGCGTTGAAGTAGAGCTGCCTCGTCCGTCCCTCCTTCTCCGAGATCAGAAGGCCGGCTGCCTCGAGCACCCTCAGGTGCTTCATGACCGCGATCCGACTCACGTCGAAGTGCTCTGCCACGTCGTTCACGCTGCAGCCCGGATGCTCCTTGAGGATGTCGAGGATCTGGCGGCGGCTCGGGTGCGCGAGCGCGGCGAAGATCGAGTCCATGGAGTCGGCAGACATATGTAACTCATAGGTTACATGTCTGGAAGGGCTGGGTCAAGGGGTGGATGGTATCGGATGACTCGCTAGGTCCCTGAGTCCAGTACGTCGACCACGCGCGCCTCGATCGCCCAGGGCACCTGGGAGTCACGCTTCCAGCGTGCGCTCCCGTCGTAGCCCGAGGCGCGAAGAGATGCGGCTGCGGAGCCTGGCGGGATGTTGAGCTCGGGGAGAGGGTTGAGCTGGGCCCGCGACGGCGCCGCCGGCGCAACGGCATCGAGTGATCGAGCGAGGTCGGTGACGTTTCCGCGGTAACTCGGGTGCGCCACGAGGCGCGGTGCGTCCGCGATGGCTCGCCCTTTCGGCGTGAAGAACACGACCTGTTCCTTCTTGTCGATGCAGGCCGTCACGCCCCCCTCGTGCACCGCGCGATGATGCCGTCGGCACAGCAGCACCAGGTTCCGGAGGCTGGTCTCGCCACCATCGGCCCAGTGCTTCACGTGATGCGCGTCGGTGAACCGGAGCCCGCACCCGGGGAAGCGGCAGCCCCGATCTCGAGCCTCCAGCGCGCGGCGCAGGCTAGGTGGCACGCTGCGGGTTCGACGGCCGACGTCGAGGATGCGGCGACGCCGAGGGGAGAGACGGTTGCGGCGATCGCTCGCCTCATCATCCCCTCCCGCCACCACCAAGCGTACCACACCCGTGTCACAGGCGATACGCCTCGACGTTTCCGCGGAAACGCGCGTCCCATCCTCCAGCTCGGACAGTCCCGGATCGCCTCGTTCCGCCAGCGTCGAGACGTCCACGTGCAGCACCAATTGGGTTCGGTCCGCTCGTGACCCGCTCACCGGCCCATCGACGTCCCCGAACCCGGCCGCGAGCGCCCGCTCCGCCAACAGCCCCACCGCGTCGGCCCGACGCCGCTCCGGGGTCGTCTCGCCGGGTTCGCTCTTGTCGCCCCTCGCCTCCCTCCGGTACTGCACCTCGCTCGCCGCTTCCACCGCTCGCATCAGCATGGCGCCGGCCTCGGGGTCCAATCGCCCCCGCACGACGACCATCCCGTCTTCGTCCACGAAGGCACTGAACGTGCGGCTCCGGTAGCGCAGCTGCTCGGCGTCCACCTCGCTCTTACGGTCCAGCCGCTTCCAGCCCCGGACCACCCGCTCCAGATTCGCGGCGGACCCGGCGCGGGCGAGTTCGAGCAGCACGGTCTCGTTCTCCGGGGTCGCGACGCGCGTTAGCGCGCGCACTTTGGTGAACGAGAGCTCGCCGTTCTCCATGGCGCTGCGGGTGCGGGGGAGCTGCTCGAGAGCCAGCGCGGCGCGGACGCGCTCCCGGGCGGCTCCGAGCTTGATGCCGATTCGCCAGGCGAGCCACTCCGCGGTGCATCCGAAGCCGGTGTCCTCCCAGCCGCGCCGGCGGTCGAACTCGGCGAGCAGGGTCATCGCGTGGGAGTGCAGCCGTGCGGCCTGCATATAGGCCTGGGCGCAGCGCTCGCCCAGGAGATAGAGGGCGTCATCGGGGTCGGAGGGCTCGGCGGGGTCGAGCACCTGGTCGGGGTCGGAGGGCCCTGTGAGGTCGGGTGCCCCTTCAGGGTCGACAGGGTCGCGGGCGTCGCCCGAGTCGTGGAGCGCAGCGGGGTCCGAGGCACGGTGCTGATCGGAGGGCGCAGCGGCGTCCGAGGAACGGCCGTGGTTGAAGAGCCCTGCGAGCTCTGGTGCCTTGACGGTGTCTCCGAGGAGGGTCGCGCCACGGGCCTCCGGATCCCGGATGAAGCCATCTAGGTCGAGGACCTCGTTGGGTACACACCACTCGGCTCGGTACAGCGCTCCCGGGTCCTCCGGTCCAGCCTCGCCGAGGCGCTCCCGCTCAGGGCCGAAGGTCGCCCCCCACTCCCGCACCACCCAGTCCACCCGATCCCTTCCCCGCAACGCGTATCCCATCGTCTAGCTCCCTAAAGGACAGTATAACAAATACTTACCCGTAATATATGGGACCTCCGAACGACCTCCTGTCTTGCGCTGTGGACCCCGAGGAGGGGGGTGGAGGTCATCTCGGGGCCGAGCTGCCCGAGGCGGCGCTCACGCGCGAGACAAGGCGTCGAGAGGGAGGGAAGAGGACGACCTCTCGGACCCACCCGACTCCCCACCCTCAGTTCCGTCCATGGCACATTGGGACGATCGCAACGCCAGGGGACCAACACGAGTCGGCGGGGGGATCGCGACCCGCGGTGGCACGCGTCGGGGGGGATCGCGGCCCGCGGTGGCACGCACGACGCCGGGGACCAACACGAGTCGGGGGGATCGCGGCCCGCGGTGGCACGCACGACGCCGGGGGACCAACACGAGTCGGGGAGGATCGCGGCCCGCG
>JBDHHQ010000228.1:0-3270 GCA_039589315.1 Gemmatimonadota bacterium
ACGCTGTCAAGGCGTGAGCCAGGCGACTCCTTTGAATCCGCCCAGAGGACCCGCCCAGTTGGGACCACTCGCGCCATTGGGCATGGCATTGCGCAGCAAAGCAATCGGACGGGTCAACCGATCCCCGCAACAGCCCTCTTCCTCCGTCGTCAACATGGCTCTGCTGAGGACCATGGTTCGACAGGGTTAACCCCTCGGCGCGATGACCTGCTCGAAGGGTTCGTACCCCCACAGCGGTGCCAACAAGGGTTCATGGTGCAGGTGCGCGAACGACAGACCTTCTCGAATAGCCTGGCGCAGGAGCCGCGTCGCAGCGTCCTTCTCACCGAGATGCGAGGCGATGCCCGCCCGCCAGAAGATGTTATCTCCCCGCAGGTAAGGCCGGTCGAGCCCCTCCAGCCAACCTGCCTCCACTTCCGCTCCGAGTCGATCGCCCATACGCGCGAGGCCAATTCCAAGGATTCCGTGCGCGTCCAGACTGTCCGGGTACTCTGTTACCACCGCCTGCATCAGCCCCGCGGCTTCCTCTGGCCGGTCGGCCAGCAGCAGCGCCAGCGCCGTCTCGCGTTCGTAGGCCTCCGGGTCGCGCGACTGATACCACGAGACGGCTGCCTGGGCGACCTGGTGAGCCTTCGCCGCATGCCCGTGACGGGCCAGATCCGCCGCGATCTCATAGAGCATCGCTCCTACTGACCCTCCGGGCTGCTCGATCTTCTTCGCCTCCTCGAGCAAGCGATCGGCCTCGTCAAATCGGTCCAGCGCAAATAGCGCCTGGATCTCATAGGACCAACCTCGCAGATCGTCGGGGAACTGCTCTCGGGCTCGGCGCGCGGTCATGAGCTGCTCCGAGTACCGGGCGGTCATGTGCTGAGCGCGCGTCAGACTGAACCAAGTGTCGGGAGAATCCTTGTACGGCGAGAGATGAGACGCTTCGATCCGCCCTTCTTCGACGTCCTCCCAAACCTGCAATGCCTCGTCGGGTCGCCCGGCAGCCGTGGCCAGTTGTACTAGGTGGCCCCACCAAACTGGCTCGTACCGAAGTATGGCCCTCACCACATCCAACTGGCCCATCCTGTCGCCCTCCAGGCCCGCGCGAAACTCCCGCACCCAGAGCTGGTCAACGGGGCGAAGCTCGCTCCGTCGAGCCTCGAGGAACCCGACCACCGAATCCAACTTGGACGGTAGCCCCATGTAGGCGTATGCTGACATGACGCCGATCAGCGCGAATACGAAGGTGGTGTCCAACCGGTACGCGTCTCGGAAGTACTCGAGGGCCTCTTGATAGTTGGACACATCGAGTAGCTCGATGCCCCGCGCCCAAGCCTGATAAGCGTCGTAGGAGGGAGCACGGGAAATCCCCAGACTCGTGCGCTCGTCACCCAGGGTTGTCGCGATTGCTCCCATCACGCGCTGCCTCAAAGTCTCGATGACCCCCTCGCGATCCGCAGCGATACCCGAGGCCGTAATGGGGTGAAGAAGTTCGCCGCTGGCCACCGCGGTGATCTCCGCCTCAAACCGCAGCGTGTCCCCGAGAAGCATGAAGGTGCCCGTGATGCTGGTGCCCGCGCCCAGGTCGGCCGCGATCTCCTGGACACTGGCACTCTCGCCCGCGCTCGCGAGCGTCTGGAGCACCGCGTCTCGGCTCAGCACCGTGCCTTCATCCATCCAGTTCAGACCATCCATGATCGCGAAGGCGACGTACTCGCCTACGTCGTCCAGTGTCGGATCGCCGGAGTGGTTCTCGAAGGGGAACACTGCCACGGTGGCTTCGGGAAGGCCGTCCGCCCGAGCCGGGGCGGAGGCCCCCCGCGAGAACGACCAGAGCACAATGGTGGCTAACGCAATAATCGTCACTGCGACCGTTGGCCAAGAGCGCACGCGTGCCCAGGGACCACTCGGCTTGGCGAACACGCCCTTTGGCGGGGTGGCCTCGCCCGTGTCGAGGCCCGCCGCCTCGACGCTGGCGGGACGCTGCTCGCGGTCCTTGGCCAGCAGCCGACTCACGACCCCTTCCAGGTCCAGATCCACCTCCGGACGCAGTGCCGAGATCGGCTCGGGCTTCTCCTCCTGGATGGCGTGGATGACGACGGCGTTCGAATCACCCCGGAACGGTCGCTCGCCCGTCAGCATTTCGTACAGCACAACGCCCAGCGACCACAGGTCGGTGCGGTGGTCAGCCTCTTTGCCTCGCGTCTGCTCCGGAGACATGTAGGCGACCGTGCCCATCGTGGACCCCGTCCGGGTCAGTGTGACGTCGGCCAATTTGGCGAGTCCGAAATCAAGCACTTTCACTAGCCCCTCGGGCGAAACGACCACGTTGCCGGGTTTGATGTCGCGGTGCACGATTCCCGACCTGTGGGCCGCCTCGAGCCCGGCCGCTATCTGACGGGCGTACTCCTTGGCTTCCTCGATGGGGAGCGGACCGTGGGCAAGCTTCTGCTTGAGCGTCTCGCCTTCGCAGTAGGCCATGGCGATGAACCGACGGCCGTCCTCGCTCTCCCCGATCTCGTACACGGTGCACACGTTGGGATGATCGAGGGCTGCCGCGGCCCGCGCCTCGACCAGGAAGCGCTCGGCGAACTCCTCGTCGTGCGTGACGTGGGTGGGCAGGAATTTGAGGGCGACGGGGCGGTCCAGGACCGTGTCGTGTGCTCGGTAGACCACTCCCATCCCACCACGGCCCAGCAGCTCTTCGATCCGGTACTGGCGCACCGAGCGCCCGATCAAAGGGTCGGGGTCGGGCGGTGGGGCGGTGGGCTCCGACGGAGAGGCGGGGGGCCACGGCGAGAGCGACAGCACGGCATCGGCCAGGATGTCGAAGAAGCTCTCCGCTTCGTTCGCGGTGGCGATCAGGGACCGGAGTTCGGCCTCGGCAGCCGGGTCACCGGCGCACGCCGCCTCCAGGAAGGCCTGTTGGTCTTCCGGGGGCAGCGCCTTCGCCTGCTCGAACAGCCGTTCCAGGCGATCCGGGTTTCCCGCGTCCATCCTCCGGCTCCTCTGAGTTGCTCTCCCGCTATCCCTCCAGCGCCTGTCCCATGTCTCGGTACAACCACGCCTTGGCCATCGCCCACCCGCGCTTGACGGTGGCAGGAGAGACCCCGAGCGCGGTCGCCGTGTCGGGGATGGTCATGCCGCCGAAGAAGCGACATTCCACGATACGGCTCTGTCGTTCGTTTCGTTCGGTCAGCCTGCTCAGCGACTCGTCCAGCGCGATCAGCACCTCGGCGTGGTGGCTCGAGAGCTGGGACCCGGAACGCGCGATCCTCAGCT
>JBDHHQ010000229.1:0-3252 GCA_039589315.1 Gemmatimonadota bacterium
GCATACCGGCCGTGCCGCTCCCGGTCCACTGTCTGGATGCGCGCGGAGTAGTCCACGTGGGTAATCGCCGGAAGTCTCGACCGAGGCACGGACACACGCACTCGTAGGTCCGGGTCTCGCATGCGCCGCTGCTCCTCGGGGCTGAGGTCCCGCCGCCAGCTGTCACGCACGTCGGCCACGAACAGCATGTAGGGACTGTCTTCCTCGGGCCGGGCATCGAACACCTCGTGAACGTGCTCCCTGAGTACGCAGGGCGCGAAGGGACGGAACGATTCGCGGAATTTGATCTTCAGGTTCATGGTTTGCTGCATCTTCGGCGACCGCGGGTCACCGATGATGCTGCGGGCGCCAAGGGCACGGGGGCCGAACTCCATCCTTCCGTAGAACCACCCGACGACCATTTCCGAGTCCAGGAGCTCGGCCACGCGCTCGAGCAGGTCGTCCTCGTCCACGAACCGGTGATACACGGCCCCGACGGAATCCAGGTACAGTCCGATGTCTTCGTTCGTGAACCGGGGACCCAGTAGCGATCCCTTCTGGGCGTCGCGGGGCCGGACCTGGCGGGGCTGTCCGAGACCGGCGTGCCAGTACTGGAGCGCCGCCCCCAGGGCGCCTCCGGCGTCACCCGCGGCTGGCTGGACCCAGACGTTCTCGAAGGGTCCGTCGCGGAGGAGCTTCCCGTTGGCCACGCAGTTGAGGGCCACACCGCCGGCCATGACCAGGTCGTCCAAGCCCGTGAGCCGATGCAGATGACTTGCCGCAGCGAGGACGATCTCCTCGGTGACCACCTGGATGGAAGCAGCGAGATCCATCTCCTTCTGCGAGATGTTCGACTCCGGCGCCCGGGGCGGCCCCCCGAACAGACGATGGAACTTCTCTGATGTCATCGTCATGCCGCCCACGTAATCGAAGTACGACATGTCGAGCCAAACCGACCCGTCGTCCCGCAGCTCGAGAAGCTCGTTCATGATCTGGTCACGGAAGCGTGGTACCCCGTAGGGGGCCAGTCCCATGAGCTTGTATTCGCCCGAGTTCACCTTGAAGCCCGTGTAGTAGGTGAACGCCGAGTAGAGCATTCCGATCGAGTGGGGAAAGCGCATCTCGTGGGTCAGCTCGATGCGGTCCGCCTTCCCCACCCCCATCGAGCTCGTGGCCCACTCCCCGACGGCGTCGAGCGTCAGAATCGCGGCCTCGTCGAACGGAGAGGGATAGAACGCGCTGGCTGCGTGGGCCTCGTGGTGGTCCGTGAAGCATACCTTGCCCGTGAAGTCCGCGCCCAGCTGCGCACGCATGGTCCGGGGAATATGGAGCTTCTCCCGCACCCAGAGCGGCAGCGCACGGCGAAACGAGGAAAAGCCCCCGGGCGCCACGGCGAGATAGGTCTCCAGGAGCCGATCGAACTTCACCAACGGCTTTTCGTAGAAGACCACGGCCTCGAGGTCTCCCGCTTCGATCGCCGCCTCTCTCAGGCAAAAGGAAACCGCCCGCGTCGGGAATCGGTCGTCGTGCTTGCGCCGAGTGAAGCGCTCCTCCTGGGCGGCGGCCACCACCTCTCCGTCCCGGATCAACGCCGCGGCCGAGTCGTGGAAGAAGGCTGAAATGCCGAGGATGTGTCTACCCATCGTGTCGGTCGTTCTTGGGAGGCCGGGGCCGGCTCATGGACGTCACGCCCACGCCACTCGATCTGTTGCGCACCAGTCGCCGTAGGGCCCGTCCGAGTCGGGAAGCCAGGCTCGAGCTCCCGCTCGGCCGGGGGCCATCCGGCGAAGGAGTCAGCCACACGCCGTAGCTCGTCCCGCTTGGAAAGGGCTCCGTCACCTTGCTTCCGTCCATCTCCTCCACGAGCTCGTGGGACACCATCGGGATCGGGTCCGGGATCGGCCGTTGGACGATGGCAGAGCGGACTGCCGTCAACGCCTGACGCAGCGAGTCGCCCGCCTTGCCCCTGAAGGAGGTGGGCGTAAGCAGACGCATTCCCTCGCGCTCGAACGCCAACATGCGACGCTGCGCGGCGAAGCGGTCGATGGCAGACCCGGAAACTGCTTCGGCGAGCTCCGCCAGATGAGCGACCACGCTGTCCATTTCGCCCCCGTACACGTCGAAGCGGCCAGCAGGACTCTCGTACGGAGTGTCGGTGAAGCGCTGGAACCACCGGTAGCGCCAAGGCCCCACCTCGTCTGGCACGAACTCCACGCTCCACCGCCACCGCTCGCGGTACACCGCAGGGCGGCGATGACTGATGCCCGTCGGAGACGTGAAGACGAACACGACGTCCTGCGCGTCCGGTGGCCCGGTCAGCACCCAGGTATCCGACAGGTCCGTCGTGAACGGCGTACCGAGGGCGACCGGATTCACCTGAGCCCGCAGACGGAGCTGGATCCACTCGGCTTCCCTCTCGGCGAGGATGGATCCCTGATGCCAATTCGATGTCCAATCTCCCCTGCCCCACCGGTGTTCTACGGTCGGGCGGAGCGACCCGGGCTCGGGCAGGAAGGAGATTGCCCACGTGTCTCCCACCGAGGGCATGCGGGGCAGGACCATTGTCCGGCCGTGCTCCAAATGTACCGTTTCCTCTCGCCGCGCCACCTCTCGCGAGCTGTCCCACTCCAGCTCCAGGAGCGGCCGCCGCGCCTCTGTCATGCGATCGCCCTGGGTAGCAGAGTAGAGGGAAAGGAACGCACCGGGCACGTCCTCCTGGATGTCCGGCAGCTTGATCAAGAACCGTAACGGCTCCCCCCGGGTGACGCGCTCCCCCACGTACTCCGTGAGCCGCGGAGACGCGAACGTGAGAGCACCCCCGGCGGGCCCCACAGCAGCCTCCGCCAGGGGACCCGCGCCCGTGTCGGCGTCGGTGGTACCGTCGGACGCGTAGCCCGCACCAGGCAAGCCCCACTCGTCTTCACCGTGAGCTGCCGCGTTCCACCACACCTCACCTGGAGCGGGCACGCTCACGTTGTTCCCGTCGATCCCGCCTGCACCTGGGCCCCACTCGCGGCGCACGCCATAGAGGAGGATGCGCAGCGAGCTGGGTGGCGGCTCTTCCACGACCAGCACCAGGCGGGCACGGTGGACCGTGGCGTCCGAAGGCAGCTCGACGCCCTCCCAACGCTGTGCGACGCGAAAGAGCTCCTCTTCTCCGTGGCGCGGCTTCCGGTGCACGCCCACGCGACCGAGCCGCACGTGGGTCTGGGTCGCCTGGTTCCAGCCCCACGCGAAGCCCCCGTCGAGGAACCCCCGGAGGTCGTTGTCCGT
>JBDHHQ010000230.1:0-3350 GCA_039589315.1 Gemmatimonadota bacterium
AGTGGTCGTTCAGCAACCGTCCCGTCAGCATGAGCTGCTCGAAGCGGTGATGGAGCAGCAGGTTGAGGTTCGAGTCGGAGGACGACGTACCCGGGACCGGCTCGCCAATGAACTTGCCAGCCGTGCTCGGATCCTCGACCTCCCTGTACTGGAAGAAATCGACCGTGTGCGTCGCCGGGTCGTACGGCGACAGGCCGTCCATGGCCCGCAGGCCGTTGATCGCCGTAACGAAATCGCCCGTATTGCCGTCGGCGAGGTTGGCCTCGGCGATGATCAGGAGCATCTCCCGAACGCTGGTGATCTCCTGGGGCGCGTAGCGGGCGCCGTCGGGACCACCCGCCTCGTGCCGGTCCATCATGAAGTCGGCGCCGGGGTGCCGAAGCGATGCTCCAGGCGCTCGTTGATCTGCCAGCCCAGGTCGTTGTCGACCGTGGCCGAGGAGTAGTTGAAGAACCAGCGGGTGTCGATGGGGGCCGTGAGCGAGCCACCAACCGCCTGGATCGCCTGAAGCGCATCGGACACCGCCCCGCTGCCGGATCCCACCAGCGGATTCGACGGCACCGAGCCCGGCGGGTCCAGCATCTGCCAAACCGCCTTGCCGTGCTTGGTGCGGGCGCGCTGGGCAACGGCCCAGATCGCCAGGCCGCTTTCACCTTCGGCGTTGAGAACGCTCTCCGCCTGGTTCAGGTACGCGATGGCATCGTCGTAGACCTGGTCCATGTTGCCCTCGCCGATTGGAGGAGCCGACGTGGCCCGGTCGCTGAAGGTGTAGTCCTCCAGCCAGTCCGCGATGTAGGTGTAGATGATCCCGGCCCACAGATAGGCCCGGCCCAGGTCACCTCGGTCCACGATCGTCCCATCTGCGTCCTGGAGCTCCAGGAGGCGAATCGCCTCGTCGGCCAACCAGCGGCCCTCGGAGATCCAGTCCCACGCGTCGTCCGTGAACTCGTTGGACGGGTTGTCCAGGTTCCCCTGATCCAGGTCGAACCAGGCATCCCGCGATCCGATCCACCGGGCCTCGTCCGAAGCGGTGGCGGCAGCGACGACGTACTCGCCGATGCCCCGGGCCACCGTCGACAGGGCCCCGTTCGACACGGCGCCGCCCGCTTCGGGCTGCTCCACGTCGTCCTGGACCAGGTTGTTGGGGTTCTCTACGTCAAAGAGGTCGCCACACCCGGCCAGCGCTCCGGCCGCGGCGATGGCCACCGCCGGAACCAGCCAGGCACGCGCCCTTCTGCCGGTCCGATTCTCTGCCTTGTCGATCATGGCTGAGTCTCCTCGTTGATGGCTGGGCACGTTAGAAGTTGAGTCGGGCCTGGAGTCCCCAGCGCCGCGGCAGCGGCTGCGAGAACGCCTCGATCCCGATTCCGAAGTTCTGGTCACGCAGATCGTCGCCAGCCGCGCCGCGGCTGTAGAGACCCGCTTCCGGATCCACGCCGTCGTAGCCCGTCCACAGGGCGATGTTCCGACCGGTCAGCGTGAGTGACATACCGTCGAAGCCCCAGAAGAGCGCGCTGCGAGGCAGCGAGTACGTCAGGCTCAGCTCCCGCCACCGCATCCAGTCGGCCTTCTTGATGGTGTTCAGGCCGGACTGGGGGAAGAGGGCCGCGAGCTCGTTGACCCAGGTATCCAGGGACTCGAGCCGGGCCTCCGGCGAGCTGGCCGGGTTCATCATGGTGGCCTCGGCCGACGCCGCCACCGGCGTGTTCCGGCCGATTCCGGCGTTGGACTGGCGGAAAGCGCCCGTCAAGTTGTTGATGAAGTAGTTCCCTGCCCGGTACTCGAACATGCTCGTGAGCCGGAAGTTCGTCAGGAAGCCGATGTTGAAGCCAGCGGAGCCCTGCCAATCCGGCGTCGGCTTGCCGAGGGAGTGGTCCAGGAAGTTCCCGTCGCCGTCCTCGTCCACCAGCATCAGGCCACCGGTGTTGTTCTGGAAGACGATGTTGCTGAATGGAACCGGGTCCTGGAGAATCTGCAGGAGCTCGGCCTCCGTGTCCGGCTGGCCGTCCTCGTTCAGGTCCACTGGCCGTTGGTCGCCGGTGGTCGGGAAGAGCTTGGCGCCCAGGTGCTCACCCGGTGCCAGGCCCTCGTCGAGGAAGTTCCGGTAGCGGGTGTAGCTGCCGCCCACCTTGATCGGCGGCGCGCCACCCATGTCGGTGATTTCCTCGGTGATGTACGCGGCGTTCGCGAAGACGTCCAGGTTGAAGCTCTGGCCTTCGACTGCGATCCAGTTGACCAGGAACTCCCAGCCAGAAGCCTTCAGCTCACCGATGTTGTCCAGCTGGCTGTTCCTGAAGCCACCCGAGAGAGGGAACTGCTTCGCCACGAGGGCGTCCTTCACGGTGCGGTTCCAGTACGTGGCCTCGAACGACAGGATGTCGTTCAAGAAGCCGAACTCGGCCCCCGCTTCCCACTCCGTGGAGATCTCGGGCCGGAGGTTCTCGTTGCCGAGGTTGTCCGGCGCCACGCCGGGGCCGATCTCGGAGCTCAACGACTCGTACGTGGTGAACTTGTCGAACGCGCCAGGCTGGAGGCCGGACTTACCGATGGCCGCCCGGACGCGGAACGAGGAAAGGCTCTGGCTGGTCCAGCTCGGCCGCGAGCTCGGCACGATGGAGATCGATGCCTTCGGGTAGAACTGGCCAGCCTCCGTCTTACCGAAGGCGCTGTTGTAGTCCTGGCGTCCACCCACGGTACCGAAGATCCAGTCCTGCCAGCCTACCTGCCACTGACCGAAGAATCCGGCGTTCACCACCTGCTGGAAGCGTTCGCTCGCCAGCGGTAGGGCCGTGGCCGTAACCACCTCGAGGCCGGGACCGGGGAAGACCTGACCCGAACCCCACTCCTCCTGGCGCTCATCGATGAAGCCCTGTCCACCCACGGTGAGGGCGGAGGTCCAGTCGGCGCCGAGGGTCGCGTTCCAGTTGACCTTGGCATCGACCGTCAGCTGACGGGCGTTCCGGTCGCTCACGGCGCGGAAGCCGTCGACCTGGGTGGTGGTGAAGTTGTCGATGTTGTACCCGAAGGGCGAAAAGTTGGTCGCCACCGAGTTGACGAAGTCGACGCCGAAGGTCAGCGCAGCGTTCCACTGGTCGCTGAAGGTGTAGTCCAGGCCCATACTGCCCGTGAAGTGCTGGGCGTCCTGCTTCGTCTCCTGCTGGATGGCTTCCTGGGGCGTCATGAACGCGAGCTGACCCGTGGGGTTGCCCGCGCCAGTGCACCGGATGTACCCGGCGATGCTGGATTCGTCGCAGTTGCCCCGGTCAGGACGGGCGAACATCAGCAGCGCGTTCACGCCGAAGATGTTGTTCCCGTTCTGGATCGTGGAGTGATCCACCTGGGAGTAGTTT
>JBDHHQ010000231.1:0-3143 GCA_039589315.1 Gemmatimonadota bacterium
GGACGTTGTCTTCCGCAGCCACGCGAGCGGCCACGACGTAACATGGTGGCCTGAGGAAGCAGCGAACATCGATGCGTTCATCGCCGCTCGCCCTCGGGATCCACATCCGGATCGCGTCGTGTGGGTCACAGAGCGCACCGACCGCTACAACCGCGCTCATTGGGTCGTCATAGACGAGCTCCTGGGGGGTGGAGCCGGGCCTGAGGGAGACGAGGCGCGCAGCCCCCGAGGCCGGGTCATCGCGAGCAGGACGGACAACACGATCGTCCTCGAAACCGAAGGCGTCGCGAAGCTGACGCTACTGCTCTCGCCGTCGGAGATCGACTTCTCGAGACCTGTGCGGGTCGAGGCTGACGGCGGTGTCGTCTTCGACGGCGTCCTGGAGCCCGACCCTACCACGCTCGTTCGTTGGGCGGCAGTGGATGACGACCGGACCATGCTCTACGGTGCCGAGCTCGAGCTGGACCTCCATCGGTACGCCGAAGGGCCGGCGAAGGACCCGGGCGTGGGCCGCGAGTAGTCGCCTTCCGAGACTGCCGCTGAGCTACCGGAGCCAGACGGAGAGTCCGGGTTCGCGCGGACCACTTCGGGCAAGGACCGGCTTACGCAGCGCGGGTCACGATCGTGAGCTCGGGCCGCCACGCATCTCCGGTACCCAGCACTCTCGTTCTTCGGAGGGCCTCGCTGGTCGGGGTCGTGCCACCGCGCCCTCAGGAAGACGTCGGCCAGGACCGACTCATCGGAGCCGGAGAGTCCTGATCGGCATGCTCGATCCCTTTGCGCAGAGGGGTCCCTCCGTCGTATGCTTGGTAAGCAGACATAGCTGCCCCCCTGTAAGGCAGCGAATCCTCGGAGGGCATCATGGTTGGCTCCCAGATCCCCTGGACGTGGGTCGCCGTAGGCGCCCCGCTGTTGTTTCTCGTCGTACTCGGTGTCCTGGTCTGGCGGATGCGCCGGATTCGCGCGGAGGAGCAGGAGATCCTGCTCCGGCAGCAGGAAGTCATGGCCCAACGTTTGGCCGAGGTGGAGAAGGTCCCGCCCTTGGCGATCCCACCCGCGCTGCAATCGCGCCCCGAAGAGACCTGGGCCAAGTACAGGCTTCCCGGCCGTCGCTTCGCGCGCAAGAACCCGTAGACGGCTCAGTACGCCCAGGCTGGCGCCCGGCCGGTCAAGACACGGCAACGGGGTAGGCCCGCCCCGAGTGTGTCTCCGCCCCTGCGCGGCGCGCCTGGTCGCTCCCTTAGGGGAATCCCCCTCAGGCATTTCAACGAAACCCCTACTGCCGAGTCCCCTATCCTGGCTGCATGATGTCCCTATCCTCGTACTCACCTCAGCCAGGGAGGTGGACCCATGGCCTCGGAAGCCGACTCGGCGACCGGAAGAGCGTTAGCGTCGTTTCGCTGGACCTGGACCCTCATCGCACTAGCCCTCGGGGCATTCCTCATCACCCTGCTCGTCGAGGTCGTCCGGGGCGATGTCCCCACTACCACCGCCATCCCACACACGGACACGGTCATCTTCACGGGCGCGCTCGCCTTTGTCCTGATGGGCGTGCTGGTCGGTTTCGCCTCGCCGGGAAAGACCATCGCGGAGGCCGGTCTGGCCGGGCTGATCCTGGCGATCTTCGCCGAGGTCGTGGCGGTCGGGGCCATGGAGACGGTGGAGCTCATGTGGTTGCCGATGGGCATCGTGGGTGGGTTCGCTCTCTCCCTCGGGGGGGCGTGGGTCGGCGAGATGCTGCAGGGCACGCTGAAGGACCGCGAGAGTCGGAGGGGCCACCTGCAGTGGCCCTGGGTAGGGGTGGGCATCATTATCGGTGTCCTGCTCAACTCGTACTTCGTGCTGCTGGGCCGTGCGGTGTTCGAGATGGGTCCCCAGGGCATCCTCATCGCGTTTTCGGCGAGCTTCCTGATCACTGGCTTCTTCGTCGGTGTCTTCTCGCCAGGCGTGACCCTCGCTGAGCCCGCTCTGGCCGCCATCGGCGTCATCCTGGTGGATGCGGTCATCACGGCGGGTGGGTTGGACGCACCCTTCCCGTTCCTCGCCATACTGATCGCGGCGGCGGGTGCCTTCGTCCTGGCCCTCGTTGGCGGCTGGCTGGGAGAGTTGGCACAGGCCGGCTGGGAGCGGCGTCACCGACACGCCTGAATCCGGGCCCGACGACCGGGAGGTGGTGGGGCTGGCCGGGCAGTGGCACGTTGCGCCAATGGACGAGCTCCCTCCGTTCCGCTCCAGGCTGCTCGCCGTCTGCGGCCCGGTCACCGATCTCCCGGCCGCGCGGCCGGGCCGGCTGTGCACGCGGCTGTTCGGTTGCGAGCCGGACGTCGAGCTTCCGGGGGCCGGCCAGGGCCTGGCTTTCTGCACCGGCGGGGACGCCACCTGGGCCACGGATCCCACCGGTCGCGTCACTGTGGTCATTCACGGCGACCTCCCAGGACCGACCGACAACGCGGCCCAGGTTCTCGCCGCGGAGTTCGCCGAGCGAGGCGTCGAGGCCGCCAGGGACCTCGACGGGAGCTTCGCCCTTATCGTGCACGACGCCCACTCGCAGCGGACGTGGGCGGTCACGGATCGGGCCAATAGCCGCTGGCTGTTCCATGCCCGGGTCGACGGATATCACGTCGTCACCACCGAGCTCGCCGCCCAACCCACACACCGCTTCGCGTTGGATCCGGTCGGCATCGGGTGGGCGCTCTCGTCCGGCATCGCGGTGCGCGGGCGAACGCTCTACCAGGGGATCCGCATCCTGGAAGGCGGTTCGGCGCACCTGTTGACGTCGGAGGGCGTCGAGACGAGGCGGTACTGGACGTATGCGATCGAAGACCGCACGGGGGGGCGTTCCTCGGAGCGCCTGGAGGACGAGCTGTACGCTCTGTTGGTGGACGGGGTGCGGCGGTCCGTGGCGGATACGTCCGACCCCATACTCTCCTTGAGCGTCGGGTTCGACCTGACCGCTGTGGCGGGCATCCTGGTGAGGGAGCTGGGCTACCGTGATATCGAGGCGTTCTCCTACGCCCGTGGGACTCCGGCGGACGGGTCGGACGCCCAACTCGCCTCACGCCTGGCGGGCATGCTCGGGCTCCGCCTCAGGCTCGTGGAGAGCTACCACGGCGACTTCGTCTCGCACGTGCGGCGGAACGCGC
>JBDHHQ010000232.1:0-3429 GCA_039589315.1 Gemmatimonadota bacterium
CGTCCGTGCCGGTGCGCCGGACGTCTCACTGCCGCTGACGACCCGCATCCTCCCGAACCCTGTAGGACGAACGATGGGACGTGTCCGCAAAGTAATTGTAGTTTTTTTTACATTGGCCGCATGCGAGTGTTCGGCGGTCGCGGCACGAACGCCCCTCGAGGGCCACACCGCCGTCTTGGGCCAGAGCCTCCTACAGGGCCAAGGCCAAAGCCCAATGCGAGGCCGAGGCGCCCTTCTGGGGCACAGCGTCCGCCGGACGCAGGACGGGATCCAGACCCGGAGCACGGTGGTGACCGGTGTCGACGTACCCAGGATCGCGGGAGCGCCGGACCTGGGGCAGGTGGCCCGGGCCCTCACGCTCGGCTTCGCCGGGTCTAGCGACCACGGCCCCGAAACCGCCATGGGCGGCCCCACTCCAACGGGCCACGCCCTGCCCGGCTTCGCCTCGGTCAGCGGGTTCATCCAGCGACTGCCGGTGGACGGCCGCCCCGCCATCCACGAAACCACGGTGTACCTGGGCTACGACCGGCAGGCCCTTTCGTGACCCTCATGCTGGACACGGATGCCGACGGTCGGCGGGCCTACGCCTTCCGCTCCAACCCCCGGGGCATCCAGTGGGACGCCCTGTTCACCGAGGGGCAGGGGTTCGACGTGTCGTTCGACGCGGTCTGGGAATCGGAAGGACGAGTCACGGACTGGGGGTACCTGGTCCGGATGGAGATCCCGTTCAAGAGCCTACGTTTCGAGCCCGGCGACGTTCAACGATGGGGGGTCGTCCTGTCGCGTCAGCTGGCGCGAGATTCCCGGGAAGACACCACGTGGCCCCGGGTCAGCTCGGCTGTGGAAGGCACCTTGACCCAGTCCGCCCCGTTGACAGGCCTCCGCAACATCTCGCCGGGGCGCAATCTCCAGGCGATCCCGTACACCACGTACCGTGCCTTTCGGGCGTTGGACCGCCGGGCACCGGAGGGACCCCGGTTCGTGACGGACGCCGCCGACGTGAGCGTCGGCGGCGACTTCAAGGCCGTCATCAGGGACCGGTTCGTCCTGGACCTGACGGCCAATCCGGACTTCAGCCAGGTGGAGTCGGACCAGCCGCAGATCACCGTGAACCAACGGTTCGAGGTGTTCTTCCCGGAGCGACGCCCCTTCTTCACCGAGAACGCAGACTACTTCCGGACGCCGCTGAACCTGTTCTTCTCCCGTCGCATCCTGGATCCACAGATGGGCGTTCGGTTCACCGGGAAGGCGGGGGGCTGGGGCATCGGCACGCTGGTCATCGACGACCAGGCCCCGGGGAAGCTGGCCTCGCCCGGGAGCGGACTGGAAGGCAGTCGGGCCTGGACGGCCTCGGCCCGCGTGACCCGGGACGTGTTCGGCCACTCCACCATCGGCGCTATGTATGCGGGCCGGGAGCTGGATTCCACCTATAACCGCACAGCCGGTCTGGATGGACGGTTTCGCCTGAACAGCCATTGGACCCTCTCGGGCCAGGTGGCGACGAGCAGCACAGCCGACAGTCAGGGAACGGTTACAACGGCGCCCGCCTACACCGCGTCCGTGTCCCGGTCCGATCGGCGGCTGTTCTTCTTCACCGGCTTCACCGACGTCCATCCCGACTTCGAGACCCGGCTCGGGTTCGTGCCGCGCGTGGACATCCGCCGTCTGTCCCACTTCTCCAGCTTCTTCTGGCGGCCCGAGGACGGCGTCCTCACGTCGTGGGGCCCCGAGCTGTTCGCCCGCGCCGTGTGGGACCACGACGGGCAGCTGCTGGACGAGCTGCTCGAGGGCAGCCTGGAATGGAACTTCGTCAGCAACACCGGCTTCGAAGCGAACGTGCGGAAGGCCACCGAGCGCCTGCGTCCCCAGGATCACACGTCGTTGGAGACGACCCGTGCGTACGACATGAGCCTCGTCGACTTGGAGTTCCGCACGTCGCTGCTGCATTGGCTCACCGTGAACGGCAACTTCGGGTGGGGACACCAGACCAACTTCAGCCCCGCCGAGGGCGCTGAGCCCGAGACGGGTGACTGGATGCGGCTCAACGGAACCGTGTCCTTCCGGCCCGCGACGCAGCTTCGCATCGACAACACGGTGATCTGGTCCAGGCTGGATGACCCGCTCACAGGCGGACGGATCTTCAACGACTGGATCCTGCGGACCCGGTGGAACTGGCAGTGGAGCCGGGAGTTGTCGGTGCGGGCGATCCTCCAGTACGAGGACAGGGCGACGGATTCGCAGCTGACTTCGCTGCTTGCACGCCGGAACGTAAACGCCGACCTGCTGCTCACCTACCGTTTGAATCCGTGGACCGCGGTATACGCCGGGGTCAACGGCAACGCACAAAACATCGCGCTGGTGGAGGCGCCCGACCGGGAGCGGGAGCTCAGGCGGACCAACGGTCTGCACAACGACGCGCGCCAGTTCTTCCTGAAGGTCTCGTACCTGGTGCGCTTCTGAGGGGGGTCGGGTTCGCCGTGGCCCACGGCGCCGGCGCGCACGGTGCCGCCGGTGGCTGGCTCGAGATCCGACTGGGTCCACCGGGTCGACGGCACACCGTTTGGCAGCGCTGACGTCCCGACTTGCCCCTGGGGTGGGCCGTGGTAGTGTAGCGATCGTCTCCCGGTTGTCCCTGTCGGACAGCGGAGCGAGCGGACCTTTGACCGAGGTGATGCCGATGGGTGGAGCGAGCCGCGTGGTGATGCTGGGCGCATTCCTGTCGTGTCCCCTTTCGTCCGCTGCCCAACTGGGTTCCATCGTCCGGGTGTCGGGAGACGAGCCGGCCCTGCACCACGCTGAGCCCCACGTCAGCATCGAGCCCGGGAGTCACTCCCACCTTCTCGCGGCCTCCATCGCCTTCCCCGACTCGCTGCCGCACCGGGTCGACGCGTTCAGCTCGGTGGACGGCGGTCGGACCTGGGAGCGAAGCCGGCTGCCCATGCCGGAGGGCGTCGCGGCTCGGTCCTACATCGATCCATGGACGGCGGTGGCTCCGGACGGGACCGAATACGTGTCGGTCCTGGCCCGGGCCGACGCGGAGTCGAGGAAAGCCGTACCGTGGGTGTTCGTTCGAGCGCCCGGTGCCGAAGGCTGGCAGCACCTGGTGACCATCGACAGCCCTGGGCGAGGCTCCTTCGACCAGCCGAAGATCGGCGTGCGCCCGGCGACCGGGGAGCTGGTGATGTCGGTCCAGCGCAATGGGCGACGCACCGAGCGCGATCACTACACACAGGCGCTGAGCGTGGCCACCATCGATCCCGCCGATCCCGCCGCAGTCGCCCTCGAGCACGTGGCCGAGAACAACGTCGAGAAGAACTCGATGAACGTGGTGGCGCTCCCGGACGGGACCGTCTTGACCGGATACTACGAGTGGCTCCGGATGGGTGGATCCGAGCGGTTGGGGCTGCTCTGGACGCTGCTCGTGGCGGA
>JBDHHQ010000233.1:0-3069 GCA_039589315.1 Gemmatimonadota bacterium
ACATCCAGATGCAGCACTACGAGCTCGAGAGGGCCCACTACAACCAGATGCTCGAGCTCTACCACACGGACTATGACGCGTACGTGCAGCGGCTCGAGGACAAGTACAAGCCGCCACACCTGCCGCGGAGGCCGGCGGAGCCGCAATCGCCGGAGCTCAGCGACAAGCTCGGCAAGATCAACGCCGAGTTCACGGCACGGCAGTACGAATATTTCGCCAGCACGAGCCGGTTGAACTGGGTCACCTGCGTCTCCGCCCTGCTCCTGGTCGGGGGGCTGCTCTTCCTGACGATGTTCGAGACGGGGTCCCACCGGCTCATGTACCTGGTGGTTCTGATTCTCAGCTTCGTGTTCATGATCGGGCCGTCGTTCCACTCGATCATGAGCGCGATCGTCGGGTTCCTGCGTGCGCCGTCGATGTATTGACACCGTACGTGTCGGGGGGAGCCTGGCTGGTCTGGGAGGGGACCCCACTGATTCAGGGGTCATTACATGGACCCGGAAGCCATGGATCCTTTCGGCGCGGCGCTCCTGGCCTACGTCGAGGGTGATGCCGAAGCGGAGCTGATCCTGCGTCGGGCTGACGGCGTGGAAGGCCGGTTGCCGGTCAGCTACTTCTTCCGCGGGCCGTCCGAGTTCACGCCGATCGAGCAGGCGGCCATCGAGCACTGTGCCGGCCGTGTGCTGGACGCCGGGGCGGGATCCGGGCTGCACAGCCTGGCTCTCCAGGAGAAGGGCCTGGCCGTCACCGCGATCGACGTCAGCACCCGGGCCGTGGAGGTCTTGACCCGGCGGGGCGTCGTGGACGTACAACGGGTCGATCTCTTCGCCTGCGCGAGCGGCCCCTTCGACACCGTCCTGATGATGGGTCACGGGATCGGGATGGTGGAGACGCTGGCCGGCCTGGATCGGTTCCTGGTCGAGGTGCGACGGTTGCTGCCCGGAGAGGGGCAGGTGCTGCTGGACTCCCTGGACGTGCGCGTTTCGGCCGATCCGAAGAACCTGGCCTATCACGAGGCGAACCGACGGGCCGGGCGATACATCGGCGAGATTCATCTCGAGTCCGAATTCCGGGGCAACCCGGGACCGCGGTATTCCTGGTTGCACGTGGACGCGGGGACGCTGCGCGACCACGCCGTCCGGGCGGGATGGAAGTGCGAGGTGATCCTGAAACAGGACACCGGAGATTACCTGGCGCGGCTGACCGCGGAGCAGGCTGCCGGAAGGGAAGCGACGAAGCGACGGAGCGACGAAGGGAGGAGTCCGGGAGTCTGACTGGACGAATCGCTCCACGAACAGCCGGGCCGCCCAGCGGCCCATCCTCCCCTCCGTCGCTCCGTCGCTCCGTCGCTTCGTCGCTTCTCGCGCACCCACTGACTACCAACGGCACCAGGTTCCGCCCCCGCCGTCGTTCCCGTGCTCACTTCAGCCGTCATGCTCTCCGCGGTCGCCGTACGCGCGACGCGCATCGCCGGATCCGTCGCCTCCGAGTCGCAGATCGATCTCACGGGCAAGCAGACGCAGATCCCGGCGCAGTAACGTCGCCTCCCGTTCAATCAGACGCAGCACCGCTTCATCCGCAACGTTGACCTCGCTGTGACCTGGGGTGCTCGCGGCTTCCCCGCCCCGCTCAATGTGCTCGTCCGGCTCAACGTGTTCGCCCCGCTCAACGTGCTCGCCCGGTTCCCGGCGATCTTCTCCGATCTGATGACCATGCTCCCCGGCTCCGATCTCGGGGTGGGTCGTCCACCACTCGACCCGCTGCCCGGCGGCGGGGAGCTTCACGTATATGCTCTGCCCCGGGCGAAGGCTCCGTCGTCGGGTCGGACCGAGCTCGACGCCGCTGGAAAGATGAACCTCCACACGCACGTCGTCAAGCGTCTTGTTGGTGACGTTCGTAACCGTGCCCAGGAACTCCTGCGCGCTGCGGTCGTACTTCAGGATCAAATGCGCCCCGTTTCTGACGGCGTCCCACGCGTCACCGGGTCTGAGCCAACGGCCTGTGACCTCATCGTCGTCGTCCTCGACGTTCCCGTAGACCTGCGCCCAGCCGACGCGTCGTCGTATGGCCACGACGTCCTTTCTGGCTCCGTGGACGAGCTCGTAGAGTCGACGCGCATCCGTCGGCTGCCCGGTCGAGCCATCGTCCGACGGCGGACCGCCTATGGCGGCCAGGCCCAGCGCCCCGGCCGTCATGGCCATCAACGTCCATGTCCTCGTGTTCATGAGCACCTCCTTACGTGCCGCCAATGTAACGCCGCAACAGGCGGCGGCAAGTGGCCCCCTCTTCTCAACTATAATGCTCCGCGTTCTGGAGGGTCCTTATCGGGCAATGGAGGCACCTTCGCATGCTCTACCTTTGTTATGTTCTGTTCGCGCTCGGTTTCCTGTTGTATGTTGCCGCCGCATTCTTCATCGGCGCGTCGAACGGTGAGACGCTGTCGGACATCGGCAACGCAATAATGCTTACGACGACGGTGCTGCTGCTACTGCGGTTGTCACACGGGCTTAACCCGCGCGGGGCATCAGCAAGCTGATGGCCTCGGGGTCCGCGCTTCCGGTGGAGAGATGAATTGAAAAAGGCCACGCTGTACTTCGCGGTGGACATCGTTGCGTTCGCCCTGTTCGTCCTGCTCACGGCAACCGGGATCCTCGTTCGCTACGTCCTTCCGCCCGGATCCGGCCACTTCAGCACCCTGTGGGGAATGGACCGGCATCAATGGGGACACCTCCATTTCTGGATGGCAGTCGGGCTGATGGCCGCCCTGGCCCTGCACCTCTTCTTTCACGGGCGCTTCGTCGTCAGCGTGGTCAGGGGTCGTCCCCGGGAGGGATCGGGGGGCCGCGTGGCGCTCGCCCTGCTGGGGCTCGTCGCCCTGATCGGGCTGGCGAGCGCGCCGTTCCTCGCCCCGGTCGAGCAGTCGGGCGAGCCGCCGCACCGCGACCGCGCGACGGACGAGGAAGGCGGGATCGGCGGGGCGGTCCGGATCGACGGCTCCATGACCCTGGGCCAGGTAGAGCAGGCGACCGGTGTTCCGGCACGGGTGATTCTCGCCGAGCTGGACCTCCC
>JBDHHQ010000234.1:0-3023 GCA_039589315.1 Gemmatimonadota bacterium
ATCTCGGCCGGCATCGCCCACACCTGCGGACTGACCATGGCGGGTGACGGGTATTGTTGGGGCTTCGGATCCGACGGACGCCTCGGCAACACCGGGGCGGTCAGCGATGTGGTCCCCGCACCAGTCCCGGTCAGCGGTGGACTGACCTTCTCGACCATCTCGGCCGGCGTGCAGCACAGCTGCGGGTTGACCACCGGCGGCGACGCTCATTGTTGGGGAGACGGAACGAGTGGGCAGCTCGGAGAGGGGGCCACGGTGCACCGCTTCAGCCCGGTTCCGGTCAGCGGTGGGCTCACTTTCGACGCCATCTCCACATCGTGGCACAGCTGCGCCGTGACGGCGGCGGGCGAAGCCTACTGCTGGGGCGGCGGAAGTGAAGGTCAGCTCGGCAACGGCTCCACGGAGGACCAGCTCACGCCAGTGCGGGTGTCCGACCCTTGAGACGGTCGAGCCGGTAAGGAGAGCCGGCGCGTGAATCGCGCCATTCTCGCGGAGGCGGCCGCCCAGGACGCCCACTACGCCACCTTTCAGTACGGATCTCGAGCCAACTGTTGGGCAGTCCCTCACCGCCCCAGCTCCTGCAACAGCTCCTCGGTGAACGTGACCAGCTCGTTCTCCAGCTCCTCGCTCGCCTCTCCGAGGGCGGGTCCATAGAACCCGCTGTGGATACGCCGCACCCGTCCGGAGGGGTCGAGGAAGATCGTGGTCGGGTACGCGATGGGCCCATCGAGCTGGGGCTGGGTCGCTCTGGGTGACTCGCTGTCGTTCACGCCAGCCAGCAAGAGCGGATACTCGATGTCGAACTTGTCCGCGAAGCGCTGCACCAACGGACCGTCGATGGCCGGATCACCGGTCACCTCGTAGGCCAGCCCGACGATCTCCAGGCCCCGGTCCCTGAACTGCTGATACAGACGGTCCATCGTCGGGGCCGCGTCGTGACACGTCGGACACCACGTCCCGAAGATCTCCACGATGACCACCTTGTCCCGGAACCTCTCATCCTCGTTGGTCACGAGGTTGCCCTCCAGGTCCGGGAAGGCGAACTCGAAGGCGGTCGTCGTATCGGCTTTCGTCAGCTCGGTGGGAGGGACGAGGTGCGGGGCTCCTGTGGACCGAACCGCCACGAAGGGCCGCTGGGAGGTAAGACCCGCGTGGAAGATCCCCCGCAGCGTGTCTCCCTCCAGGGCGCCGGTGAGCATGTAGACGAACGAGCCGTCGAAGTGCGACATGGCGAAGCTGTCCTCGGCGGCTCCGCCCCAGAACAGTCCCTGGTCACCGGTGTTGGAGATGATCGTTCCTTCGAGACCCCGATCTGTCCGGCGGAACTCGAGAACCCTCGGGCTCGGGCTCGTCTCGGGGTTGAACGTAGCGTCCCACCGGCCTGTCAGGGACGGGGTCGGGGGTTCGATCGGCCATGAGCCGCGCTCGGCGTGAAACGGAATCGTCCTGGGGCCGCGGTTGCCGACATTCCGGTAGAAACCGGCCAGGGCACCGTCCTCGACATGAGCACGGATGGCGGCGGCGTAGTCCCCGATCTCGAGAAGCACCGAGTCGCCGGGCAGCGGTTCGACGGCGGAAAAGGGATCACACTTGCCAGCATTGCAGAGCTGACCGGAGAGCCCCCCTTCCTCCGTCAGCTCCATGTGGAAACGCAACGGTCCGCCGGCCAGGTCCAGCCGCGCGCGCCACTCCCCCACGAGCTCCGGGGCTTCCACCTGGGCGACCAGGCCCCCGCATGGCAGGGCGCACAGGCAGAGCCAGGCAAGAAGGAGAATGCCCCGTCTGGACAGGTGTTCAGTCATCGGATGGCTGGTAGAGCTCCCCGGCCTCGACGCGCACCTCCAGGGCGTTGCCCGCCCAGGGGATCGGACACGGGAAGACCGTATTATATGCGCAGAAGGGATTCCTGGCGCGGTTGAAGTCCAGGCGATACCGGCCCCGCCCCAGTGGGTGCAGCACAACGAACCGTCCCGGGGGGTAGGTCTCGTCGCCGCTCGTCCCATCCATGAAGAAGACGCTCACGTCGGCCTCTTCCGAGCCGGCGATGGGAATTCTGTAGGCCGTGAGCGCGAAGGCCTCGCCAAGGACCTCACCCTCGAAGGTCCCTGCCAGAGTGGCCCTCACCTCGACCCCGTCGAGACCGAGCATGCGCCGTTCCTCGGGACGATCGGGGCGCCGGAGCTCCCCCTCCACCGACAGATCCTGGCCTGCGGGGAACCACCCGGGGTGGTTCACCTCGCCCACGAGAGGTGCGAACACCGTGACGACCGTGACGCCGCGGGACCCGCTTACCCGAAGCTGCCAATCGCCAAGCGATACATCGCGGTTCCGCGGCACGGCCCGCCGGCCCTCCTCCGTCTCCAGCGTGAGGCCACGCCGACCTTCGGACAGCGTTGCCGCAGGAGCCTCCGAGAGGGGCCCGCGCCCGTCTGCGCCGAAGACCAGATCACCGGTGAGAGGTTGATGATAGACGGCCGCGTACGGCGAGGCCGGCGACGTGCTGAGCCACGCGGAAAAGTCCGCCCTCTCGACCTCCAGGGCCGCGGGGGTCTGGGCTGCCAGCACGGCCGGCAGCAGCAGTCCGTTGAGGAGCACTGTCCTGAGCATCATCTGCGTACAAGTAGGTTCCGGTGGCCATTTGCGCGAATGGCGCCGGCTGGACCGGCTCCGCCCTACTCGACGTCGATAGCGGTAGGGTGCAACGGCTGATACAGCCCGAGCCTTCCCCCGCTCGGTAGGGTGACGGACGTCAGGAGTCCCCATCCGGCCTCCGTGATCGACGAGCAGTCCACGCCCTCCGCGCGAAGCGAGTCGACGTATGAGGACACGTCGTCACACATCAGGTAGAAACCCGCACGCAGGTCGCCTTCGCCGCCCGACGCCCCGGCGCTGACGTCGAGGGGGTGCACCGCGACCTCGGAGGGAGGAAGCTGGAAGATCAGCCAGCCGTGCCCGGCATCCACCCAGCGGAAACCCAGGACGTCACGGATGAACCCTCGATCTGCCTCCGCGTCGTCGCTGAA
>JBDHHQ010000235.1:0-3016 GCA_039589315.1 Gemmatimonadota bacterium
GCTTTGCGGCGCTTCACGATCCCGCCTCGAGAGACGTTGTTTCCGGTGACCGTGCCTGTCCGTGGAGCGTCCGCCCCTCGCTTGGAGGGGCATCTCACCAGCCGCTGGTCTCCGACGACATCGAAGGTGGTGTGAGATGGCGGTAGTGAGGGTGAGCCGAGTGTTACTGTTGCTGCTGGTGGTTCCCGCTCTGAGCTAAGGCGGGGACGTACTCGATGTCCTGGTCGAAGAAGCCGAGGTGCTCGCTTCAGTGACGCGCGTGTTGGACCAGTCGAATCCTGCTTCAGACGATCAGTCCTCTTACTGTGCCTTCCCTGCCGCAGGAAAGCACTACGCCCAGTATCAGAGCTTCAGACCGACCCTGCCCGCTCTGAGCGCTGTCGTCCTCGACCTGCTCGAGTCCGGAGTCGGCAATACTCCAAGCCACCAGCTGGAATTGGCCGTGCTGGACGGTGAGGGCGCAGGGAACCCAGCGCTTGCGAGCTCGACCGTCGACGTGCTGAGCGCCGGGCCAGGCCTCGGAGAACGCTCCCTGCGATTCGACTTCGAGCAGCCGATCGTCGTCGAGCCCGGCGCCACCTATACGCTGCGACTCACGGGCAGCAACGTGCGCTCCACGCCCGATGACCGGGACGTCATACAATGGCGGATGACCCGGAGCGACGGGTACCCGCAGGGTCGCCCGTTCGACTGCTCGGGGTCCGGGGGACCCAGCCCTCTCTGCCAACATACGTGAGACACAGGACGCACAAGGAATTAGAGTAGGGCGAAGGCAGAGAAACCGAGGATGCTGAAACTCCGAGAGAGAATGAAAGAGAATGGAAAAGCCTCACCCCCTCGGGAGGGTAAGCGAAGCGCGGCAGCCCCACCGGACCCCGAGGTGGTAGATAAGCCGAGCCGCCGCCGGTTCACTCCGGCGTACAAGCTTGGGATCGTCGAAGAAGCGGAGCGGTGCACGGAGCCCGGAGCGGTCGGTCGACTGTTGCGGCGGGAGGGCCTGTACACGTCGCACCTGGCGGCGTGGCGCAAGGCGGCGCGATCGGGGTCGCTGAAAGCCCTGTCCAAGAAACGGGGCCGCAAGCCGAGCGAGCGGAACCCGCTGGAGGAGAAGCTGCGCAAGCTGGAGCGCGAGAACGCTCGCCTCGAGAAGGAGCTCCACAAGGCGCACCTGATCATCGACGTCCAGGGAAAAGTTGCAGGGCTGCTGGGATTGAGCCTCGAAGACGGGACGAACTCTTGAAGGCGGCCGAGGAGCTGGCCCGGTACGTGGGGGTGAAGCCCGCGTGTGAGGCGCTCAGGGTCTGCCGAGCCACGTTCTACCGTCGTCGGAGGCCATCGACCGGGCATCAGCAGCCCAGAGCGACCCCCGCCCGGGCGTTGAGCGAGGAGGAACGGGACCAGGTGTTCGACACCCTGTGTTCCGAGCGGTTCGTGGACCAGTCCCCAGCCGAGGTGTTCTCGACCCTGCTCGACGAGGACATCTACCTGTGCTCCGAACGCACGATGTACCGGGTTCTGGCCTCGCGGGCGCCGGTTCAGGACCGCCGTGCGCAGCGCAGTCATCCCCAGTACAAGAAGCCCGAGCTGATGGCCACGGGCCCGAACCAGGTCTGGTCCTGGGACATCACCCGGCTGCTGGGGCCGAAGAAGTGGAGTTACTACTACCTCTACGTCATCCTGGACATCTTCAGCCGCTACGTCGCGGGATGGATGGTGGCGGATCGGGAGAACTCCGCCCTGGCCGGGCGCCTGATCCAGCAGAGCTGCCTGAAGCATGGCGTCCAGCCCAAGGTGCTGACCCTGCACTCGGATCGAGGGGCTCCGATGACGAGCCAGTGCACAGCCCAGCTCCTGGCTGACCTCGGCGTGACCCGGTCGTTGAGTCGACCCCAGGTCTCGGATGACAACCCGTTCTCCGAGGCCCAGTTCAAGACCTTGAAGTACCATCCCTCGTTCCCCGGGCGGTTCCAGGATCTGAACCAGGCCAAGACGTTCTGTCGCTCGTTCTTCCGTTGGTACAACGGCGAGCACCGACATGGCGGCATCGCGATGCTGACCCCCGAGCAAGTCCACTTCGGTCACGCCGGCGAGATCGTCGAACGCAGGAAAGCCGTACTCCAGCGGGCCTGGGCTGCTCATCCCGAACGATTCGTTGCCGGTGAGCCGAAGCCTAAGCCGATCCCGGAGACCGTCTGGATCAACCCGCCCGAACTCGTCACCCCCACACAGGAGATTGCTCTCTAATTGCAGCCCCAGCGTGTCTCACAACCGTTGACAGGTTCCGCAGCGAGTTGGACTACGCTTTCCAGACCCTGGGGTTCGGGCCGTAGCCGATTAGCGGGCTGCGGTTGCCGCCAGCCTGTCACGAAGTCGAGAGGCCGTCAGGGCGTCGCCCAGTATCTCGGCGGCTTCGATTCTGATCTCCAAGCTGGGCCGCAGGAAAAGGAGGTATCCCAGCGCGTCGGCATCGAGGCTGCTGGCCACGGCGAAGGACTCCTCGGTCCGGCCTGTAAGCAGCAGCAGCCGCGCTTCGAGAAGTCGCTCAAACCCCAGTGTAGCTGCATGATGCCACTCGGCCGTAGCGGCGATCACCTCGGGGCTGAGCGAGGCGAGCGATGCCAGCGCCCCTAGCGTGTCTCCGCGACTGAACGCGGCCTGGGCGAGCATTGCCTCAGACAGCGTACGGTCGATCGGACTTCCGCTCTCCTTCGCGTTTTCCGCCATCCGCTCTACGATTCCTTCGACGGTTCCCGCTTCGGCACGCGAGGCCGCCCAGGCCCCCAGGCTCCAGAGCCTGACGTTGGAGGACGCACCAGCAAGATCGCCTCCCAACTCGTCCCACAGGATGCTGGCGGCTCGCTCGGCTCTCTCGCCTACCGCGATTCCGGCCGACGCATCGAGCAGCAACAGGGCGGCGGCCGTGGAGGCAAGGCTCCGGCTCGCATTATCCCAGGCCTCCGGGGTGCTCAGAGAGTCGTCTGAGGCAAGCCAGCCCAGATGCTGACGTACGGCTCCC
>JBDHHQ010000236.1:0-3004 GCA_039589315.1 Gemmatimonadota bacterium
GTCGCTGAATGGCCACTGGTCGTGCAGGAAGTACATGGCCCACGGCGTGGCCTCGGCCATGCCGTCCATCTTCACGTCGCCCACGACACCCACGATCCTGTACTCGCTCGGCCTGTCCTCTCCCCACCAGTTGCCCTTGCGGAGGGAATGCTCGAGAGGGTCGGTCCCCTCGAAGAACGTACGCGCTAGAGACTCGTTAATGATAACCACTCCAGGGCCATCGGCGACGTCACGCTCGTCGAACTCGCGTCCCCGGAGCAGCGGAATGCCCACTGTCTGGAAGTAGCCCGACGTGACGGGTCGGATCCGGGCCTCGGGTCGCTGACCCTGGGGCCGTTCATGGACCCCCGGGATCTCGAAGCTCGTTTCCCAACCGCCCTCCAGCGGCGGGTAGTATCCCAACGCTGCCGCTTCTACTCCCGGGAAGCCGCCGACCCCTGACAGCAGCTGGTCGTAGAAGGAGGTGACTCGCTCGGGGTTGAACGTGTCGCCCTTCAGGCTGAGCGGGATCGCCACGACCTGGCGCTCGTGAAAACCGGGGTCCACCGACCGCAGCTCGACGAAGCTCCTCAGCAGCAGTCCCGCCGCGCCGACGAGCAGCACCGCGAACGCCACCTCGAACACGACCAGAGCGTCGGACCACCGACCATGGCGCCGGCCGGCACTCTGCCGCCCTGTGCCCTCCTTGAGCGACGAATGGAGGTCCGGTTGCGATGCGCTGAACGCCGGGAGAAGACCGCACGCCAGTCCGGTTGCGACGGCCAGACCCAGTGCGAAGCCCAGCACCCGCAGATCCACCGACACCTCGTCCAACCTGGGCAGCCCCGCTGGCGCCGCAGCCAACAGCAGCTTCACTCCCATGAAGGCCAGTCCCACGCCGATGAGCCCTCCGAGCAGCGCCAGGACGAGGCTTTCCGTGAGAAGCTGCCGGGCGAGCCGCCTGCGACCGGCCCCCAGCGTCGCCCGTATGGCCACCTCACGGGCGCGTGGCGCGGCGCGGGCCAGCAGCAGATTCGCCACGTTCACGCCCGCGATCAGCAGCACTACGAGAGTGGCTCCGAACAGCATGAGCACAGGGGTGCGTGCGTTTCCGACGATCGTCTCGGTGATCGGCTCCACCCGCGCGCTGCGGTCCGTGTTCGTCTCCGGGTACTCGGCCTCCAGACGGGCGGCGATGGCCCTCATCTCAGCGCCAGCCTGTTCGAGACTCACGCCGGCCCCGAGACGGGCCAACGGGAGGAGCCGGTGCATCCCGCGCCCGTCCTCCGCATGGCCGGGGTCGAGAGGCAGCCACAGCTCCGCTCCGAGCCAATCGAATCCCTCGGGCATCACGCCGACGACCGTGTGTGCTTCGCCGTCCAGGCGAAGGCTGTGTCCTATGATCTCCGGATCCGCCCCCGTCCGGTCCGTCCAGAAGCCGTGACCAAGCACGACCACCCTTTCGCCGTCGATCCGGTCTTCCTCGGACAGGAAGCCACGCCCCAGAACGGGCTGCGCGCCCAGCATCGCGAAGAGTCCGTGGGAGACCCGCGCCACGTCGATCTGAGTCGGCGGTGCGTTCCCGGCGACGATCGTCATGGCCCCAGGGTTCGAGCGAGAGGCGACCTCGATGCCATCCACCGTCTGCACCTGGCGAACGAAGTCCTTCCAGTCGTCGTACGACATCCACGAGCTGCCGGTCCGCATTCCCTCTTCGATTCCGAAGACGAACACGAGCCGCTCCGGCTGGTGGAACGGAAGGGGACTCAGCAGCACACCATCCACGACGCTGAAGATGGCCGTCGTCGCCCCGACCCCCAGGGCCAGGGTAGTGAGGATGACGGCCGTGAACCCGGGCCGTCGCAGCAGGTTGCGTACCGCGTACTTCGTGTCCTGCCACACCGAATCGAACATGTCCCGCCTCCTGTACCTCCGCACCCGATCCTCACCGATCTCGTGGCACTCCTCGCGCACACGTTCCACGTCTCCGAAACGACTGAGGGACGCACGTCTGGCGAGTGATTCCTCGAGCCCCTGGGCCCGTTTCTCGTGCGTTCGCATTTCGAGGTGGAAGTCCAGCTCCTGGTCTATCTCGCGGCGGACCAGCCTGCGGAAGAACACGTGTCGCCACGGGGGCGGGCGACCCCAGCTCGCCACCGGAACACCCGGTGCCTCTTCCGGCTCAGGAACGGGAGCCGAAGGCTGCGTCACGCCCAGCCCGCCGGCCGTGAGCCGAAGGCGGAGTCTCACGCGCCGTCCTCCACGGGCCGCATCACCAGCGCCACCGCTTCGACGAACTGTCTCCAGTCCGCGGTTTCCGAACGGAGCTGCCTGCGGCCCGTTGCCGTCAGACGGTAGTACCTCGCCCGTCGGTTGTTCTCCGACACTCCCCAGCTCGACTCGATCCATCCCCGTCGCTGCATCCGGTGAAGGGCCGGATACAGGGAGCCTTCCTCGATTCTCAGCACGTCTGCCGTACGGTGCTCGATCCAGTGGGCTACGGCGTAACCGTGCTTCGGCCCCGCCGTAAGAGCCTGGAGCACCAGCATGTCGAGGGTGCCTTGCAGGAGGTCTGGTCCTCCCTTGCCCATGAGTCTTCCTCCGAGCCCGCGGTTGATGGTCGCCCCGTGCCCCACTCCCATTCCCATAGAACGTCTATGGTACTCTACATATCGTTCCCATAGAATGTCAAGGGGAAGGAGGACGTGCCTTTTCGGGAGAGGCCCGGAGGAATCTGATTGTCTACTGGAACCGGATGCCGACCCGATCGGCCGATTCGTCCGGCGCGGATTGCTGCCCCTTCGACGTGGCCGATTCGGCCAGCAGACGGTTGTCCGGAAGCGACAGATCCTCGGAGGCGACCTTGTCGATCCCCTCGACCGTGATCGCCACCTGTCCGTTGTAGAGGGTTTCGAGCCATCCGCGCTTCTTCAGATACCAGAGGGGGAATTCCAGATGCTCGCGGGGCACTCCGAGCATCCTTTCGAGGTCGACCGGGCCGAGGCCTCCCGACTCCGGGTTCCGC
>JBDHHQ010000237.1:0-3235 GCA_039589315.1 Gemmatimonadota bacterium
GGGGAGGTGATCCGGACTTTGAGCCCCGAGCCACCCCTGGCCCCCGGGCTCAACCGTGTGCACTGGGACCTGCGGCATGAGTCGTCGAACACGCCACGTCTGCGAGTTCCTCCCCTCGAACGCTCGCACGTCCAGACGGACGAGGACGGTTGGCGTCCCCTGGGCGAGGGTGGACGGGTCCGCCCTCTGGCTGCGCCGGGCCGCTACACCGTGCGCGTTACGCACGGCGACGACGTCGTCGAGCGAGAGCTCACCGTGGTCCAGGACCCCTCGTCCGTGGGCTCCCAGGAGGACATCGAGGCTCAGCTGGCGCTGCTTCTCGATATCCGCGCGGCCACGGATTCCACCGTCAGCCTCATCAATCACATCGAGCTGGTGCGAGAACAGTTGGCCGCCCTGGCCGTTCGGCTCGAAAACCGACCGGAGGCCGAAGGCCTGCTCCCGGCCGCGGAAGCACTGGACCAGGAGCTGATCGACCTGGAGATGACGCTCTTCGACCTCAGGCTCTCAGGCGGACTGTCGCGGCAGGACGCTCTCCGCTGGCCTCGGCGTCTGTACGCCAAGCTGACGAGCCTGGCCGGATACGTGAGCGGCACCGATCACCGGCCCACTGACCAGCACATGGAGGTGTTCGAACAGTACCGGACCCAGCTCGAGGACTACTGGTCGACGCTACGCCGACTCGAAGCCGAGGATCTGGCCGACCTCAACGAGCAGTTGCGCGAGCGCGGCGTGGGCCCGGTGGCGCCGAAGTAGAGTCGGCGCCGGAAGGCCCTTGGCGCTGAACCAGGGTCCGCGCCGGACCCCTTGGCGCTGGACCAGGGCCCGGGCCGGATACCCCTTGGCGCTGAGCCAGGGTCGGCGCCGGACACCCCTTGGCGCCGAGCCAGGCCTACCGTGCCAGTCGCCCGGCCTCGACCCAAACCTCTCCGTCGACCGTCACGGTGGCGTCGGTGAAGAAGTTCCAGCGGACGTAGCCCCCCGTGACGGTGCCGCCAAGCTCGGAGTTGTCTCCAAGGGAGAGGCGGACTACACCGCCGCCGTAGCCGTAGTACGGGATCCACCGGGGTTCCCCGTCCGGGATGGCCAGCAGCGGGTTCATGCCCAGCGCGAACTCCCGAAAGGCCCGTCCCGCGGTCCCGGCCGCGTCCATCTCGGCGGTAACCGCGTCGACGCCGGAGTCGGCGTCCACGCCGACCACCCGCCCGCCCTCGATGGTGAGCACCAGTCCTTCCACCGTGGTGTCCCCCCAGACCGTGGGCGGAAAGGCGATGGTGCCGTTCACCGACTCCTCCAGGGGTGCCACCCGGATCGCCCCCGCAGGCAACTCCACCTCCCGGTCGATGAGGTTCCCGGCGGACGCCGTGCGGGCCATGGAAGCGTCACCGTCCTGCTTCGTCACAGGACGGTCGCCGATGCGGAAGCGGATGTCGGTGCCACCGGGCGTGGTGACGTGGATCTCTCCGGCGCGGGCCTTCTCCTCGAACGCCCGTTGAGCTGCGGCAAGAGCCACGTAATCCGTTTCTGACAAAGCACGTACGTATGTCTGATTGATGTTGTCATCGAGATCGAGCAGCGTGCCGTCGAAGTCGTAGGCGCCGGCCCAGTGGAAGTGGATCGTGCGCCCGCTGCCTCGCCTCAGCACCTCCTGCAGGGCGGCGTACACCGGGTCCCCGGGGGTGGGCCCCGGCAACATGACGCCCAGGTCCACCCTGGAGAGCGCGTCGACCAGGGCGTCCTCGCCCATTCCGTCGAGCGCTTGGACGAACTCGGTGGGCTCCAGGCCTGCGAACGTCCCGCCGCCGCCCTCCACGACCCCCAGGTCGGTGGCGCCAGCCTCGGCGACTCGACTCCGCAGCTCCGGGATCAGGGGATCGAACGGTCCGGTCCGAGCGACCAGGAGCACGCGCTCGTCCGGCTGAAGGTCCATACGCTGGACCAGAACGTCCGCGATCGCCGACCAGGGCAGTGGAGTAGCGGCGGCTACGGCCGCGGCGTCCGCGGCACCTTCGGCCGGCCCCCCCCGGTCGGACTCGGGGGCGCAAGCCCCGAGGGCAGTTGCGACGAGCGGAATCCACCAAACCGGGAGTCTGCGAGCCTTCATGTCCGAGCCTCCAATCGTGCGCCGAGCCGGCCGCGGCCAGCGTTCCACTTTTGCCTTAACCTCGCTATTATCCGCCTCCGCTGGTCCCGGCGCGAGTCGAGTCCGACCGCACCGTGGGTTGGCACCGTGACGAGGTGGCACACTGACCCTGGTGAAGAGACCATGAAGCACTCTACGACGCTGGCGGCCCGCGGGCTGCCCGTGATGATTCTGGTGGCGACGGTCGCATGTGGCGGCGCCGACGACGCGGACTCCGGCGCAGACCTGGCCGGCAACCCTCTGATGAACCCCAACGCCCCCGAGCTCAACGAGACCGCTCCGGAGGTGTTCACGGCCGTGTTCGAGACCAGCGAGGGCACCTTCGGCATCGAGGTACATCGTGAGTGGGCGCCCAACGGTGCGGATCGCTTCTACAACCTCGTCAACAACGGGTACTACGACGACGTCCGCTTCTTCCGCGTCATCGACGGCTTCATGGCCCAGTTCGGCATGCATGCCGACCCCCTCATCAACGCTCAGTGGACCAACAAGCCGATCCAGGACGATCCGGTCACCCAGAGCAACAGCCGGGGCATGGTCACCTTCGCGGCCCGGGGACAGCCCAACTCACGGACGACCCAGGTGTTCGTAAACTTCGGCGACAACGCCAACCTCGACGAGATGGGCTTCGCACCCTTCGGCGAAGTGGTCGAGGGGATGGAGGTGGTGGACGCCCTCTACAGCGGGTACGGCGAAGGAGCTCCCCGCGGCAGCGGCCCCTATCAGCAGAACATCGCCGCCGCCGGCAACGAATACCTCAACGAGAACTTCCCCGAGCTCTCGTACGTGATCTCGGCGACGATCCGCTAGGGAAACCGCCGCGTATGACCGCGTATGAGGTAAGGGAGCGCTCGAGCGCTCGAGAGACGTGCGGCCGAGTTGCGGAGGTGCCCGGGTACCACTCGCGACGCCGTCGAAGCGGTGGCCGCCCTGGACGGCTATCCGAGCCAGGGGAAGCCGTGGTGACCGGTCGACCGAGCAGGCAGCGGTCTGACGGCCGGGAAGGGAGCGCCGCTCCGTGTATGAGGACGCCGTAGCCTACCTTCTGGGCGTGTTCTTCGCCTGGGTCACGATCCTCGCCGCGCGTCCCAT
>JBDHHQ010000238.1:0-2930 GCA_039589315.1 Gemmatimonadota bacterium
CCTTCCCACCCATGCTCGAGTACAATCGGCTCTCCTTCGGACTGCCGGAGGAGATGGCGGAGTGGGCGGATAATCTGAAGGACTTCCGCAAGAAGGGGTGGGTGTAAGGGACCCGTCAACGGCCCCGGGCCGATCCAGGGCACGACCAAGCCACGGAAGGGGGGTGGAGCCCGAGCTGCGGGATTAGACGCGGGAGACTCCAATTTCTTGCGCGGGGCCGTCCGCCCAACCCCCCCGCCCCGGTCCCTCTCCGCGAGAGCTGCGCGGTGGGTGTGCTCGTTCCGGGGGGATTCGCCCCGACGTCGCGCCACCCGCCGGCCCCGACTATCATGGTCCCGCATCCCGGGGCCACCGTCTCTGTCCCGTGGATGCCCGTCCGGAGTTCGTCATCCGTGACGGCCGTGCCGCTGCCTTGTCCTGGAAACACCATGCACTGCCGGAACCCCATCTCCTGTGCACCCACGGCTCGTCTCCTTCGCTTGCCTGGCCGTAGCCTTGGAACGCCGACCATCCTGTTTGCCGTCGCGCTCACCATCTTCGTCGCCCCTTCCCCGGTCGAGTCGCAGGACCCCAACCGGACCGTGGACCCCGGCCTCTATCAGGCCATGCGGTATCGGATGGTGGGGCCCTACCGGGGCGGCCGGGTCACGGCCGTCACCGGATACCGCGCTCGGCCCCACCGCTTTCTCATGGGCACCGTGGGCGGCGGCGTCTGGCGCACCGATGACGCCGGCGAGACCTGGCACAACATCACCGATGGCCACCTGGACCGGGCTCCCATCGGGGCCGTCAGCGTGGCACGGTCGGACCCCAACGTGATCTGGGTCGGGACGGGCTCCGGGGGCGTACGGGGCAACGTATCCCCGGGCAACGGCGTGTACCGCTCCACGGACGACGGCGACACCTGGACCTACCTCGGTCTCCCCGAGTCGGGTCAGATCAACCGCATCCAGGTCCACCACGGTGACCCGGACGTCGCATACGTGACCGCGCTCGGCCACATCTTCGGGCCCAACGAGGAGAGAGGGATCTACCGCACGACCGACGGCGGGCAGTCCTGGGAGCGAGTGCTCTACGTGAGCGACCGCACGGGCGCCATCGATGTGGTCATGAACCCGTGGAACCCGCGGATTCTCTACGCGGCCATGTGGCGGGCGGAGCGCAAGCCGTGGCGCATGATCAGCGGCGGAGACGAGGGGGGCATCTACAAGAGCACGGACGGGGGCAACAGTTGGCAGCGGCTTACCGACGGACTCCCGGACTACCCCATCGGCAGGATCGGCCTGGCCATCTCGCCGGCCAACCCCAACCGGGTGTGGGCGCTCATCGAGGCGGACGTGAACCGTGGCCTCTACCGGTCCGACGACGCCGGCCGTTCCTGGGCACTCGTGAACGACGACCGGAATATGATAGCCCGACCCTGGTACTACATGCACGTGGACGCCCACCCCAGCGACGAGAACACGCTCTTCGTCTCGAACGAGGGCTTCTATCGCTCCATCGACGCCGGACGCACCATGCAGGCCATCGACACGCCCCATGGCGACAACCACGACCTGTGGATCAACCCCGGCAACCCGGACATCTGGATCCAGTCCAACGACGGCGGGGCCAATATCACGCTGACCAACGGGCGCAGCTGGTCCACGCAGATGAACCAGCCTACCGCAGAGTTCTACTCCGTGGAGGTGGACGACGCCTTCCCCTACCGGCTCTACGCCCCGCAGCAGGACAACACCACGATCAGCGTCCCGAGCCGCACGCTCGGGGGCCTCACGCCCTACGAGCACTGGTTCGCCGTCGCCGGGTGCGAAACCGGCCCCATCGCGATCCACCCGGACGACCCCAACATCGTGTACGGCGCATGCCAGGGTCAGATCAGCGTGCGCGACCTGCGCACCGGACAGGAACGCGACATCTGGGAATACCCGCAGGAGTACCACGGCCGCGCGAACGTGGAGCTCAAGTACCGGCACCAGTGGAACTCGCAGATTCGCATCTCCCCACACGACTCGCGTGTCGTCTATCACACGTCGCAATTCGTGCACCGAACCACGGACGGCGGGCAAACGTGGGAGACCATCAGCCCAGACCTGACACGGTGGGAGGAGCACATGGAGCTCCACCAGGACCCGCCGGGTGGGCCGGTCACGTACGACCAGACCGGCGTCGAGATCTACGGCACGATCTATGCGCTCCAGGAGTCCGCCTTCGAGGCGGGCGTGATCTGGGCGGGCAGCGACGACGGAGCGATCCACATCACTCGGAACGGAGGCGAGACCTGGACCGACATCACTCCGGTGGGCCTCCCCCTCCACTCCACCGTGAACCGGATCGCCCTATCCCCGCACGACGCGGCCAAGGCCTACGCGGTGATCCATCGCTACCGCATGGACGATTTCCGGCCGTACATCTACCGCACCACCGACTACGGCGCGTCGTGGGATCTGCTGACCGACGGCACCAACGGCATCCCGGCGGACCACTGGACCCGCACCCTGCAGGAGGACCCGGAGCGAGAGGGACTGCTGTACGCGGGCACGGAGCTCGGGATGTTCGTCTCGTTCGACGACGGCGCCCACTGGCAGCCCTTCGACCTGAACCTGCCCGAGACACCCATCACTGACCTGAAGGTGCACCGGCAGGACCTGATCGTGGCCACCCAGGGCCGGTCCATCTGGATCCTGGACGACCTCACGCCACTCCATCAGATCGATGACGCTATTGCGTCGGCGGACGCGTTCCTGTTCGAGCCCCGGGACGCCTACCGCGTTCGCGGGGGAGGATTCGGCCTCGGCGTCCATGCAGACCGCCGAGGCGAGAATCCGCCAAGCGGAGCGGTTCTCCATTACGCCGTCGCCGAGGCGCCCGACGGAGAGGTCACGCTCCAGATCACCGACCAGGCCGGCAACGTAGTCCGCACGTTCAGC
>JBDHHQ010000239.1:0-3401 GCA_039589315.1 Gemmatimonadota bacterium
CCACAGCCTGTATCCGCATCCTGGGCCGCCTCGCCTCCGCATCCTCAGCCCGACCCCGTCCGATACTCCACCAGGTCCCACCCGGACGTGACGAGCCGACCCCGGTCGAAGCGGTGCTGTCGGACCTTGTACGGTGGCCGCGACGCTAGCCAGAAGCGCCGTAGCCACGGACTTCCGCCAACCATTGGTCGGCATCGGCGAAGTTTCCCCACGCGACGCGGTAGGCGTCGCCCTCCTCCGGATCGCGCGCAACTGCCACCAGGTCGAGTACGCTGACCTCGAAGACATCGCCGCCGTATTGGAACATGATCGTGTCCACGGTCCCGTCCTGGCGCTCCACGACGGCCTCCATCTGTGACTCCCTGTCCAGAATCATACGATCCTCGACGGCTGGGTCACCCGGATCGAAGTCGTATACGACCTCGAAGCCGTCCTGGAGTTCGCGTACACGGACGTCCATGCCCCGTCTGGAGACTGGAACCCCGAGGACTCGCGTTACGAGGGCATAGCTCGCTTCGTATGGCTCGAGCCGACTCCCCACGACCTCGGGGGCGCCGGCCGTCAGGCGGTCAGCGCCTTCCGGCACGGCCTCGAACGCCGGGCGGCGTCCGAACAGGGCCGCTGTGAGCACGGCGATCGCATCACATCATCCTCCCATCCGAACGAAAGCAGCGAGGGACATGCGGTCCCGGACTCACGCTACAACCGCATCCGGCTTCCGCCCAGAGTCTCTTGCGGACGGGTGCTCGCGCCCTGGTCGCCGACGTCCGGCGGTTTTGGGTGAGGGTCCCTTCTCCACGCAGCGAGGGCTGAATCCCTTGACTGTTGACACCGGCGAAGAGAGGCGCATAGGTGGAGGAGGGACGGGGCAAGCCGGAAGAATGCCATGTCCGAGAACAAGCCAGCAGCTCGCGTGCGCGAGGCGGTTCAGGCCGACGTGCCCGAGATCGCCCGGCTGTTCAGCCGGGTGTACGGGGCCGACTACCTGTATCCCGCGTTCTACGACGAGGAGCACCTCACCCGCTTCCTCTACGACCCCTCGGCGATCACGCTCGTAGCGGAGAGCGAGAAGCCGGGTCGGCTGGTCGGGACCGCGAGCGTGCTCTTCGCTCAAGGGGCCCACACGGATCTGGTCGGCGAGTTCGGTCGATTGGTCGTGGATCCCGCCGCCCGGGGCTTCGGCATCGGCAGCCTGCTCATGAGGGAGCGCCTCGAGCGCGTGGGAGACCGCCTCCATGTCGGATACGCCGAGGTGCGCGTCGCCCATCCCTTCTCCACGCGGATCTCACAGCGGTACGCGTTTCACCCCATGGGCTTACTGCCCTACAAGCTCCGCTTCGGTGGACGCCGAGAGCACGCGGGTCTGATGGTGCGCTATTTCGGGAGCGCCCTCGACTTGCGTCGGAATCACCCCCGGATCATTCCGGAAGCCCACGCGCTCGCCCGCAACGCGCTCGAGCTCGTGGGCTTGAAGCCGGGCTACATCCTCGACGAAGCCTCGTCTCCCTATCCTCCCGGGGGCGACGCCGACCTCGAGGATCTGACCGCCGAAGGGTACGCCGCTCTCCTCAGGATCGAGCGGGGGCGCCTGGCGAATCGCGAGGTCTTCGGGCCGCTCCGCCTGCAGTACGGGATGTTCAAGCTTCGCGCGACCCGGTCGAGCTACATCGTCGCGAGGAGAGAGGGGCGCATCGTGGGCGCCCTCGGATTCATGCGCGACGACCATGAGAAGAACGTTCGGGTCTTCGAGCTCATTTGCACCGCGGACGATGTCGTCCGACCGCTCTTCGTCGCCCTCGAGCAGAGCGCGCGCGGGCAATGGGGAATCGTCACGGTCGAGATCGACGTGAGCGCATACGCACCGCGCATGCAGCGAACCCTCCTCGAAATGGGCTATCTTCCGGCGGCGTACGTGCCGGCTCTGGCCTTCCACGACGTCGAGCGCCTCGACGTCATCAAGATGTACCGGCTTCTGGCCACGGTGGCGCCAGTCCGCATGGAGCCGCCATCGCCGACCAGGGAGATCGCCGACGCCGTGCTGGCCTCCTTCGAAGGGGGACGGATCCTGCCAGAGATCGAGTACGCGGTGTGCGACCTGAGGTTGTGCCGCGGGCTCTCGCAGGAGCAGCGCACCCGACTCGCTCGCACCTTCGGACACCGGGAGCTGGCAGCCGAGGAGATGCTGTTCGACACCGGTCAGCGGGCCCACGAAATGTTCGTCGTGCTCGAGGGCCGGGTGGCGATCCGCGATGCCGAAGGCACCGTCGTCGGCGTGGTAGGGGCCGGTGAGGGTCTCGGCGAAGTGGCGCTTCTGTCGGCCTCACCCCATTCCCACGCGGCCACGACCGAGACGGTCGCGCGCGTGGCGACCCTCCCGGCCGACAGCCTGGACGCGATGGTGCGTCAGCGCCCGGACATCGGGGTGATCCTGTACCGCAACCTGGCGGAGGGCCTGGGGGACAAGTTGCGTCGAGCCGACCGAATCCTGAGCGAACGGTTGGCGCAGCACCCGTCGAAGCTGGCACGTCCGGTGCGCGGGACCCCGGAAGAAGCTTCGCTCGACGTCACGCCCCCGACGACCTGAGGGCGATCGACACTACTCCTTGAGCAGCTTGAAGGCGTGGGATCAACTCTTGCTCAGGAGGCCGGAGATGCAACAGAGCCTGCCGGGATCCCGGGACGCCCGCTCAGCTTGGCGGGAGCGGTCACGACACGCTTGCTCGAAGCGCCACGGCTACCCCCGCTCAAAGCCCCTCGAGGTCCACTCCCAGGTGTCCGAAGAGCTCCTCTTCCCAGCCCTCCTCGGGAAGACCCATCTCGACGCGCTGCTCAGGGGTCATGGCACGCCAGTAGGCGAGGCTCCTTCGCAGGCCTTCCAGCGCGAGGGCCTCCATGTCTCGGGATAACTTCCCGCCCATGGGCGGACTGGAGAGCCAGCCCTCCAACCATGCACTCAGACTGTCGGCCTGGATCCTGAAGGACCGCTCCCACACGTCGTCGCCTGGTCCATCGGCAAGGGACTCCTCATCCCAATAGAGGATCCGGCCCGAGACCCGATCGTAGCAGTCCGAGCCGGGCTCGCTGAGATTGATGGGCAGCAGGTGTCCCGGCCATTCTTGACCTCCTTCGCCCGGCGGATCGGCGAGCAGGTCTCTATGGCGTTCGGCGACGCGCTCCAGCGAAGCGAGGCCTCCGCTCGGGCCGAATCCGCCATTGGCGACCTCCCGGTAGAGCTGTTTCAGCTCTTCGGGCAGGGCGAAGCCCAGCGTGCCCTCGGCCGTTGCCACGTCCTGCGTCGACACGGGAGGGGGAAGTGGTGCCGGCCCCGGAGGAGGCTCTCCGTCCAGGCCCACCCTGATGATCGTGAAGGCGCCACCCAGGTAGCTCGTCTCCGGCGCCCG
>JBDHHQ010000240.1:0-3514 GCA_039589315.1 Gemmatimonadota bacterium
AAGAAGTGAGTACACTCGAAGGTGGCGGCGGACGGTCGGCGGCAACACGGAGGGGCACCGAAACGTGCTTGTCGAAGTAAAGGTGCAGAGCCTGGGGTTGGACCGCGCGAACAACATGCCCGTGGTCATGCTCCAGGAGCTGTCCGGAGATCGAGTGCTCCCCATCTGGATCGGTCCCGGTGAGGCGAGCGCCATCGCGATGCAGCTCGCCCGAATGAAGTTCGCACGACCGCTCACCCACGACCTGCTCGTCTCGGTGATCGGCGGGATGGGCGGGGCTCTGCAGAAGGTCATCATCACCCGGGTCGAGGAGCACACCTTTTACGCCGAGATGATCGTGCGGCGGAACGGTGAGATCATCTCCGTGGACGCCCGTCCGAGCGACTCGATTGCGGTCGCGCTCCGCATGGACGCCCGAATCTTCGCCGACGACGAGCTGCTCCTCGAGATCGCCGAGGAGGAGCCCCTTCTTTCAGAGATCGAAGACGGCGCGTCCGACTCACCGGAATCCTCGACGGGAATGCGACCCGAGGAGCTCAAGGAACACCTGCGCCGCCTCAACCCCGAGGACTTCGGCCGCTTCACGTCGTGATCTCGCCCTCGACTCGGCTTCCACATGAGCAGGGGGCTCCCGCTCGAGATCTACTGCTTCTCGAACGACACCGTCTGGACCAGCTACGAAGGACTCCAGTCGGACATCTTCGAGCACCTCCTGGCCGTGCTTCCGGAGTTCGGCCTTCGGGCGTACCAGCAGCCGTCAGGGGCGGATGTTCAAACCGCCCTCGGCCCCAGACGGGCGGAGCCGGAGAGTCAACCCGTGCGCCGGGACTCCTCGCCCTGGTAGAGCGTTCGCCGCCGCCCCTCCCCTGACGCTCGGCCCCGGGTCTGCTGCCTCGTCCGACGTTCTTCTGTGGTAGGGCGCGCGATCCAGAGGCGTTCGCCAACCACGACGCCCGGGTCGGCGGTGGGATCGTTTGATCCCCTTCGGGGTCGCGCCCCATACTCGGGATTCGTTTTCGGGGCGCTCCCGCCCTGATCCCGAACGCTCCGGCGCCCACACCTGGCACCCACCGAGAAGGCCCCGACATGACCCAGTTCACCGGAGATCCCTGGCTCGCCCAGGTCGGTCTGATCCTGGGCGCTCTGCTCCTGGGCTACCTGGTGGAGAAGGTGCTGGTGCGCTGGCTGCACTGGCTCGCACGAAAGACCCAGACCCGGTGGGACGACCTCGTGGTGAATTCGATCCGCGGCATGACGGTGGTCTGGTTCGCGATACTAGGCATCTGGGGCGCCATCACGCTTCAGGGGACCACGCCCCTGCTCCAGCAGATCGTCGTGCGGACGATCCCGAGCCTTCTGGTGGTGTCGTTGGTGATCGTGGGGATGCGCCTCGCCGCTGGGGCCGTCGAGCAGTTCGCCAAGGCCCGTAGCGATATCATCCCCTCGAGCACGCTGGTCACCAACCTGGCCCGCTTGCTGGTAGCGATCCTCGGCTTCTTCATCATCCTCCAGAATCTCGACGTCCGGATCACGCCGCTCCTGACGGCCCTCGGCGTGGGAGGTCTGGCGGTGGCTCTGGCCCTGCAGGACACCCTCGGGAACCTGTTCGCCGGCGTACAGATCATCCTCTCCCGGCAGGTCCGGCCCCACGACTACGTGCGGCTGGAGTCCGGCGAGGAGGGATACGTGGAGGACGTGAAGTCGAGGAACACGACCATCCGCACGTTCCCCAACCAGAACCTGGTCATCGTACCCAACAGCACCCTGTCGTCGTCCATCGTGACCAACTTCAGCCTGCCCCGGCGAAATCTCTGGATCCAGATCGGGGTCGGGGTGAGCTACGACAGCGATCTTGAACACGTCGAGGAAGTGACGCTGGACGTGGCCAGGGAGGTTCTATCATCCGTGGAGGGCGGTGTGGCCAGCGCAGATCCGAAGGTGCGCTACAACTCGTTCGGGGACTCGAGCATCGACTTCGGTGTGCAGCTCTTCGTGAGCGAATTCACGGACCAGTTCGTGATCCGTCACGAGTTCATCAAGCGGCTCCACGCCCGGTACGCCGCCGAGGACATCGAGATCCCGTTCCCCATCCGGACGGTGCATATGCAGCCTCACACCCCGGAGAACGGCGTCGTCGGTCCGCCGCCGCTCCCTACGCCGGATCGCTGACGCCGGGCCCGCAGCGGCGGCCCGAGTTCGCTGCAGATTCGGCCTGATCTGCTGCCACCCTCCTCCCCATAGCATCTGACGCGGTCAGCCGTTGGTGTTCGCGTGTCCCGCGCTCGGTCAGCAGATTACACGCGCAGCCGAATCGCAAGTTGTTCTATGAGAGCGATCGTCAAGGGCGGACCTGCCCTTGACCGACCGCCGCGGCTTTTGCTCCTTGGCGATCAGCCCCGATGGTTGGGATGACGAGGTCGTTGGGTGCTTCGGGGTCCGCAGAGCAATCTTCTTGCGCATCGTTCTCCTCGCTTCAGCTCCCGATCCTTACTGGACACGTGCAAGCGTGGGGGTCGCGCGCGGCGAACCATGGTTCTATCTGAGACTCGGCTTTCGCAGGAGCCGGCCTGACGCTTTTTCGGGTTCTGCGGGGAGGCCTATGGTTAGGCGAGTGCCTCGGTGGAACTGGTGACCGGGCGGACGACTTGCTCGAGACTGCTCCCCGCACCCTGGTCCCGGACCTGGAGCCGCTGGCGAGGGGACCGTCCCCGCACCACCGCCTCGTGGGGGTCCGGGCGCTAGCGCGCTTGCATCGTCAGCTTCGCTGGATCGTAGCGTTCTCCTGTTTGCCAGAGCCGTAATGTGACCGCTGCGAGTTTCTCCTCGCGCATCCCGCGCGCGATCATCCCGTGATAGAAGTTCTGCAGTGGGCCCGGCCGTCCAGTGGCCGCGGTCGCCGCGCCCTTGAAGACGTCCTTGAGCACCCGGTTGTGATTGCGATTGAGCCCACGGGTCATGGGCCTACGCCGCCGCCGCACGGGCCGGCCGTCGACCAGCGTGTAATCCGCGCTCGAAAAGGTCACGACGGCCAGCCCACTGTAGGCCCACAGATTGCGCTTGGTGCGGAACCGCCAGGGCGTCCGCATGGTGGCCAGCAGGAGGGCGACTCGCACTGGACCGAGAAACGGGATGCTCCGGAGCACCGGCCACGCGGGATCGTGCCTGGCCTCGGCCACCATGGCGGTCTTCACCTTGGGCCGCAGCTCCCGGAGCACGTCGAGTTGGGCGTAGAGCGCCTGGGCTCGGTACCGCACGCCCGGGTCTGGCAGCTTGGCGAGCCACTCCGCCCGGTTCTTCGGGTGGTAAACGCTCTTGCCGGGTGCCTTGATCCCTCGGGCGCGGAACAGCGCCTTCAGCCGCAACATCACTCGCGTCGCGTCCTCGACCACATTCCGATAGGTCCGGGTGAACTCCTTGAGCGTGGCTCCGTGCGCGCTCCCGTGGTAGACCGCTCGGAGGCCGCCGCGCCGGAGCAACTCCGACAGCTGGTCGGCATCGACCTGGTCCCCCTTGT
>JBDHHQ010000241.1:0-3210 GCA_039589315.1 Gemmatimonadota bacterium
CTCGAAAGTGTTCGTGATCGTGGGATTGAGGACCGGCAGGTCCTCGATCGCCGTCAGGTCGCAGATCGGCTGCCCGGCCTGATCGGTGCTCCCGCACACGCCGGGCGTGAGGAAGAACGGATCCTGTCCGGGGGCGGCCGTCGGGTTCACGGTTCTCGAGTCGATCCGGACGTCGTCATCGCCGGGCGGGGGCAAGGTCGCCAAGAACGCGCCGAGCTCGGGATTGCTGAGGGACACCACCCGCACCGCCAGGTCCCACAGGCTCCCCGTCGTCGTGGGCACCCAGGCCTGGGGGTCCTGGCCCCGGAGGGGGCTGAAGGGGCTACGTCCGTCGGGCACGCCGTTCATGCGGCGGAACTGGAGCCCGTCTCCGGTGCTCCCCTGGGCCCTCACGTCGTATTGGAACGGGCCGCCCAGGGGAATGGTCCCGCCTGAGATGTCCAGGAACAGGTTCAGCGTGGTGGGCGTGGAGAAGGCGCGGTTGTACGTGGCGCGGAAGGTGTTCTCCTGGTTGGGCCGGTACACCAGCGCAGCCCTGGGTGAGAAGACCGGATCCTCGAGGCGTGAGTGGTCATCAAGACGGGCCGCAGCCACCAACTCCAGCTGCCGGACGGCCTGCCACTCCCACTGCACATATCCGCCGACCTCGTTGATGTCGTCGTCGTCCTCGTTCTGCCCGTTGATCGTGCCCTCGGTGCGGGGCTCCGTCCTCAGGTAGTCGATGCCGTAGATCAGCCGGTGGCTGTTCCCGAGTTGGCTGGCGTTCTGCAGCTGCGTCACGAACAGCGACGACTTGTCCAGCAGTGGGCGTCCGGACTGGAACAGATACGACTCGGAGTTGTTGCTCTTGTTCCAGAACACCTGGGCGAAGGCGTTCTTGTACTGCGCCCGGGTCTGGAGGTACGTGTAGCCCCAGTTCACGGCCTGCGCTCCGCCCAGACCGGTCAGGTCCACGCTGTTCACGGCCTTGGTGTGGCCCCCCGCGAAGATGATGTTCCAGTCCTCGGTTGGGCGCCAATCGGCTCTGGCGTCCGCCGCCCACCGCTCGAGGGTGTTGTTGCGACCGCCGGCCACGTTGTCCACGCTGGACCGCAGAGTCTGCACGTCGTCCGGATTACTCAGGTCCAACCCGAAGGCGAAATTCAGACACGAGGCCGAGGTGGGGCTATAGCCCGCCTCCTGGCACTCCAAGGCCAAGCCCTGCTTCTCCACCTCGACCGGATCCGCGAAGAAGTAGTCCTCTCCGGTGAAGTACAGCCCCGACAGCTTGACGCCGAACTTGTCGCTGGTCCGAAATCCGTACCGACCCTCGATGTGCCCCAGTCCCTCGGCCGTCGTCTCGGGTTGGCCCGGCACGGCACCCTGGTGCCGGAGGCCTCCAGCGACCGAGAGCGTTCCGCCAGGGTAGTCGATGGGAGACTTGGTGATGGTGTGGATCACGCCGTTCGCCGCGTTGGGACCGTAGAGGGCCGAGCCCGGACCCAGCACCACCTCGATCCGCTCCATGTCGGCGTTCGTGGTGGGATTCAGGTGTGTGACGTTGGCCCTGAGCGACGGTACCCGAGCGATTCGGTTGTCCGTCAGCGTCAGCGTGGCGCCCGAGAAGATATTGTTGAAGCCCCGGACCACGACGTAGTTCTGCTGGAGCCCCGTTTTGACGATGTCCACCGCGGACACGTTCTTGATCTGATCTGCCCAGGTGATCGCTGGGATCTCCGCCAGGTCCACGGTCGGCACGACCTCGACGGCGGCTGGCGCCTCCAGCACCTTCTCCTCTGTCTTCGAGGCGGTCACGGTGATGGGGTTCAGGTTGAACACCTGCTCGCTCATCTCCACGGCCACGGACGTGGTCTGCCCAGCCGTCACGCTGACCGTCTCGACGTGTTGCTCCCACCCTGGGCTCGAGAACACCACTGCGTAGTTCCCAGCCGGAATGCCCGTGAGCCGAAACCCGCCACTCGAACCGCTCAGCCCCGAGACGACCACCGCCTGGCCGGCCCCCAGGACCTCGACCTGGACGGTGGAAAGGCCAATGGTGGTACCGGCTGCACGGATGGTGCCCGCGACAGCGCCATCCTGGGCGATCGCGGAAGCGGGAGCCACCCACACGGCTACGGCGGCGAGGAGGGTACAGCCCAGATGGGGCGTCCCGAACCGGCTCGTGATGCGTTTCATGGCTCGTCTCCGGCAAGAGGAGCGATCGACCGCTTGGCTACTGGAAGGACTAGGGGCCAAAGGCGAGCCCCGCAACGCCCTTCCTCAGGTGAGGATCGGGGCGCAGCGGGGCTCGGCGGCATGGAGCGACTGGCTGGGTCAGCTCCGGAGGAGGACAACCTCCAGGGTCGTGGGCTGCTCCCCCGGCGGACCGCCGATCACGAAGAAGTCGAAATTGATGTTGTTCGCCGTGAACGAAAGGACGTTGCCGCTCAGCGAGTACGCGACGGGCAGCGGGTTCGGTAGCACCTGTGCCGCGACGCCCGTGAAGTTGATCGTGAGGGACGTACCGGTCACGTCGGTCAGCGTGCCATTCGCGTCGATGGTCGTGAACTCGCCCTCGATCTCCAGGGTGGCCCTGCCGGCGAAGCTGCCGTCCGCGTTGACCGTGAGACTGTTGATACCGGCGCCCAGCGCCGCCAGGTCGACGTTGAGATCGGGATTGGCCACAGCCGTGTATTTGAACGATTGGGTCGTCCAGGAACCGACGAGCGCGGATAGCGGTGTGGGCTCCGTCCCGTTGCCGCCGTCGTCGTCGCTGCACGCCGAAACGGCAACCAGGATCGCGAGCGCGAAGGACAGACGTCGCGGAGAAATCATTGGGTCCGGCCCCGGTCGCGAGGCGGACACAGGTTGTCACCACCCGTCCGCCCATCGTCTCCCGTAACGCTCTGCAAAATACCGGCGAAGCCAAGGTGGGTCTAGTCGCTGAAGCGATGCGCGGCAGCGCGCCGGCTCACCGCCTGCGCCCTGGCCCACATCGACGTGGATCACCCGGGCTGGCGGTCGGGGGAGCCCCGGGCGAGTATCGGGAGACCTGGGAACATCCTCTCTGCAGGATCGACTGAGCGTGCATGAACTGGTTTCCGTCGACGACGTACTGGCTGCGGCCGAGCGCATCGGGGCGAGGGTCCATCGCACCCCCACCCTGAGCTCCGCCAGCCTCGGTGCCATGATCGGGGTGGACCGACTCTTCCTGAAGTGCGAGAACCTCCA
>JBDHHQ010000242.1:0-2807 GCA_039589315.1 Gemmatimonadota bacterium
CCTCCGGCGTCTTCCGCTTCAATGATGATCTGACCGGCCTGCCGGGAATCATCAACACCGGCAATTCCTTCGCCAGCTTTTTGCTCGGTCGTTCCTACCGCGCCGAAGCCACCGACCTATTGCAGCCCTCGTACTTACGGCGCACATCGATCGAAACACGTGTGCGTGACGAGTACGAGGTGACACCGAAACTCACGGCGACACTGAGTCTGAACCTGGACATCTCGGGCCCCCGCGTGGAGAAGTTCGACCGCCAGTCGACGGTGGACGTCGACGAGATCAACCCCGAGAACGGGCTGCCGGGGGCGCTGGTGTTCGCGTGCCTTGATGGACGGGGCCGCTCGTTCCAGCCCTACCGTGCACGCCTCGAGCCGCGGCTTGGACTCGCCTGGAGCCCGACCGACGCGCGCGACACCGTCGTGCGGCTCTCGGTCATGCAGTACTACACCAACCTGGGGATCAACTCGGGCACCTTTGGAACACAAGGCTTTAGTGCGCGCCGCACCTTTATCTCGAGGAACCAGCAACTCGATCCGGCCGCGGTGTTGCAACAAGGCGTTCAGCCGCTCAAGCACCCCTTGCCGGACCTGCGAGCCGAGGCGGCCAACAACACCGACCCTGATTTCATTCCCAACACCTCCCGTCAGCCGCGCTATCGCTACGGATCCCTTCGTCTGGAGCGCCAGTTACCCGAGGGATTTACGGTACGGGCGGGCGGTTCGTTCTATCGTGGCAAGGACATCCTCCTGGGCGGGAGCAGCGTCGGGATCAACGCGATCCCGGTGGACATGCTGGGCTACCGCGATCAGTTGAACGATGAGGCCTTCCGCCGGACCCTGCGTCCGTTCCCGCAGTTCCAGGATTTTCAGACCGACGGCAAGTTCCCGCTGGGGCTGTACAAATACCAAAGCGCCGATTTGGGCGTTGAGAAAAGGGCCTCGCACGGACTCACGCTCAATTTCAACTACTCGCTGATCAAGCAGTGGGACGATTACTCCGGACCGGGCGTTCAGGACTACTTCAACCGCGATAACGAATGGGCCCTTTCGCGCGGGCTGCGTCCTCACCGCATGTCGTTGAACTATGCCTACGAGCTGCCCTTCGGCAGCGGGCGGGCCTATCTCAGCGACTCGAAGCTGCGTCACGTGCTGGGTGACTGGTCGGTCAGCGGATACAGCCGATGGCTGAGCGGGGATCCGATCGTTTTGCAGCCGGCCTTCAACAACACCGGCGGCGTGGTTCGCTTCCTGCGCGTCGATCCGGTTCCCGGTGTGGACGCGCACGTGGCCAATCAAGGGCCGGGGCAGTGGTTCAATCCGGGAGCCTTCGTCGATCCGGATGCCTTCGCCATCGGACACGTGTCCCGCACCCATCCGTCGCTGCGGAATCCGGGCTGGAACAATCACGACCTCGCGCTCACCAAGCGCGTGCCGCTCTCGGGCGAGCGCAGCATCGAGCTGCTGTTGCAGGGCTTCAACTTCATCAACCACGGCAACTGGAACGATCCCGATACGGTCATCGGTCCCGAAGACGCCCGCAACGTGAATGCGGGCAGGATCATCGGCTCGAACGGGGGCCGCGTCGTCCAGATGGGCATGAGGTTCAACTTTTGAGACCCCTCCCGTCGCCTCGGTGGCGGGATGCACCCTGCTGACCACCGGGGTCTCGGGATGAACCTGGGGACCCCTCGGCTTTCGGTTCCGGACACACGACGGCACGCTGGTCTACGGCGATTCGGGAACCATCAGGTCTTCTTCACAACAACTCGTTTGGAAGGATCGGTCCGGCACAACGCTGAGTACGATCGGTCAACCGCAACTACAGATTCGAAAACCCAGCCTATCTCCCGATGGCCGTCGGGTTGCGGTTCAGGGCGTTGAGGAAGGCGGCCCGGATACTTGGCTGCACGAGGTCGATCAGCCCGTGAAGACTCGCTTAACGTTCGACAACAGTACGGTGGTGCAGCCAGCGTGGACTGCATCCGGGGACGCCATCTCCTTCTCATCGGACCGGGAGGGAGATAGGGAACTCTATCTGCAGCCGATAGACGGAAGTAGTCCGGCCGAGGTCTTGCTGAAACGGGACCCATCCGTTCGGCGGTTCCCAAACGACTGTTCCAAGGATGCACGTCTGCTGCTGTTCCACGAGAGGTCGGCGCGGGAACCCCTCGGTCATGACCTTTGGTATCTGGAACGCCGCGAAGACGGCGGCTACGAGGCTGCTCCGTTCTTGCGGACCCCGTTTAGCGAGATCACGACAGTTCTCTCGAGACGAGAAGTGGGTAGCCTATGCGTCCAACGAGTCGGGGCGCTACGAGGTCTATATCCGCTCATTCCCCGATGGCGGAGGTAAACAGCAAGTCTTGATCAACGGTGGCGGTCGGCCGCGTTGGAGCCACGAGGGGGGAGAGGTTTTCTACGTAGAAGGTTCTGCCTTGATGGCGGTCTCCGTTTCGACCCAACCCACTCTGACCATCGGTCAGCCGCAGCGGCTCTTCTCCTCGGAACTGCTTGGCGGCGCGGTCCCGACTCCCACGTACGACGTCACGCCCGACGGTCAGCGATTTGTACTAGCGGAGGCGGTACAAACCGAGCATGAAAGTGCCGAAGCGGAGTCCGGAGACGCACCGCGGCCCTCCATTCGCGTCGTCCAAAACTGGCACGAGGAGTTCCGCGACCGCGAGGACTAAGTCGTTGGAATACCGTCGGATAGGGCCCAAGGGCGGATAACTATTGATTAATCTCCTACGCACTCCGAATGACGCACCCGCGACCGCTCAGGGCCTCACAGAGCAACAGGAACCCCAG
>JBDHHQ010000243.1:0-2802 GCA_039589315.1 Gemmatimonadota bacterium
TTGGTCCACCGGCCCTCTGAGGTAGGCCAGATCACCGTTGACCTCGATTTGATCGATACTCCAGGTCATCTGCCGGATCACAATGCCCTCCAGCCACGGCCGGACTGCATCGCCGCTCACGGAAGGCTCTCCTGGTGGCATAAACACGATGTCGTCGTTGCACATCCCGAGCAGTGCATCCCAATCGGCAGCGAGGCAGGCTTGGGTCCACGGTTCGATGAGGCCTTCAATCGCGGAAGCATCCCTGTCCATTTGGCACTCCTTTCGAGGGTGGTCCTTCGGGTCCCGTAGACGGCCGTCCTGTCAAAGGGAGCTGTGGGGCAGCGAACCAACTTAGATTGGGGAGGTCGTCGATTGCCATGCCGGGAGCGCGACGTCTTCTGGCGAGGTAATAACCGAAGACCCCCAGTAGGCAGGTCGAAGACCCGAAAAACCACGTCCTGCAAGGGTTTTCGGGTCTATGCCGGAGGAGGGACTCGGGGCGCGAGCGCAGCGAGCAACGAGCGAGGACCGCGCAGCGGCCGCAGCTCCCACCCTCAAGGGACTATGTCCCACCGGATTTTGAGACCTGCCGAAAGGGTCACACAGAGCGGAAATGGTGGCCCTTTTGCGGCTTCCTCACGCCCGACGTGTCCCTAGATGGCCCTAGATGACCCTCCAGTTTGTCACCGAGTTGTCACCGAGATCGCCACCGCCCCTGCTCCGCCCACGCCTAGTCCGGGCGCTGGAGCTGGCAGACGCGCCGGACTCAAAAGCGGGCCGCCACCCCGGCGTATTCCGCTGAGACGCCATACAGAACGCGCCTTCTTACCCTATTTCAGCGTATCCCCCATGCTCTGATACGCTGATCTGGCGAACTAGAACCCGCCCATGAACTCGCCCAGTCCGGTTGTCGATCGGCCCCCGTCCTCCGCCCCCTTGGCTCGCCGGCCGCGCAGCGTTCATCTAGGTTGTCGAGGATTGAGCCCCGGAAACCCTATCCCACCCGAATTGATGTCCCTCGTCCCGAGGCGGGGGATTGAACACATACATACAGTCCGTTGACGACGTAGGTCGTCGGCGTTCTAAGGTCAACCGGTCGAGGAGCAGGAGGTCGATGGCCGCGACGGACTGGGGGCCGATCAAACGCCAGTTCGAGCAAGCGCGCGCGCTGCCTGCGGAGGAGCAAGCCGCCTTCCTTGAGGGCGCCTGCGCCGACGACCCGAGTAAGCAGGCCCAGCTAAAGTCCCTGCTCGCTGCCGCTGAGGAGGCGGAGGGATACTTCGACAGCCTGGCCGACGCGGTTCTGTCGATCGCCCCGTGGTCCGACCATGAACCTTCCTCAGGAGCCCCCGGACCGACGGACCCAGATCCGATGATCGGGCGCTCGGTGCGCCAGTACCGGATCGAGGAGATCCTGGGTCGGGGCGGGATGGGGGTCGTCTACCGGGCGCTCGACACGAGCCTCAACCGCCCTGTAGCCCTCAAGTTCCTCCCCCGCCATCTCACCGGGGACGAAGCCGCGACCGAACGCTTCCGGGTCGAGGCCCAGGCCGCCGCGGCACTCGACCACCCGAACGTGTGCGTGGTCCACGAGATCGGGAAGGACGACGATGGCCGGGTGTTCATCGCCATGGCGTACTACGAAGGCGAGACGCTCCAGCAGAAGCTCAAACGCGGGCCACTCCCGATCGCAGAAGCATGGGACTACGCGCGCCAGATCGCGGCAGGATTGGGTGCCGCACACGCGCACGACATCGTCCACCGCGACATCAAGCCGGGAAACGTGATCGTCACCTCCGAGGGCATCGCCAAGGTGCTCGACTTCGGGCTCGCCAAGCTGACCGACGTGGCGCTGACAGGGACCGGCACGGCGCTGGGGACGGTGGCCTATATGTCTCCGGAGCAGATCGAAGGCGGGGCGGTGGACCACCGGACGGATCTGTGGTCGCTCGGCGTGGTCCTGTACGAGCTGCTGACGGGAGAGCGGCCATTCAAGGGAGCGCGGCCGGCCGTGGTGATCGATGCGATCAAGCGCGAGACGCCCGAGCCCCTTCGTGCCGTGCGTCCCGAGGTGCCCCATGTGCTGGAGTCGGCGATCGAGAGGCTCCTGAGCAAGGACCGTGCGGATCGCTACCCCGATGTCGGCGGATTCGTTCGGGTCCTGGATGGGCTCGCCCAACCCCCGGCCCCTCGCGGTCCCCTGGCGCGCGTCGGCACCGCAGTCCCGTTCGTGCTCGCGCTGTATGCCGCGTCGGGCTGGCTCGTCCTCCAGATCACCGAGCGGGTGGCCGGGCGTTATCTACTCCCGGGGTGGGTGTCGCGTGGAGCCCTGCTGCTGTTGCTGATCGGACTGCCCATAACCCTTGCGGCGACCTTCGCGCAGACGCTCGGGGGAAGAAGACCCCACCCAACCATACTCACGCTCCGGCGATTCCTGCGCTGGCGACACGCTCTCAGGGGTGGAGTCGCGGCGTTCGTTCTTCTGGGTATCGCGTCCGGGTTGTACTCGCTATCGCGCGCCCTTGGAATCGGCCCGGCGGCGACCCTCGTGTCCCGCGGCGCGATCGATGAGCCCGCTCTCCTCGTCCTCGCGGACTTCGAGTCCGGGGACCCCGACCTGGGGAGGTTGGCCACCGAGGCGTTCCGTATCGATCTCTCTCAGTCGCGCATTATCCAGCTCGCCCAGCCGCGCTTCGTCCGGGCGGCACTCAGCCGGATGGAGCAGGAACCAGAGGCGGGCTTTGACCTCGCGCTCGCGCATGAGGTCGCTCAGCGCGAGGGGGCAGCGGCCGTTGTCGGTGGCGAGATCCACGAAGCTGG
>JBDHHQ010000244.1:0-2798 GCA_039589315.1 Gemmatimonadota bacterium
GGTAGAGAACGTAGTTCTTCGTTTTCTTCGATGGTTTCCGGCCACCCAAGCTCGGGTGATACGGCCCTTCGCTGGACGCAACGCTCGGAAATTGACCCACCCAACGTTTAGAAACTGACCCACCCTCGGCCCCAAGTCCGGTAGCTTGGAATTGCTGATTTCAGGCTGCTGGAGGAAGGATGCTGAGGATGGATCAGGTACATGTTATCCGACACAAGGTGCTGATCGAGGGCCGATCGCGGCGCTCGGTGTCGCGGGAGATGGGGGTGAGTCGCAATACGGTGAGGAAGTACCTGCAGGTGTCTGCGCCGCGACGGGTGGAGAGCCAGGCACGGGCGCGGCCGGTGCTTGATCAGGTGGCACCGCGGCTCGAGGAGCTGATGGAGGAGTGGTCCCGTCGGACGACCCGCAAGCAGCGGATCACCGGCTCGCGGCTCCACCGAGAGCTGGTCGAGGAGGGTTTTCGGGTGGGGGTGACCACGGTGCGGGCCTGGCTCAGGGAGTGGCGGCGGCAGCGCGCGGAGGTGTACATCCCGCTGGTGCACCGTCCCGGGGACGAAGGGCAGGTGGACTTCTTCGAGGTCACGGTCGACGAGGAGGGCTTCCGGCGCACCGCTTGGAAGTTCCTGACCCGGCTGCCGTTCTCCGGCAAGGACTTCGTCTGGATCTATGACCGCTGCGATCAGCTGGCGTTTCTCGATGGCCACGTGCGGGCGTTCGCCCACTTCGGTGGGGTGCCGGCACGGCTCGTCTATGACCGGCTGTCGGCGGCGGTCAAGCGCCGGGTGAGGGTATTCCCGCAGCTGACCGACCGCTTCCGGGCCCTGGCGAGCCACTACCTGTTCGAGCCCTGCTTCGCCCGCCCGGGCGAGGGGCACGACAAGGGCTCCGTCGAAGCCCGGGGTAAGACCCTGCGGCTGCAGCACCTGACTCCGGTGCCCCGCGGCGAGAGCCTTGGGGAGATCTCTCAGGCGGTGCTCGCCGAGGTCGATCGGGCGTGGTCGGAGCGGGTACACCCTGATGGCCGGCGCTCGGCCGAGCTTTGGACTGAGGAGTCGGCTCGCCTTCGGCCGCTCCCGGGAGCACCCTTCGAGGCCCGACGGATGGTGCTGGTTTCGGTCTCGCGCCAGGCGATGATTCAGATCGAGGGCGCCCGCTACTCGGTGCCGTCGCACTGGAAGAGCCTGGAGGCGACGGCCTGGGTCGGTGTCGAGGATCTGCGGGTGATCTGCCGGGGCGAGGAGAGGCTCTTCGAGCGGGTGCGTCGCGGTGGTCGTCGCGTCCGCTACCGCCACTACCTCACCGAGCTGGCCAAAAAGCCCCAGGCGGTGCGCCAGGTGGCCCCGGAGCTGGTCGCCGAGCTGGGCGAGCCCTACGGCCGTCTGTGGCAGCTCCTGGGTGAGCGCTACGGCGCTCTCGAGGGTGCCCGGGTGCTGGCGAGGATCGTCGGTGCCGTGGCCGACCATGGCCCCGAGCCGGTGGCCGAAGCCCTGGAGCAGGCTCTGACCGCCGGCCGCTGCGATCTGCTGGCCTTGAAGCGACCCATCGAGACGCCCGCCGCGGTCGAGGTCCCCGAACAGCTTGCCGACTACGAGATCGACACCGCCCGCGCGGCGGACTTCGACGCGTTGCTGCCGAGAGGGATCTCATGAGCGACGCCGCCCGCCAAGCGGTGATCGAAGAGCAGTTGAAGACGCTCAAACTGCCGGCGTTGGCCCGCGAGTACGCTGCCCGCGCCCGCCAGGCCCGCGAGGGGAGCTGGGACTACGAGGACTTCCTCCGCGAGCTGCTCGAGGCCGAGGTCGTCTCGCGCCGGGAGCGCACCGCCGCCCGGCGGCTCCGGGCCGCCCAGTTTCCCGATCACAAGACCCTGGACCAGATCGACTGGCAGGCACTCAAGGGCGTCTCCAAGCCCAAGATCGCCGAGTTGGCCAGCTGCGAGTATCTCGACCGCGCCGAAGACGTCGTCTTCGCCGGCCCAATCGGCACCGGGAAAACTCATCTCGCCATTGCCTTGGGCATCGAGGCCACCCGGCGGCGTTATCGGGTGCTGTTTCGCCGCGCCGCCGATCTGGTGCGCGAGCTCGTTGAAGCCCGCGACGAGCGCGAGCTGGGACGCTTCCAGCGACGGCTCCAGCGGGTGGACCTGCTCGTCGTCGATGAGCTCGGGTTTGTCCCCTTCGACCGCACCGGCGGCCAGATCCTCTTCCACATCCTGGCCGACCGCTATGAGCGCCGCTCGACGATGGTGACCACCAATCTGGCCTTCAGCGAATGGGTCCAGGTCTTCGGCGACGAGAAACTCACCACTGCGCTGCTCGATCGCCTCAGCCATCACGCCCACATCCTGACGCCCAAGGGCTCCTCCTACCGCAGACGGGGCCGGAAAGGAAAAACCGCGTGATCGGAGGAAGGGCCAGGTCGGGTCGAGACAGGAGCTCCTGCGGCCTCGATTTCGGGCGCGGCGGCCTGTGGCAGCTGCCGGGCCCGTGGAAAACGCCCCCCGGCCCCCGTCCGCGTTTCCCACCGCCCCTTGGACGGGGCCTCAGGCCCCGCCCACAGCTACCGCAGGCGCTACGACGACAAAGAGATAGACCTTAGGAGGTGAACAGAGACCAGATCTCGACTACACTCGAACCCGGCCGGGGCGGGTCAGTTTCCGAACGTTGCCCTGGGTCACTTTCCAAGCGTTGCCAGCACGCTAAGAGACGGTTCACGGTGTTGACCTAGGCGGCCGTGGCAGCCAGGTACTCCCTTTTTCTGCGCTGCATGGTGAGCTGCTTGATCCTCTTTCTTTC
>JBDHHQ010000245.1:0-2753 GCA_039589315.1 Gemmatimonadota bacterium
GAACAACCACGTGGCGGCGACCTGGGGGTGCTACGACTGGGCCGCCGGCGTGTTCGCGGGGCGCATCCCCGCCAGCCAGACGCAGCTTGGGGGACGAGGCCATTCCCCGCCCATGCAATGCGTTGCCTGACTCCGCCGCGCTCAGCCCCCGTTGGAAGCGCTCACTTCGGCCCGCGCTCGTTTCAGAAGATCGGTGACCTGCAGCCGCGCGGCCCATTCGTCGAGCCTGGCGTCGTCAAGCGTGGCTCCCTGAACGCGCAGGATTGCGACCACGTCCCGCCATTGACGCTCCGATACCTCACCAGCACGCCGGTACCACTCCAGCTTCCGGAGAACCGAGTGCTCGGCGGTGTCGATGAACATCGAGGCTGCAGGCTCACGCCAGACTTCGACGCGCTCCGCCAACCGCAGACGCTCCTGGTTGAACGGATCGGCTCCCGCGACGAAGACGTCTACCTTCACGGCGGTGTCCATGTGGATCACGTTGAACGACCCACCGGACCGCATCGCCCCTCGTACCGCCGTTTCGTCGACGTAGTACCCGGGCCCCAGCGCCTTGAGGAACGGAGCGACATCGGCCTGGCTGAAGTCCGCTACGACGTCGACGTCGTTCGTGGACCTGGGCTCGCCGTGTACGGAGCTCGCGAGCGAGCCTCCTACCAGGTACCGGATACCCAGTCGTTCCAGGAGCTCCGCGAATTCGACCGCGATCTCGATGGGATCGGGCAGGGAGTCAGGAGTCATCTGCCCGTTCGGCCCCGGCATACGTGCGGTCGATGACTTCGTCGCCCAAGCGGCGCCGCGCGAGCCGAAGCAGAAGCGTTCCCTCGTCATCCTGCGGATACGCATTCCGAAGACCGGCCAGCGCCAGTGCATTGGCTGCCAGCGTGAGGTCGCGGACGCGTTCGAGCTTCGCGGCCGGCGTCATATCACGGTAGAGACCCGTCAGGACTCCCTGGGCCTCGGGTGAGGTATCGAGGGGGATCGGTGCCATGCCGTCAATATAGGGCTTGCATCAGGAGGACGGGGGAGCGCCTACCTCCTGGCCCCATGGGTCTGGGGACGTTGGCCGACGTGGCCCCCTCTTAGGCCATCCTGCCGTCGTTCCGCCCGACCCGAGCCGCGACGTTTGAGTCGAAGTCCATTGATCAAGTGTTATCACCTATGATAACATTACTGGGTGCAGGCGCTGCCTGGCGGTCCGCGGGAAGCGACCGAGTGACGCGCATCCGAAGAGGCGACTACCTCTTCATCACGTGGAAAGGCGACCACCCGCCGAGGCACGTGCACGCCTTTCGCGACGGAAAGCTGATCGTGAAGTGGAATCTGGATGACTCCGAGCCGATAGAGGGGCGGGCGACGCGGCGTATTCGGCGACGGATCGCGGAGTTGGAGCGGGAGAAGCACCTATGAAGATCGAGCGGGTTCGCGGCAACAATCGAAGAAAGGCATTCGAAGTGACGCTGCCCGGCCGGGGCACGCTGTTCTTTCCCTATGCCCGTTCCGACCCACCGCCCAGTCCGGAGGATCCGATCGTCAGCTTGTTCGTCGATCCCGAGCTCGGGCACGAGGGTCTCACCTACCGGCTTCGGTCCGGGCAAGAGGGCAGCGTGCTGGCCGATCATGTTCTCGAATACAACCGTGACCCCTCGTACATGCGGGACCTGCTCCTTCATCAGCTGACGGTGGAGGCAAAGAAGCGCCTCGACGTCAGCGGGTTGGGGATGAGGGAGGTCGCGCGACGCCTGAGCACCTCGCCCGCTCAACTCTACCGGCTCCTCGACACGACCAACTACCGGAAGACCGTCGACCGGATGCTGGAGCTGCTGGCGGTGCTGGATGCGGACGTGCGCATCGAGGTACGGTAGCGTTCCGGTCTGTGGGCTGGCCGGGTGCCCAGGTCGAGACGACCTGCGGCCTTATCCAACGTGGGTTGAGCACGCCCACCGTTATTCAACTCAAGCCCCGCAAACTTGAATAGCACGTTGCGGTCCGTCCCATCAAAACGCCTTGAACCACGGGATCGAGCGTTTGTCAGAGCTGCCGCTGTCCAACCGCCTTCTGAAAGAGATCCACGAGGTGCTCATGGCCGGGACGCAGGGCGGCCACCGGAGGGTCGGCGAGTTCCGTCGCTCGCAGAACTGGATCGGACCGCCGGGTTCGACCATCGAGGACGCGACCTTCGTTCCCCCACCCGTGCCCGAAATGACGCGCGCCATGGGTGAGTTGGAGACCTGGCTGCACGAGGACCGCGAAACGCCGATCCTCGTGAAGTGCGGGCTCGCCCACTATCAGTTCGAGACGATCCATCCGTTCGAGGACGGCAACGGTCGGGTGGGGCGGCTTCTGGTGACGCTCATGCTGGTCGAACGCGAGGTCCTGGTGCGGCCGCTTCTATATTTGAGCGCCTACCTCAAGCGACACCGCGCGGCGTATTACGACTGGCTAACCCGCGTTCGCACCCACGGAGACTTCGAGGGATGGCTGAAGTTCTTCCTGACTGGCGTACGAGACGTGTCCCTGGAGGCGACGGAGACCGCGCGACGGGTCCTCACGATGCGCCAGGATCACCAGGAGCTCGTCCGCTCCCGCAGCGGAAGCCGGTACGCGATTGCCCTGCTCGAGGAGTTGATGCGAAGCCCGGCCATCACGCCCCGGTCGGCGTCGAGGCGGCTCGGCGTGAGCTACCAGACCGCCAACAAGCTGATCGCCGAGTTCGAGGCCATGGAGCTACTCGAGGAGATCACTGGCGC
>JBDHHQ010000246.1:0-2728 GCA_039589315.1 Gemmatimonadota bacterium
ACCACGAGAATATTCTCGGACCCGCCCCGCAGGGCTTCCGAGCCCTTACGCGGGCTCCTCAGCGGCTCCGCCACCGCATCCACGGCGGGCACGTACACACGGAACGTGGCGCCGGCTCCGGGAGAGCTCTCTACCCTCACGAAGCCTCCGGCCTGCCGGGCAATCCCGTACACGGTAGCCAGCCCCAGGCCGGTCCCATCCTCCTTGGTGGTGAAGTACGGCTCGAAGATCCGCTTCCGGACGGTCTCGTCGAAGCCCATCCCGGAGTCCGCAACGGTCAGCCGCACCCAGCCGACGGGTGGTTCCGGTGCGTCGGACCGCACCGGGTCCGTGGCCGGATCGACGTTGGCCGTGACGACCCGCACGGCTCCCCCGCTCGGCATCGCGTCTCGTGCGTTCACGACGAGGTTGACCAGGAGCTGCTCCATCTGCGTGGCGTCGACCACCACCGTCTGGAGGTCCGCGTCCAGCTCCGTGACGAGTGTCACACCCGTGCCGAGAAGTCGCCCCAGCATCGGCTCCAGGCTCCGCACGACCTCGTTCAGGTCGTGGGGGCGAGGCTGGACCACCTGCTTGCGGCTGAACGCCAGGAGCTGGCGGCTCAGGGCCGCACCCCGTGCGGCGGCCGACTCGACCTCCTCGAGGTGCCCCCTGAGCGGACTGTCATCGTCCAGGTCGGCCAGCGCGAGCTGGATGGGCGTGATGATGGCCGTGAGGAGGTTGTTGAAGTCGTGGGCGATGGCGCCGGTGAACTCGCCGATGGCCTCCAGTTTCTGGGACCGGCGCAGCTGACGTGCCAACGCTTGCCGGCTCGACTGATCGATCATCACCCCGGCCAGGGCAGGTTCGCCCATCCAGTCGGTACCGCGCCCCCACACCTCCACCGGGACGGCGAGACCGTCCTTGCGCACTGCCCGGAAGGTGTGATTGACGTCTTGCTGGGCCCCCTCGAGGCGGCCTCGCATGCGCTCCAGCACGTGGTCCCGGTCCTCGGGATGGATGACGTCATCCACCCCGACCGACTCCACGAGCTCCTCGGCCGTATAGCCGAGCGTCTCGGCGAACTTTCGGTTCACGAAGCGAAAGCGGCCGCCCTGGATCAGGTAGACGCCCGCCAGCGGCTGGTCCACCATCCGTCTGAGGCCGTCCTCGGCAGCCATCCACGCCCCGCGGGCCTGCCTGACCTGCGCGAAGATCAGCGCACATGCTGCCGCGAGAAACACCGCGTCGAAGAGCGCCTGTGGCACGTTATAGGGCCCGGCGCCTCTCCCGAGCACGATGACACCCGTAGCGACCCACGCCACCACCAGCCCGACGAACAGGGCTGTGGTCCGGAGGGCTCCCAAAGTGCCTTCGCTCATCGAAGCGGCTCCAAGGTGACCTCGGCCCCTTCGGAAGGTCGCTGGACGCGGTTAGGTGACCGTGACCGTCGGCGGGGCTGATGCGTCTTTCAGACGGGGGGTTTTCTAGGAATAAGCTCCCGCTGCGGCAGGCGCCAGACGCATGCACCGACTCCCAACGGCGTCGCGGGCAAGAGAACCTAGAGGTCGAGCCGCAGTCCCTCGTACGCCGCAGTGCAGTGGATGCCACGCGGATCCAGCAGGGTCCGCGCCTCCTTCTCCATGGCCCGGATCTGGTCGTCCGTTCGGTCGGGGTCGTGATGAAACAGCACCAGGTGCTTCACCTTGGCCGCGACGGCCAGGTCGCACACATGTGGCAACGCGCTGTGTCCCCAACCCCACCGCTCGTAATGCTCCCCTTCCACATACTGAGCGTCGTGGCACAGCACGTCGGCGCTCCGGCAGAAGTCCACCAGCTCGTCGAAGGACGTGGCGCCGCCGCTCGGCGGGTCGATCTCGTTGTCGGTCATGTAGACCAGGGAAGCGTCACCGTAGGTGAACCGGTATCCGTACGCACCTCCCGGGTGGTTCAGCTCGAGGCGGCCCGCTTCGAATCCCCGTGCCCGGAGCATCGCCAGACCGTCACCGTCCGCTGTCGTGCAGCGAGCCGGCAGCTGTTCCTGCGTCAGCGGGAAGTGGATACCGTCCACCGGAGTCAGCGGAGAGTGACTGGTCCCCGCCGTTTGGAAGGGGATCACGTCGATGGGCCGGTCCTTCTCGTAGAGCGGTCCGAAGAAGGGCATCCCCATGAGGTGATCCCAGTGGGGATGCGTGAGAATCAGGACGAGGCGCGCATCGCCACCGACGAGGCTCTCGCCCAGGCGCTTGATCCCGGTTCCCGCGTCGAGGACGACCACCGTGTCCCCCCCCTCCACGCTCACGCAAGCGGTGTTCCCGCCGATGCCCACCGTTTCGGGCCCGGGCACGGGTATCGATCCTCTCACTCCCCAGAAACGGACGATCATTCGCCGGCGTGGCCTGTGCGTGGGTCCTCTGCGCGATCGCGTACCAACAGGCGGCCCCGAGTCCCGCCGGTCAAGGTCCGGCCTTCCGAATCCGGCAGGGGCGGGTCCCGCGGGCGGCGGCGGCGGCAGATGACCGGCGTGGGCACACCTCCTAGATTCGAGCGTCGGGACCCGTGCCACCGCGTATTCCGAGGGCGCGTCGAACCCCTACCAGGACGGCTCATGCGACAGCTGACGGCCATCATGTTCACGGACATGGTAGGCTTCACGGCCTTGATGCAGGAGGACGAGGCGCGCGCACGCGCAGCGGTCGACCGACACCGCGCCGTAGTACGACGGGCCGTGACCGACTACCGGGGCGAT
>JBDHHQ010000247.1:0-7742 GCA_039589315.1 Gemmatimonadota bacterium
CGGCCGCATAGGCGAGCAGCCAGTGGAACATCCGCCGCTGGCGCAGAGCATCGAACACGCTTCTCGGCTCTTCGCTCATGTGTCTATGATCCGGATCGAGCCAGGGCTGGGCAAGTGCGCGAATCGGCAGAGAAGTGGTTCATCCCGCTCGTCCCAGGCGGCAGCCGCAGGGTCGCGCTTCTCCTCCCCACTGAGGTTTGGCTCGTGCGGGGCCGGCCGCTCGGCTCAAACCCGCGGCACAGTCTTGAGCTCCGCGGGCTCTCGCATCCCGGACACGTGCTGCGGTATGAGCGCGCCCAGCGACATGATCATCTTCACGCCCTCTTCGACGGTGAGGCCTGTGCGCACGACGTCCTTCTCCGGAAGGACCTGAAGGAAGCCGGTGGTCGGGTTGGGTGTCGTGGGGACGAACACCGAGCTCAAGCGCGACCCGTCGCGTGAACGTCGAGGTCAGGAAGCCCAAGGCATGCATGTCTTTCCGCGGAAACTCGACCATGACCACCGACTTGAACGCCTTGGAGTGGCTTCCCTGGAAGGCGGCGGCGACCTGTTTGGACGCCGAGTAGATCACCTTCACGAAAGGCACGCGCAACACCACGCTCTCGCCCATCTCCAAGAGACGGCGTCCGGCGATGTTCGTGGCAAGCTCGCCCAGCAGATAGACGCTGACCACGAGGATCCCTATGGACAGAGCCGCTCGCCAAAGCCACGGCCAGTCTTCGACGGCGGGGTCGATGAAGGGAAGAAGGATCGACGCGGTCGTGGTGAATACGAAGCGCAGCACGACGATCGTGACGACGAGCGGGACGAGGACCACCAGCCCGGAGGCCAGGCGGGTCCGGAACCGACGGAGTCTACCGCGTCCTTCGGTTGCCATCTCAGGATCCCTTGTCGAACACGACCCGCCACACGCCGTCCGCATCCTTGCGCCAGATCGAGTTGAACCGACCCACCTCCTCGCCGGACGGTGTCATCACCGGCCCGGAGCTGAGGGCGAGGTCTCCGGATTCGAGCACCTGCACGAGATCCGGGCTCCATGAGAAGGGAGCGGTGGGGCCCTCGAAGAAAGGGCTCCAGGCTTCTTCGACGGCGGCGATGCCGCGGAGCGCCTCGTTTCCGTTGAAGAACACCGCCCCGGGATCGATGAACGACAGGAACGCCTCGAGATCTCGGTCCGCCATGGTCTGGGCGAAGGCCGTCTCGCGAGCGCGCACGGCCTCGGCGTCGGGTCCGACGAACTGGGCGGCGAGCGGCAGGGGGGTGACCAATAGTGCCATGATGATGCACCACATTCGACGATCTACACTGTTGTCCATGGTCCCATCCCCCGAGGCTGTGTCCGGTGAGATGCTTGTGTTCGGTGACTCATCGGCACGACGAACCGTGGCCGACCCGCATTGCGTTCCGGGATACACGGATCGCTGACCGACCCCTTCCTCGCAAGTCGTCCGGTGCAGCTCCCGGTGTCGACGATTCCCTTGCAGCACCCCGGCCCCCCCGGAGCGACCCGCTCGCGATTCCGGGTCCGACCCGACCAGCCGATCCAACGATGCTGGAAGCTCGCCTGACTGGTGGCGGGGGTAAGGCGTGGAGCGCTGGTCAGCGGGTCGGCCGTTGCGCATTGGAGGCGAGGGAGTGATCTCGGTCCTAGCCTCTTGCCGCGCGAGCCCTCTTGGATGTCCTATCCGTCAGATGCACCTGTGCTCTGCGACTGGTGGCATCTCCAACCGAGGAGTCGGCGCGTTGTCTTTGAGCGTTAGCATCGTTGGGTTTGTCGTCGCTGCCGCGGTAATTGGCCTGTGCGGCGTGCTGATGACGATTCGCGCTGAACACCTGGCCAGAGTGACCGGGCTTGGCCAGGCCATCATGGGCGCGGTGTTCATCGGTGCGAGCACGTCTCTGTCGGGCATCGTGACGTCGGGCCGTGCGGCGGCAGCCGGCCACGCGTCCCTTGCCGCCAGCAATGGGCTCGGTGGGATCGCGGCGCAGACGGTCTTCCTGGCGCTTGCGGACATCGTCTACCGGCGGGCGAATCTCGAGCACGCGGCCGCTTCCGAGGCGAATCTTCAGCAGAACGCATTGCTCATCGTCATGCTGGCGATTCCACTGATCGCGTTCGCGGTTCCAACCTTGACCCTGGGATGGATCCATCCCGCATCACTCATCCTGCCAGTCGCCTATGGCTTCGGCGTACGTCTGGTGTACCGGGCTCATGAAGAGCCCATGTGGCATCCGCGCCTTACGCGTGAGACCGAGCGTGAGTCTCGGGATCGACCGGTCAAGTCGAAAGCCACCGTGGTCGACTGGTTGGTCTTCCTGGGCCTGGCCGCAGTCGTCGCAATGGCCGGCTGGGCCATCGCCGAGCTCGGCATTTCGATATCGGATCGTACACACCTCGACGAAAGCGTCGTCGGCGGAATCTTCACCTCGATCTCGACGTCACTTCCCGAGCTCGTTATCGCCATAACGGCCGTACGTCGGGGCGCCCTGACCCTGGCCGTTGGCGACATCCTCGGCGGCAATTCCTTCGACGTACTCTTCCTGGCCGTCTCTGACGTGCTCTTCACGGAGGGGTCCCTGTACGAGGCGCTCGGGCCCGACGAGCTGATCTGGAATGGCGTCAGCATCTTGTTGGCCGGAGTGATCCTGATGGGACTTCTGAGGCGCGAGCGTCACGGCATCGGGAACATCGGTTTCGAGAGCGCACTCGTATTGATGATCTACGCGACCGTCGTCGCGGCGCTCATCCTATCATGACGGGCCGTCGAGAATCGTGAACCGCCTGTAGACCCCCGAACCCGCTGCCGCTCCGGCCTCCCCCGCGAGGATCTGCTGTAGCGGCGGAACGCTGCAAGTGCTGGTGACCGGCGGCGTCACTGCGGCCGTAGCGGGAATCGAACGGGGCTGGACTGGACCGAATATATACCGAAAGTAGGATGTGCCCTTGGAGACCGCAAGGGAGACGATCGCTCGCTACTGCCCCGACAAGCAGTCGCGCGTGAAGCACGGCTCTCGAAAACCGTGGCCCTCGTTCGCGCCTTCGATATAGGACACGTCCAGCCCCTGGGAACGGAGTCGTTCCACCATCTGCCGGGACTCGCGGACGGGAACGCGAGGGTCGTTCGCGCCCTGTACCACCATGAGCCGGGATGAGATGCCCTCGGCGTTGTTCAGGGGCGAGATCTCCTCGAGGAAAGCCCGCATCTCTGGAATGCGCTCGTCGCCGTACTCGGCCCGCCGTAGGTCCTTGCGGTACTCGGCGGTGTTCTGGAGGAACGTGACGAAATTGCTGACGCCAACGACGTCGACCCCGCACCGAAGACGCGTGCCGTAGTGGACGAGCGACGCGAGCACCATGTACCCGCCGTAGGATCCACCGATTACCGCGACCCGGTCCTCATCCAGGTCGGGCTGGTCGGCGATCCAGTCCAACAGGGCTCCGATGTCGCGGACGGCGTCTTCGCGGAGCCACCAGTCGTCGAGGGTGGTGTACGTGCGCCCATACCCGGTCGATCCGCGGACGTTGGGCGTGATCACCGTCATCCCTGCGCGCTGTGAGGCTCCCTGCCCTGCCCGGAGGCGTGCCTGCGCCTCCGGTCCGCCGTGGATGTCGATCACGACCGGCCGGGGGCCGTCCCCGACCCCAGGATACACGAAGGCCGGGATCATGCGCTGTGCTCCGTCGACCTCGTCGAACGTCGGGTACCGGACCAGCCGCGGAGCCGGCAGTTCCGAGTTCTGGACGTCTTCGCCCACCCATCGTTCCAGCTCTCCCGAGCTCAGGTCGTAGAGAAACCCGCGGACGAACCCGCGCGCGTCCGTGTGGTTGACCAGAATCACCGGGTCGGAGTGGTGGAGCTTCGCCACCATCTGACCGGACGCGAAGAGGTCGAGGGGACGGAATCCGCCGCCCGCGCCGTCGGTCATGTAGTAGCGAGTCCGCCCGTCCTCGTTCACGGATACGAGGAGTCGCGCCCCGTCGCCGGACTCCTGGACGGACTCGACGTCCCAGGGAATCCCTTCCGAGAGAACCGCTTCCCGGCCGGACTCGAGGTCGAGCTTGCGTAGATGGGTGAACTCGCTACCTCGGTCGCTCGCGTAGTAGATCGATCGGCCGTCACGGCTCCAGATGGGTGAAGCGACCCTCGCCGGGCCGTCACCACCGGTCTGGAGCCTCCGCAGCGATCCGTCCTCCAGGTCGATCAGGAAGAGCTGGACATCCAGATTGGACGTCGCGCGCCCGAGCAGGAGTGATTCCGATGTCGGAGACCATGCCATCACACGCCAGAGCCCATCCATCTCCGACACCAGCCGATCGCTGCCCGCGTCCCGCACGTCCATGACATAGAGGTCGAAGTCGCGACCGTTCCGCCGCGTGCTTACGTACGCAATCCGATGCCCCTCCGGTTCGAAGGCGCCCATCGCGGCACGTTCCTCTCCGGACGTGAGCAGCACGGGCTCCACCTCGTCGAGGTCCCAACGGAACAGGTTGTACTGTTCGTCCCCATCGCGATCCGTCCCGAAGACTACGTACGGTCGCCCGGGCGCCGGATGGATCTGCGCGTTACGGGGGATGCGGGGAAGGAACTCGACCTTCCCACCTGGTCTCCGCACGACGTGGAGTCGAGCATCGAAGAGAAAGCGCGGCGCAATGGTCATCAGACCCGACCCGTCCGGCATCCACCCGACGAGACTTCGGGACCCTCGGGCCTCGACGCGCCGCAGGGTGCTCTCGACGAGGGGAGCCCACGCTACTCGGCCCACGTCCACTGCCGTGATCGTGGCCGGTTTCGGGACGCCGGTCACCGCCAGATAGACGAACACATGCACCGCCGACATCGCGGCGATCGCCGCGAACCATCTGGCTCCGCTCGACACCGGGTACCTCCCTCTAGTGTGGCAGCACCACACTAGGGCGTCGCCGCGGGCGCGCGTTCGAAGCGCTCACTGATCCACTCGATCCAACGCCGGCGCACGTCCCGCTGATGCACCGGGTCCGGCGGAAAGTGGCCCGGCACTGGGTAGGCGATGAACTGCACGTCCACCCCGTTGTCCTTGAGCGCGTGGTACAACTTGTAGGACTGACTCACCGTCACGCGCTCGTCCCCCGTGGTCGACAGGATCAGCGTGGGGGTCCGGATCTGGTGAGCGTAGGCCATGGGCGACTGGCGCCAGTAGTTCATGGCATTGTCGTTCAGCCACGGCGAGCCATTGAGCCCGAATCCCGCCCAGGTGTTCATGTCGGCCATGCTGTACCAGTCGAACCAGTCGGTGACGGCGGCCCCGGCCACGGCCGCGGCCCACCCGTCAAAGTGAGCGGTGAGCCAGGCCGTCATGTAACCTCCGTACGACCAACCGGACACCGCCACGCGGCTCTCGTCGACGATCCCCAGCTCCTTCACGGCATCCACACCCGACATCACGTCGTGTCCCGGGCCCTCGCCGGCGTCATCGATCACCGCGCTCTGGAAGGTAGTTGGGACTGAACACCAGCCAGCCCTGGGCCGCCATGATCTGGTTGAAGGTGCTCATGGCTTCGATCGAGGCACCCATGGGCCCGCCGTGGATGCTGAGCACGAGCGGGTACCGGCGTCCCTCCTGATAGCCCGGCGGGTAAACCAAGACGCCGTTCTGCGCGAAGCCGTCCGGCCCATCCCAGGTCACGGTCTCCACCGCGCCCAGTGCCATCTCGGCGATCGCGTCGTTGAATCCGGTGATGCGCCGGGGCACCCACTCGCCGGCCCGCATGGCGTAGAGCTCCGAGGGACGTTGGCGTTCTCTCCCGACGAAGACGACTGCGCCATTGTCGGCGACCGCGGGCTCCGAGGATGGATGCACCTCGCCGAGGTCGAGCCGTCGTGGGGCGCCGTTCAGCGGCTGGAGCCAGAAGGTCCGCGCGGTCAGGTCGGTTCCGCCCACGAGCAACGAGCGGCCGTCAGGCAGCCAGGCGACGCCGCCCAAGCTCCGGTCGATCAGGGTGGTGGGGTCGCTCACGTCACCGCCTTCCACCGAGGCGACGAAGATGCCCCTCGGGTGGAAGTACGGCTCGGCTCCACGGGAGCGAGCGAACGCCAGACGGGTTCCGTCCGGTGAGAACTGGATCGGAAAGGCCGGTGCGTCCCCGACGAGCTCGCGTTCGGCTCCAGATCGCAGGTCCATTATGCGAATCGTGGTCCGAATCCGCTCCCCGGTGTGAGGCAGGGGGGTGACGGCCAGCGCCACCCTCTGACCGTCGGGAGACACGACCAAGTCGGTAATGCTCTCCGGTCCCTCGGTCAACCGCTCGGCATCACCGCCGGTGACGAGGACACGCCAAAGGTGCGCCGAGCGCGGAGCTTCCTGAGACAAGTAGCTGTTGTCGCCCACCTCGAACGATTTGTTGTGCCGCTCCTCGCCCTCGACTTCCTCGGCGATGTCTCGTGTGGTGTATAGGATGTGGGCACCATCGGCGGAGAAGCGGAAGGTCTCGACCCCATCCTCGGCGTCGGTGATTCTTCGCGATTCGCCTCCGGCGATCGGTAGCAGGAAGACTTGCCGTGCCTCTTCGTCTTCTCCTGAATCCATGAAGGCCAGTCCGTCTCCGGACGGGGACCACCGAGGCTGGGCGATGCCGAACCGGAGAGGAGTCAGCTCGAGCTCGGCTCCCGAAGCGAGATCGATCATGACCAGGGTCCGATCGAATCGATTCTCTTCGTAGTTCGGCGTGCTGGTGACCACGACTGCTCGACCGCCGTCGGGCGAGAGCGTCGGCGAAGACACCCCCACCTCGAGACGAAGATCGTCGACCGTCAGCGTGCGGTCCTGCGCGACACCGGAAACCGGGGAAGCCAGTACCGGAAGCATGAGTGCGAGCGTTCGTCCGTAGCGAGGTCTGGCGGTCATGGTGGCCTCCCGGCGGCGAGGAATGCGAGTGAGGAAGATCCCACGACGCGAGGCCAGGCCGCAATGGGAGCCAGAGCAGCCTGTCGGTGCCCCAGGGAACGGGGAGCCAGGCGCTCGCTGCCCTGCTCCCCGACGAGCGGGGCTTCCAAGCGGCGCTGGAGTGGCACGCGGTGTTGTACCCCCAGCCGCCCGGCGCCGTCCCAGGCGTCGTCAGATCCGGACCGCGTCCAGGTCCCGCTGGAGCTCTTCGAGCGTGCGTTGAAGGAGGACAGGGTTCTTTTCGATCTCGCGCTGGATCTGCTCCACCTGAGCGTTCGTGATCGGCACTCCGCGCGCTGACAGCTCACGGATCAGGCGCCGCTTCTCGCGGGTCAGGTCGGGGCTGATGGCGCTCTGCACGATCGCGCCCTTCGCGATCTCGTACGCCACGTCAGCGGCCAGCTTCAGCGCTCCCACTCTCGAAGGCAGCTTGGAGACGCCGACGCAGGTGACGATCGCTCCCGCGATCCGGGCCAGTCGATTCGGATCATGCAGGAAGGCGTCGAGGTTGCGCTGCAGCCCTCCCAAGGCCTCGAGCAACGCGCGATAGGAGATTCGGTCCCACAGCTCGGGGGCGTGCTGCTTGAGCACGCGCCGCGCCTCCAGAACCCCCCTCGCCAGGTCCATCGCCGCCTCGACCTGTCGCTGGTTCTCCGCGTAGATCCGCAGCGCATCCAGGCTGAGAACGAGCCCGGCTGTTCCCACGTTACTCGGCCCTCGGCACCTCTCGTGGCGCGTTCGGGGAGCCATTCGTAGTCGTCGCGGGCGTGGCAGGTGCCGCTGCCGGGATGCCGGGGGCAGCGACCGAGGCGCCCACTTCG
>JBDHHQ010000248.1:0-2683 GCA_039589315.1 Gemmatimonadota bacterium
ATCGACGCGGGACCGGACAACTGATGCCAGCGCCCTGAGCCAATCCAATATCTCAAACCGCGATCCAGGGCGTTAGCGGCAAAGAACATCCACGTATTTGTGCTGTCGGCTAACTCCTTCATTACCGCATAGGTAGCGGTTTACAGCCCCTAGCGGCGGGACTACCGCAGCCCATGCGTTAGTCCGACCTTTGTCCGCCCCAACTCACGGCCGGTCCTCACCCACCCCCAGCCGGCCGAATCGTCGTTTGCACCCTCATCGGCTCCCCGTACGGAGTCAACCGGTCTCTCGCCATCACCCGCCCCTCGACCTCGATCCACGCCTCCTGGATTCTGGTCGTCACATCCTCGGGCGTAGCAACGAGGACCAGGGTCGTCGGCATGGCGTCAGGCGCGTCAGAGACCCCCATCCCGAAGTCACCCCGCCCCTGAACGGTGTCGGTGCGCAGGCGATCCAGCGTGCCCCAGCGGAGCTCGCACCTCTCACAGATGACCTTGTGAAATCGACTGCCGTCCATCGCTCCCCCGGTCGACCCTCGTACTCGTAGGTCCCCTGAGGTCGGATCGACCCGCAGCCGACCAGGGTCAGCGCCGGCCTCAACATGAATAGGGCGCGGAGACATGTGTCCCAGCGTGGGCCGCGGCGGTTCGGGATCGAATCGAGGGGTGACAAGGGGAAGTTCTCGAGAAGGACGCTCCGCTCGGGTTAGGTGGTCGGGGCTCGGCGCGACGCTTGGGGCTGCCGCACTTCGTGCCCCTCAGTAACAGAACCGCGCCAGGGGAGTTCTGCCCATGGAAGGAGCGGGAACGCGCTGAGTATGGGCGTACTGCAGGTACTGCTTGGGGGGGATTTCTAAGTAGTGGCCGCCGGCGCGGAAACGCAAGGCAAACATCTGACGTCGATCGGTCAAAGACGCTTATTTTCAAGGAGTTCTACCGGGTCCCACGCTCCAGGTGAGCAGCACTCGGCACCGAAGGCATGAATCGAGCCCTGCACCCTGCGTTTGAGCCCCGTCAGTCGTCGTCCAGCGGACTCCTGATCCTCACGAGCGTATCCGCCCGAACGTGCGTGTAGATCTGGGTGGTCTTCGGACTCGAGTGCCCAAGGATCTCCTGGATGTATCGGAGATCCGTTCCGGCCTCGAGGAGATGGGTCGCGAAGCTGTGGCGGAGGGTGTGCATGGTCGCGTGTTTGGTGATGCCCGCCTTGTCCCGGGCTCGCCGCATGACGTGCTGCAGTGTCCGCTCCGAAAGGTGCCGCCCGGGGCGGGCTCCGGGGAACAGCCACGCCGGCCCACCTGCTTCGGGTCGAAACCTGCGGACGACGGCGACCGCCTTTCGGGACAGGAGGCTATACCGGTCCTTCCTGCCCTTACCCCCTCGAACGAACACGAGCCAGCGGTCCGTATCCAGATCCTCAGGGCGAAGACGCACGACCTCGCCGACTCGCAGTCCCGACGAGTACGCCATGGTCAGCGCGGCCCGATGCTTCGCACTCGTGACGGCCTTGAGCAACGACTTCACTTCTGAACGGCTCAGGACGATCGGGAGGCGCGTTTCCTTGCGCGGCCGCGGCAACTCTTCGATTTCCTCGAAACGACCGAGCACCTGATCGAAGAGGAACTTCAGGGCGCTGATCGCCTGGTTGTGGTACGACCGGGAAACGCGGTGCGTCTGAACGAGCTCGGCCAGGTAGTCGCGTACTTGCTCGGATCCGGCCTCATCCAGTCGACCGTCCAACTCGCCGAGGAAGCGCCGCACGTGATGGAGGTAGACCTTCCGGCTGCGCCGGGCGTAGCCCCGAAGGATGAGCTCCCTGGCCACCGCCTCGAGAGGGTCCAGGGTGTCGGACTCTCCCGCAGAGCCGTCCCGTGGCGCCCGGCTTGCTGGAGAGCGGCAACGCCGGGGAGCGCCACTCAGCGAGCCGATTCGCGCTGAGGGGGCCCGTCTACCGGTGGACTCACGCTCAGCGCGTGCCGGCTGACCGGCAGCCAACTCGGGAAACCGTGCCTCCAAGGCGATCCTCACGGTCTCCGTATCCGGGAAGCGCCAGGCCCGGCGCGTAGCGTCCCATCTGCCAGCGCCCACGGACCGGAGCTCCGCCGCGATTCGCCGGTCGTAGCGCTGGGACCGGACGAAGACGTATCCGGGGATTCGGTCCACGACCGACACCGCAGGCCTCCGCCTTGCCTCGGTCGAAGAGGATCCGCGTCCTTCACTGGTCCGGCCCATCTTCCAGCATCGTCAGAGGCCCACCTCGGAGCCATGGACGATCGGGACGCATCGCAGCGACGGCCGTCCCCCTGGCTAACATCCTTGCCCTCCCCACACCTCGATGTCTACTTTGTCCACATCGATGTAGACATTGTCGAATCTTTTCTCAGCGAGGTCTCGTAGGGCCCGCCATGACTCCGACCAACTACCCTGGCGAGTTCGAGCAGATGGTGCTCCTGGCCGTGCTGCGGCTGGGCGAAGGGGCCTACGCCCTGGCCATCCTCAGGGAGCTCGACCAGCAGGCGGGGCGTCGCGTGTCCCGGGGCGCCCTGTACAAGACCCTGGACCGGATGGAGGCCAAGGGGCTGGTTCGCTGGCAGGTGGAGGAAGCGACGCCGGAGCGGGGTGGTCACCCGCGCAGGCTGTTCACGGTGACGCCACAGGGCGTGGAGGTGCTCCGGACGTCGCGC
>JBDHHQ010000249.1:0-3181 GCA_039589315.1 Gemmatimonadota bacterium
GACGACGTGCACGACATCCTGGGGCGGAACTTCCTCAGGGTGTTCGAGGAGGTGTTCGGGTAGCGAACCGCCAACCGACCGACACGCTCCCGGGGAATGCGCGAGGGCTCGCCCGTGTGTGCGAGAGCCTCGATGGGGAAGGCTGCGGCGTGGTCCACCCCGGGATACATCATCTCCTTCCGGTCGTCGTTCCCGCCGGCACCACGATGCGGAAGGCGTCGCCCTCGACCCGCTCCCCCGTGACGCCGACCACAGCGATGTCGTGCCGTCGGTCATACAACAGGTAGACCGCGTCGAGGCCCCACTCCCATTCTCCCTCGGCCCGTCCGAACTGCGATCGCAGGCGCTCCGCCACCTCGTGTACGGACGTGCCTTCGGCCGGCACCGATGGAGGAGCGGTCCGCCCCTCCTCGATCGTCGCGCTCATGCTCTTCTCGTGTCTCGGCCGAGCCGTGTAGGATGTTGGCCTCATGCCTGACCTGGCCGGTCGCCTGAACACGGCCCTCGAAGGCCGCCGCCGCTCGAGTCCCGGTTCAGCTCGCTTGCCATTAGATTGAAGAATGGAACTGACTCCTGAAGAGCACGGTGTAGTCCGTCGGGCCGTAGCCGCCTACCGGCTGGCGAAGAAGGGACAGAGGCCTTCAGGGGGATTACCGCAGACCAGATCCTGGATGAGCTCAGCCCGTCTCCTGGTCGGTGGACCGAGCTCGCGGCGTTCGTGATCGCAGTGGTGGAGGGGCCCAAACGAAGCCATGAGGTTGACGCGGCGGCCGATTTCCGCGACTCTTGATCCTGAAACCCCGAGTGGGGGCAAAAAAGGATTGATGGCGGTGGGTCTCGTTATCGGAGATTTGCCGCCTTTTTGATGGGCGACCACTACGGTCGCAAAGCGCGCGGACGTTCCGCGCAATCAAAGGCAGTCGGTAAGTACGCGTCTTCGTGGCCCCGACTCGCAAAACCAAGGGAGCGCATCGATGCGTACCAAGGGAACAGTGAAGTGGTTCAACCCTGACAAGGGCTTCGGCTTCATCACACCAGAGGACGGGAGCAAGGACTGCTTCGTCCATCACAGCGCCATTCAGTCGGATGGCTTCAAGACCCTCGACGAGGGAGCTCAGGTCGAGTTCGACGTCGTAGAGGGAGCCAAGGGCCCTGCGGCGGAGAACGTCGTAACGGTCTAAGTCTCGGCTGAGGCTTCGACGGCAGCGGGCCGTCCCGGTACTTCCGGGGCGGCCCGTTTTCGTCTCTGTGGGAGCCGTCGACCGGGGCGTCATGCTCGCTCCGGCATGACTGCGTGGGGCATCTTCGGGGAGGGCTTTGACCAGGCGCTGTTGGAGACGTACAGCACCGAAGACTGAGGGGAAGGTGCCCCTCCCCATCTCCGTCACCTACGCCGATCCCTCACACCACTCCCGGGCGTTCTGGAACATCTTCAGCCAGGGCGAGGCCTGGCCGGGTATGGCGGCCCTGATCTCGTCGGGCATCCACCCCCATTGCCAGCTGAGGAAGGTGCGTTCAGGATGGGGCATGATGGCCAGGTGTCTGCCGTCCCGGGAGCAGAGACTCGCGATCCCCCGGACCGAGCCGTTCGGGTTGGCGGGATAGGCCTCCGTGACCTGGAGGTCGTCGTCCACGAACCGCACCGGCGCCAGTCGTTCCGATTCCACCCGCTCCAGGACAGCCGGATCGGGGAAGTAGGCCTGGCCCTCGCCGTGTGCGGTCCACACCCCCAGTGTCGCCCCTTCCATGCCGCGAAGCATGATCGCCGGGCTCTCCTGGATCCGGACCCCGCTGAAGCGGGACTCGAAACGTCCCGATTCGTTGTGGATGAAGCGGGGCTGCTCCTCGTCCGGAAGGCCCTGCCACGGCACCCACCCGAGGAGGGCCAAAAGCTGGCATCCGTTGCAGACGCCCAGGCTGAACGTGTCCGACCGCTCGTAGAACTCCTGGAACTGCCGGCGCAGGTCGTCGTTGAATCGGATCACGCCGGCCCACCCCTTGGCGGAATCCAACACGTCGGCGTAGCTGAAGCCCCCCACGGCCACCACGCCCCGGAATCGGTCCAGCGAGACGCGACTTGCCAGGAGGTCGGACATGGTGACGTCCCAGGGCTCGAACCCGGCCGCGTAGAAGGCCGAGGCCATCTCGCGGTCCCCGTTCGAGCCCTCCTCCCGGAGAATGGCCACGGGGATCTTGGCGGACGACTGCATGACCGCGGACGGGGTAGCCTTCACCTCGAAGGGCACCTCGAATCGGAGTCCGCTCCGGTCGCGGAGACCGTCTCGCTCCTGTGCCACGCAGTCGGGGTTGGCCTGCAGGCGGTCCAACGCGAAGCTCGTGGCTTCCCAGACGTCCCGGAGACCGGGGACGTCGTCCGTGAGAACCTCCTCACCGCCGACACGGATCGAGACGCCGGTCCCCGTCGTTGGGGAGCCGATGGCGGTGCACCGGACGGCTGCGGAGTCGAATGCCGCCAGCACCCGGGCCTCGTCCTCGGGCCTCACCTCCAGGAGCAGCCCCAGCTCCTCGGAGAACAGGATGGGCAAGGCGTCCCCGGCCGAGCCCTCCAGCGACACCTCGAGTCCGCAGCTACCGGCGAAGGCCATCTCGAGCAACGCCGTAATCAGTCCGCCGTCACTGCGATCGTGGCCGGCCGATACCGTCCCCGCCTCGATCAGGTCCTGTACGACCTCGAAGGCTCGCTTCAACGCCGAGGCGTCCTCCAGGTCGGGACAGTCGTCCCCGACCTGGCCGAACACCTGGGCAAGGGCCGAGCCGCCCAAGCGGTGCCGGCCTCCCCCCAGGTCCACGAACAGGAGCCGCCCGTGGCCCGGGAGCTTCAGATCGGGGGTGACGGTCTTGGTGATGTCGGGGCAGGTCACGTACGCGGAGATGGTGAGCTCGCCAGGGGCCTTCACGGTCTCGTCGGCGCCGTCCTCTGCCGGAGCCAGGGCGGCCATGGAAATGCTGTCCTTGCCGCCATCCACCGCGATCCCGAGCTCCAGCATGACGTCCCGCATGGCGGATGCTGCGTCGTACATGGCGGCGCCCTCACCCGGCAGCTTGGCGGCCCACATCCAGTTGGCCGAGCAGCGGACGTCCTTCAGGGCGCTCACGCGGGCCCACACCAGGTTGGTCAGCGCCTCCCCCACGGCAAGGCGGGCCATGGCGGCTGGGCTCA
>JBDHHQ010000250.1:0-2661 GCA_039589315.1 Gemmatimonadota bacterium
GCGGCGCCCGTTACACCTGAATCAGCCCCCAGCCTGACCGGGCCGACCGAGCGTCACCGTCCAGCCATCACGGAAGCCACTGGTCCACGTCAGAGAAAGCGTCTCGCCCTCTAGTGTGCCGTCCCAGAGATAGCCTGACATAGTCTCCGGATCTTCTGGAGGATGGAGTCAGCGGTAGCGGTCCACATAAAGGGGCTGGCGTTGGGGTTATAGTTGTCGGTAAAGTGGCGGATCTTGTCCTTGAGCTGGCCGACGGAGGAATACGAACCGCGACGGATGGCCTTCTGAGTGATGATATTGAACCAGATCTCGACCTGGTTGAGCCATGACGAATATGTGGGAGTGAAGTGCATGTGAAAGTGGGGCCGAGCGGCGAGCCAGCGTTTGACTTTGATATGCTTGTGGGTGCTGTAGTTGTCGACGATGAGGTGTACGTCGAGCTCAGCAGGGACGTTGGCGTCGATATGCTTGAGGAACTGTAGGAACTCCTGATGACGGTGCCTGGGCTTACAGCTTGCGAGCACCTGACCGGTTGCCACATCTAGGGCGGCGAAGAGAGTGGTGGTGCCGTGACGAATATAGCCGTGGGTGACGCCTTCGACGTATCCGAGGCCGAGGGGCAGCAGGGGCTGGGTGCGCTCCAGTGCCTGGGTCTGGCTCTTCTCGTCGACGCACAGCACGATCGCGTGCTCAGGGGGGTTGAGGTAGAGTCCGACAATGTCGTGGACCTTCTCCACGAAGAACGGATCGGTGGAGAGCTTGAAGTGCTTCTGGCGATGAGGCTGGATACCGAACGCCGTCCAGACGCGCTGGACGGTGGACTTGGACAGCTCCGTGGCATCGGCCATGGAACGGCAACTCCAATGCGTGCTGCCGTCGGGGGGCTTGGTGTCGAGCGTCTTCCGGATCAGCGCCATGACCTCGTCATCAGCGATGGAGCGCGGCTTTCCAGGCCGGCGTTCGTCGTATAGGCCCATCAGGCCCTGGGTCCGGAACCGCTCGCGCCACTTGCCGACCGTCTGGCGGCTGGTGCCGACCTTGTCGGCGACTGCCCTGTTGTCCGCACCATCGGCACACAGCAGCACGATCCGGGCCCGGCTCACCAGCCCCGCAGGCAAGCTGCGCGAGCGTGCGAGCGACTCGAGTTCTTCCCGGGCACCGCGGCTGAGTTTGAGTGGCTTCAGCGGCCGTCCTCGAGGCATGGTCTCCCCCTCCTCCGAGTGGATGAGAGGGACAATACTCTACCACCGCTCTTATGTAAAGCTATCTCTGGGACACAACACTAGAAGGCTGTTGAAGAAGTCACGAGTTTCGCTCGCGGTTCAAGGGTACGGAAGGTAGATTTCATCGAGCAATCACGCGGCCTTCCACGAGGGAGCGCTCTGCCCATGCAGGGTCGGAATTCGTCCGAACCGACGCTGTTCCAGATGGTGGACGTGGAGGGCTTGGTCCCTCCCGACCACCGACTCCGAAGAATCGACGCGGTCTTGGAGCTGGCCTTCGTTCATGAAGCCGTGAGCGAGTGTTATTCGGCAAGCAAAGGTCGACCCGGCATCGATCCCGAGCTGGCGCTGCGCATGATGCTGCTCGGGGTGCTGTACGACCTGAGTGACCGGGAGTTGTGCCAGGAGATCCAGATGCATGCGGGAATGCGCTGGTTCTGCCGGCTGAATTTCCATGATCCGGTCCCGGATCATTCGACCCTGTCTCGGCTGCGGAACGAGCGTTGGGCTGAGAGCGGGGTGTTCGATCGGTTGATGGACGCGGTCCTGCGGCAATGCTGTGAGGCGGGTCTCGTGTCGGGGCGCCACCTGTCGGTGGACGGGACGGAGATCCGAGCGGATGCCAGCATGAAGAGCCTGAGGCGCCGGGAGCCGCACCTTCCACCGGACGACCGAGCTCCCCGCTCTCCACGGAGGGGTGGAGGGGGAAAGGAGCCGGAGCCTGCGGGCGATTGGAAAGGCCGAGGGGAGGTGTATCGGAGTCGCACTCACGTCTCCACCAGCGACCCCGACGCCTGCCTGTACCGCAAGGGAGACAGCCGGGAAGCCCGGCTCAGCTATCTGGCCCATGACCTGATCGACACCAAGAGTCGTGTGATCCTGCGCCGCAGAGTCACACGTGCGACGGGAACGGCGGAGCGGGATGCGGCGCTGGAGATGGTAGACGAGGTGTTGCAGCGCCAGAAGGAGCTCGGACTGCCCCAGCAGCCGGAGATTCTGACCGGAGACGCAGGCTACGGGACCGGCCCGTTTGTCACCGCCATCGTGGACAGAGAGCTGTTGCCTCACATCCCTCTTCGGGCGGGAGAGGAGATGGAAGAGGTCCCGCAGTGGCAGCGACGGACCTTCGATCTGGAGCGGACGCGGGGCCGCCGTCGGAAGGTGAAGGAAGTGAAGGCGCGGAACCTGGCTCGTGAACTTCATGGAACCCGCGGCTATCACGTGAGCCGGAGACTGCGAACCCGCAGCGAGCACGTTTTCGCCGAGGCGAAAACACGGCACGGCCTGCGCCGGGCGCGGCGCCGGGGCGTGATGCGAGTGCAGCAGCAAGCCACCTTGGTCGCCGTCATTCAGAACCTGAAGCGTCTGGTGGCCTTCGGGGGTCGGGCCGACACGGATGCCACCGCTCAGGCCGTGCACCGGCCCTATCAGCGCACAT
>JBDHHQ010000251.1:0-2977 GCA_039589315.1 Gemmatimonadota bacterium
AAACGGCTGCTACCCTCGTTCCAGCACCTGGAGGATAGCCTGATGGACATCATCGCCCACAAGTACGGGATGGCGGTGAACATGCCCGAGTCGGTCCACGAGGCGGACGGGCGGATGCTGCTCACGGAGGCGCGAGATCTGATGTACGACCCGACGCCGTTCCAGGACTGGTACCCGACGCTGTCGCCTTACGACTTCAGCATCACACCATGGAACGCTTGGGAGTCACAGGCACGGTGGTTCCAGCTGGTGCGGATGGAACTGGGGGACCTAACGATCCTCCCGCCGCGACCCCGCTACACCGAGCAGGCCAACGCCTCCTAACCCGAACAGCGGCTTACCCTGGCGGACCAAGTCGATCCGCTCCGCGATGTCCCGCAGAGCGTTGATGTCAGCCGACTGAGGGTCCACCCCCGGCGTGCCCACTGGGGGTCGCGGTGTCGGAGCTTGGACTCCGGCCCGCGCCAGGGACTCCGCGAACTCCGGCCTCGCCATGAGGTCCCCGATGCTGACCGAGTTACGGACCCGCTCCGTGACGTCCAGCCCACCGGCGAACTTCGCGCCGGGCTCCAGGAAGCTCTGCTCGATGACCTCCAACGCCGTGCCCCGTTCCCCCGCTGCGTTGGTCAGCCCCCGGATGTAGGCCCAGGACATCTCCTGTAGCTCCCGGGGGTCCACCGCCTGGCCGGTGATGCGCTCGAACTCCCGCGCCGCGTTCCGCACCATGGCGTTCTGGGCCAAGGTCCTCCCCTTCGTGCCGACACCACCCGGTAGGGTCCCGAAGCCACGGGCCATGTGCGTATCGTTCACAATGGGATCGACCATCCCGATCAGGTTGGCGTAGAAGGGTCCGACCTTCGGACCGTTGAGCAGGGCTGGGTCGCCCGCGGCCACCATCTCATCACTCGCCCGGAGGGAGCGCATGGCGTTACCGATGTCTGCCTCCAGGTTGGAATCGATCGCAGCCCGGAGCCCCACCTCGTCCACCGGACGTCCGGCGGCGTTCCAGTTGCCCCACGTGTTGAGCGCAATGCGAAGGTTCTCCTCGACACTCTTCTGGGGGGACATGGCCGCGAGGAGCGCCGTGAACCGAGGCGCCTCTGGACCGAAGCTCTCAGCGATAGCAGCCCCGCTGCCCTGGTACCAGCCACGGGACTCCGCCCCACGGATAGCTGCCTGGGCGAACGTCTCCGGCGTCGGGAGCTTCGAGTAGTTCTCCTCGACCGTCTGCCGCAGCCGCTTGTTGCCTGCTGCGAAGGCCTCCCTCTCCACCTCATTCAGCCCCTGCTCTATCTGCTGCGTGCGAGCGGCCCGATTGGCCTTGGAGCGGTTGTCGTGGCGGAGACGAGCCGTGGAGGCCTGTGCGGCGGTCTTAGGACGCTCTGGGAGCCGTCTCCCGCCGCTGATCAGGTCCCCAAGGAACTCATCGGCCGTCTGCGTGCCCGGCCCGAACAGTTCGTCGGGGTCTGGGAGCGTAGGGATGAACTCCTCCGTCCCCAAGTTGAAGACGCCGTCCTGCCCGCGCTCCTTACCCAGCCTGATCGCTTCTACGGGATCCTCGAAGGTCTCGACGACGTCGAGCACCGTCTTACCGTCCTCGCGCTTCCACGTCCCTATGGCGGCACCCTCCGCGTCCAGGTCCTCAGCGAAGTCCGCACGGAACGAGTCCAGGTCCTCTGGGGTGAGCGGGCCATCGAGGACCCGGTCGTCACCAGAGCGTCGGGCCACCGCGGTCAACGGCTGGCCGGACAGGTTCTCACCCGCGGGGGTGAAGGTGGCACCGCCACGCGCTTCGGTAGCAGCGACAATGTTCCGGTTGGCGATAGCTGAGGGGCTACTCCCCACCCGCCGCTGTGGGGTGAAGGCCTGGACGATACCCTCTACTGGCTCCACGGCCTCGAAGCCCTGGGCCACGGCGATCTGCTCCGCCATGTTCCCGATCTCGCTGGGGTTCCCGCCCGCCCCTCGCGCCTGCTGCAACCGGCCAGCCTCCTCCAGGAAGCTCCGCCACTCCTCCGGCTTGGCGATCAACTCCTCCGGGACCTCTACCTCCACCTTGGGCAGGCCCTGGAAACGTGGCTCGACCTGCGAGCCTGCTCTATTGAAGAAGGAGCGCGGGAGATGAGTCTCCGGCGCCGCTGCCTGTCTCCTGCGCTCCGCGCCGGGTTGCCCTGTGCCCTGTAACTCAGGATCCACGACATCGATCTCCGCAGCCCGGGGGCCACGGTGCTCCAGGCGTGCTACGGCACCTGTAGGTTGTCCTGGGGTGGGTAGACCAGCTACCACGCCCCTCTCAGCTACGTCGGAGCGGAGGCGGCGCTGTACGGCCTCAAGCGCGGCCTTCTCAGCGACCCGGGTGACGCCACGAACGCCGGGGATGGCGGCAGTGGCAGCACCACCGGCACCGAGCAGTTGGAGCCCCGCCCCGAGGATGGGGTGGCCCTGCTGGGATAACTCCTGCCCCGCGAGGTTCGCCTCAAGGTCTCCCACGACCGTGAGTGCCTCGATCGGGTTGCGCTGGATGTCACGGATGACGTCCGCACCGAAGCCGAAGATGCCGCGACCCTCGAACGGGTTCACCGCCTGGTTGACGGTGCGCCCTATCCCAACGAGCGAGTCCCGGATCCGTTGAAGGAGTTCCGGGTCCATTAGTAGACGAGGACGTCCGTTCTCTTCCGCCTGCCTGCGTTTCTCCTCTGCCAGGAACCGCCCCCGTGCCGCAGGCCGTAGCCGCGTCGGGGTGGGGTTTACCTCCGGTGGCTCGAAGGGACCGAACATTCCTACCAGGCCACTCTGGATCCTGCCCAGCGTGGACCCTTCTCGTTCCTCCGAACTGTTCGGCGGGTTGGCCGTCGCATCCGACTGGGCGAAGAGGCCCCGGGCTTCGACCCTGCGTCTACGCTGCGCTGCTCTTTTCTCGCGTAGATCCGCCCGCGCTCTGGCAGCGCGTCGGCTGTCCTTGGCCTGCTGCTCGCGG
>JBDHHQ010000252.1:0-3008 GCA_039589315.1 Gemmatimonadota bacterium
AGGGCCTGCCGGTCGTAGCCCAGGTACACCGTGGTTTCGTGGATGGCGGGGCGGCCGTCCACCGGCAGTCGCTGGATGAACCCGCTGACCGAGGCGAAGCCGGGCAGGGCGTGGTCCGTTGGAGTGGGGCCGCCCATGGCGGTTTCGGGGCCGTGGTCGCTAGACCCGGCGAAGCCGATCGTGAGGGCCCGGGCCACCTGCCCCAGGTCCGGCGCTCCCGCGATCCTGGGTACGTCCACACCGGTCACCACCGTGCTCCGGGTCTGGACCCCGTGCTGGGTCCGGCGGACGCCTTGCCCCAGGAAGACGCCTCGGCCTCGCATTGGGCTTTGGCCTTGGCCCTGTAGGAGGCTCTGGCCCGGGACGGCGGTTTGGCCCTCGAGGGGCGTTCGTGCCGCGACCGCCGAACACTCGCATGCGGCCAATGTAAAGAAAACTACAGTTGCTATGCGGACACGTCCCATCGTTCGTCCTACAGGGTTCGGGAGGATGCGGGTCGTCAGCGGCAGTGAGACGTCCGGCGCACCGGCACGGACGACCCGGGCACGCCTGAGGACCGGCGTGCCCGACTGTCGCTCAGCGACGCCTCAGCGGGGGGTGCCGGCTCCGCGCGACGGGTTGATCTCGTCGAGCGCCCAGACCGCCATGGCCCTCACCTCGGGTGCGGGATCGTCCAGCGCGTCCATGAGCGCGTCCACCGCGGCAGGGTCGCCCAGGCGTCCCAGGACCTCAGCGGCTTGGGCGCGGACGGCCGGGTCGTCGCTCGCGAGCAGGCCCAGAGCCTGCTCCAGCGAGAATCCACCGGCCTCTACCTCGTGGAGTCGACCCGCCCACACCTCCGGCGGGTCGTGGTCGTCCATCTCGGCGAGCGCCCACCGGGCCGGCCCCTCCAGTGGACGGGTTTCGGCCGCCCATTCCAGCGCCTCGGCCACGGACGGATCGTTCAACTCTCCCAGCGCCAACACGGCCATCTCCCGTACGCCGGTGTCGTCGTCGTCGAGGGCGGCGACCAGGGCGGGCGCCGCGCCCGGGTCCTTGATCTCGCCCAGGGCCCAGGCCGCCATCGTGCGGACGCGGGCGTCGTCGTCGCTCAGTGCGGCAATGAGGGGCCCCACCGCTTTGGGGTCCTCCAGCTCACCGAGCGACCAGGCGCTGTGCCGACGCACCAGCGGATCGTCATCCTCCAGGCCGGCGACCTGTGGCGACGCGGCGTGTTGGGACACAGCCAGGATCTCGACCGCGGCCATGGGGATCGCCACCAGTCCCGTCAGGACCGCCAGCGTGATCAGCCCACCCCGCCGCAGAGGCGACCGGGAGCGGGCGTCGTCCAGGATGGCGCCGATCCGGCCGGCCAGCCCGGACCGGGACGAAAACGGCAACGCCGCCGAAGCAGGCACGGGACCCCGGACGAGTCGCGCGACACCCACCAGGTGTGCGGCGTATCCCACCGGGTCACCCTGTCCCGCGATAACCCGGTCGTCGCAGGCCAGCTCCCGCTCCAGCACCAGCTGGCGCTCGGCGAGCCAGACCATCGGATTCATCCAGTAGAACGCCCGGACGATGGAGGCCAGCAGATGGACCGCGAAGTCGTGGCGCCGGACGTGGCTCAGCTCGTGGAGAAGCACCGCGTTCAGCCGGTCCACCGGCCAATCGACCGCCTCGGTGGGGAGCAGCACGCACGGGCGGTTCGAGCCCAGGGCGCCCGGCACGGCCAGCTCGTCGCTCAGCAGCACGGCCGGCGTCGTCCGCACTCCAAGCACTCGGCCGGCCGAAGCCACTTGTTCAGTCATCCTGGCAGGGGCAGGCCGTGCCCTGACCCGCAGCCGGGCCGCCCGGGCAAGACCGCAGGCCAAGTGGGAGACCATGGCCACGAAGCCCAGCAGCCAGACGAGCACGACGCCCTCGAACCAGGTCCCGACCCGGTAGGTGAGGGGTGCGGGTGGGGGTTGAGCCGCGGGTTCGGGCCTCGGTAGCGCTTCCAGGCGGCTCACCGGCGAAGCCGGGCCCGCGACGGGTCGCGAGAGGTTCTGCTCCACCGGCACGGGATCCGACATAGGCACCAAGGCCTGGATCTCCACGAGTCTCGATCCCGCCCAGGTCGACCCGACGGTGCGCAGCACCGGAGCCATCAAGAGTCCGACCATCACCGCCACCCACACGCCGTGGCGAGTCGCCGCCGACCTGGACCGGAGCACGTGGCTGGCCACGATGCCGAGTCCCACGACTATCGCGCCCTTGAGCAGGACCACGTCCCCGAGCAGGCCCAGCCCGCCGGTGAGCGCCTCGGCGCTCAGGCTACCCCACGTCATCATCGTCCCTCCTTCGCCTCACGTACCCACGCCTCGATGCGGTCCAGCTCCTCGTCCGACAGGTTCTGGGAAGACACGTCGAGGAGCGTCAGTATCGCCCTGGAGGGCGACTCGCGGAAATAGGTTCCCAACAGCTGGCGGACCGCCGACCGAGACGCCGCCTTGAGGGGCACCGCGGGATGGTACACGTACCGCCGGCCCTCCCTTCGGTGGGTCAGGTGACCCTTGTCCACCAGCACGCCCAGCGTGAGCCGCACCGAGTCGTAGGTGGTGTCCTCGGGCATGAGCTCCAGCACGTCTGCCACCGACCCCTCACCCAACCGGTATACATTGAGCCGCAAGGGGGACGGTCGGGTGAGCGCTCTCCGCCGCGCTCGAGCCCAGCCGCAGGGACCTTTGACAGGATTCGCGGCGGGCCCCGCCTTCAGTCGCTCGAGAGTACCGCCGGCAAGCCGATGCGCCGCTTCAGATCGTCGAACCGTGGGTCCGCGTAGAGGGGAGCGAGGGCTGGATTCGCGGTCGCGTGCAGCAGTCCCGGGACGCGAGCCTCGAAGGCTGCCTCCAACCACTCGAAGGCCGCGTTGTAGTCACCTGCCATGGTGTAGTAGAGAGCCAGATTGCTCGGCTCACTCCGTTCGGAATCCGCGAGACGGTCCGCGACCACCTTCATGGCGCCCCGGGGGCCGTCCTGCTCCCCAG
>JBDHHQ010000253.1:0-2893 GCA_039589315.1 Gemmatimonadota bacterium
CTGGCCGAATTCTCGGGCAGACCGGAGGCGACCGTGCTCGGAAGGAGGGAGCGCCTCGACATCATGCACGCCGCGCTGCTGAACGGCATCACCTCGCACGTCCTCGACTATGACGACACGCATCTGGAAACGATCATTCACCCCGCGGGACCGGTCGCTTCGGCGATCCTCGCGCTCGGCGAGCGGCAGAACACGAGCGGCGAGGACTTCATGCACGCGTTCACATTGGGCGTCGAGGTCGAGTGCCGCATCGGCAAGGCCGTCTACCCGTCGCATTACGAGCGCGGATTCCACATCACCGGCACCGCCGGTGTCTTCGGTGGCGCAGCGGCGGCAGGCAAGCTACTGGGGCTCAACGAGCAGCAGATGATCTGGGCGCTGGGCATCGCGGCCACGCAATCGGCGGGCCTGAAGGAGATGTTCGGCACGATGTGCAAGCCGTTCCACCCGGGCAGCGCGGGCCAGAACGGCCTCAAAGCCGCCTTCCTGGCCTCGAAGGACTACACGAGCTCGAACGCCGCGCTGGAGGCGCCGGAAGGCTTCATGTTCACCTACTCGGACGAGCAGGATTTCTCGCAGATCACCGACGACCTCGGCGCGACGTTCGAGGTGGTGAAGAACACCTACAAGCCCTTCGCCTGCGGCATCGTCACGCATCCGATCATCGACGGCTGCATCCAGCTCCGGAACGAGCACGCGCTGACGCCCGAGCAGATCTCGAAGGTGTCGCTGCGCGTCAACCCGCTGGTCATCAAGCTGACCGGCAAGAAGACGCCGCAGACCGGGCTCGAGGCCAAGTTCAGCATCTTCTACATCAGCGCCGCCGCGATCATCAACGGCGTGGCGGGCCCCAACCAGTTCACCGACGATGCGGTCCGGGATCCGCAGGCGATTGCCCTCAGGGACAGGGTCGAGGCGACGGTCGACGAGAACGTCAGCGAAGAGGAAGCCTTTGTCAGCATCACCCTCAATGACGGCACGGTGCTCGACAAGCACATCGAGCACGCGATCGGCAGCATCGAGCGCCCGCTGACGAAGGGACATCTCGAGCAGAAGTTCGCCGACCAGGCCCAGGCGGCATTGCCGATGGCCCAGATCGAAGACGTCATGGCGCTCTGCTGGGAGATCGAATCGCTCGACGACGTCAGCGCGATTGCCGAGGCGACCGTACCGGCTTAGGCCGACCCTTTTGCTTCGTTGGCACCTGTCGTGCCAGTGTCAGAATCAGTGACCGGCGTGGTCGGGGAGTTTCTGGTCTCGATGAACGCCCGGGCCTGCCTGAACTTGGGCTCGTCCGGATCCAGCTCGATGGCGCGGTCGGTGTCCACCAAGGCCGCGGCCCATTCCCCTGACTTGGCGTAGGCGCTGGCCCGGCACCACACCGCTGCCAGGTCGTCGGGCTTCAGCTCGAGCACGCGGGTCGCGTCGCGAATGGCCTGGGCGTAGTCCGCAGAATCGAAGGCCAGATCCGCCCGGAGCTGGTAGTGAGATGGGTTGTCGCGATCCACTTCGATGGCTCGACCGAGAGCCGTTCGGGCCCCATCCGGATCGTTCTCCTGTCGGGCCAGCGTGTACAGCGCGACCCAGGCGTTCGCGGACAGCGGGTTCACCTCCACCGAGCGCTCCAGGTCGGACCGGGCCCCCTCTGTGTCCTTCGCAGCGAGCCGGCTGAGCCCCCTGACGTACGCGTAGTAGGCGTTCTCGGGCTCGGCCGTCACGGCCAGGTCGAGCTGCCTGAACATCCTGGCTTCGTCCTCCTGCTTGGCAAGCCTGAGGGCACGAAGGAAGTGGACACGGCCCTGCCCGCCGATCCGTAGGGCGTAGCGGTCGGGCTCCTCGTCCGCCACCAGCAGCCGCGTGTGGGCGTAGCGGGGATCGGAAAGGAGCAGGTCCGCCAACTCATCGGCCAGCGACTCGGGCGCTCGGCAGCCCACGATGACGCTGGAGACGCTCTCGGGCGGGACGTCGAACAAATGAACCGGCTGGCCCTGGGCATCGGTGAAGTCCGAGTTCGCGGCCTCGGAAAGCGGCAGAAGCAGCCGCCACTCGTTCTCGTAGGCCCAGTCCGGACTCTTGTAGAGCACGGCCCGGTAATACTCGGAGAGCGAAAGGGTGGGTCGTTGATCCGTATATCGCACCGGATATAGCCCCTCGGGCTTCTCGCTTCCGGATCCACGGTCGAAGAACGGGTGTGCCGTGTCGAACTCGATGACGAATCCCCGGTGCTCCGCCGCGTAGTGGGCCCACATGAGAAGGCTGTCGGGATGAGCGGTCAGGCTGAGGGCTCCGTGGCTGTCGCCATAGCCCGAACGCACCGCCCCCTCGGCCGCGCGGACCCCGAACCGCATGGCGTGACCGAAGAGCTGGCCGACTAGCCCGCCCAACGTGTCTGGAGGGCTGGTCGGCGAAGGCCCCTGGGCAGGAACGATCCCGTCGAGCTTAGCCGCGTGCTCGAACGGGTCGTTGAGCTGACTTGGTTGGGTGAACCGGATGCGCGCGTTCACCAGAACGTCCACACGAGGGGCCGTCAGGTACTTGTAGAGGTGCAGGGGTCGTGGGGTGGGCGCATCCGGCTCGATGTTGGGCATGCGTCGATCTCCTGAGGTCTGCGCCCCTGCGTCCAGCCTGGGCAGTGATTCGGGGGGACCGTCAAGATAGGACCTCGAAGGGGACCCGCCACGGTCTCGCGCTTTTCCCGGGCCGCTCGGACCGCCGCCGTGTGGATCGTTGAGCGCAGCCCCCCTTTCTGAGCCGGTCTACACCCGGTCCCCTTCCTGTGGTTCGTCCCGCGAGCGGGCTGGAGCTCCGGACTCGCATCGGTCCCCCATTCTTGACCTTTCGCGTTCGACCCCCGCACCTTGGCCCCGTCCCCGCGCCCTCCAGAGATCCACCG
>JBDHHQ010000254.1:0-2611 GCA_039589315.1 Gemmatimonadota bacterium
AGCGAACGCCTCTGTCCCGGCCGGAGCGTCGCGCCAAGCCAGGGGCGGAGACATGTCATGTCCCTTACAGGTGTACCGCGGGGGAATGAAGTCGCCGTCGGCGAATGCCTCGCTTTGGAGAGTCATTTCCATGAGCTTGGGCCCGTGAAAAGGGTCGTGACAGCTAATCCCGCGAAAGGTAATGCGACAACATCACCTGATTCCCCCAAGAGAGCGAGCAAGAGCGGTGCCATCGAAACGTGTGGTCGTGGGCTCACTGGGCTCCATGCGCTCCGTTTCGGTGGGTGCGAGCCACTCTCGGGGGGGGCTTGCCGGGGTGCGCGAGGGACCGTGAAGGACCAGGAATGCGTTGCCTTCCTCCAGTGGGCACTTCCGAAGCGGCGAATGCGCTGGCCCGGATTCCGGAAGGTGCGGGGCCAGGTGCGCAAGCGTTTGTCCCGGCGGCTCCGGGAACTTGGGCTGGAGGGGCTCAGCGAGTACAGGGTCTACCTCGAAGCCCATCCCGGTGAATGGGACACCCTGGACAGTCTCCTCCGGATCACGATCTCCCGCTTCTACCGGGACCGGGCGGTCTTCGACGCCCTCCGCGACCCCCTCCTTCCTGCCCTCGGCCGGGTGGTCCTCGGACGGGGTGATCCGGCAGTCCGCTCGTGGTGCGCGGGGTGCGCTTCCGGGGAAGAGCCGTACAGCCTGAGCTTGGCTTGGGACCTGGACGCCTCGCAGCATATGCCGGGCGTGGAGCTCGAGATCGTGGCCACGGATGTCGACTCCCGGCTGCTCGAGCGAGCCCGGACGGCGTGCTACCCGCCCGGCGCGCTGAAGGAGCTTCCGTCCGAGTGGATGGCCGCGGCCTTCGACCCGGCCGGTGAAACGCTGTGTCTCCGGCCGATGTTCCGGGCCCGGGTGCGGCTGCTCCGGCAGGACATCCGGGACGAAATGCCCCCTGGGCCCTTCGATCTAGTGCTCTGCCGGAATCTGGTTTTCACCTATTTCGAGCGGTCGCTCCAGGCTCTACTCCTCGAGCGGATACTGCAGCGGTTGGCGCCGCGCGGATTGCTAGTCCTGGGAGGTCACGAGACGCTACCCCCGGGCGATTGGCCCTTGGATCGCCCGTCTACTGCGCTTCCGATCCATCGGCTAACGGAGCCGCTCAGCCCACGCTGATCCCCCGGGCTCCGGCCCCGCTCAGGAGCCTCCAATCCGAGAGGCCCATCGGTTCAGCCTGCTCGGCACCCGTATCAGTCCCCCGGCACTGCGAGACTTCCATCGTCTTCCAGCTTCACACGCGTGCCGAACACGGCGCTCTCCCGGTCGAGGGTCCGCTGGAGCCACTGCGCGTCGCTCTCCGAAGCGCGCCACAGCCGGAAGCGCCGAAGCTGCATGGGGACCATCCGTAGCCCAGTCAGCCCCTCCGCGTCTAGCGTTACGAAGTACATCAGGGTGAGATCGTCCCGGTATTCCTCGTAGCCGGAGATCCCCTCGTAGTCGTTCAGGAAGTCACCACAGCCGTACAGGATGAGCTTTCCACCATACACCTCGACACCCCTGGGGTGATGGGACGAATGCCCGTGGATCACGTCCACCTCACCGGAGTCGATGAGTCGATGCGCGAAGACCTGATGGCTCTCCGGAACTTGGTAGCCCCAGTTGCTCCCCCAATGGATGGAGACGACGGCGATGTCGCCCTCCCGCCGGTAGTCCCGAACGTGAGCCGCCACGAGATCCGCTGAGGCGTCCGACAACTCCTGAAGCAAGCTGACGCCACGTATTGTCTGCCTGGCACCCCAGCTTCGCGGGACACCGCTGGATTCCGTCGCGAAAGCAAAGACCAGCACGCGGCTCGCGTCGGTCTCCAAGATCGCGGGCCTCCGTGCCTCATCCAGCGTGCGCCCGGCCCCAGCGGTTTGCAGGCCCGCAGAGCGGAGCGTCGTCACCGTCTCGTCCAGACCCTCCGGGCCCCAGTCGAGCACGTGGTTGTTCGCCAACACGCAGCAATCGATTCCAGCGGCCGTCAGGCACGGGACGTTTCGAGGATGCATGCGGTAGTTGATGCCCCCCGGCTCCCATGCGCTGCTGGTCGTGACGCTGGTCTCCAGGTTGACGATACGGGTGTCGGGCGCCACCCGATCCAGTTCGCGCAGCGCCTCGCCCCAGATATAAGCGAAGTCGACCGGAGCGGGAATGGTACCGTTCAGCCGCTCGGCCAGCCGTACGTAGTCCAGAGCGCTCGTGGAGTACGCCTCGTGCAGTCCGGGGTCGCTCGGGAACGGAAGGATCTGATCGACCCCACGACCCGTCATGACGTCCCCACAGAGGAAAAGCGTGGCGCCGGCACCTTCGCTCCTCACCCGTCTGTCGTCCTCCCAGCCGGACCACCGTCGCGCGGTCAGCCTTGAGGGTGATGTTTTCCCACGACGTGAACGGTGCTGGCCTGGGGCCCCTTGTCTCCCTGCTCGACCACGAGTCGCACTTCGGAGCCCTCGAGGTGGTCGAAGTCACCGCGCACGACACCGTTTCGATGAAAGTACACCTCGAGCCCGTCCGCGGTCTCGATGAATCCGTAATCGGGGAGCAGGCGTACCACCCGCCCGTGGGGCCGCACCTCGTGCGC
>JBDHHQ010000255.1:0-2536 GCA_039589315.1 Gemmatimonadota bacterium
AACCTCGACGAGAAGTGGGAGTACATCGAGTATCAAGAGCAGCGGCAGATGTTCAGCGCCATTGGCGGGCACGCCGGTCCCGCGCTCCCTACCGCGGCTCCGCCTCCTGCTCTCGCCCCGGCTCCCGCCGGTCCGGCTCAGGCTGCGGTTCCCTTTGGGCAGTCGGACTACCCTGCAGCACCACCGCAGGAGTTCGTGGCCCCTGGGGCCGCCCCGACGACCGCCCCAGCTCCGGCAGCCCCGGTGACCGCTCCCCCGCCGGCTGCCACTCCGGCTCTGACGCCGGAAGTCGTAGCTCCCCCCGCCACTGCTCCTCCGGCAGCCTTTACCCCGCCGGGGGCTGCACCGGTTCCTGGTCCTCAGGGCGAGAGTTCTGAGGAGCTTCAGCGCCGGATGGAGCAGGCCGTGCAAGAGGAGGGGGCTAGCTGATGAGCAAGGCGGGTCTTGCAGCGCAGGCCCTTACGCTGATGCAGTCCGGGCTTGGAGAGGAGGCTCGGGCGGGCCTCCTCTCGGCTCGCCCGCCCTACGAGGCAATTAGCACGGGGAGCGTGTCAGTTGATTGGGGCATCGGTCCCTACTGCCGCGGTATCCCCATTGGTCGGATCTCGCAAATCTATGGGACGGAGCAGGCGGGCAAGAGTCGGTTGGCTTGCCAGATACTGACTGTTGCCCAGAAGCTCGGGTACCTGACCTTCCTGGAAGACACCGAGAACCATTACACGCCCGAGTGGTTCAGTCGGTTCGGTGGCGACAAGAACGAGGTTCTCGACATCGAGACAGATAACCTGGAGCAGTCCCTGTATGCGATAGAGCAGGCGGGGAAGACGGCCCTCAAGGTTGGCCCTCCTGCGTCGTTGTACGTGTTCGATAGCTTGCAGGGTAGGATCCCCAAGGCCGCGCAGGAAGCGGACGGTGCGTACGATGAAGGCCGCGCTCCCGTACCTCGCATCCTTGGGTCCCGGCTCCAGCGGATCAAGGACATCGCCAAAGATGCCAACATGGCTGTACTGATCGTTGGCCAGGCCCGGGAGAAGGTTGATGGGCGTCGGCGCTTTGGTGACAACAACATCTACACTCCCGGTGGTAATACGCTGATGCACCTGAGCGTATTACGTCTGTTCATGAAAAAGACCGGCAACGTGACGGAGAAGCTCGGTCCCCGTGTGGAGGAGCGGGTCGGCTTCATGAGTAAGATCAAGACCATCAAGAACAACGTAGGTGGGCGCGTGCCCGGCTACGCTTTCGATGTCCAGTTCGCGGACTTTGGGCCCATCGACGACACGATGGCCCTGTTCGACATTGCTGTAGGGCTGGGCGTCATTCAACATACCAGTAACGGGTGGTACTCGTCGGACGACATGCCCTTCGAGAAGTTCAGAGGTGAGGAGCACTGGCCCGCCGCATGTACCCCCGAGATTCGGGCAATGGTCGAGGAGCGGATCTTCGACCCTGCCGTGGTCCTGCGCCAGGAGGCCGAACGTCTTCGGGACACGACCCATGATCCTGAGGAGGATGAGTAATGCCGTACGACAGAACCAAGGTGGATTTCACCGATCAGGAGCACGCCGCCGCTGCGTCGATCGATCAAGTGATCGAGGCGCTGGCCGACGGTTTCCAGTGGGGGGACCTCGCGTCTGTGGCCGCTGTGCGGGAGTTCATCCAGTACGCGATCATCGACGCCGACGGTGACAAGGGCGAGATCGGTAGCCGGTTGATCAGCATCGGTGCGATGCTGGAGCGGGATAACCGCTGGGTGGCTGACATCGAGCGAATCGAGCCCCCGGTCTAGTGGTGGTGGGGGAGCCTAGCTCCCCCCTCGCTTCCGGTGCCCGGCCAGCCGGGCTGTTCCGGCGGTCACTGCATGGGGCATACACGGTCGGGCACCGAAAGGGAGAAGGTTCGGTATGGGCGAGAGCCGAGGTAAGTTTCGTGAGCGGCAGGCTGCCGTGCGGCTCCAGGCCGTGGACGGTAAGTGGCCGAAGGAGTGGCCCGCGGTCACCGAGACCGGCCGTATTGGTCAGATGAGCCAGCAGGAGCTCGGCGGTGTCGTCGGCGATATGTTGACCAAGCACTATGCCGGGGAGAGCAAGTCCTCGGGCCAGAAGTCGAAAGACCCCGGTCACCGGGTCACGCTGCTCAATGTGAAGAAGGCGTACGCTGCGGCTAAGAAGTTCGGACAGCGTGTGGTCTACATCATTTCCCTTCCTCGGCACCGGCTCCACGCCATCGATGAACGGTGGCATTTCCGCTACATGGTGGCTTGGGAGTTCTACGTGAAGACAGCTGCTAGCGGTGTTGAATCGGCTGCTATCAGCTGGACTGATGACCAGATCGCTGAGCGGCTGAAGGACATCCCGAGCCGGTACCGGATGAAGTCCGATGCCGCTGAGTGATGACCAGATCCGATCTTTCCAGCGGAGGCTCGAGGGTCGTGTCGAGAATCTCGATACCGAGGGGAGGCTCCAGCGATTCTACCTGGAGTACTGCTACTGGCCCGATCTGAACTTCGGTCACATCTTCAGTCGTGGGAAGCTCT
>JBDHHQ010000256.1:0-2691 GCA_039589315.1 Gemmatimonadota bacterium
TCACTACGCTGGGCGTCTCCTCGGGTCGCACCCCCATCACGGTCGACGAGGACGATCGGCTCTCGGTGGCCCTGTCCACCCCGTCCATGATGACCATCATGAGCCTCCTGTGCGAGGTGGAGGACCCGGGTCAACAAGCCGGTCGCGCCATCGGTTACGTCGGCGACGCATCCACCGGCGTCCCTCTGCCGGGCGCCCAGGTGTTGTTGACCTGGACGGAGGACAACCCGGACGGTGGCCGCCGAATGGGCACCGCGCAGGCCCGAACGGACGCCGACGGATGGTACAGCATCTGTACGCTCCCGGCCGGTGAGGATGTCCAGGGAACGGCCTACTTCTTCGGCCAACAGACGAACAGCAGGAGCTTCAGGCCATTGCCGATGCCGAAGTAACGCTGGCCGGAGCCGAGCTGAGCGCGGTGACCGACCGCCGAGGACACTTCCAATTCGAGGACGTACCCCCGGGCGGCTACCAACTGGAGACCCGCCACCTGGCGTACGGCGGCCGGGAGGACCTCCTGGAGGTCGGAGCGGGGCAAGACCTCCGGGTCGAGCTGGAGATGGCCACGGAGCCCATCGAGCTGGATCCCATCGTGGTGAGCGCTCGCTCGCAAGGAGAGGCCCAGGCGCTGGCGGTGGGAGGCCGACTCGTCTCTCGTCAGCAGATCGACGAGGTTCGAGCCCGGTCCCAGGACATGGGGGACCTGCTGAGACAGACCAACACGCCCGGGGTCGTGGTGTCACGGGGTGGCACCAACGTCTGCGTCGGATTCAGGCGCGGCCAGGTCACGATGCAGAGAAGGGAATGCACGCCGGCCCAGCTCTACATCAACGACGTACCCACCTCGGATCCCACTATCGCCATGAACCTGAATCCCGAGGTGATCGACAGGGTGATCCTCGTCCCCCCCGTGGAGGCCGGCGTACTCTACGGTAGCGACTCCGCCGCCGGTGTCATCCTGATCTACACTCGGAGTCGCTGACCGCGGTCGCGCTACCGGCCCCAGATCGGCAGAGGAATGCCGATGCGGCCGGTGGTGCTCCCGCCATCGTCTCCCGGATTCCCCTGGTCGCCTCCGCTTCCGCTCGCCCCGATGGCGATGAGAAGGGCCGCCACGGCCCCAGCCCCGATGGCCACCAGAGCCACGGTCTTGCCGGTGCTGGGCTTCGCGGCCTCGAACAGTTGGATGTTGGTCTCGGGGACTCGGACCAGCTCGCCCTGGGTCGACTGACCGATCCCGCTGCTGGTCTGGACGGACTTGGAGAAGAGCACAGCCTCGTTGGCGTTCGTCCACTCGAGTAGCTCGCCCTCGACCTGGACCACGTCGCGCACCGTCACCGACGACAGGCTCACGTCCTGGGGCTCGGACAGCTGCACGCGGGCGTCCGTGCCCGCAGGCACGGTGCGGGCCGGCGATGGCTGGTAGGAATAGCAGCCGAGGTTCGCCGTCACCACGGCGCAGGCGAGGACCTTGTAGAGCTTTCTGAACATGGGCGAGATAGCCTCGGAGCTACAGGAGGTCGAAGTCGTTGATGACGACGCCGCTCTGGAACATGTAGAGGAAGCGGACCGGCTCACCGTCCGCCGGATGCGTGCTCTGAACCCGCAGTTCCTGATCCAACCACCCGTTGAGCTGGATGATCTCAGGCACCGCCGACCGGTCCAGGACGACGAACACCAACTGTTGGGTCAACCCGGTCGGGAAGGTCTCGTCCACCGGCAGCGTGGTCGTCACGGTGTCGGACGCCTCCATCTGGAGGGTGAATCGGCCGTCCTGGCTGATGAAGACGGCGAAGTCGTTGGAGACGACGTAGGTCACCTCTCCTCCGTCCTGGCTCTCGGGTGTGGAGAGCGCCAACCGCACGAACTGGGCGCCGTCGCTATCCAATCCGAACACGCTGTCGCCACAGCCCCCGAGGGTCAGGGGAAGCAGTGCCACCATGGCCACCGCTCCGACCCGCCGACCTGTCCGTGACCGTATCCAGCTCATTCTGATCTCCACTCCATTCAAACGACCGAAGCGGCGCCGGTGTGACGTGGCACCCCGCGCCACGATACGCCCCCTTCGCCGCTCCCTTACACCGTCGACATCAGTTCACACGGAAACCCCCGGGGAATTACCCCGGGGGCTCCGTTTGTGTTCGCGTGCGCCCTCCGAGAGGGCTCCCGCTCCTGTCAGGCTACGGTCAGCAGCTTCCAGGGATCGAGATGCACGTGTTGGACTCCCGCTCCCCGATAGAGATCGGGAAGATCGTCCCCGGAACGTTCACGGCCTTCGACTGACCGAGCCACAGATCGGACTCGATGCCGAAGCGGTAGTGGTCGTTCAGCAAGCGTCCCGTCAGCATGAGCTGCTCGAAGCGGTGATGGAGCAGCAGGTTGAGGTTCGAGTCGGAGGACGACGTACCCGGGACCGGCTCGCCGATGAACTTGCCAGCCGTACTCGGATCCTCGACCTCCCTGTACTGGAAGAAATCGACCGTGTGCGTCGCCGGATCGTACGGCGACAGGCCGTCCATGGCCCGCAGGCCGTTGATCGCCGTAACAAAACCGCTCGTATTGCCGTCGGCAAGGTTAGCCTCGGCGATGATCAGGAGCATCTCCCGAACGCTGGTGATCTCCTGGGGCGCGTAGCGGGCGCCGTCGGGACCACCCGCCTCGTGCCGGTCCATCATGAAGTCGGCGCCGGGG
>JBDHHQ010000257.1:0-2514 GCA_039589315.1 Gemmatimonadota bacterium
CCTTCCCTTGTCTCGCCTCCAGGTCCGCTGGTGTGATGTTAGCAGCATCCGTAGCGCCCCCCACGGTTTGATCGAAGTCCTGTTGGCCAGCGATGTGGATCCCGGAAGAACGTCGCCCCTAGTACGAGGGATCGGACGCCTACTCCACCTCGGTCCGATTCTTGTCACGCCCTGGGGATTGGAATGGTCGCGGGACAGGATCCTGGAAGCTCTCCTCGGCGGGCTCCAAGACTACAACCGTCGGGACCTGGCCCGCTTCGAAAGGGCAGATTGGGAGGGCACACAGCTTCTGAAGAGGGACAACCCGCCCGAGGCCCAGCCGCCGTGGTGGGACGAGCCCTCCTGCGATTGCTTCGATCCCAACCGGTCCGGTCCGGGTGCCGTCCCATTCCATGCCGACATACAGGACACCCATTGCCACGCTTGGCGACACCTGATGGAACTGATTGAGCAGGCCGCTGTTGACGGCTGGACCGAGTTCGCCCCGTTCTCCCTGATGACCTATGAGGACGTGAAGCAGATCGTCACGCTGCCACCGTCCATAGCGGAGCTCCGCCGCGTCAGGACCCTCAACCTGTACGGCAGCCATCTAGTCCGAATTCCGCGTGAGATCGGACAGCTATCACGCCTCCGTGAGTTCGATCCATACACCTCCTACCGCTTGCACTGGTTCCCGTATGAGATCACGCGTTGCCGTGCGCTAAGGGACAGCCGGATCAGCACTCGAGCTCTCTACGGCAACCACAAGTTCCGGCCACCATTCCCACGGCTACCTGTCGCGGACGCGGACCTCGATGCCATCACGGACGCAAACCTACACCCCGAAGACCCTATCCTATGTAGCGTCTGTGATGCTCCGTGCGACAAGGCCAACATGCTTCAGGTGTGGCTGACGTTGCTGATCGGCACCGACACGGTCCCGCTGTTAGTTATGGCATGCTCTAAGGCGTGCATCGACGCGCTACCGACGCCCCCGGAAGGCTACGTTCAGCATCCACATCGCGGCGGGCCTGAGCTAACGCAGCCTGCGATCAGGCACTAGCAACCCGGGCAATCCTCGAGGTGCATCTACGGCGTGAGCCGCCGGCGTAGCCCGACGCGAAGTGCAGACCCATTCGAGTCCACTGGTCCAATGACGGTCGGCAGCCTGAGACCGGTGTATCCGGCCACTCCGGCCCCCTCCTCAGCCTTGCCCTCAATACTCTCGACTCCGCAACTTCGTAGGGTCGGCACACGGACGGGCCACCCGCGCCTTCTGGCGGGACGACTCACCTACCTGACGTGGCCCAAAGCCCTCCCTCGGTGTGCCGCCGTGTGAAGCTGTCGGTCCCTCTCGCCCGAGAGTCTTCGCCATGGCGTCGTTCTTCGGCCGCCTGAAGCAGCGGAAGCTGTTCCAGTGGGCTCTGGCCTACGCAGCCGGAGCCTGGGCGCTACTCGAAGGCGTGGACCTCGTGGGCGGCCAGTTCGGCTGGCCTACGCGCCTGCTCCAGTCGATCACGATCCTGGTCGGGGTCGGCTTCTTCGTGGTGCTAGTGCTCGCGTGGTACCACGGGGAGAAGGGGCGGCAGCGCATCAGCGGCCGAGAGCTGCTGATCCTCACAGTGGTCCTGGCGTTTGGGGGCGGGCTGCTGGCTGCCCTGGACGACTCGGAGGTGGATTCCGAACCGCCCGTCGTTGGCGAAGGCCCGAGAGCCCCGACCCTCGACGCGATCCCACCACCCCGCGAAGGTATCTCCCGCGTTGCCCTCATCCTCGCAGACTTCGAGAATCACACGACGGACCCGCATCTGGGGCTAATGACCACCGAGGCTCTGCGGGTTGATCTAGCTGGCTCCCGGCACCTGGCGCTCCTGGAGCGGAGCTCACTTGCAGGGGCACTCCGCCGTATGGAGGTGGATCCATCGACGCCCCTGACGCGTGACGTCGCAGTCGAGATCGCTCAGCGGGAGGGTGTGCCGTTCGTTGTTGCGGGGCAGGTCGATGCAGTGGGTGGGGCGATCCAGTTTCTGGCGCAGCTGATTCGGCCCGGCGAAGACACATCAGCCGGTGGCCGCAGGGTCGTGGCGAGTGATTCGACGGAGATCCTGTCCGCTATCGGCGAGCTGTCGAGGGGGCTCCGTGGGGACGCCGGTGAGTCCGCTCGCTCCGTATCGCAGGCTGACCCGCTTCCGCAAGTCACGACCGGATCGTACGAGGCGCTCCAGCTCTATGCGCGCGCGGTCCGGCTCGGCGGAGATGAAGGCGACTATCCGCGTGCCGTACAGCTCTTGAGGCGCGCGGTGGTGGCCGACACCGCTTTCGCGATGGCGTACAGTTGGCTGGGAGCCTACGTCTCGAACATGCGTACCGACCGGACTCTACAAGTAGAGAGCTTCCGGAAAGCGTACCTCCTCCGAGACCGGCTGACGGAGCCGGAGCGGCTGATCGCGGAGGACGGATCCTACTGCTGCGTGACGGGGGACGTCAGCGCCACGCTGACCGCAGCCCGTACCATGATGGAGCTATATCCCGATC
>JBDHHQ010000258.1:0-2503 GCA_039589315.1 Gemmatimonadota bacterium
TTGCCCACCTGTCGGGGATAGCTACGCTGACTCACCAATTCGTGCTGGCTGTGGACGGAACCGGGGCCAAGATAACGGATACGCGAAAGACGACTCCACTGTGGCGCGAGCTGGAGCGAGCGGCGACTCGTGCGGGCGGGGCGGTCAACCATCGACGCGGCCTGGACAAGATGGTGCTGATCAAAGAGAACCACCTGGTGTGCGCCGGTGGGGTAGGGCAGGCGACGCGGAGTGTGCGGGAATCGAACAACTCCGGTTTGAGTGTGGAGGTCGAGACGACTGACCTCGAGGAGGTCGAAGCGGCGCTTGCGGCGGGTGTCGATAGGATCATGCTCGATAACATGCCGGTGGATGCGGTCCGGAACGCGGTGCGATTGATCGGTAAACAGTCACCCAGGCCCGAGGTCGAGGTGTCGGGCGGCATGACTCTGAGTACCGTCCGCGACTTCGCCGATGCCGGAGTAGACTTCATATCGGTGGGCGCTCTGACCCACTCGGCGCCGGCACTCGATCTGTCTCTGAGCATTAAGAGGGCCGAAGCGTGAACCGCGAACTCCTCGCCATCGACTTGGGGAACACCGAGACCGTTATAGGTCTTTTCCGCGGTCCCGAGCTGGTCCATCACTGGCGCATTGCCACGGACGTGAAGAGAACACCCGATGAGCTCGCCCATCTGCTGGGCCAGCTCGTTCAGGACGAGAGCTTCACGCGGCCGCTTCGCGGGATCATCGGGTCCGTGGTCCCGGCGGTGGAACCTCTTCTGACGCGTGGGTTCCGTCGCGCGTTCGACAGCGAGCCGAGGCTGATCAACGATCCGGCCCCGCTGGCGATGAACGGCGGCCCCCTTCCGATCGGACTGGACGTCGAGGAGCCCCATACCGTCGGTGCGGACCGCATGCTCAACACCTTGGCGGCCAGTCAGCTCTACGGCGTGGACGTCCTCGCGGTGGACCTGGGAACGGCGACGACCTTCGACTGCATCACGGGAGACGGAGTATTTCTCGGCGGCGTGATCTCTCCGGGCCCCCGGGCGGGCATCGAGGGACTGGCGAGTCGGGCCAGCAAGCTGCCCTACATAGACCTCGTGCCCCCGGACATCGTGATCGGGAAGCGGACCGAGGATTGCCTACGCTCGGGCTGTTTCTATGCGATCGTGGATGGAATCGACGGGATGGTGGCGAGGATCAAGAAGGAATGGAAAAACCCCGAGTGCCTGGTGTTGGCTACCGGGGGTCTGGCGGGGATGATCGCGCCCCACTGCGAGACCGTCGATGTGATCGAGCCGTACCTCACCCTCTACGGGCTCGAGATCGCCGACCGTTTGCTCGGCGAGCGCGAAAAGGGTGACTAGGTTGGCTGCCGGGGCCGGCTAGGCCGCGCGGCGAACCTTCGAGCGAATCTTCTCGAGAGCCCGGTCGGCGGTGTCCGGGCTGATCAGCTTGACGATGAAGTAAACCACCGCCAGGAAGAACGCCAGCTTGAAGGCCGCTACCAGTAGAGCCGTTAGCAGGCTAAACACCGGTACCAGCAGGGCCAAGCCCACCATACCGGCGACTAGCAGCGTTCCTAGCGTGAGCATCCCTCTCAGCATTTACCGCCTCCTGTCAACGCGTGTGCAGGCCAGAAATCACTCTGCCATGGGCAGGCGCTCGGTCTGACCCACTCCCATAATCTAATACGTCCGGGGCCCGTCTGGGGTTTCAGTCGCCTTCCCTACGGGGGAAGGGGTCCCGGAGTTTCAACCCGGCAGCCCAAAGTCGGCCACAACTGCAGCCCCGAGGGGTAAACCCTGCCAGCTTGACAGATTGTCCCCCTCTTTACGTATGGCACACTTCGTGCCATTTTTAAGGGCTAGCCTTGCGGACAATATAGCGGAGCTGACCCGGTTGCGTCGGCCTGCCCCGGACCAGACGGTCGTGTGTCCGCGTTTCTGATGACGAACAATACAACGAGGAGAGGAAGGAGGAAAGCTTCCATGCAGATCAAGCCCCTCGCTGATCGAGTAGTTGTGAAGCCGCTCGAGGAGACGGAGCAAATGAAGGGCGGTCTATACATTCCCGACACCGCCAAAGAGAAGCCCCAGCAGGGCGAGGTTATGGCGGTTGGCCCCGGCCGAGTGAGCGACGAAGGCAAGCGGATCGACGTCGAGCTCACGGTTGGTGACCGGGTCATCTATGGCAAGTACAGCGGCACCGAAGTGACCGTAGGCGACGACGAGGTTTTGATCCTCCGCGAGTCGGACGTTCTCGCGGTGGTGTCTAACGGAAAGAAGTAGAGACTAACCGTTCGAGCTGACCTCAGCGGCAAAGTTCTCGCTCGAGGTCAGTCCCATGAGAAGAAAGCGCCGGGGGGAAGAGACTTTCCGCCGATGCTATTACGAACTAAACGCAAGCAGGAGGAATTCGAAGATGGCGAAGTTGCTTGAATTCGATGCTCAGGCGCGGAACCAGCTCAAGGTCGGTGTCGACCTGCTGGCGAAGGCCGTCAAAGTCACGCTCGGGCC
>JBDHHQ010000259.1:0-2650 GCA_039589315.1 Gemmatimonadota bacterium
CCGGACGGCGCACCGGACGGGTGTTGCATCGCTGCGGCATTGCGCGCCGCAGGACGACGGGTGAATCGTTGCAGCTGACCCATCCATGGCTCGACTTGCCCGACCAGCCAAGCGCACCCCCTGCAAACCACTCAAAGAGAGGAGGACGACGATGAGGGGAATCTCGACGGTGCATGGCGCGTCCGCGCTGCTCGCCTGCTCGGTGCTGCTCACGGGATGCGAGCCGGCCGAGTCCGTGGACCCCGGCCTCACGGCGCCGTCCCTCGGCGTCCGGGCGGTCAGGATCGATCCGTACTTCAACCCCGTCAATAAAGCGTTGGCGGACATGGGATCGCCGTACCGGGTCTCGGGAGTGTGGATGTACGTGATCGGCCCGGGCCGGTCCGACAACCGGATCCTCCAGCTGGGGACACGGTGAGTGCCCGGCGACCCCAACCGCTTCTGGAGCACCGAAGATCAGGACATCACCTACGTGGTCGATCAGTCGGACCTCACCACGGACGTGGGCGCGGCGGCGGCCGAGCAGGCGCTGGACGACTCGTTCGACACCTGGTCCGACGTGGCCAACACGTGGCTCGACAACGTCAAGCTGGCCGACGACGGGCTCAACCGGGACTTCCTGGACGGCGTGCCGGCACTGCCGTTCCTGACCTGCACCACAGACGCGGGACCCTTTCTGCCCGCACCTCTGGGCATCGTGGACCTCGCGGCGCTCAACCCGGCCTCTGACGTCATCGTCGGAGGCTGGCTGCCCCGCGAGTATTTCGACTGCCTCGAGCCTAATCCCGAGCTCGGTGAGGCCGGCGGCGATTTGATTCTGGGTGTGACCTGGACGTTCTCGTTCCAGGCCGACACGAACAACGACGGGCACTTCGACACCGCCCTCAAGGAGATCTACTACAACGAGGAATTCGACTGGGTCACCTCGGGCGCGACCTTCCTCGGCAACGACATCGACATCGAGTCGGTCTCGCTCCACGAGAACGGTCACGCCATGGACCTGGGGCACTTCGGTGGGCCGCCGCCACCGCCGACGCTCCATCCCCACGGCCGCGTCTTCAGCCCGAGCGCGGTCATGAACCCGGGGTACGTGGGCGGTGACATCCGCACGCTGTTCCCGACTGACCTGGCCGGCTTTCGGGCGCTGTACGCGGACGGACGGGGGCGCGCCCGCTGACCCACGCGCCGACCCCTGGCCCCGGAGGGATCCCCAGTACCTCCTCCGGGGCCGTTGGCCCGTTGATCCGCACCCGAGTTCTCTCTATCCTTGCCGCGACGCGCATCGGCGCACCCCCGCGCCTGCCGTCGTTACCGCCGTTCTCGCCCACGCGTGCGCGAGGACTTGCGCATCGATTCTCACACCTCTAGACAGCTTGGCCGATCCTCTTCAGGTGATCCTGAACCCCATGGCCGGGAGCGGTGCGGCCGGGCGCCTCGCACCGCGGTTGCGGGCCCGCCTGGAGTCGCGTGGCGTCGAGTACGTAATGGTGCAGAGCGAACGAGTGGGCCACGCTGCCGAGCTGGCTCGAGAGGCCGCGGCCGCGGGCGTCCGATGCGTCATGGCGGTCGGCGGCGACGGCACCGTCCACGAGGTGGCCAACGGCTTGCTGACCCTGGACGCACATCCACCGCTGGCCGTCCTGCCCGTGGGTACGGGCAACGACTTCCACCGCATGGTGGGCGTGAAGCGATCCATCGACGCGGCCATCGACCTGGTGGAGACCGGCACCTGCGATCGCTTCGAGGTCGGGCGGGCCCGGTGGGATCGTGACGAGCGTTTCTTTGTAAACGTTCTGGGCGTGGGCATCGACACGGAGGTGATCCGCCGACGGGATGGCTATCGGCGCCTTCCCGGGTTGGCCCAGTACCTTGCCGCAGTGGTGGTGACGGTCTTCCGCTACCACCCCCTGGAGCTGGAGGTTCATCTGGACGGCGATGTCACGTTCGCCGGGAGCGCGACGTTGGCCACGGTCTGCGTCGGCCCCTCCATCGGAGGTGGGTTCAGGGTGACGCCCGAGGCGTCTCCTCGAGACGGAGCGTTGGACTTGCTCTTCGTGGACGCGCTGGGTCCGCTGCAAGCGCTCCGCTACGTGCCCAGGGTCCTCCGCGGCACCCACGCGGGCCTTCCCGTCGTTCGCATGCACCGCCTGAAGTCCGCCCGACTCGCGTCGCCCACCGGCGAGCCCTTCTTCTTCGAGCTGGACGGGGAGCTGATCGAAGAGCCCGTGCGGCAGCTCGAGATCGAGGTCTTGCCAGAGAGCCTCAACGTCCTGAGACCCCCGGGAGCCCGCGCATGACGTGGCGTCCCGTGAGGGGACCGGCCATTTGGGTGCTGGCCCTGGGGCAGCTCGCACTGAGCCCGGCGGTAGCCTCGGGTCAGGAGACCGACACGTTGCCGCCCCCCCGCATTCCCCCCGACCAGTCGTTCCTGGCGTCGCCCGTGCCGGGGTGGGGGCATGCTGCCGTCGGGGCGTACGGGCGCGGCGCCTTCTACTTCGGCGCGGCGTCGAGCGTGGGCTTCATGCTGCACAAGACTGTCTCGAACCGGAACGCCGCCCAGCGGATCCGTGACGCCCGGGCCTCGTCCGTGGCCAGGGAGCTGATCGTCGCGGGCACGCCGCCCGACTCGATCCTCATCCTGGTGGAGGAG
>JBDHHQ010000260.1:0-2427 GCA_039589315.1 Gemmatimonadota bacterium
CGCACCGATGAGATGGAGATCGGCGACAGCGATCTCGAGTTCCTCCATATCTCGTCCTGCTTTTCAATGGACGACAACATGTGGGCGAATTGGGAGCGGTCGATGGCCCGCGCTCATCAGGTGGACGGCTTCCACGGCATCATGTGGATCTACGGCTACCTGGTGGACGACTACGAAGACTTCGCTTCCGACGCCTTCGACGGCGCGATCTCCGACGCCTGGCTGGACAACATGTACTACAACAACGAGTTCGGGGACAGCAATCAGCACGACCAGTGCCCAGTGGCCTACGTCGTGGGCAGCAACGCGTCCGACGCCCTCAACCGGCTCTTCACCGAGCGCTACGACAACGTCTTCAGCGATCCGCCGGACAGCGGAGAGGACGGCAACAACACGATCTGGGCGGCCACCTACATCGGCGGCTGCGATCCCCAGGGTGAGAACACCATCGGGCAATGAGGAAGGAGAGACAGATGTTCGGCAACGAAATTCTGACCCGCCCAGCGGTCGTCGCCAGTGGCCTGTTGGCGGCGATCCTCGCGCTCGGGACACGGGCCGCACCGGCCCGCGCCCAGACCATCGACGACGATCCGATCCGCAGCAAGCTCGAGGCCGCCCTGGCCGAGGCCCTGCCGGAATGGACCCAGAAGCTTCTTGCGCCCGTGCCGGAGAATCGCTGGAGCTCCAAGATCGAGCTGAACGCCGTGCTCCGCCTTCTCGGCGAGGAGCCATTGGGCTACGAGCCCGGGGTCAGGGTCCCGGAAAAGGCCACCCGCTTCGGAGATGAGTCGCGGGTGCTCCGCTTCGATCGCAAGCGCGGAGAGCTGCGCTACACGAGCCGCGCTCGGAGCTGGACCCGGCGGCATGGCGAGCGCCCCGCTGCCTCGGAGGTGGCGCAGTCCGTGGTCACCCGCCTTGCCAGCGATCTCGGCCTGCCCCGCGTCGAGTGGGCCGAGCCGGTGGTCCAGCTGCAGATGGCGGCGCTCGGCAACAAGGAGATCGAGCGGAGCTTCCCCGTCTACACGCTCGTGACCCTGGGGCGGACCGTCAACGGCCTGCCGGTCGATCGCTCGGATCTGCGGGCCGCGGTCAACCACAAGGGGAAGATCCAGCGACTGAAGGTGGAGTGGCAGCCCTTTCGCCTGCCCGAAACGGCCCGCCTCGCCGAGCGCAAAGCGGTGATCCGGCAAGCGGTGGAGGCAATCCTGCGCGAGGATCCCAGCGAGCGCTTCCGGCTCAGTGCCCGCCTCGCCTACGTGCCACAGGCCGACGATGACGAAGCCTACCACCTACCGGCGGCGCTCATCGACGTCGAGGACGGGCCAACGCCTTTCCGGATCGCGATTCCGGTGGCGGAGTAGTCTCAACCGCACGCCTGCGGACGCTGACGGCGGCGGCGCTACTGGATGCCGCGCACGGGGCCCGGGTCCTGGATGGTCAGCCCGGCGCCTCTATGGCTGTGTCATGACGTTCACACGAACCGGCGTCCATGCCATCCCGTCCGGGGCTTCGTGATTCACCACGAGCAGCTCCCTCTTGCTCGGCGAGTCCAGGTCGAGTATCTGGATCGCGCCGGCTCCGGGATCGCTGACAAAAGCCAGGCCATCGACGAAAAGAAGACCGAAGTGTCCCGTCTGAGGCTGACCGTCGCGGAGCGGCACCTCCGTGAGCACTTCTCTGGACTTCACATCGAAGAGCCGCAGGTACTGCGGGACCGCCTCCTCACCTCCGCCCCCGTTAGCCACGATCGCGCGCCCGCCGGAATCGATCTCGATCCGCCCGGCACGGGGCCGGGAGTCGATAGTCGCCACCACCGCCAGTGACGCCGTATCGACGATCGAGATCGACTCCACCGCCCGATTCGCCACCCAGACCTCGCTGCCATCGGGCGTGACGGCGAGGCCTTCCGCACCCGGCCCGGTCTCGATGACCACGGGTGCACGTTCCTCGTTCAGGAAGATCACCGACAGGGTTCCCTCGGCGCCCCGGCTGGTGACGTAGGCGCGCGAGCCATCCGGACTCAGCCGCACCATGTGGCCCTCGCGGCCTCCGGTCGGATATGTACGCACGACCTGCATGCTGGTCAGGTCCAGCAGAGCCAACTGATCCGAGTCCTGCATGGTCGCTACGGCGCGTCGGCCATCCGGCAGGAACAGAGCCGTATGGGGCCTCGAGTCAGGGCCGAGATCGATGCGGTCGGTGATGCTGGCCGTCGCGACGTCCATCAGGATCACGTGGCGACCGGGGTTGGTGTTGGGGCCGTACTCCGATGTCAGGGCCAGCCGCCCGTCGGGTGACGCCGCCACCTCGTGGGGAATGTTCGGGCCGATGGGTAGACGTGCAATCTCGACACGCGTGGTCAGATCGAAGAAAGAGATACTCCCGCCGGATCGATTAGAGACCAGCAGCGTGCCATCGAGCGCCAGG
>JBDHHQ010000261.1:0-2411 GCA_039589315.1 Gemmatimonadota bacterium
GTTGGACCTCCGGATCGTGCGGAGCGAAGGCGGTGCCGCCCCGGCTGAGGCGTACGTGCCCCACGTGGACGAGCGCACCCGCCTCGTGTCCGTCGCCTGGGTGTCCCATCAGAACGGCTACCATCACGACCTCGCTCCCCTCGCCGAGCTGGCCCACGCTCATGGCGCATACCTATACGCCGATGCGATCCAGGGTGTGGGCATGCTGGATCTGAACACCGCCCAGGTGCCCATCGACTTCTTCACGGCTGGGACCTACAAGTGGCTGCTCGGCGGGTACGGCGTGGCCCCCTTCTTCGTCCGGCGCGAGCTTCTGGATCTGGTGCGCCTCGACCGTTTCGGCTCGCTCCACATCGCGGACGAGGGTGAAGACTTCCACTTCTCGCTTCACACGGACGCCCGCAAGTACGGCTACGCGACGTTGGCGTTCGGGGCCGTGTTCCAGCTCGGTGCTGCGCTGGACTACCTCCATGACGTAGGGGTTGGCCGTATCGAAGCCCACACCGTTCCGCTGGCCCATCGGATTCGTCAGGGCCTGGTGGATCAGCGCTTCGAGGTGGAGACGCCGCCGAACAACCGTTCCGCCATCGTCACGTTCGTACCGCGCCAGGACCCGGAGAGGCTGGCCCGGGACCTGACGGAGTCGCGGATCGAGGTGAGCCTCAAAGACGAGGGGCGCCGCATCCGCGTGGGTGCCGCGCTGTTCAACAATCAGGAGGACGTGGACCGACTCCTGGCGTTGACGGAGACATGGGCATAGAGGCCGGCCGGCTGAAGGCACGCGCCGACCGGATCGGTGCGGGCGTTCTCGTGCTCCTGTTGGTCGCCGCCATCCTCAAGGGACCGGCCTGGATGGTGGTGACGTTCGTCCTGTTCGTGCCGGTGGTCGCAGTGGTCTGGGAGACCGCCTGGGCCCGGTTTCTACGCGGGCAGCCACCGTCCTCTCCCGAGCTCCCCCGCCAGTAGCGCCGCCGCCGCCAGCGATCCGCGAGACCAACACCCCTGAATCGCTGCATTACATGGCGGTGCGTGTCTGCGACGACTACACTAGCTCAACGACTCCAACGTCTCCGCGCACAGCATCAGCGCGCGACCCGAGTGATACGCCGCCTGCCAAGGCCCTGTGCGTTGGGTCTCCGTCTTCCTGCCACCGTCCTCTTCGAGGACCTGCCACCACCCGCCACGCGGAGCGACCTGCTGCTGCTGAACGAAGCGGAAGGTGGCCGCGAAGGCATCGTAGTACTCGTCCCGTCCCGTGAACGCGTACATCCTCAGGAACGCGAGCATGGACTCGGCTTGCACCCACCACCGCTTCTTGCGGTCATTGGCGGGCTCGCCCAGGTAGCCCCACTGAAACACGCCCCCGCGGGCGTGATCGTATCCCAACGAGATACAGGACTGGCAGAGCGACTCCGCCCACTCCCGGTAGCGTCCCCGTGGGATCCCCAGGTCAGGCAGGGTGTCGAGGACCAACCACACGACCTCGAGGTCGTGCCCGTAGCTGACGCGCAGGTTCTTACGCTCGTTCACCACCGTCCAGTCCAGGTGGAACGCGTCCACGTTGCTCGGGAACGGAGGCACCCGGATCGTGGACGTCAGGATGCTGATCAGCTCCAGGAGGCGGGCGTGAAGCCGCTCGTCGGGCCATACCCGATACAGCTCCGCGAACGCCTCCAGCACATGTAGGTGGGTGTTGAAGGTCTTGTGACCCGGCGTGCCGATGATACGCGGCGGTCCCGACTCCTTGCTCGGGGTCCAATCCGGCTCGAACCACTCCACGAACCCCCCGTGCACAGCGTCGTGGGATCTGCGCTCCAGCAGAACGAAGAGGTCTCGAGCCGCCCGCAGGGCCTCGGTCGACCCGGTCGCGCGATGGAAGGCGACCAGGCCATACAAGGCGAACGCGTGCCCGTACACGTGCTTCCGCCGATCCTCCGGCGCGCCCTGCCGAGTCGCGCTCATGTGGAACCCGCCCCGATCTCGGTCGCGAAGATGCTCCATGAGGAAGCGGAAGCCCGACTCCGCGGCCCAAAGCGCCGACTCAGCTTCGATACCCCGGCTCGCAAGCGTGCTGAAGAACCACAGGTGGCGGGTCTGGAAGATCAGGTGCTTCAAACCGCAGGCGTCAAAGCGATCCCCCTTCAGGGACTCGAAGTAGCCACCGTGCTCGCGGTCGACGCCGTTGGGCAGGTAAAAGCGCACGAGGCCCTCGGTCAACAGCTCGCGGCAGGCCCTCGCTTGATCGGGGAGGCCGGAATCGACGCCCGTGAGAGCCCTGCGGTTCTGAGGCGGCTCGAGGGGGCCCAGGTCCCGTCTTCGACCGCCCCGTCCCAGAATCCGACGGACCATGCGCGAAACAGGGCGGAACGGCACGTTCACGAGCTCCTCCGGGGTCCTACCCCATCCGGGCC
>JBDHHQ010000262.1:0-2544 GCA_039589315.1 Gemmatimonadota bacterium
GTGACGCCGCCACCCGAGAGTCTGTCAGATCGGCGTCCGACTTCCTGACAACTGCTCAGAACTATAGATGACATGACGGAGGGCGGAGGAAATGAGCACTACAGATAAGTTGTTGTCCGAAAACCGACGCTACGCGGAGAACTTCGGCAGTGGGAACCTGCCCATGCCCCCTTCCCGCCGTGTGGCCGTTTTGGCCTGCATGGACGCGCGCGTCGACGTGTATCGGGCTCTGGGATTGTCTCTAGGCGAAGCGCACGTAATCCGAAACGCCGGCGGCGTCGTCAGCGAGGACGCGATCCGGTCCCGAGATCGTCCTGATCCACCACACCGACTGTGGAATGCTGACTTTCCAGGACGACGAGGTGAAAGGTGGGATCGAGGCGGACACGGGCATCCGCCCGCCTTTCGCGCTCGAATCCTTCGACGATCCCGACCAGGACGTCCGACAGTCGATCGCCCGCATCCGCGCGAGTCCGTTCCTGCCGCACACGAACGACGTGCGCGGATTCGTATTCGACGTGAACAGCGGAAGCCTGGACGAAGTATACGCCTGAGCCAGTCGGGGCGGTCGGACCCGGCCGGCCGCCCCGGCTCCTCGAACGATGGTCAAGGGCGAAGGGCGAACGCGTAGACACGTCCGTCCAGCCCGCCGACGTATACACCGGACTCGCCGACCGCCGGAGACGAGGCGAAGCCCCACGTGCCCGCCTCCGGCGGTCGAGTCACTTCGAATCGCCACAGAGGCTCTCCCGTCGCCAGGTCGACGGCGTGGAACCTTGCCTCGTGGGCGACCATGTAGTCCGCCACGCCCACGGTCCCGATGTACACGGCGCTGGCAGAGAGTGCGGGTGTGGCCCAGGCTGACCCGCCCGTTCGGAACGCCCAGACCGGGTGACCCGTGGCCACGTCGAGCGCCTGGAGGCGCTGGCCATCGGAAGAGCCTATGTAGGCGACGCCGTCCCGGACGACGGCGGTCGATTCGACCCACGAGAACCAGTAGTAGTAGGTCCACGCGATGGATCCATCCTCGGCGTTCAGGCCCAGGACGTCGTAGGCCCGGTTCCCTACGATCAGGAGGTCCCCCGCCACCGATGCGGCACCGACGACGGGCCCATTCGTTGGGGTTCGCCAGATGGGATCACCGGTAGCTGCGTCGACGGCCACGACTTCGCCACCGAAGGTGGTGTAGAACAGCCTCGCGCCGTCCGTGGTGGGCGAGCCGAGAACCGAGGTCTCCTCGGCCACACGCCAAAGCTCTACGCCGGAGTCGACGTCGAGCGCGACCAAGGCGCCTTCATGCAGGCCCACATAGGCTCTACCGTTCGCCAGCAAGACCGCGGAGCCATACGAGTCGTACTGCGATCCCGGCTCGCCCGGCGGGATCCGGTTCGCCCGGGAGCCTACGGCGGTGGACCAAGTCAACGCACCGGAGGAGGCGTCCATCTTCGAGACCGTGCCGTCGTCGGAGTGGACATGGAGGTCTGTACCCTCGACGGTCGGGGTGGCCCGGACAGGCCCTCCCACGGAGGCGGTCCACGCGACCGAGCCGTCTTCCTCCCGCAGCGCCGCGACCCTGCCTCCGTCCGTGGCGACGAAGACGAGACCAGCCGATACGGCCGTGCCGGCCCAGACGGGCTCGCCCAGGTCATGGGTCCACTTCGGCTCGACGAGAGGGGCCTCGACAGTTTCCAGACCGGGCCCAGGCAGCTCGTCGACGCGTCGCATCACGAAGGACACTTCATAGGCCGGCAACAGTGCGCCCGGCACCGTCCCGGATAGCGTCTCCATCGCCGGGTCGAATCCACCCGACCACCCTCCGATCGTCACCTCTGCATCGTTGAACCGTCCGTCGCCCACGTACACGTCGTAGGCCCCGATGACAGGCATGGAGACGAACGCCGCAAGCGAGTCACCGCCTTGACTCTCCAGCCGAATGGCGAAGACGCTCTGCTGCCCGTTGTGCTCGATGGGTCCACTCCAGAGGCCCGCGGGAGTGGCGCCGTCTCCAGCCGGTTGGCACGCCACGGCCAGGATCAGGAGAATCAGGGCAGACCGTGCGCATGCCCGCCGCGCAGCGGCGATCTTGGGAATACCGCCTGTCACTCGGTCCCAACGCCCACGAGGGCTCCCTGCCGAGGCGTGATGGTCTCGCATATCGGTTAAGAGGCCGGGCAGTGATGCGGTCAAGCCTCGACTTTGTAGATCTCTCGCCGACCCTGCGCCACCAGGTCGTGGTATCCAGCCATGATCGAGCGAGCACGGTCGTCCGACATCACCTTCCCTTCCATCTCGTGGAAGTCGGCCAGATCGTCGAACTCGCTCTGCAAGGTAACGGTCCAGAATTGCTCGCCGGCCACGTCCGTGAAGACGCGGAAGGGGGTGAATCCCATGTCCTCCATCACCTCGCCGAGGGCTTTGAACCTGCCCACTAGCTCGCCGACCTTGCCGGGCTTGCAGTTTACGACTTCACGCACCATGAACATGGACTCGTCTCCTTGGCGATCATCACGCCGTTTGGGTCGAGTGGTTTTCGGCCCCGCAGCC
>JBDHHQ010000263.1:0-2339 GCA_039589315.1 Gemmatimonadota bacterium
CTCGTGATCCTCACCGTGGTGCTCGCGCTCGGTGGTGGGTTGCTGGCTGCACTCGGCGACTCGGACACGCCCCCACAATCTCAGACCAACACGGAGGGCTCCGCACTCGAGGCCATCCCTCCGCCCCGCGAAGGCATCAACCGGGTCCCCTTGATCCTTGCGGACTTCGAGAACCATACAACCGACCCCCATCTCGCTCTGATGACGACCGAGGCTCTCCGGGTGGATCTGGGTGGATCGGCTCATCTGGCGTTGCTGGGACGGGGCGCATTGGAGGCGGCGCTCCGCCGTATGGAAGTAGATGCCTCGGCACCCTTGACCCGCGATGTGGCCGTGGAGATCGCGCATCGAGAGGGCATCCCGTTCGTCGTCGCGGGGAGTGTCGATGCGATCGGAGGGGCAATCCAGTTCCTGGCGGAGTTGATTCGGCCCGGCCAGGAAACTTCGGGTGGCGGTCGGAGGGTGGTGGCTAATGACTCCACGCAGATCCTGACTGCAATTGGAGATCTCTCGCGAGGGATCCGACAAGACGCCGGTGAGACCGCGAGCTCCATTGCCGAGTCCGATCCGCTCCCTCAGGTCACCACTGGATCTCTGGAGGCTCTCCGCCTCTACGCCCGAGCGGTACAACTCGGTGATCAGAATGGAGAGTATCGCCGCGCGGCCGGACTTCTGGAGCAGGCCGTCGCTGTGGATAGCTCCTTTGCCATGGGATACCGGAAGCTGGGAGCCTACCTGTCCAACGCGGGCATCGATCGGGCGCGTTCGATCGATAGCTTTCGAAAAGCGTTCCTGCTCCGCGACCGCCTCAGCGAGCCCGAGCGGCTGCTGGCTGAGATCGGATACTACAGCGATGTGAAGGGCAACGTGACGGCGATGCTCCAGGTGGCCCGCACGATGGTAGAGCTCTATCCCGACGACGGAATTGGGCTCAATAATCTGGGGTGGGCCTATGGAGCAATGGGACTGCACGAGCAGTCAGCTGAAGCCTACGAGCGCGCTGCTGAGATCAGCCCAGACTTTCTGTACTTGTGGAATCTTGCGCAACAGCAGCTTGCTCTCGGCCACTTCGATCTAGCCGATATGACGTTCACTCGCCTGTCTGAAGTCTCTCAGGGATCGTGGACCGTCTTATGGGGCCGCGCCCAGCTCGACTGGGCCCGCGGGGACTACGCCTCAGCTGAAGAGCGAATGACCAGCCTTGAGGCACCGTCAAGGGCAGACCCATCGGTTCGGCGTCGTCTTCTGGGTCTGCGTAGACGATTCCACCGCCGCCGAGGTCAGGGGAGGCCGGCGCTGGCGGCGGCGAACGAGCTGTATCAACTCCGGGTGGAGGAAGGTGACCCGGGTGCGGCGCTCACGGCCGCCGCTCTGATGGCGAATCTCCACTCACGTCTCCTCGAGGATCGGACGGCGGCCGCTGCCGTGCTCGACAACACGGTCCGGGCGCACCCCAGTGACGCCGTGTCTCCGTATGACTATCCGTACCTCGCGCTGATCCAAGCGTATGCCTGGGCCGGGCGACCCGAAGACGGTCGCCGTCTGATGGCCGAATACGAACAACGGGTACCGTCAGGCGAAGCAGGGTCCCCGGACGGTACCCCCGGTGTGAAAGAACGCATTATCTCTCAGATGGCGCTGGCCGAGGGCGACGCGGGACAGGCCGTACAGCTCCTTCGGCAAGCTCTCGGTCTCAACTGCTATCCAGCTAGATGCACGGTCCTGATGGCGGAAGCCCACGATGCGGCGGCTCGCCCGGATTCGGCTCTGGCGTGGTACGAGCGATACCTCGGGATGCCTCTGAGGCTGAATCTCGACGATGCCTATCTCGCCCCCACCCTCGAACGCCTCGCCCAGCTTCAGGACGAGCACGGTGATCCGGCACGGGCAGAAGAGCTGTACGCTCGGTTCGTCGATCTCTGGGAGGAGGCGGATCCGGAGCTGCAGCCGCGGGTGGAGGCGGCAAGAGCGAGGCTGGCGCGATGAGGCCGTCGCTCCTCGACCGCCTCAAAGAGCGCAAGCTCGTACAGTGGGCGCTGGCCTATGTCGCTGGGGCCTGGGTCATGCTGCAGGTCATGGACGTGCTTGCGGAGCCGCTCAGCCTCTCCGCGCCATTCCAGCTAGGCGTTGTCATCGTGGTGGGCGCAGGCTTCTTCGTGGCCCTCGTTCTGGCGTGGTATCACGGCGAGAAGGGGCGCCAGCGCGTCGGCGGTTTCGAGCTTCTAGTGATCGCGGCTGTGCTTGCGGTGACGGGGTTTGGCCTTTCGCGTCTGCCCGACACCAGGGTGGACGATGACGCTCAACTGGCCGCGGCGTCTCTCACGCCCCTCGTTCCCCTG
>JBDHHQ010000264.1:0-2322 GCA_039589315.1 Gemmatimonadota bacterium
GTGTTCCGGAGTGTGGTCCGCCAGGGGATGCGCGTGACCGGCGTGGGCCTGTTCGTGGGCCTGGTCGCCGCGCTGGTGCTCACCCGACTCATGCAGTCGCTGCTGTTCGGGGTCCAGGCCACCGACCCCAGGGTGCTCGTCGCGGTGGGGGTCGTGCTGGCGTTGGTAGGGCTGGGGGCATGCCTCCTCCCGGCCCGGCGAGCGACCACGGTCGATCCGGTCCAGGCGCTGGGGAGCTGAGTCCGGGCGGCGTTCGTCGCCTATTGTCCGCGGAGCCACCGGTCGAAGAACTCGGTGGCCCGGCGAACGAAATCGTAGCGGCTCGCCTCGGTCTGGATGGTGTGGGGCTCCACCGGATACACCATGACCTCGAAGTCCTTCTCGAGCTCGATGAGCCGTTGGATCAGCCGGGCGCTGTCCTGGAAGTGGACGTTGTCGTCCACGAGGCCGTGGGTGATCAGGAGGCGATCCTGCAGGCCCTCGGCGTAGTAGATCGGGCTCGAGCGGCGGTACGCCTCCGGGTCGGTGTGGGGAACGCCCAGGATGCGGCTGGTCCACAGATCGCTGTAGTGGGCCCAGTCCGACACCGACGCCCGGGCGATGCCAGCCGGGAAGACGCCCGGATAGCGGAACAGCGACATGAGGGTCAAGAACCCGCCGTACGACACGCCGTAGATCCCGATGCGGTTCGCTTGCACCCCTCGCTCGTCGGCCAGGAATCGAGCCGCCGCGGCGGCGCCATCGGCGTCCTTGATCCCCATGGAGCGCGCGATGTCCGTTCTGTAGTCCCTCCCGAAGCCGGCGCTACCCCGGTAGTCGAAGTCGAGGACGGTGTAGCCCTCCTGGACCAGGTAGTTGATCAACCCCAGGTGCAGGGCGTAGCCGTAGACCGACCAGCCCCGGTGGGCGAACTGCCGGTAGCCGCCCCCGTGGACGTGGATCACGGCCGGCCGTGCGGGGTCGGGCTCGTCGGGTTCGAAGAGCGCCGCCCAGAGCTTGTCCCCGTCCGGGTGCTGGAAGGACACGATCTCGGGGGCCACCAGCGGATGGGCGTAGTACTCGTCGGTGCCGCTCGCGGTGATCCGGGTGCCGAGGTCGGTGTCGGTTGCAGACCGGACGAAGAGATCGGGCATCTGGACGCTGGAGCTGAAGAGCACGCCGAGGCGCTCACCGTCGGGAGAGATTCGGCCCTCGTGTCGCCCCGAGGCCTCGGTGAGCCGCACGAGGGGGCCGCCTGCTGCGGGCATGCGGTACAGGTGATCGTCGGAGGGGTGCTCCCGACCGGCTTGAAGCAACCACTGGCTCCGGTCCCGGCTCAGCTCGGCGGCGCGCACCTCCCATGGCCCTTCAGTCAGGGCCCGAATCGATCCGTCGGGCTCCGCCAGATAGAGGTGACTCCAGCCGCTGCGCTCCGAGGCGAAGACGAACCGGTCGCCGGGGAGCCATTCCATGAGCGCGGGCTGGAGGTAGTTCGCCTGAATGGGCGGTCCACCGATCCAGGCGTCATCGTGATCGTGTGCAAGGATCGCGGTCTCGCCCGAGCCGGGATCGATCTCTGCGAACCAGAGGTCCCGATGGTCCTCGCCGATGAGCTGGGCCACCGCCCGGGTGCCTTCCAGGTTCCAGAACGGACCATGGGGAACGGTGTTGACGTCTCCCGCCTCAGGGAGCTCGACCCACCTGATCTCGACGCTGTCCGGGTCGATGACGGGGTCGAACGCCACGATGCCGAGTCGAAGCTCGTCCCTCGGCTCGCCTACCTTGCCTCGGGCTTCCCGCACGGTGGCGTATCCCGACGGATCGACGTAGTCCACATACCGCGTCGGCGGTCGGCGGGTGTCGGGCGTGCGGGTCCGGAACGTCACGAAGCGGCCGTCGGGAGAGAGCTGGATCTGGTCTACCTCCGCCTCGGCGGGCACCGGCAGCGGCTGGGGCACGGCCCTCTCCTGGGACCTGTTCAGCGTGACCCGCTGCCGAGCCTGGCGTTCCCGAGCGCGAACGTGCTCGAAGACCTCACGCTGTTGCTCCACGAGCCAACCGGTCGCGTCGGTGCCTTCGCTGGGTTCGATCACGTGCTTCGCCGCGATCACCGCCAGGGCGCCGGTCGCCACGTCGTAGCGGTACAGGGCCGAGCCGGCCTCGAAGTGGACCGCGCTCCCACTCTCGGCGATGCGGGCGGTCCGCGCCGGCCGTTCCAGGGTCACCACCCGCTCGACCGCTTCCCCGTCGAAGAGGAATAAGCTGCCGTTCCTGACCCACACGGCGATGCGGCCGTGGACACCCCACGAGATGGTGGCTCCGGGCACCAGGTCGAGGTCGCTC
>JBDHHQ010000265.1:0-2313 GCA_039589315.1 Gemmatimonadota bacterium
TTGCTGCTTGGTTGGTTTGATGGCTCCAGGTCTCTTCGCAGGTGGCAGCCATGCTGGTTGCTGTCCAGCCCTTTGACCAGCCACCGGTGAGGGGCGCGGAGGGGTTCATGGAGATCGTGTAGCAGCGCCAGCCGTAGAGGACCTCGTTCTGGAGCTCCAGCTTCGTGTCGGAGACCTCCTGGATTTGAGCTTTCCATGCCAGGGCCTCGGCCATGGCTGGGTTTACTTCTTCAATCTGCTTCTGCTCGGGTTGGTAAGGGTCGTACTCGGGGTAGTCACGTAGGAAGTCGGACAGCTCCTGGAGGTTGGAATTGCCGGTGCTCTCGGCGAGGGTGTGGACGTTGGTGGTCAGGGGGAACGCCGTGCGGTCTCGCGTGCGGGCTCTGATGCGCTCCATTTCCGTGTGCCAGGCGACGGAGGTCTTGCCCTCGAAGAGGAAGACACGGCTGGCGCCGGCCTTGATCAGGTCGATGTATAGCCGTCGGTAGCCGTTGAGGGATGGCATCGCCGACGTGCGGCGTGACTCCGGAGTGACAGTGCGGTACGGAGAGGCGGGCGTAGCCCGGAGCTTTGCAATCTTGGTGTAGGGGATGGCGGTGTCATCAGGGCCGTACCTGGTCGGGCGAGGCATGCTGTAAACCGGGTCGGCTGTTAGATCCGTGCCGGGGGTGTACTGCTTCCGTATGTAGTTAGGCGTGTGCTGCCATTGAGTAGTGCCGTTCACAAACTCTGGCGCGAAGCGAAGACGCTCGAGGATGATTTGAGTCTCGAGCGGGCTCAGGTTCTCAACGACGATGGTCACGGGCTGCCCCCTGGTCGGGTACGGCGAGTTAGGTGCGGGTCGGGATCTCCACGGGGACCTCAACTGGGGCCCGGCTGGGCATCGTAGCAGGTTCCGTCGGGGTGAAGGCGGGAACTTTCACTGGTTTGGGGACGAAAGTTGGTTCTTTCGTCGGGGCGCCGATGTTAGCCATTTGCTCCTCCGAACGGGTTGGGCTTCGAGATGGGGATCAGCTCTCTGGGCTGGTCGGGGTTGTCAGTGGTCGGGGGGTGCCATGGTGAGACGAGGTCTTTCATCCCCCTGTGGAGCTGGTGGAAGAGCTCCAGGACTTCGGCGTGCCCGAGGGTCTTCATGCCCGCGATGCTGCCGATGCCCTTGGTCGTGCGAAGCAGCTCGGCGGCAGTGTAGAGCACGCCGGCTTCTTCGTGGGTGAGGGAGAGGTGGATGACGTGCACGCGGACCTCTTCGACCTCGTCCTTGGGTTCGATTTTCATTCGAAGTCCTCGCTCGCTTCGCTGGCCCGGCGGCGTAATTCAGCTTCAAAGATATCGATCCACGCGTCGAGCCTATCAATATGGGTCCGAGCAGAATCGTAGGCGTAGTCCTTATTGCTTTCGTTGTCATAGGCCTGTCGCTCGTTCTGGCCGCTCGTGCGCTTGGCCCAGACGTGCAGGTTGATCAGGTGGTCGTCGGCCAGGTCCCGGACATGGTACGCCCGCCCGTCGTTGGAGTTGGATTTCCAAATTAGCGACTCGGGGTATTCGATGCCGATGCTGCTCAGCAGTGCGAGCGTGTCGAGCGGGATCCCCAGCCAGCTCATTCGGGGCTGTTCTGTCACGACGGACCCCGCTCGCTCAGCTCCCGCTTCGTCGCGGCCAGGAGCAGCTCCCGGTGCCCCTCCGTGAAGGCGACCAGGAAAATGCGGGTGAGTGGATCACCCTGGCGGAGCTTGGTCTGTGGCGAATTGATGACGGTGAGCGTGGCGTAGACGGCGGCTGTGGCTGACAGCTCAGCAGGCCATCCGTAGATGCCGGCGCCGAGGAGGGGGATGGCGATGCTGGTGGCTCCGACGTGCTGCGCCGTGCGGAGCGCGGAGACGTAGTTGTGGATCAGGTCCTCGGTCTGTGTCAGGGTCTGGTTCCACTGCGGGGCCGCGGTGTGGATGATGAACTTGGAGAGCATGTACCCGCTGGTGACCATCGCAGCTCGTGGCTTGACGCTGAGGGGGGCGGTCTCGGCCTCGAGCGCGTCCTTGCCGGCAGCGTCATAGATGGCGCCACATACTCCCCCACCGGAGACCATCTCCAGGTTTGCCGCGTTGACGACGGCGTCGATGTGGTACTCCCTGGCGACGTCGATGATGTCCCCCTGGGCGATGCCGAGCGCGATGTCGGGCGCGGTGGGGAAGTCGATGTCAGGGTTGACGAGGCGCTCAACGCGCTCGCGAAGTCTGGTGAGCATTGGTGGTCTCCATTCTGCGCGCTCAGCGTTCCAGGGGAGCATGCCCTCTAACAGACCTCGCCTCCAGAGAG
>JBDHHQ010000266.1:0-2300 GCA_039589315.1 Gemmatimonadota bacterium
TCCGACCCCGACTCGGAAGGCACCGCTCGTGGACCCGGACCGGCCTTGGCGCGTTGGCCATAGTGGGCTTGCCAGGTCGCGGACCCCGGGACGTGCTGCCGCCGGCCGACGCCGAAGCAGGGAAGCCGCCCTCACTGTGATTCGACAACGAGAGGTTCGATGAAGCTTGATCGCGTGGCGCTGTTGGGCGCCGGAGCATTGATGGTGAGCCATGTCGCCGCCCTGGACGCTCAGGACGGCAAGTCCATGGTCTCGGCCCACATCGACGAGCATGGCACGACCTACGGGGCCATCGCACAGGACATCTGGGACCTGGCCGAGGTGGGGTACCTGGAGACCGAGAGCTCAGGCCTGCTGCAGCGCACGCTCAGGGACGCCGGGTTCGTGGTGACGCCCGGGGTGGCCGGGATGCCCACGGCGTTCACAGCCGAGTACGGTCAGGGTGAGCCGGTCATAGCCATCCTGGCCGAATTCGACGCGCTGCCCGGCATCACTCAGGACCGGTCGCCCGAGCGGGCGCCTCGCCCGGACATGGGCGCGGGACACGCCTGCGGGCACCACCTGTTCGCGGCCGGATCCACCGCCGCCGCCATCGCCGTCAAGGAATGGTTGGACGCCAGCGGCACGCAGGGAACGATCCGACTGTACGGCACGCCGGCCGAGGAGGGGGGCGCGGGTAAGGTGTACATGGTCCGGGAGGGCCTGTTCGACGACGTCGTGGCGGTGCTCCACTGGCACGCCGGCGACCAGAACGCGGTGTGGGGATACAGCTCCCTCGCCAACAAGTCGGCCAAGTTTCGGTTCTACGGGGTCTCTGCCCACGCCGCCGGGGCCCCCGAGCGGGCCCGTTCAGCGCTGGACGGTGTCGAGGCCATGAACCTCATGGTCAACATGCTGCGGGAGCACGTGCCGCAGGAGACTCGGATCCACTACGTGATCACCGCGGGTGGAAATGCGCCCAACGTCACGCCCGACTTCGCCGAGGTCTTCTACTACGTACGGAACCCGGATCCCCCGAACGTGCTTTCCATCTTCGAGCGCGTCGCCGCCGCCGCGGAGGGCGCAGCGAAGGGCACGGGCACGGAAGTCGAGTACGAAGTCATCCACGGCATCTACAACCTCCTGCCCAACGTGACCATGGCAGAGGTCATGCAGGCCAACCTGGAACGGGTCGGGGGCGTGGCATACGACGACGACGAGCGGGCGTTCGCGGAGACGCTCCGGACGTCGCTGCCCGACGATGCGCCGGGCCTGGGCTCCGCTGCCGAGGTCCAGCCGCTTACCCTCGAGGGGAGCGTGTCCGGATCCACCGACGTCGGGGACGTGAGTTGGACGGTTCCGACGGCCGGGCTGGCGACCGCTACGTGGGTACCGGGGACTGCCGCACATAGCTGGCAGGCCGTCGCGGCCGGGGGCACGAGCATCGGCACCAAGGGAATGCTGGTGGCAGCCAAGACGCTCGCCACGACCGCGGTGGATCTGTTCTTGCAGCCGGAGATCATCGAAGCTGCCTGGGTCGAGCACCACGAAAGCCGTGGGCCCGACTACGAATACATCTCGCTGGTGGGGGACCGGGACCCGCCGCTGGACTACCGCCTGCCCCCAGGGTCGGGCAGACGGTGAGGCCAGCCGCAGTCGGGCCCGGCAAGTCACCAGGGTTGGAGGTTTGACGAGTGGCCGAATCGGATCAGGACCCCGGAATGACGGGCGGGACCGGTGCGGGGGGGGACGCATCCGTACCGCGCGACCCCGAGAAGAACGAGCCGGAGGGGGGTGACCCCGAAGAGACCGGGCCGGAGGCCCACGAAGCCGAGGCTCAGCGGCCTGGGGCTTCCGGAGTCGAACTGGCAGGCTCGGACGGCTCCGACGCCCATGGGGCCGGCTCGGACGCCGCCGACACGGATCGGGAGGCCCTCGACGCGGATTGGGCCAGCTCGGAGGCGTCCGACGCGGACGATGGGGCAGGCGAACAACCCGCTCCCGGGGGGACATCCGGTTGGTATCGGGCGTCCCGCTGGCTGTATCCGCTGGTCGTCCTCCTGGCCCTTGGCGTCGGCTTCGGGCTCGGTCGCCGGTCCGTGGCCGAGCGGGTGATCTTCTCGGGGGCCATGAGCGGACTCGAGGACCGATCCTTTCAAGGCCCTGCCGACGCGCCTGTGACGATCGTCGAGTACACCGACTACGACTGCCCTTTCTGTAAGCGGTACCACGCCGAGATCTATCCCACCCTCCTCCAGGAGTATTCGGGCAAGGTACGGTACTTCGTACGGCACTTCCCCCTGCAGCAACTGCATCCGCGG
>JBDHHQ010000267.1:0-2297 GCA_039589315.1 Gemmatimonadota bacterium
GTCAGCGTCGCACTCTGGATCCGACGGCGGATGTCGCCCGAGGGAATCGATGAGCCTGCCCAATGAAGGCCAAATGTGCCCTCTCCAGATACTGAAGTAGTCCAGCGAGTTTAGGGACCGCTTTCGACGGTCGGAAGTCCCTCAGCGGCAGGCATATACAATGTCCGTGCGCCAGGCAAAGCCTGGGTGAGGGGAAAGCTAACGCGACAAGGAGGTGCGAATGCAGACCTAAGTCGTGAGCGGAAACCTCACATCGCGACCCAGTAGGCTGAGAAGCCTGCCCGGCAAAGGCTAGCCACCAGCCGGAACCGAGTGTTGCGTAGCGCTGGGCGACCAGCGCTGCGAAGCGTACACAGGATGCACCGCGGGCGAAGCGATCGAGCCTCGAGACTATCACGGGTGCGGGAGCCGATGCCCTGGACATTCGCAGAAGGCAGCACCGCCACACCGTACAAGGCGAGGTGCAGGCGGTCCCGCCGGGGTCAGAGAGCCAGCCCGCGTGCCAAGGGGTCGCCCAGGAACCTAGGGAGGCCCCGTCGTCTCCATCGAAATCGCCGGCCCAAGGGAGCCCGACCCCAATCCCAGACCTGCGCACCGTGGCGCTCCGGGCGGTGCGTGGCAAACACCGGAGCGCACGATGGTACCTCCAAGCGAGGAAACGAAGCGCGGAGAGAAGGACGACGGGGAGTCGGAGCGCCCCATACGACCGACGAAGCAGGGGAACCCGCCCCAGGGGACCCAGCGGAGGAAAGGGGGCGCCGGAGACATGGACCTGTTGGAGGGAAAGACAAAGGGACACCGAACCCTGTGCAAGTCTCAACGAAACTGCGACAGATAGCGGAACGGGCGAGGCAGATCCGTAATGAGGGCCTGCGAACGCTAGCCCACTGCATCGACGTGGAATTCCTGGAGGCGGCCTACCGGCGGACCCGTAAGGACGGGGCGCCCGGTGTGGACGGCCAAACAGCCGCCGACTACAAGAACGACCTCGACGAGAACCTCGGGCAGCTACTCGAGCGGTTCAAGGCGGGGACGTATCGAGCGCCGGCGGTCCGACGCGTCCACATCCCGAAGGGAGACGGGAGCAAGACCCGGCCCATCGGGATCCCGACCTTCGAGGACAAGGTCCTGCAGCGCGCCGTAACGATGGTGCTAGAAGCGATCTACGAGCAGGAGTTCTACGGCTGCTCGTACGGGTTTCGCCCTGCTCGCTCGGCCCACCAGGCGACGGAAGCGCTGTGGAAAGCCACGATGGATGTAGGGGGCGGCTGGGTGATCGACGCGGACATTCGGAGCTTCTTCGATACGCTCGATCACGGGCACTTGAGGACCTTCCTCGGCCGACGGGTACGCGACGGGGTGATCTTGCGCGCGATCGGCAAGTGGCTGAACGCAGGAGTGCTGGAAGGCACCCAACTCCAGCACCCTGAGGCCGGCACACCTCAAGGGGGAGTGATCTCCCCACTGCTCGGCAACGTGTACCTCCATGAGGTACTCGACAAGTGGTTCTACGACACCGTGCGCCCAGCACTGCTGGGTCCAGGGACCTTGATCCGTTACGCCGACGACTTCGCGATCGTCTGTGCGAACGAGAAGGACGCCCAACGGATCTTGGAAGCCTTGCCGCGCCGGTTCGCCCAGTTCGGGCTGACCATCCACCCCGAGAAGACCCGCCTGGTGGACTTCCGTGGTGGCCAGCGGCGGAGTCGGGACGACGACGACCGACGGACGGGACCGGGGACCCTGGACTTCCTCGGGTTTACCTGGTACTGGGGCTGGTCCCGCAAGGGACGCCCAGTCGTTCAACGGAAGACGTCGAAGAGCCGCTTCAACCGAGCCGTGCAGTCGATCGCGGCCTGGTGCCAGAAACACCGGCATGACCCGGTGGAGTACCAGCACCGAGTGCTCACGAGCAAACTGCGGGGGCACGACGCCTACTATGGCGTCACGGGCAACTGTCGCGCACTCCAGCGTCTGCGTCACGCAGTCGCCCGGGTGTGGCGCAGATGGCTCGACCGCCGCGGCGGGCGCCGACGGATGAGCTGGGAGCGATTCGCCTCGCTCCTCCAGCGCTACCCGCTGCCTCCGGCTCGCGTGATCCACTCGGTCTACCGAGCGTAGCGAAACCATGTCTCCGAGGAGCCGGATGCGTTAGCGCGCACGTCCGGATCTGTGGGAGCCCCGGGTGGGGAACCGCCCGGGGCCACCCGACTCCCCGTCTCGTCGTGACGGATTCCCGAGCTACCAACGCCGACCTTCTGCACTTGCGTGAACGAGTTCCCGCCCGTTTCGGCGAG
>JBDHHQ010000268.1:0-2263 GCA_039589315.1 Gemmatimonadota bacterium
GTCGTTTCGGGGTAGCTATTTCGTCCGCGATGCCGAATTCAGTCCGGACGGGCGTTGGGTGGCGGTCGGATCCGAGTCGGGCGATCTACGCCTGTTCCCACTTGGCGGAGACGGCAAGCCGATCGTCCTGCGGGGCGAGAATGCGCACATCCGGAGTGTAGCCTTCAGTCCGACTGGCGACCGCGTGGTTGCCGGAACGAGCGAAGGAACGGCTCGAATCTGGCGACTGGACGGTAGGGAAGATCCGATCGAGCTTGCCGGTCACGATGGGCCGGTGACGGGGGTGGCGTTCAGCCCGGACGGCAGCCGCGTCGTCACTGGCTCGCTGGACGGCACGGTGCGGGTGTGGCGGATCACCTGGACCGAGCTGCTGGAGTACGTGCGAGGAAACCTGAAGGCCTGCCTCAGCCAGGATCGGCGGATGCAGCTTCTGGCCGAGTCCGAACGCGAGGCTTCCCGAAAGTGGACCTCCTGCCAGCAGCGGCTACGCTCGCCTCTCCATCAGTAGGTTCGGGTCCTGGTTCGGACGGGGTGGAAGCGAGTCGGTCTGGGCGCAAAGTGGGCGGGAGTTGTTCTACCGGGACGGAGACGGGAACATGGTGCACAGGTGGCCACGCACCTTGACTTTGCCGTTGTCGAGCAACGGATTCTGCCCGCCAGCCGACGAAGAGGAGGAAAAAGAACCATGATTGCACGAGCTCGTTGCATGAGCGGAGCCTCGCTCCTCGCCGCCGTTTCGGTCCTGGCGCTCTGACAGCCCTCGGTTGGAGCGAGGAAGTCTACGGTGGCGACAGGGAAGCCAGTCCATATGCTCATCTCGACTTAGGCAATGACCTCGGCCCGAGGTCTACCAAGTCGCAGTCGTGACGGCGGGCTCAGCGGGCTGCTCACCGCCGCCCCGCCGAGGAGTCGACTGACCCCGTACCTACGTGCCGCTCAGCGTGTGTCGAGGAGACCCGAAAGCCAGTGCATCGTGTTCAAAAGGAATTGCGGGTTCTGGTTGGCGGCAGGATCGACCTGACACACCTCTTCGTCCCGGCACACCGTGTACGAGCTCAAATGCCCGAAGAACATTCCCGCCTCCGCCAAGAACACCACTCGCCCCCGCCCTCGACGCTGAGCTACTCCCTGAAACCAACCCCCCACGGGGACCGTGGGAGTATCCGCCGTGAACCGCCGGAACCGGGTCGGCTCGCGAGATACGATGAACTCGGGTAGTACCATGAGCGGCTCGACGTCTGCCGCCGCCGAGAAGGCAGAACCGCCCATGGTCTTGATCGAGTCGACTCTCTCCGACTCCGACCGACCCCGCGCAATCGGGTGTTCGTGGAGTAGACCCTCCGACCGCCTGAACATCCCGCCCCATCCTCCGGATGGCTCGCCGGCGTGCCCATTCCTCACGTGAAGACCAAACGCCGCAGCAAGATCAGACACGGCTCCTGCGACCGGCATGTGGTCCGCCATCAACAGCAGAGCGCCACCTTCGGCCACCCAATCAACTATGGTTGCGATCTCCTCCCGCGAGAACGCGGACGGGTTCGGTAGATCGAAGTCCGTCAGCTGCGGATCGAAGAATGTGTCGGCGTTCCCCCTGATGCGATTCCGCTCGGCCAACGGCATCGGGATCACCAGCACCTGAGCCGCGTCCAGCGAATCCCGGTCAAGCGTCGCGAGTCGTGACACCCGGTAGCCGTCCCGGCGAAGAAACTCCATGAAGGGCCGATCACTCCCCTCCGCGATGTGAGCGTTGAAATGGCCCTCGTCCATCAAGACGACCGGACCCTCACCTGCGGCAAACGCAGGATCAGCGATGGTCGGCAAGACCAGATCAGGGGTCGGTGCCTGCCCCCCTGCCTCCCTACCCGACAGGCCACAGATCAAGCAGATCCCCAGCATCCGCCAAACGCTGTGCCGGTGCATCTGATTGACTGGTCGGCGTAAGCGATGAGTCAAAGGAGCGATCCCCGGGGGCTTCATCCGCATCAACGGACTGTGTCCCCATAAGCGTCCCCTCGTTCTGTCGCAGTCCCATGTGCACATGGATCCGCTGGCGCGGTCTCTACGTTCCAGCCGTGCTTCGGTCGCGGCTGGGAACCGGCGGCAGGGACCGGAGATACGTCCACAATGCCTCCAGCTCCACGTCCGTCATGCGCTGGGCATAGGGCATCACGGTGTTCATCGGGGCCCGAATGCTGGTACCGTCCGGGCGGATACCGTCGCGCATCACCGTCGAGAACTGCTCGAACGTCCATCCTTCGAGGCC
>JBDHHQ010000269.1:0-2215 GCA_039589315.1 Gemmatimonadota bacterium
GTACGAGGCGCTCGCGAAGATGTCGGGGAGGACACTCCCCCAGGCTTCTTTCACCTGCTCTTTGGCGATTGCGAGCCCGTACTCCGCATCCTCAATGGTCTGGCTGTTGGCCAGGGCGGTCTGCATCGCCTGGCCGAGCGAATACGTCTCGGCCGCGGGCTCCTGGGCCGCGGCACCCTGCACCGTCAGCACGCCCAGCAGCGGCAGCGCGAGCAGGGTCAGATATCTGATCCACGTCTGCATGGCCTACTCCTCCCCCGCCGCACCGTCAGGCGGCGGCGCCCCAACCGTCAGGTCTGCCGTTCCCAGCACGCCCTCCCGCACGAGCGGCCCGAACGCATGGAACATGTCCAGCGGCGTGCGCGCCATCGTGTCCGACTCGAACTCCGGACAGTGCTCGATCTGACAGGACAGCGAGATCATCAGCAGGCCGTGGGTGAGGCTCCACAGGTACATGACCATGAGATCCGGGTCGATCGACCGCATCGCGCCCGACTCCATGGCGTCCACCACGGCGCGGCGCAGCAGACCATAGCCGCCGCCCTCCGGTAGATCTTCGATCGTGTGGGGGTGGGGGCGCTCCAGATTGAACAGCACCCGGAAGTGGGCCTGGTTCTCCAGCGCGAACTGCAGGTACGCCTCTCCCACGGCCCGGACGCGCTCCAGCGAGCCCAGCGGGTGGGCACGCATCCCCTGCTCGATGTACTCCCCGAACCGCTGGAAGCCCTGCCGCACCACGCGCTCCACCAGCTCTTGCTTGTTCTCGAAGTAGTGATAGATGGCGGTGGCGCTCACGCCCACGCGCTCGGCTACCACGCGCATGGAGAGCCCCTGCAGCCCCTTCTCGGCCAGCAGATCGCGGGCGGCCTCGAGGATGGCCCCCTCGACGTCGCCCGCGCGATCGCCAGCGTTCTCTTTCCCAGCCATGCTCGCTCCAGCTCCCTGGTCAGTGAACCACCGTTAAACCCAAGCAAATCAATCGACTTAACGTCGTTAAGTTAACGGCGTTAAGCGTAACTGCGGGACCCTACGGAGTCAACGGGAGAAGGGTTTCAGGCTCAGATCTTGGCGCCGGCCGCCCGGGCCGCCGAGGCGGCATCGGGCCACCGCCCCTCAGGCTCCTTGGCCATGCAGCGCCGCAGGGTCGAGGCAAACGCCGGGGGCGTATCGGGGCGCTTCCCCCGCACATCGGGGATGGGGTGCTTCACGTGCATTCTCAGCGTGTCGTGGACGGTATCGCCCAGGAAGGGAACCTCGCCGGTGAGCATCTCCCAGCCCAGGACGCCCAGGCTGTAGATGTCGCAGCGGTGGTCGACATCGGTGACCCCCTGCGCCTGTTCGGGGCTCATGTACTCCGCGGTCCCCACGACCTCGCCGGTGATGGAGATCGTACCGCCTCGCACCGTGAGCGCCTTGGCCACCCCGAAGTCCAGGATCGAGATCCTGCCCTTGCGATCGAGCATGATGTTCGCCGGCTTCACGTCACGGTGCACCACGCCGTTGCGGTGCGCGTACTCCAGCCCGCGGGCGAGTTCGCCGAACACTCGCAGGGCCTCTTTCACCGGGAGCTTCCCCTCGCGATCCAGCCGCTCCCGCAGCGAGTCACCCTGTACCCGGGGCATGGCGTAGTAGTCCAACCCCGAGCCCTTGCCGGTGAACAGGACGGGCAGGATGTTCGGGTGATCGAGTCGGGAGACGAGCTCCGCCTCGCGGCGGAACCGCTCCTTGAGGGGCTTCGCCGTGAGCAGGCTGGGCCGCATGACCTTGACCGCCAGGTAGCGGTTGCGGGCCCGGTCGCGCACCGAGTACACCACGGCGAATCCGCCGCGGCCCAGCTCGCCGATCAGGCTGAAGTCGGATCCGAGCGCCGCGGCGAGTCGCTCACCCGTGGTGACGTCCCACTCGAAGGCGGCATCGGCACGGCGACCGCAGCGAAAGCAGAATTGCGCGTCGGGCTGGAGCTCGACGTCACAGTGCGAGCAGACTGGAGCCATGGCCACAAAAGTTACGGCGCACACCGCGAAGCGCGAGATCGGCCTGCTGCTGCCGGGCATGACCATGAATGCGTCGATCTTCCCCGATCTCGACGTGCCGACGATCGCCGTGGATTTCAACGAGCTGACGCTGCCACGGGACGGCGGCGTGGCCGAAGGGCGCATGGACGTCTACCGCCGCGGGCTGGACGACTTCCTCGACGGCCGGCCGGATTGGGCCG
>JBDHHQ010000270.1:0-3244 GCA_039589315.1 Gemmatimonadota bacterium
TCCTACAGGAGCAACGGAGACTCAAGCGCATCGCGTGAACCGCCGGATACGGAACCGTACGTCCGGTGGTGTGGGAGGGCGGCGGCCGGGACACCCGGCCGCGCCCTACCCGATCTCATGCAAGCGTCCGTGCAAGACGCCGATCCTCACCCAATCAGGGTGCCGTGCGGGTGGACCCGCTCCTACCCCTCCTTGAGCGCCTCCACCGGCCGAATCCTCAACCCTCGCAGTGTCGGCCCGAGGCAGGCCACCATCCCGACTACCATCATGAAGGCTGCGAAGGTCGCGAGCATCAGAGGGCCGTCCACCCGCTCGGCGGCATCGTCGACGACTTCGAAGATCAGCCACCGGCCCGCCACCACGCCGAGAATGACCCCCGCCAGGAGCTGGAAGAAGGCGCGCCTCGCGATGGCGGTCACGATGCTGCCCGGACGTGCGCCCAGCGCGGTGCGGATTCCGATCTCCCGGGTACGCTGGGACACCGTGAACGACATGAGCGCGTAGAGTCCGGCCCCCGAGAGCAGGATGGCGATTGCTGAGACGAAGAGGAGGACGACGGTGCCGTACCGAGTCGCGTCCCGCGCGCCGTTGGGCGCCTCGGCCAGGACGTGCGGGTACTGGATCATCGCATCGGCATCGACTTCGCGCGTGATTCCCCGCAGGCGGGCGGTAAACGCCAGCGGGTCGTCGCCCACGTGGGTCGCCACGAGCAGGGGGTGGATTTCGCCAGGCGCTCCCGGATGGTACAGGCCCTCATCTCGCAGGGGGTCGAGCTCGTTCATCCCGAGGTGCCCGACGACCCCGATGATCTCGTACCACGGCCCGGGCTCTTCATCCTCGGGAACCACGTACCGCACCCGGCGCCCGACGGGGTTCCGCCCGCCCAGCACGTGCTCCACGAACGCGGTGTTCACGATCACGGCGGTGCGGTTCTCGTCGATCGTGCCGATCAGGTCGGCTGTGGTGAAGTCCCGGCCCTCCAGGACCGACTGCCCGAAACCGTCGAAGAAGCCGACGTCGACGACGGCGCGCCGGACCTCGTGACCCCGAACGTCCTCACCCTGGTCCTCGCCCTCGACCTCCACGCGGCGTCCCGGGTGCTGCATCCCGGGCAGCCGGCTGCCCATGGCCACGCCACGCACGCCCGGCTCCGCCTCGAGGCGTCGGGCCAGCTCTTCGTGCGCACTGGCCACCTGGTCGGCAAAGTCGGCAACGCTGATGGCCATCAGATACTCGTCGCGCTCGATTCCCCGCTCGACGGTAGATCCCGCCAGGAGGCTCCCGGACACTGCACCGCCCATCGTCAGGAACCCGATGGCCAGCGCAACCTCGGCGATGATGAGGAGCGACGACCCCACGCCGAACCGAATCCCCGATCCGGTCGTGGCCCGCTGTAGGTTGCGCTGCACATGGCGTCCCGTCGCCTTGAGCGCTGGCACCACTCCGGCGATGCCCGCGCAGAACACTGCGACGGACAGCCCGACCCCGACCGTTCGGGGCTTGACTCCGAAGTCGAACCAGAAGGGTGCCTCGAGAAAGGCCCGATTCATGAACGCGACCGCGAACCGATCCCCGAGAACGAGGCCGACGCCCGTCGCGACGACGGCGAGTAACAGCGACTCGACGAACAGTTGCGACACGATCCGTCCACGACTCGCGCCCAGCGCCGTGCGGACCGCGATTTCGTTGGACCGGGTGGCCGTCCGGGCCAGGACCAGCGTTCCCACGTTCCCGCAGACGATGGCCAACAGCGCCAGCACGATGAGCTGGATCAGGTACATCTCGGCCAGGTCGCCTTTGTCCAGCCCGACCAACATGGCCGTGTACCCCATCACCTGGGGGCGCAGGTGCTCGTGGGTATCCGGAAACTCGCTCGCCATCCGGAGGCCGATGGTCGACAACTCGGCCTGGGCCTCTTCGACCGAAACGCCGTCGGCCAGGCGGCCGAACATCACGATGTCGGGTCCCATCCCGCGCTCGAAGTCGGTCGGCTGGTCGCGGAGGGGCAGCCACAGGAGGTCCCGCATGGGGAACATGAAGCCCTCTGGCATGACCCCCACGACCTCATGAGGCACCGTGCCGATGCGAATCGTGGTCCCCACCACATCGGGATCCCCCGCGAGGCGCGTCTGCCAGACCTCGTGTGAGATCACGACCACGTCCGGCGCACCCTGAACCTCGTCCGACGGGATCAGGGACCTTCCCAGGATCGGGCGCAGGCGGAGAATCTCGAAGGCGGACGCGGTGATCTCGGACCCACGAACCGGCGCCGCGCGTCCGTCTTCCGAGATCACGTTGTAGGGATCGGTGCGGGCCGCGCCGATGGCCTCGAACGTGGTCAGCTCGTCCCTCCAGACAAAGAAGTCGTGGAGCGCGCGTATCGCTGTGCGCCCCTCGGCCACGTTCCGGTTTCGCAGTCCGACGATCCGATCCCCCTCGTCGAACGGCAGCGCGACCTGCAGCGAATCGATGAGGTGGAAGGGGATCAGGCTCGCCGGGATCCCGATCGAGAGCGCAAAGACCGCTACCAGCGTGAGCCCCGGCTGCTTGAGCAGCATGCGGAGCCCGAGCTTCACGTCGAGCCAGGGGGTGCCCGGGCGGGGGATGCGGATGCGCATGGTCCATCTCCATAGGCTGAGGGCGGAGGCGAGCGTGTTCACGACGTATCGCCGACGGGCGCGCATCCGTGAGCGTCCGCGCTCGATGTCACGCTCGAACGTCTCGTCCAGCTCGGCCAGGAGGAACCGCGCGTGCCGGCCCCGGATCAGCAACCCGGCGAGCAGGCGGAGCAGCGCTGGTGCCGACATCTGCCTATCGCTCTGCCAACTCGGTCAGCTTCGGGATCAGGCCGCCGGCCATCGCCTGGACCCTTGAATACGTCGCCTGTAGCGCCCGCGCGCCCGACGGCTCGAGCGTGTAGTACTTGCGGGGACGACCGACCCGGCCGTCGGACGGCGCGTCAACCCGGACCGAGACGAACCCCCGTTCGTGCAGGCGGCCCAGGGCGGTGTAGATCGCTCCGGACGAGACCGCCTTGCCAGTACGCTCCTCGATCATCTCCCGGATGGCCACTCCATACGCGTCATCGCCCAGCTCGAGTACCGAGAAGAGGATGAGCTGCTCGAACTCTCCGAGGTAGGACATGGGGGCTTCTTTGTCTTGAGGGCTGGAGGGCTGAACCTATTATGCTACACTGTGGGGTAATAGCAAGGTGCTTGAGACCCTAGCGAGCTGGACGACTCAG
>JBDHHQ010000271.1:0-4798 GCA_039589315.1 Gemmatimonadota bacterium
CGCAGGCAGAGCAAGAGCCTCGCTTCGGGGTTGTACCGGTAGAGCCGGTCCGGCACGTTGGCGTCGTGGAAGTAGAGCACCGAGAACTCCGAGTTCAGGCGGCCGGCCTCGAAATTCTGGTCGTACCATCCGTATCCCCGCTCGTAGTGCCGATTGAAGAAATTCTGCTCCTTCCGGGTCGGCCGACCCTCGAGCGCCATGGCCACATCGGGATGATCGGTCAGGTTCCTGAACAGCCACGTCGTGGCTGCCTTCTGCACTCCGATGCCGATGAGGTCCACTCGTGGTCCCTCGTACGTCGGCAATTCGGGGCCGCCGTACCCGTCCTGATGACGGGTCTCCGCGTGGATACCGTCTCCGACCACTTCGGTCATGGGACTCTTCGCTCCTTCGCAACGCTCGGGTACATGACGGTCGCGGAGCGGACAGTCCTGTCGCCCCGGAGCCCGGGCACGGTCCGGCGCAAGGCGGACAGGGCCCGGGCGCCCGTACTAAAGGTGATCGATCGCACGGTCTGGCCCCGCTCCCGCGCCTGACTCGCTCGATACCCGAGCACCTGTTGGAGGGGGTGGAGGGCGTGGAGCAAGCAGGGGATCGCTCTGAAGCCGGGCTCCCGCGCCAGTCGCAGATAGAGTTGGACCCGCTCACGCTGGAATCGGTGGACGAAGTCCTTGCTCTTGGAGCCGGGGTGCAGGGTGAAGCGTGCCAGCACCGCATCGTCGGTCCGGACGCGGGCTCCCGCCGCGAGCGCCCGGTTCAGCCATTCTCGATCCATCTGATAGTGGTACCGCTCATCCAACCCTCCGGTTCGTTCCCAGAGGTCACGCGTCCACAGCGACGGGGGCTGAGTGAAGTGGAAGCCGTGCCGCCGTCCATCGGCGTAGATCGGGAAATGATGAAAGGCGGCGCCTTCGTGGGGAGAAGAGCGCCTCACGAATTCGACCGCCCCACCCTGCACCAGCACTTTGTCCATCGCCCCAACGAAGATGTCCGCCGCTCCATCCGCCAACGCCGCGCCCGCTGTCGCCAGCGCGCCGGAATAGTACACGTCGTCGGAGTTCAGCCACCCGATAACGGTCCCGCTGGCCCTGGAGAATCCCCGGTTGATGGCATCGCTCTGACCCCTGTCGGATCCACTCCTCCGGAAGGTGATCCACGGCGCGTAGCGCTCGATGATCTCCACGCTCCCGTCCGTGCTGCCGCCGTCCATGACGATGTACTCGAGGTCAGGATAGCCCTGGAGCAGGACGGACCGGATCGTGGCCTCGAGAAACGCCGCCTGGTTGTACGATGGCGTCACCACGGTGATGCGGGGCCATGCCTGCCCGTCGGGAGTCGTGGCTGGCGCGCTCGGCGAGGACTCGGTCCACGGCCAGCCCTCCCGACCGTCGGGAGGTGGCGGCAGATCCACGAGAGACGGGCACGGCCCGGGCGGGCGTCCCTTCACGCCGGCAGCCAGGGACTCGGCGCTCGCACGAGCCTCCGAGGTGGACCAATCCCGCTCGACCCGGCGTAGAGAGCCGCGTATGCGCGAGCCTGGACCTCCAGGGCATACTCCTCCAGCGCCACCCGACGACCTTCCAAGCCCATGCGGCGAGAACCCTCTCGGTCCTCGAGCACCGTCCTCAGGGCCCGCGCCAGGTCCCGCGGGTCACCGACGCTGGCCAGGCGACCGGTGACGCCGTCCCGAACCATGTCGGGCACGCCACCGGCGTCGAAGCCCACGACCGGGGTGCCGCACGCCATGGCCTCCTGCACCGTGTTGGGCAGGTTGTCCTGGACGGACGGGATCACGAAGACGTCCGCCGCGCTGTAGATCATGGACACGAGCCGCTCGTTCTCCACGAACCCCAGGTGCAGAGAGGGGACCGGTACCTCGTGGCTCGCCTGACCGGCTCCCAGGGCCATGAGGTGAAGTCCGGGAAGGTCTCCGAGGAGCCCGAGAGACTCGAGCAACAACGGGAAGCCTTTCCGCTGCCAGCCCACCGAGTGGGCCACGAACAGCACCACCCGGGCGTCGACCGGGAGGCCCAGTATCTCTCTTGCAGCTCGGTAGTCCCGCGGTGTGAAGAGATCCGTATCGAGCCCGTAGGGGATGACGGTGACGGGAAAGCGACCCCGGAAGAGCGCGCTCGCCTCGGCCTCTGCGGCGAGCCAGCGGCTGGGAGTCACGATGTGGAGGCGATCCGCTGCGAGTCGGCCGAATACTCGCTCCTTGCGTTCCCAGATCTCCCTGGAAAGGTCCTTCTCCTTCGTCGAGCCCAGATTCGGACAGCGGCCACAACCGGACCGATGACGACCGCACTCTCGATCGTAGTGGCATCCGCCCGTGAACAGGTTCATGTCGTGGAGCGTCCAGAACACCGGGAGCGAGGGCACGAGCGCACCCAGGAACTCGCCCACGTCGATGAAGTCGGCGGTCCAATGCAGGTTGACGACGTCGGCGGGCGGCAGTTGGGCCGCGGGCTCGGACCCGTAGGGCGTGCGGTCGTCGGAGAACTTCCCGCTCCCTACCACCTGCAGGCTCCGGTAGGGCCGATAGTCACGCTCGATGCGACGTCGCCTGAGCCTTCGTGCCACCCGGACCATGGGCTCCGACCGCGGTTGGAACGCCACGACCGAGGGGTCCGCGCCACGCTTGCGGGCCACGTACATGGTCGAGTCGTGGCCGATCAGGCGGAGCCCGTCGTGGAGTCGTTTTGCCGCCCGCGCGGCGCCACCGGTGATGTCATCGTGGCTGCACGAATCACCTGCCCGAAGTCCGGCGGCCCGGACGACGCGCTCAACTCGCGATCCTCGTGGCTGGAGAGCCGGACGGCTTCTCGGTCGGCTCTGGCGGGGGATCGGCATGAACCCGAGCGAGGATCGCGCCCACCTTTCGACTGCCCTCCTCGTTCCAATGTACGTCGAAGTCCCTGTAGTCGGACTCGCTCAACCGGCTGGCGAGCGGCAGGAACCGCACGGCGAGCCGCCGGCAGATGGCGGCCAGCTCACGGTCGGGGAGAGCCGAGTCCCAGTCGGCGAGATCAGGCCGAGCGGCCACCGCATCTTCCATCCATCGTTTGCTGAGCGGCGAGAGGTCGGGCACGCTCACGACCACCAGCCGAGCCCCCACTCCTTCCAGGACGTCCCGTGCTTCACCGATGAGGTGCTCGGCGGCGGCGAAGGCCCGACGGCCGAGGTGGGCCCCCGTAGCGATCTCCATGAATAGCTCGTGGGCCCGGAGCCGGGTCGGGAACGTCCACGGCTGGGGTCCCAGGTGACCCGTGTGTATGTGCCAGCTTCCGGTGTCTTCCGCTCTACGTAGGAATGGCGTGCGGTACCCGTCCATCTCGGGGCGGAGGTTGTCCGCCAGGTCGTTGCCCAGGTAGACGAGCCAGACCACGGTCTTGCCCGTCAGCTCAGGAGCGAGCCGCCGCATGAGCAGCAATCCCTGGACCATGTTGTAGCCCGGGGCTCCCACCGCCTTGATCGTGACGGCCCCGCCGTGGTGGGCGAAGAACCCGGCGTCGTCGATTCCGTCTCCGAATGCGAAGGAGTCACCGAACGCCACGACGTCGGCCTCGGCGGCCCCGTCCCGCCCTCGCCACCCGTGAGCGTCGGTGGTCACCCGGTGTGGGTCCTCGGCCAGATCCCGCACGAAGCACCGTTGATTCGCCTTCACCTTCCACCCGAGGTCAGGGTCGTATTCGATTATATCACCTTGACTTAGTGAGGCGGGCTCGAGGAGCGCCGCGAGGCCGGCCGTCAGGGAGGAGACGAGCCAGAACGGCAGCGTCACCACCCCCACGACGAGCGTCACGGCGAGCGCGAGGACGCCCCCCAGCAGGGCCAGCGTGGTTCTGAGCATTCGCATCCGTCGCCGTTGGTCAGTAGAGCGTGTAGGTCGCTCCACCGAGACTCCGCTGGTTGGCGAGCTGGATGCGGCTGAGCAGGAGCAGGGGCGGGATCAGCGCCCACACCCAGAGGTTTCCGGACCGACGAGCCCAGGCTGCCACGGTCCGCCCCCAGCTGCCGCCGGAGGAGGAGAAGTTCGATTGGCTCTCGAACGCGCGGCTCCCTTCGCCGCTCCTCCGCAGCCACCCCGAAGCGCCCGGATCGGGAGGCAGCCAAGGGAGGTGGCTTCCGGCCACACCGGCCAGGACGATGACCAGAAACGCCGCTCCCGTGAGGGCGAGGCGGGCGAGCCGGGCGACGGCGCGGGCCAGTGTGTTCCACGCCTCGAGCCCCCGTTCGGCGGCGCGACGGTTCCACCAACCGATGGCACCCGTTCCGAACAGGGCTGCCACGCCCCAGATGGGCCACATTGCGCTGCCCAGCGCGAACGCACCACCCGCGGTCAACAGACCCAGGCAGAGGCCCATGACCAGAGCGAAGGCTCTCGCCGTGGCACGACTCCGTCGTTTCGTGGTGATCAGCATAGCTGCAATCTCGGTGGTCTCGGTCCGTTCATCAGTCCAACTCGTACTGATCCCGGTACGCTTCGGCGTCCAGGAGGATGCCCGCCGGCTGTTCGGCTTTGAGGAGCACGTGGTCCTCCAGAACCAGACAGTCCATGTGCGTGGCCATGAAGCACCGGAAGGCGTCCTCGGGCGTGCCTACGATGGGCTCTCCACGGATGTTGAAGCTGGTGTTCACGATGACCGGGCACCCGGTCCTCTCGTAGAACCTCCACATCAGGCGCGCATACCGGCCGTGCCGCTCCCGGTCCACTGTCTGGATGCGCGCGGAGTAGTCCACGTGGGTAATCGCCGGAAGTCTCGACCGAGGCACGGACACACGCACTCGTAGGTCCGGG
>JBDHHQ010000272.1:0-2177 GCA_039589315.1 Gemmatimonadota bacterium
TCTCGAATCGAGCGGTCTCCCCTTCGCGGAGATCCCAGAAATGGAGGTGGTCGATGGCCAGCCAAATCGGCTCGGCCTCCTCGCCGAAGGTCGCGCGATCCAGGATCTCGATCGCAGCGCCGTGAATCTCGACGTCGGGAAGGGAGGGAAGCGATCTCGAGGCATCGCCGGTCGTCGTCTCGGAGGCCAGACCGGCGAGTTCGAGCCCACCATCCGCGCCTCGCTCGACGGGCAGTGTCAAGCCGTCCAAGCGAAATCGGCTGGCCTCGACGTCGCCGTCGAACAGCGGGCGCAGCCGGACACCCGCCTCGACCCTGCGCGCGTGAATCGCCGTCCCGATGGCGACGTCTTCCAAAAGGACCACCGCGCCCGGCCGGAGCCCGATGGCGACCGACCCGACCGTCACCTCGACTCCCAGCAGGGCCGAAAGGCGCTCCGCAGCGTAGGGTGCCGAGACGAGCCGGCCGAGGGCCACTCGGATGCCGACGTAGCTTAGAAGCAACAGGCCGAGCAGGATTCCGGCCGCGTAGAGGAGCCGCCTTCGGATCACGGGGGACATGGGGAGCGCCCATCACTCGTGCGGGACCACCCTACCACCACGGCCCCCATGGACCCCACGTCACCCAGTCGAGGGGCGGGCCGCCGCTCTCGACGGGAGCCAGGCTCTCCGCCTCCCCTGCCTGCCTATGGAGCGCCAGCTTCCGGTAGCGCCGGTACGCCTGCTCCGTCCCCGCATACAGGCACTCGCACCAGCGCGCATCCGCGTAGACGACGTAGACGCTCGCGTCGCGTGGTTGGGAGACGAGCTTGCGCTGCTCCAGCGCCTCGAGCTGGGCGACTCTCCGGGGGGTGTCGGCGAACTGCATCTGGAAGCCCGCGGCGGCGAGCAGCCGCTCGGTCTCGATCGCCCGCCTAGACTGCATGGCACAGCCGGTCCACGCGAGGGCGACGCCCGCGAGGATGACGAGCCACGTGGTTCGAACGCGCTTTCCCAGCTTCACGGAGGACGCCCCGGAGTCCAAGGTGGGCGGGGATGTTAGGTGGGATCGCGCGCTTGTAAACTATCGATCGACCGTGACGTCGGAAGACCTCTGCCGCGAGGAGTCGACATGAGAGCCCTGATCCTTCTCTGGCTCCTGCTGATGCTGACCGCCTGCACCGCGACCTACGGGCCCGGGGAGCTGCCCGAGGACCAGCCGGATGTAGCGGCGCCCGTCTGCGCGGAGGGTGACACGCGCCCGGGCTGCCAGGCCGAGAATCCCGCCTGCATAGATCCGCACAACTATCTCTGCGGCCCGGATTGACGCCCGGCGGCGAAGCTCCCGCCGCGCGCACCGCTGCGGTCAGCGTGCCCCGCGCGCCTTCCAGTTCAGGTTGAACGCCAGGAAGAAGAGGTTGTTGTCCGAGTATTCGCCCAGCACGTCACCGGTGGCCGCCTTGGTATACCGGACCTTCGCCCTGCCGTAGTCGGCGTACTCGAAGGCCATGCCGACGTTCACGGTCTCCGTCCACTGGTGCTGCACGCCGACCGAGTAGCGGAGCTGCCGATCGATCGGGAAGGCGGGGTGGCGGTCCTTGTTCTTCACGGGCGAGGTGTCGTAGGCCACGCCCGTCTGGAGCAGCCAGTCTTCGTTGAGCTGGTAGTGCACACCCAGGGCGTAGCCGACGGTGTCGTGCCAGCCGGTCTTCGCGACCGTGTCGATCGGCCCGATGCTGACGGGGAGCCTGCCGAAGCGACTCCAGTCCTCCCACCGGAAGCTCCCGAGCAGCGCCCAGCGCTCGCCCAGCTCCTGGTAGAAACCGACCTCGACCGTCTGCGGGAAGGGGATCTCGAGGTTGAAATTCGGGGTGACGGGACCGGAGAACTCGACCTTGCCGCTGAGATCCGGCTTGATCGTCTCGATGTAGCGGACGCCGATGCGGGTTCCCTCGCGCGGGGTTAGCAGAAGCGATCCGCTGACCCCGCCGTCGAAGTCGTCGATCTTGTCCAGGTGGGCCCGCTCGCCATTTGGCAACTCGAACTTGTAGTCGAGCTCGGCGTACACGAGCGTGCCGCCGACACCCACGGAGAGCCAGTCGTTGACCTTGTAGGCGAGCGTGGGCGTGAGTGCCATGGTGAGGATGTCGACGTCCTGCGCCAGGGAGCGACCCGTCCATTCGTTGCGGTAGTCCAGGAC
>JBDHHQ010000273.1:0-2137 GCA_039589315.1 Gemmatimonadota bacterium
CCGATACGGTGCGACCGTCGGAGCCGAGGGACCCGCCAGGGGCTGGACGCGCACGACCTCGGCGGTGGCTGCAGTCGCCGCGCTGGGCCTGATCGCGGTGGTGGGATGGGCGACCTCGCGCCCCACTCTCCCTTTGCATATCGAGCGGTACGGATTCACGGCGGTTACCCCCGAGCAATTGGCGCTCACGCCCATCGAGCTGGGCCCGGACGGCACGGGTATGATCTACTGGGGCCTGAACGAAGGCGGCGGTGGCTTCCAGTTGTGGTATCGTCGATTCGATGACCTTCAGGCTACGGTCGTGCCCAATTCGGGTGCCGCGACCGACCCTGCGATCTCCCCCGACGGAAGCGAGGTCGCATTCAGCCGTGGGGGTGAGATCTGGGTGGTACCCTTGGCAGGGGGCGTCCCGCGCACGATCGCCGACTCGGCGGTTTGCTGCCCGTCCTGGGGGCCGGACGGTGAGTTCGTGTACTTCGTCCGTGCCCCGAACGGCGCAGCCCGAGTCCCGCGCACGGGCGGGGCACACGAGATCGTGGTGGAGGGCACGCGAGGAGCCCCGCTTCGGTTCTTCAATGTTACACCCAGCGGTCGCACCGGCCTCTACACCCTGTTCGGGAACCCGGTGGTCACGGAGGCCATCGATTTCGACACGGGTGAGCGCACGATCCTCACGGAAGGAGTGATGGCCCACGCGACGACCACCGGGCACCTGCTGTTCGCGACGTTGGGTGGAGAGTTGCTGGCGGCCCCGTACCGGGAGGGGCCGATGCGCTTGACCGGGGCCGCCGTGCCGCTGATCGACGGGGTATTCGTGACGGGCAACGGCACGCCACGATACTCGCTCAATGAACAGGGAACGCTGGCCTACTGGGAGGGGGAAGGCGACGCGGGGGCCGAGCTCGTCTGGGTCAGCCGTGAGGGCGCGGCGACGATCATCGACGAGGGCTGGCGCTTCGATCCCGGTGGTGGCAACCGAGGTTGGGCGCTGTCACCCGATGGATCGAGGGTCGCGATCCGGATCGTGACCGATGCGGGCATAGATATCTGGATCAAGGAGCTCGACGACGGCCCCTTCGCCCGGCTCACCTTCTGGGAGGGCGAAGACCGGGACCCGAATTGGACGGCGGATTCGCGTGCGGTCACGTTCCTTTCGGCCATGCCTATCGAGGGGGACAGCGTTCCGGCCCCCGGAGGCATGAATCTGTGGCGGCAGGTGTCCGACGGGTCGCGCCCCGCGGAGCTGCTCTACGATCACGGTGTTTCGATCTCCGAGGCCGTGCTGAGTCCAGACGGCAGCTCTGCCGTCGTCCGCTCCACCGGCGTGAGCGGTGTGCAGGGCGGCCGCGACATCTACACGGTGGACCTGGCCGGTGACAGTGAACCGGTGGCTATCCTGGCGACGGAGTTCGACGAGAGTGCGCCCAAGCTGTCGCCCGACGGGCGCTGGCTCGCCTATCAATCGAACGAATCGGGTCGCGATCAGGTGTACGTTCGACCCTACCCGGACACCGATCGAGCACGCATCCTGATCTCGACGGACGGCGGGCTCGCTCCCCGGTGGTCCAGGGACGGTTCCGAGCTCTTCTACCTGAGCGGCAGCCGCGAGATGATGTCCGCTGCTCTCTCCATCACCGGTGACGAGCTTCGCGTCGCGGATCGGACCCGGCTCTTCGAGTTGGCGGCGGGGATGCTCGTCGGAGACCGGACTACCCAGTACGACGTGGCAGCCGACGGACGGTTTCTCATGCTGCGTACCGTGTCGGGAGAGGCCGACGAGAGTCGGATGGTGATCGTGCGCAACTTCTTCGAGGAGATGAAGGCCAGGGTCGGTAGCGGGGGCTGAGGGTTGTCAGGACGTAGACCCTGAGGGAGCTACAGCGCTCTTGGCCGCCGAGCGGAAGGCCTTGCGCCCCGCCCTCACCCCCGGGGATCTTGTCCGCAGAGCTCACCCAGCCCCCAGTCTGACGAGCGCCCACCGATGAGCATCCCGTCCTCAGATCGCCTCAAGGCGGCCCTGGCAGACCGCTACGTCATCCAGCGCGAGATCGGCGAGGGTGGCATGGCCACGGTCTTCCTCGCCGACGACCTCAAGCACGAGCGGAAGGTCGCCCTCAAGGTCCTGAAGCCCGAGCTG
>JBDHHQ010000274.1:0-2102 GCA_039589315.1 Gemmatimonadota bacterium
TTAGCGGCGCCTCCACGCCGGCCAGCTCCAGCAGGAACGCGTACAGAAAGGCCGTCTCCCGGTACCGCCGGTACCGGCCGGATACGCCTCCGTGCCCGGCCTCCATCTCGGTCTTCAGGAGCAGGACGTTGTCGTCGGTCTTCAGGGCCCTGAGCTTGGCTACCCACTTGGCCGGCTCCCAGTACTGGACCTGGGAGTCATGGAGGCCGGTCGTGACCAGGATGTTCGGATAGTCCGTCGCTTCCACGTTGTCGTACGGCGAATAGGACAGCATGTACTCGTAGTACTCGGGGTCGTTGGGGTCGCCCCATTCGTCGTATTCGCTCGTGGTGAGCGGAATGGTCTCGTCCAACATCGTGGTGACCACGTCCACCCACGGAACCTGGGCCACCACCCCCCGCCACAGGTCGGGACGCATGTTGCTGACCGCGCCCATGAGCAGACCTCCTGCGCTGCCGCCCTGTGCGAAGATCCGCTCCGCGTCGCCGTAGCCTTCTCCTACCAGGAATTCCGCCACGTCGATGAAGTCCGTGAAGGTATTCTTCTTCTTCAGGAGCTTACCATCCTCGTACCAGGCGCGGCCCATCTCCTGGCCGCCCCGGACGTGGGCGATCGCGTAGACGAAGCCCCGGTCCAGGAGGCTTAAGCGGGACGCGCTGAAGGTCGCGTCCATGCTGGCGCCGTACGAGCCGTAGGCGTACAGGAGGAGCGGCGACGAGCCGTCCAGCGGAATCCCCTTCCGATACACGAGTGACACCGGCACCCGAACGCCGTCCCGGGCCGTCGCGTACCGCCGTTCGGTGACGTAGTCGTCCGAGCTGAACCCACCCAGCACCTCGTCCTGCTTGAGCAGAGTATGCTGCCGGGTCTCCATGTCGTAGTCGAATACCGAGCTCGGGGTGGTCATGGACATGTACCCATAGCGCAGCACCCCGGAGTCCATGTCGGGATTGACCTGGACGTACGCGAGATAGGCGGGCTCGCCGAAGTCCAGATAGTGGTCGCCCGTGCCGTCCCAGCGCCGGATGCGGAGCTGCCTCAAGCCGTCCTTTCGCTCGTTCACGACCAGGTGATCACGGAACACTTCGATGCCCTGGAGCAGCACGTCGTCCCTGTGGGGAATCAGCTCTTCCCAGTGTTCCCTCCCCGGGCTTTGAGTGGGCGCCCGCACGAGCCGGAAGTTCTGGGCGCTGTCGTTGGTGTGGATGTAGAAGTGGTCCCCGAAGTGATCGACGCTGTACTCGTGCTCGGGCTCCCGGGGAAGGACGACGGTGAATTCGCCCTCGGGAGCGTTCGCGTCGACGTAGCGAAACTCAGTGGACAGGGTTTGGAAGGATCCGATCATCAGGTAGGCCTTCGACTTCGTCTTGAACGCGAAGGTGCCGAACTCCGTGTCCTCCTCCTCGTAGACAAGCACGTCCTCTGCCGGGTCGGTGCCGATCACGTGCCGGTAGATCTGGTAGCTTCGGAGGGTCTCGGGGTCCTGGCGCGCGTAGAAGAGCGTCCGGTTGTCGTTCGCCCATACCAGGTTCGAAGTGACGTCCCGAATCTCGTCCGCCAGCGGCTCGCCCGTTTCCAGGTCTTTGATCCGGATCGTGTAGAACCGTCGGCCCTCGGTGTCGGTGCCGTACGCGAGCAGGCGCTCGTCCTCGGTCACGTCGAGCCCGCCGATACTGAAGAACCCGTGGCCCTCGGCCAGGACGTTGCCATCGAGCATGATCTGCTCCGGCGCATCCATGGAGCCGGGCCTGCGCGCGAAAATCGGGTACTCCTTCCCGTCTTCGAAGCGCGTGTAGTAGAAGTGGGTGCCTTCCTTGTACGGCACCGAGGAATCGTCCTGCTTGATCCGCCCTCGAATCTCCTGGAACAGGGTCTCCTGGAGCTCTTCGGTGTGGGCCATGAGGGCCGCGGTGTAGGCGTTCTCCGCCTCCAAATAGGCGATCACGTCGGGGTTCTCGCGTTCCCGCAGCCAGAAGTAGTCGTCTTGGCGCGTATCGCCGTGAATCGTCAGCTCCCGGGGCTGACGATCGGCCATCGGGGGCGGGCGACGCTCGCCTGTCGTCTGCCCGGAGGCTGGGGTCGTGGAGTGCAGGATCATGGCT
>JBDHHQ010000275.1:0-2102 GCA_039589315.1 Gemmatimonadota bacterium
GGACGGGCTCCGGGGGCGTACGGGGCAACGTATCCCCGGGCAACGGCGTGTACCGCTCCACGGACGACGGCGACACCTGGACCTACCTGGGCCTCCCCGAGTCGGGGCAGATCAACCGCATCCAGGTCCACCACGGTGACCCGGACGTCGCATACGTGACCGCCCTCGGCCACATCTTCGGGCCCAACGAGGAGAGGGGGATCTACCGCACGACCGACGGCGGGCAGTCCTGGGAGCAGGTGCTCTACGTGAGCGAGCGCACTGGCGCCATCGACCTGGTCATGAACCCACGGAACCCTCGCATCCTCTACGCAGCCATGTGGCGGGCGGAGCGGAAGCCGTGGCGGATGATCAGCGGCGGCGACGAGGGTGGCATCTACAAGAGCACGGACGCTGGGGACACATGGGAACGGCTGACCAACGGACTCCCGGACTACCCCATCGCCCGGATCGGCCTGGCCATATCGCCTGCGAACCCGAATCGGTTGTGGGCCCTGGTCGAGGCCGTCGTAGACCGGGGGCTCTACCGGTCCGACGACGCGGGCCGTTCGTGGGAGCTCGTGAACGACGACCGGAATACGATGGCCCGGCCGTGGTACTACATGCACGTGGACGCCCATCCGACTGACGAGAACACGGTGTTCGTCTCGAACGAGGGCTTCTACCGGTCCATCGACGCCGGGCGCACGATGGAGGCCATCTCCACGCCCCATGGCGACAACCACGACCTGTGGATCAACCCGGGCAATACGGACATCTGGATCCAGTCCAACGACGGCGGGGCCAATATCACTCTGACGAACGGCCGGACCTGGTCCACCCAGATGAACCAACCCACGGCCGAGTTCTACACCGTCGAGGTGGACAACGAATTCCCGTACCGGCTGTACGCGCCCCAACAGGACAACACGACCATCAGCGTCCCGAGCCGCACGCTCAGGGAGCTCACCCCCTACGAGAATTGGTTCTCGATCGCCGGATGCGAGACCGGCCCCATCGCGATCCACCCGGACGACCCCGCCGTCACGTACGGCGCGTGCCAGGGACAGATCAGCGTGCTGGACCTGCGCACCGGCCAGGAGCGGGACATCTGGGAGTACCCGCAGGAGTACCACGGCCGCGCCAACGTGGAGTTGAAGTACCGGCACCAGTGGAACTCCCAGATCCGCTTCTCGCCCCACGATTCGGACGTCGTCTATCACACCTCCCAGTTCGTGCACCGGACCACGGACGGTGGGCAGACGTGGGAGACCATCAGCCCGGATCTTACGCGGTGGGAGGAGCATCAGGACCTGCACCGGGATCCGCCGGGCGGGCCCGTGACCTACGACCAGACCGGCGTCGAGATCTACGGAACGATCTACGCGCTCCATGAGTCCGCCTTCGAGCCAGGCGTCATCTGGGCCGGCAGCGACGACGGCGCGATCCACATCACCCGGGACGGTGGCGGCACCTGGACGGACATCACCCCGGCCGGCCTGCCACTTCACTCCACGGTGAACCGGATCGTCCTGTCTCCCCACGACCCTGCGAAGGCGTATGCGGTGATCCATCGCTACCGCATGGACGACTTCCGGCCCTACATCTACCGCACCGGAGACCACGGCGCCTCGTGGGACCTGCTGACCGACGGCTCCAACGGCATTCCGGGGGACCACTGGACCCGCACCCTGCAGGAGGACCCGGAGCGAGAGGGACTGCTGTACGCGGGCACGGAGTTCGGGATGTTCGTCTCGTTCGACGACGGCGCCCACTGGCAGCCGTTCGACCTGAACCTGCCCGAGACACCCATCACTGACCTGAAGGTGCACCGGCAGGACCTGATCGTGGCCACCCAGGGCCGGTCCATCTGGATCCTGGACGACCTGACGCCCCTTCACCAGATCGATGACGCCATTGCGTCGGCGGAGGCGTTCCTGTTCGAGCCCCGGGGCGCCTACCGCGTTCGCGGGGGAGGATTCGGCCTCGGCGTCCATGCAGACCGGCGGGGCGAGAATCCGCCAAGCGGAGCGGTTCTCCATTACGCCGTCGCCGAGGCGCCCGACGGAGAGGTCACGCTCCAGATCACCGACCAGGCCGGCAACGTAGTCCGCACGTTCAGC
>JBDHHQ010000276.1:0-3078 GCA_039589315.1 Gemmatimonadota bacterium
TATCGTCGACATCCTGCAGGGTATTACCCGCAAGCTGGGCGAGACGTTCGGGCTCGACCGCTGCTCGATCTACCTCGCGGAGCACGGTGAGCGGACCGCCCGCCTCGTCGCCTCGTACGAGGACCCCTCGATCCGCAATTACGTAGTGGATCTTGACCGCTATCCGGAGGTGCGGCAGGCACTGGAATCGGGCGAGACCGTGTTCATCCCCGATGCCCAGGGCCACCCCGACCTCAAGCACATCCACGGGCTGCTGGAAACGCGGCGGGTCAAGGCCATCACCGTCGTGCCCATCTCGTGGAGGGGCGCGCCCGTGGGCGCCATCTTCCTGCGTACCTTCCGCGATGGCCCCGGCTTCTCCGAAGCCGACGTCCGCTTCATCCAGGTGATCGCCAGCCTGGTGGCGAAGGCGCTGCGGAATGCCCATCGCTACGAGCAGCTCCTCAAGCAGGCCGACCGGCCCGAATCGGCTCGCCAGGACGATCTGCGTCGCGCCGTATTCGTCACTTTTCTGGCACGGCTGTTCGACGCATACACCGGCCGCGACGACGCCGCCGAGCGGCTCCTATCCAAGGCAGCGGGTGAGGAGCTCGAGCGGCTCGTTGAAATCGCGATGGCCGTGTTCGCCGAAGAGGCAAAGGGTACGTGACGCTCTTGCGCGTCCTCACCTGAGCGCCCTAAGTTGCGACGTCCTCAATCAGCCGAACGACAATGACGCCAGCGCAGTACCAGGGCGGGGTCGTCGGTATCGGTGTGAAAGCCCTGCACACGACGCGCAGGGCGCTCATCGACGATCTCGGCGAGGCCGGCGAAGCCCGCCTGCAAGAAATCGGCTACGCGGCCGGCGAAGAGGTGTACCACTCCTTCTGCGATTGGCTACCGCAGTACACCGGCGTGTCGGATCCCGGGGAGTTGGACGCCGAAACGCTGGGCGAGGTGTTGTCGGAGTTCTACAGCGCATTGGGCTGGGGCTCGGTGTCGGTGGAACGGGTCGGCAAATCCGGTCTCGAAGTCACCTCCGAAGACTGGGCCGAGGCGGATCCCGGAACCCAGGCGGAGTACCCGTCCTGCTATTTCACCACGGGTCTGCTGGCCAGCTTCCTCACGTGTCTCGCCGGGGGAAGCGCGTTCGCCATCATGGAACTCGAGTGCCGCTCTCAGGGTGATGCCGGATGCAGGTTCCTGGCCGGGTCGCCGGAGACGCTGGATGCGGTGTATGAGGCGCTGAGTGAAGAGCGAGACTACCGCACGATCCTCGGAGCGTAGGCGCCGCTCCGGTCAATCTTCCTCTGCGAATCCCTGGAGCTTGGCCGCGTAGTCGGGACGCGTCGTCAGCGTGCCGTCGATGATGACTTCCCGGTCCCACGGGAGAATGATGAAGCTCTCCGACGCGAGCGCGTGGTAGTCGGGCTCGTACGGCCCCGTCTTGAACGAGACGGCGGTCCGGACCTCGGTGGGATGGTGCTGACGCACGGCCGACAGGGCGACCTTCAGCGTGTCACCAGAGTCACAGGTCTCGTCCACGATGAGCACGCGGCAGCCCCTGACCTCGGGCGGCGGGCCCGTCACGAGCGTCGGACGGCGTGCCGCCTGGCGCCGCGTGATGGACATGGCGGCGAAGTCGCGTTGCAGGATGGAGGCCACGACGGCGCCCGGGAGAACCCCCGCCTTGGCGATACCCAGAATCAGGTCGGGTTCGTAGTCGCGGGCGATGCGTAGGGCCAATGCCCGGCACAGCTCGCCGAAGAACGTCCAGTCGATCTCGAGGACGTCGCGGGAATCATCTGAGAACGGTGCGTCGTGCATGGCCTTGGGATAGTAGCCCGGCCACCTCGAGGCGTCTAGGCGTCTTTGCCCCCGGGCATTATCTTCCCGCTCGAATGGGTTTCTGGAAACGCCTCTTCGGGCGGCGTCGCGACGCCCTCAAGCCTCAGCGGCTCGACTACCTGAACGAGGCCCTGGCTCTCGAGCGCCAGGGCGACTTCGATGCCGCCCTCACCTCCTATCGTCTGGCGCTGCGCGACCACCCGACCGACGCCCGGGTGTTGCAGAACATGGCGATCGCATACACCAAGACCAACCGCACCGACGAGGCCATCGGCGCGGATGCGGACAAGTGGGTGGAACACGCGCGGCAGGCGCTCGCGGAGCTCGACCAGGAGGCCCCCTGAGGCGCTGGCCGGCGCTCGCCGTGCTCACGCTCGCCTGCGGCAACCTCGCTGGCGGAGACCTCGATAGAACCATCGCGATCGATATCCTCGGCTCCCTCACGCCAGAAGTGGAAGAGGGCGACAGCCTCCAGCTCCAGGCCCGCGCGGTGGACGCCCGCGGCGACAGCGTCCCCGATGCCGTCATTGTATGGGCGATCGTGGATACCGGCGACGTGGGGTTCACCGTCGACACCACCACAGGATGGGTCGTGGCTTCGCACCCGGGAACGGGTCGGGTCGTGGCGCGGACACGAGACATTCGCTCGGGCGACCTGCAGGTCACCGTGCTGCCCGCGCCCGACAGTCTGGCGGCCACCTCGGAGCTGCGGCTCACCGTGGCATCCGGCGCCAGTGCCTCGTCGTCGCTCGAAGTCGTCGTCCTCGACACGACCACCGAGCCGGGCACCGAACTCGCGCTTCCCGAGAAGGCGGTGCATTTTCTCGTGGTCGAGCCGCCGTCCGGGAGCCCGGAGCTGCAGGGGTTCTTCCTGGCCACGACCGACACGGTCCCGGGCACCGATCCGTTCCGTGTCGAGGCGGTGACCGATCAGCTGGGTCTGGCACGCGCCGTGCTGTGGCGCGTGAGCGGCTCGACCCAACCGGAGTCCACTGTGGTACACGCCGTGGCCCTGACAGCCCTTGGTGACACCACCGCTGGATCCCCGGTGCAGTTCGTGGTCCTGTTCGAGAACGACTGAGCCATCGATGTGACCCGGGCCGGAGGAGTACCGTGAACGCCCCTGACACCCTCACTCAGCTCTTCTTCAATGCCGTGGATCGCTTCAGCAGCAAGCAGGCCGCGGTGCGTTACAAGGAGGGCGGCAGTTGGAAGGACATCACGCATCAGGAGCTGGCGCGGCAGGTGAAG
>JBDHHQ010000277.1:0-3014 GCA_039589315.1 Gemmatimonadota bacterium
AGCTCGCCGACCTTGCCGGGCTTGCAGTTTACGACTTCACGCACCATGAACATGGACTCGTCTCCTTGGCGATCATCACGCCGTTTGGGTCGAGTGGTTTTCGGCCCCGCAGCCGGCGTCCCCGGCCGACGACGCCGTCAGGGGACCTCCCCGGGTACCGGTCTAGCCAATCCAGGGTCTGCTGCGCCCGCTCCGGCCAAGGCACGAAATGAGCTCCGGCCGAGATGTTGTGCTCCTTCACGTCGCTGCCGATCACGTCCGAGACCGGCCGGGCGCCGATAGAGGAGGCCAGCTCGGGGCGGAGCGCCTCGAGGGCGACCTTGCGATCGTGCTCGAGGTCCTGGGCAGGTAGATGTCCGCCATTCCCCCTGACCAGATCAGTCGATCGATTCGGTAGCGACCCTGGCAATGTGCTTTCAGGCGGGTGGCGGAGTCGGACATCGGCACCTCTGCGGGAGACCAAGACCGACCGCAGGATAGCGCATGGTGCGGCTCGGCGCACTGATGTCGTAGAATCGGGCCTTCTCCCAGCCCGACTCACCATGGTGACCATGGGAAGACCCACCGCCGGGCGGTTCTCAGACTGACACCCGGGACATGAATCCTTGCTGTGCTCGGCGGATACGCCGCATCTTGGCCGTACAGAATCACCCACGCGGGTCACAGCCCTCCACCCTTTCCCCACCCGCCATGTCCGAGCTACCCGAACGCCTGAGCGCCGCACTCGCCGACCGGTACGAGCTGCCGAGGACCTGAAACACCGTCGAAAAGTGGCGGTGAAGGTCCTCAAGCCCGAGCTCGCCGCCGTCGTCGGGGGTGACCGATTCCTGGCCGAAATCGAGACGACCGCCAACCTCCAACACCCCAACATCCTGCCCCTCTTCGATTCGGGCGAAGCCGACGGCTTCCTCTTCTTCGTCATGCCCTACGTCGAGGGGGAGACGCTCCGGGACCGGCTCGACCGCGAGAAGCAGCTGCCGGTGGGCGACGCGGTCCGGATCGCGACGGACATGGCCGAGGCGCTGGACTACGCGCACCGACAGGGCGTGATCCACCGGGACATCAAGCCGGCGAACGTGCTCCTCCAGGAAGGCCGCCCGCTCATCGCGGACTTCGGCATCGCCATCGCGGTGGGGGCGGCGGGCGGAGCGAGGCTCACCGAGACGGGGCTGAGCGTCGGCACTCCCTACTACATGAGCCCGGAGCAGGCGACCGGAGATCAAACCGTGGGACCGGCCACGGACATCTACGCCCTCGGGTGCGTGCTGTATGAGGCGCTCGTTGGCGAGCCGCCCTTCTACGGTGCGACGGCGCAGGCGGTGCTGGGCAAGATCATCGCGGGCGCGCCGGTCTCGGCCACTACGCACCGGACGGCCATCCCAACCAACGTCGACGCGGCGATCCGCTGCGCCCTGGAGAAGCTGCCCGCGGACCGGTTCACCGACGCGCAGTCGTTCGGCAAGGCGCTGAACGATCCCTCGTTCCGTCACGGCGGTGCGGAGGAGGTGGCGGCGTCGGCCAGCGCCAGCGGTGGCGGTTGGAAGGTGGCTGCGATTGCCCTGAGCATTGCGTTCTTGGCACTCCTCGCTTTCACCGCGGCAAACCTCTCCAGCCCCGAGCAGCCCCGCGGCGTCCTCCGCTACATGCTCGAGGTCCCGATCGAGCGGGGCTCCATCGCCGATTTCGGCAGCGCCCTCACGATTTCGCCCGATGGGAGCCAGATCGCTTACCTGGGGCGCGGAGAGGAAGAGTCGACCCCTCGCATTTGGATCCGGGAGCGCAGTCGCCTGGAACCGCAACCGGTGCCGGGCAGCGACGGCGTGTACCAGCTGTTCTTCTCGCCCGACGGGACGCGGATCGGGTTCATCACGGAAGAGCGTGAGCTCAAGGTCGTTTCTCTGGGGGGTGAGCCGCCGCTGACGTTGGCTCAGGGAATGCGACGCGGCGGTGGCTCGTGGGGAGACGACGGCTACATCTACTTTGCGGAGTCCCAGGACGAGCTGGGCGGGGCAGGGCTCCGGCGCATCCCTGCCTCCGGCGGCGAGATCGAGGTCCTGACCGCGGCCGACACGACACGCAGAGAGGTTCGCCATTACTTCCCCGACGTGCTGCCGGGGTCCAGGGCCCTGATCTTCACGATCGCTCTCGAGGAGAACTACGTCGCGAGCAAGCGGGAGGTGGCGGTCCTCGACCTCGAGACGCGCGAAGTGCAGGTGCTCTTCTCGGGGATGGCCGGCCATTGGTCTCCCAGCGGCCACGTCCTCGTGATCAACCCGGACGGCGCGCTCCTGGCAGCACCCTTCGACGAGCGGACGCTCGAGGCGGGCCCCCTGGTTCCAATCCTCGAAGGCGTCCAGATCGAGATACAGGCCAGCACCGACCTGGACATCTCCATGAGCGGGACCCTGGTGTACTCACCCGGAGGCATCCAGGACCGATCGTCGAATCAGCCGGTGTGGGTCGACAGATCTGGCAACGCTCTGCCCATCGACCCGGAGTGGACGGGTGACTACGGGTCTCCGCGGCTATCGCCGGACGGGCGGAGATTGGCCCTGCAACGAATGGACGCTGGCAACGAGCTCCAGGTCTGGGTCAAGGAGCTCGATACGGGCCCCGAAGCGAAGCTGTCGTTCGTGGGCGAGGACAACCTCCGTCCCACCTGGACCCCGGATGGGCAGGGCCGACGCGTCCACCGCGGCAGAGACGCTCCTGATACCCGACACGCTGGACATCAATGAGGTCGAGTTCTCGCCCGACGGCGAGTGGATCGTGTTCCGGCGCGAATTCGACGTCTTCACGGCACGGACCGAGGACCCCACCGAGATCGTCCCTCTTCTGACGGAGGAGTTCGTCGAGGTGAACGCCGCGATCTCACCCGATGGCCGCTGGATCGCGTTCAATTCCCCCGAAACAGGCAACTGGGAGGTGTACGTGCGGCCATTCCCGAACACGAGCGACGGCAAGTGGCTCGTGTCCGCAAACGGGGGCGCCTCCCCGCGGTGGTCGCCGGACGG
>JBDHHQ010000278.1:0-2406 GCA_039589315.1 Gemmatimonadota bacterium
GACGGGGCCTTCCGCCACACCGCCTCCACCTGACCTCGCCCCTCCAGGTTGTAGAGGAGCGGGTAGACCGTGGACTGCCCCATGGCCAGGATGCCGCCGGAGTCACGCTCGAGGGCTTCCACCAGCTCGTAGCCGTACATCTCTCCCCGCTCCAGGAGCGTGAGCACGGCCAACGGCGCGGCGCCGCGCATCCACTCTCTCTCTAGTGTCATGGAGCTCGTCCGTGTGTGGTCAGCCGGCTCGTGCAGCCTGAGTTCTCGATTCATACTCTGTATAACATAGTATGCTCTGCATACTATGCCTGCAAGAGGTTGGATGCTGGGACATCCGAGATGGTTGAGACGCGCCAGATGGTTCCAGTCCGCGGCACCGGGGGCGTGCCCGGGAATCACCGGGCGCCGCGCATCTGGCCAGGCGACTCAGCCTCACGCTTTTTGACCGCCCGGCCCTCTCCCGGTAGCTTTTGGGTGCGAAGCTGGGGGTGCTCCCCGGAGGAGACGGCGCCCCTGATCGGCCGCCGCCGCGGGAGCTGAGAGAGACCCTTGGAACCTGATCCGGTTAGCGCCGGCGGAGGGAAGCTTCCCTGCCCTTCCTGCGCCGCACCGGCCGCCTCGCGGTCGGCTCGCTCTCGGACATCAGGCTCGGCTTCGCCAAAGCGATCATCCCAGCTCGTCTACGGAGCGAAGTCATGAGCACAGTCACCAACGGATCCACCCCTCGCCTCCACGCCGCCGAGGAGGTCCACGACCGGGCGCACGAGCTGGCCTCCGAGATGACCGAGCCACTGCCCGGTTCGAGGCGTGTCTACGTGGAGGGGAGCCGTCCGGACATCCGCGTGCCCATGCGCGAGATCCAGCAGGCCGACACGCCATCGCTGTTCGGCGAAGAGGAGAACCCGGCCATCTACGTCTACGACCCGTCGGGACCGTACACGGACCCGGACGTCGACGTGGACGTGCGCAAGGGCATCGCGCCCCTGCGCGCCGCATGGATCGACGAGCGTGGCGACTCCGAGGAGCTGGATGGCCCCACGTCGGCGCACGGCCGTGAGCGAGCGGTCGACCCCACCACCATCCACCTCCGCTTCGACCACGTGCGTGCACCCCGTCGGGCGAAGCCAGGACGGCGCGTCACCCAGATGCACTACGCTCGGCAGGGCATCGTGACCCCCGAGATGGAGTTCATCGCCATCCGGGAGAACCAGCGTCGCGAGCTGTTCGACGGCACGGCGTTGGCGCAGCAGCACCCGGGCCAGTCCTTCGGGGCCGCCATCCCCTCGACCATCACGCCCGAGTTCGTACGCGACGAGGTGGCCAGAGGCCGGGCCATCATCCCGGCCAACATCAACCACCCCGAGCTCGAGCCCATGATCATCGGGCGGAACTTCCTGGTGAAGATCAACGCCAACATGGGCAACTCGGCGGTGACGTCGTCCATCGCCGAGGAGGTCGAGAAGATGGTGTGGGCGACGCGCTGGGGCGCCGACACCATCATGGATCTGTCCACGGGCAAGAACATCCACGAGACCCGGGAGTGGATGATCCGGAACAGCCCGGTTCCCCTGGGCACCGTGCCCATCTACCAGGCGCTGGAGAAGGTCGACGGCGTCGCCGAGGACCTGACCTGGGAGATCTACCGGGACACCCTCATCGAGCAGTGCGAGCAGGGCGTGGACTACTTCACGATCCACGCCGGCGTCCTGCTCCGCTTCGTTCCCCTGACGGCCAAGCGGGTCACCGGCATCGTGTCCCGGGGTGGCTCGATCATGGCCAAGTGGTGCCTGGCCCATCACCGGGAGAGCTTCCTCTACACCCAGTGGGACGAGATCTGCGAGATCCTGGCCGCCTACGACGTGAGCATCTCGCTGGGCGACGGGCTCCGCCCCGGCTCCATCGCCGACGCCAACGACGAGGCCCAGTTCGCCGAGTTGAAGGTGCAGGGCGAGCTGACCAAGCGCGCGTGGGAATACCACGTCCAGGTCATGAACGAGGGCCCGGGGCACGTGCCCATGCACCTGGTCAAGGAGAACATGGACAAGCAGCCGAGTGGTGCGACGAGGCGCCGTTCTACACGCTCGGGCCGTTGACCACCGACGTTGCGCCGGGATACGACCACATCACGTCTGCCATCGGGGCGGCCATGATCGGATGGTTCGGCACCGCCATGCTGTGCTACGTCACGCCCAAGGAGCACCTGGGCCTACCTGACAAGCACGATGTCCGTGAGGGCGTGATCACCTACAAGATCGCGGCCCACACGGCTGATTTGGCCAAGGGCCATCCGGGTGCCCAGATCCGCGACAACGCCCTCTTCAGGGCCCGGTTCGAGTTCCGCTGGCGGGATCAGTTCAACCTGGGGCACCTTCCACGGCTTGCTGTCCCTCTTGACCCAGTCCGTCTTCATGCT
>JBDHHQ010000279.1:0-2014 GCA_039589315.1 Gemmatimonadota bacterium
GCTGACGACGAGGCCTTTGCCGGGGCCGAAGCCATCGGCTGGGTCACGCTGACGCTGGGCGTTCCGGCCTTCACCACCCTTGCGGACCGGCTGTTTCGCAGCGTCCGAGGTGATCCTCTCAGGGCCGTCGGGGAGTTCCGGTAAAAGGCCGTTCACGCAGTCGACCTGCGGACAGGACCGGTCCGCCGCGATGATCCATCGCGCAGTACGCGTGAAGCTCGGTTGCTCGACCGCTGAGCTCCAGGCAGCCATAGGCCGGTCCGATCGGAACACGACAGGCGTCAGATCGATTGGTCCTACGAAGCTGCCCCCGAGGTCGGGGCAGCGCCTTGGCATCGCGGGACCTCCCCCACGGTCGAACCGCGCCAGAGGTGCAACAGGCGCCGCGCCAGGACAGTCTGTGGAGGGGGTCGGATGAGAGGATCATTGGGTAGGGGATCGAGACGCAGCGGCCTACGGCCCCTCGCGACCGTGTGCGTTGCCGCGGTCGCGGCATGCTCCGGAGACGCCAATCCGGCGGTGCCCACGCCCGGTTCCGGCACGACGCCATCGGACGACTCCGGCGCCGTTTGCACGATTCCGCTCGCGGACATCTTCGATGGCGGAGTCGGCCGAGACGGAATCCGCTCGTTGGAGAACCCGAAGCGGGTGGGGGTGGATCATGAAGAGGCCTCCTACCTCATCGCGGAGGACCGGGTCATCGGCATCGAGGTCGACGGCCAGGCCATCGCGGTCCCGCACAACATCCTCTGGTGGCACGAGATCGTGAACTTCGACCTGGGGGACACGAAGCTGGCCGTGACCTTCTGTCCGCTCACGGGCTCCAGCATGGTGTTCGACAGGAGCGCCGCAGCGGGATCGGAGTTCGGCGTCTCGGGGCTCCTGTTCCGGAACAATCTCATCATGTTCGACCGGGACACCGAGTCTCTATGGCCACAGATGATGCGTGAGTCCACCTGTGGAATCAGCACGCGGTCGACTCTGCCCCTCTATCCCGCAGTCGAGATGAACTGGACCGGATGGAAGGCGCTCCATCCCGAGGGCACCGTCCTGTCGAGCCGCACCGGCTTCAGCCGGAGCTACACGCGCTATCCGTACGGCGACTACGAGGAAGTGAACAACGCGGAGACCCTGTTCCCCCACCCCGACGTCAGCGAACGGAGACCACCCAAGGAGCGGGTGCTGGGCGTGCTGCAGGGCGGGGACGGTGGGACGGCCTTCCCCTTCGGCGTGCTGGAGCGGTGGCCGGTCCAGGCAGCGCACGTACGATCGTCGGGCCGGGATGCCGTGGTCCTGTGGGATCGCTCGGCAGAGGCGGCCATGGCGTACTTCCGGGACTCGGACCGCGGCACCCTGAGCTTCAAGGTCGCGGCCGACCAGATCGTGGACGAGGAAACAGGCAGTGTCTGGGCCGTGAACGGACTCGCGGTGTCCGGCCCCCTGGCGGGCGCGAGGCTGGAGCCGGTGCCGGATGCCTACGTGGCCTTCTGGTTCTCCTGGGCCACCTTTCAGCCCGAGACGTTGGTCTGGTTCGGGAGCTGACCCCGCCGCGGCCAAGGCGGCGGTCCAGCCGAGGCTGAACGACGGTCCACCGACGGCCCACTCAGCCGGCGCAGCCGTCGTGCCGCTACGCGAGCGGTGTTCAGCCCGGCCTTCGGGGAGCTCCTTGCAGTAGCTGAAGCTACGAGCGCGTCCTCAGCCCACGAGGGGCTTGCCGATCGCCGCCATCCCCCAGTAGACGATGCCCAGGGCGACCAACGTCCAGATCACGTGAGGCAGATAGGTCCGCTCCTCGGGAGCCCGGCGTCGCATCACGGAGACGGGGATCTGGGCTGCCGCTGCCGCGAAGAGCATCATCATCACGTGGCCCATGACCTGGGGCGCGAACCTGCCCGTGAGTCCCAGGGCGACCCCAAGGAGGATCTGGAGGTGCATGGCGCCCGCGAAGCCGGACGCCAGCCTGCGCATGGGCTTGTCGTAGGCGCGACGGGTCGCCGCTCCGTAGATGCCGTAG
>JBDHHQ010000280.1:0-3461 GCA_039589315.1 Gemmatimonadota bacterium
GGGGGTGATCCGGGCGGTGGGGGAGCCCGAGCGACGGTTCCAGGAGGACTACCTGCGCATCCTGCGGGCGCTCCGCTTCGCGGCGCGGTTCCGGTTCGTGATCGACGGCGCCACGTGGGAGGCGGCCAAGGCCAACGTAGCCGGCCTGCCGCATCTGTCGGCCGAGCGGGTGCGTGACGAGTGGCTCAAGGGACTGGACGGGGCCCAGCAGCCCTCGGAGCTGGTCGAGCTATGGGCGGCGGTGGGTGGGCTGCGGGCGTGGCTCCCCGAGCTGGCGGAGGAGCAGGGGTCCGGTGGCTGGGAGCAGGTGCTCGACCGGTTCGAGCCGCGGGACGCGGTGCTGATGACCGCGTATCTGTCGAGCGATCCCGAGGCGACCCTGCGGCGGCTCAGGTGCTCCAACGCGGAGATCGAACGTGGGTGGAGCGTCGGGGAGCTGCGGGACTCCTACCCCGATGCGGGACTCCTACCCCGATCCGGAGGCCCCGGTGGAGGTGCGGCGCTGGATGAGCGATGCAGAATCCGCTGTGGACGATCTGGTGACGATCGCAAAGGCCGAGGGGCACGGTGGGCGCCTGGCAGAGGTGGTGAAGGCCATCCGGGCCTCGGGCGCCCCGCTCGCGGTGGGTGACCTGGCCGTGAAGGGTGAGGACTTGATGGCCGCCGGTGTGCCCGAGGGGCCGCAGATGGGCGAGATGCTTCGCACCCTGCTGGAGCGGGTGCTGGAGGATCCGGAACTCAACACCAAGGAGACTCTCCTGGAGTTGGTGGAGGGCGGCCCGTGACCTCGGCATTCTGGTTCGCGGTGATTGCGGCGCTGGGAAACGTGGCCGGTGGAGCCGCGGCCGTGCGCGGGGCCAAGTTCGGCATTCGGGTCATCGAGCTGTTCGTCGCCTTCGGCGCCGGATTCATGCTCTCGGTCGCCTTCGTGCGGATGCTGCCCGAGGCGTACGAGCTGAGCGGGGGCAGGGCCGCGCTGTACGTGCTGATCGGGTACCTGTTGGTGCACCTCACGCAGCACACGGCGACCGAGCACTTCCACTTCGGTGAGGAGACGCACGACGTCAGCCGCATGGCCGGGGTGACCGCGCTGTTCGGCCTGCTGCTGCACACCTTCTTCGACGGCGTGGCCATCGCCAGCGGGTTCGCCGTGAGCGACTCGCTGGGCGTGCTGGTGTTCCTGGCGATCCTGCTGCACAAGCTGCCGGAGGGGCTCACCATCTCGAGCCTCCAGATCGCCGGGGGGATGAAGCCGCACCAGGCACTGGGGAGCGCCGCCCTGCTCGGTCTCGCGACCATCGTGGGGATGCTAGTCACCGACTCGTTCCTGTGGCTCAGGGCCAACGGACTCGCCGTGTCGGCCGGCGTGGCGATCTACGTGGGGGCCTCGAACCTGGTGCCCGAATTCCAGAGCAAGAAGGGGTGGCGGCTGCCCTTGGCGTTCTTCCTGGGGGCGGCGGCGTTCTTCGTGGCGAATGAGGTGCTGGTGCGGGTGGGGGTCGGGTGAGCGGAGCCTACGCGACGGGGGTGGACAGCTGGCCGGCGTCTAACTCCTGAGCAGCAAGGCGACGACGGCCAGGGCCGTGGGTGCCCAGAAGACGAACATCCACTTGACGAGCTTGGCCTCGAGGCGCGCGAAGTTGAGCTCGTTCAGCTCTCGCAGCTCGGTACGGTACGTGCTGTCCACGGCGTTGAACCAGGCGTAGGTAAAGTCGTGCTGGGTGGTGCGAACATTCTCGGGGTGCGCCGTCAGAGGCCCAGCAGCTTCCGCACCTCCCGCTCCACGCCGGCCATCGTCCCCTCGTCCACTCGCCCGATGCGCTCGCCGCAGCGCTCCTTTGAGATCGCACCGATCGATCCGCACTTCGCGTAGCTGGCCTGCTTCAGGGAAGAGTGCGGCACCGCCGGTCGCGACGGTCCTGGCCGAGTGGTAAGCGGAACGAGAATCACGTCGGGCGCGTGGTTGTTCCAGACGTCCACGCTCAGCACGAGGGCGGGCCGCGGCTTGGGGTGGTCGAGCGGCACCACCGTCCAGATCTCACCGCGGCGCGTCACTCGTCGCGCTCGAAGGCCTCGGCGGCCAGGGCCTGCCACTCGGTGTCCTCCGCCCGGTCGTCGGAGTCGGGCGCCCGCCCGTAGAAGGCCCGCAGCTCCGACACCCAGCGGCGCTGCTCCCTCCCTGCGAGGGCCTCCTCCAACAGACGCTCGACCTTCTCGGAGCGGCTCGTGCCCGGCGCGCGATCCACCGCCTCCACCAGTTCCGATCGGATTGAGAGGGTGACACGGTGCTTCACGGCGGACTCCATGCGCTGAATGTATGAACAATCGTAAGATGTAGGGTATGATTTCGTTGCGCAAGGGAACGAAACCCGGCGGGCGAAGGCGAGAGTCGCCGGGCCGCGTGGGTTAGATTGGCAGCCATGAGCCTACCATGACCGACCCCTCGCTGTTCGAACACCAGGGCGCGCGCCGCCCACTCGCCGACCGGATGCGGCCCCAGGCGCTGGAAGAGCTGCTGGGGCAGGACCACCTCGTGGGTGAGGGGAAGCCGCTGCGTCAGGCCATTGAGCGGGGCGAGGTCACGAGCATGGTCTTCTGGGGCCCGCCCGGCTCCGGCAAGACCACCCTCGCCCGCATCATCGCCCGCCACACGGATCGTCACTTCGAGGCGTTCAGCGCGGTGACGTCGGGCGTGCCCCGGGTGCGGGAGATCATCGCCGAGGCCCAGGAGCGGCAGCGGCTGGAAGGCCGCGGCACGATTCTCTTCTGCGACGAGATCCACCGCTTCAACAAGGCCCAGCAGGATGCCTTTCTGCCGTGGGTGGAGCAGGGCACCATCACGCTGATTGGGGCCACCACCGAGAACCCCTCCTTCGAACTCAATAGCGCGCTGCTCTCGCGGCTCCAGGTGTTCGTGCTGGAGCCGCTGGGGGAGGAGCACATCAGGCGGATCGTGGAGCGGGCGCTGGAGCAACAGGGAACGGGGAACGGGGAACGGGGAACGGTGCGGCTGGAGGAGGAAGCCCTGGGGCTCCTGGTGCGCTATGCCGACGGCGACGCACGGGTGGCGCTGAACGGTCTCGAGGGGGTGATGGAGCACGTAGCCCGGGTGGCGAACCTCGGTGGCGAGGCCGCCGCCCAACCGGTGAGTCGGGAAGTGCTCGAGGCGGTCCTGGCCCGCCGCATGCCCCGCTACGACAAGGCCGGCGAGGAGCACTACAATCTCATCTCGGCCCTCCACAAGGCCGTGAGGGGTAGCGACGTCGAGGGAGCGCTCTACTGGCTTGCCCGGATGATATCCGGGGGGGAGGATCCACTTTACCTGGCTCGCCGCATGGTCCGGATGGCGGCCGAGGACATCGGCCTGGCCGACCCGCGGGCCCTCTCCATCGCCCTCGCCGCCAAGGACACCTACCACTTCCTTGGCTCGCCTGAGGGTGAGATCGCCCTCGCTGAGGCGG
>JBDHHQ010000281.1:0-2787 GCA_039589315.1 Gemmatimonadota bacterium
CGGGTGCGGTCGCCGGAGTGACCATTGCCGCGAGCACGGATTGAGGGTCCATCACGGCGTCCTCAATCATCTCCGGCCTCCTGCTCCAGGAGCTTCTGGAACAGCTCGCGCCGCAGCTCGACCGACCCCTCACCGTGACGGGATGTGCGTCGCATGTACTCGAAGTAGGCTCTCTGGAAGTCGTACTTCGGATAGCAGCGATGGCAGACCTCGAGGTGCTTGCGCACGGCTGCCTCCTCCACATCCTCGAGCTCACCGTCCAGAAACTCCCACAGGCGAGCCATCGCCTCTTCGCAGCGGATCATTCCCATCGTCTCCCTGATCACTCGTCTTCCACCTGCACGTAGCCAGAGCGCACGGCGAACGTCCTCAGTCGCTCCTGGAGGATTCGCCTGCCTCGGAACAGGCGGCTCTTGACCGTGCCCACGGGCACATCCAGCACTTCCGCGATTTCCGCGTACTTCAGATCTCCCATGTCACTCAGCACGAGAACTTCCCGGAATTCGTCCGGCAGCTCATCGATCGCTTCGATCACTTCTTCCTCGATCAGTTGATCGAAGAACTCCCGGTCCGGACGCTTAGAACCGGTGCCCCACGCGGACACGGCGGCGATGGTCTCCATCCGAGCTTCGAGATCGACCGTCGAGTCCTCGTACCGGTTGATGGCCTTCTGCTTCCCGTGCAGGAACGTGTTGCGGCAGATCGTGAACAACCACGATCTGGCGTTGCTGCCCCGTTCGTACGTGTGCCAGAACCGGTGCGCCCGGAGAAACGTGTCCTGGACCAGATCCTCGGCGGCGTCCCGGTCACCTCTGGTGAGACGCAGCGCGAATCCGTGTACCGCATCGAGCCACGGGAGCGCCTCTTCGGCGAACCCTTCGGCGGCCAGCACTGTCGCTTCGTCGCGAGGCTCCGGTCGCGGGGCCCGCTCCCGCCCCGCGTGTACCTGGTGAACGCCCCGGCCGGAGAGCATCGTCCACGCCATTCGGACCTGCTCCCACAGAGCTTCTCGGCTCATGTCGCACCTGTGTGTGGCACCCGTGTACGCTCACTCGTCGATCGAGACCGGGGGCGTCTCCCACGGTCCCGAATCAATCTGGAGGCTCAGGTGGTTCCCGCCAGTGCGGCCCGCGTCGGACATCCGTGACTCTGAGAGTGTGGGCCGATGTGTCCGTCTGGGAGGGATGCCTCAGTCGTGAAGCTCCACCTCTTCGATGACAAGCTCGCGGTGGGCGCGGGACACGGCCACGCGGAAGGCGATGAACGGAAGAAGAGGGTTCGGCAGCCAGTACATCCAACCCGCGTTCCGCAGAGGCGCCTCACCCGGGAGGCGAAGGTCCAACCACACGTAGAGAAACTTGTAGAAACACAGGCCGGGAACGTAGTTGGGCCGGAACGCATCGGTCTGCAGATGCTTCCGGCGGATGTACAGGTTGCCTTCGAACGGCGTGATGCCCCAACCCTTCGGCCCCTCGGCCAGCACGGTGCCGCTCCTGCGATGGCGGATCCGGATTCGGTTCACGGTCGGTTACTCCTTCGGTTGAACATCTCTCTATCCGCCACTTCGGGCGACCACCGCCGGGACCACGCCGATCCAGGGTTGGAACCCGACTGTCCGTGTCGAGTCGTGCACTCTTCCGCCAGCCGATGGACTGCGTCTAAGCCAACCCATCGTGCGATCGGTTGGTTCCGCCGAGAGCCCGCTTCCCGAGTCCGGGAACCCATCCCTCGCGCAGTCGGTTCGGGACGGTGGAAAGGCATGAAGGTCGCGGCAACCCGGCCGGGACGCGTCAACACAATCGGAGGTAGACATGATGCTCAGGAAGTCCAGTCTCTCATCGCTCGGGTTGTTCGCCATGTTCTGGCTGGCTCCCGCGAGCGTCGCTCTGGGACAGGAGATGAAATGGCCGCGAAGCCTCTGGGTTGGAGCTCGGTCGAGCTCGCCGCCCTAACGGCGCTGAACCCGTGCGGGGCCAACCCCTGCGGGTCGGGCAACGACAACTAGGGCGGACGCCAGCGTGGAGCCGAGCGTGAGCCTGCGGCGCACGTTCGCCATGCCGGGGGGGCGGCGCATGTCTGCGCTGAACTCCCGGGAAATGGCGGAGGTGGATCGGATCGCTGTGGAAGAAGGCGGCCCGAGCCTTCTTCAGATGATGGAGAACGCCGGGCGCTCCCTGGCCGTGCTCGCGATCCGCACGCTGCGGTCGACCTATCCGGCCGCGCGCGTGATCGTTCTCGCGGGTCCGGGAGGAAACGGGGCCGGCGGATTATGCGCCGCGCGGCACCTCGCGTGGCGCCTCGACGATGTCCGGGTGTGCCTGTCTACCCCGGTTAAGCGCCTCACAGAGGCCGCTCGATCGCAACTGGACCTGTATCTGGCAACGGGGCGTGAGGTCGTACCATTGTCGGAGCTGCCCTCTCGCGACGCGCCCGACCTGATCGTGGATGCCCTGATCGGATATGGCCTGCGAGGCGCGCCGCGGGATGAAGTCGGGGCTCTGATCGCGTGGGCGAACACGAGCGTTGCGACCGTCTTGTCGCTCGACGTGCCGTCCGGTACTGATCCCGATACCGGCCACGCGGCCGGCGCCCACGTGCAGGCGGCCGCCACCCTCACGCTACACATGCCGAAATCGGGCCTGATGAGCGCCACGGCTGGCCGACTGTACGTCGCCGACATCGGGATCCCGGCCGGCGTGACGAGCCGGATCGGGGTGGAGCCGCCCCTGTACGGGCCGGCATTCATCGTCCCCATCGAGCGGGAGCCGGAACCGTCGGAGGGCGCGT
>JBDHHQ010000282.1:0-2553 GCA_039589315.1 Gemmatimonadota bacterium
GTACGTGAGCGACACTTCCTGGATCCGAATGTGGTCCCTCTTGTCGTACGCCCCCAGGCGAGTGTGGTAGTCCAGCACCGAATCCGCCTCGAACGAGTACGTCCCGTCGTCCGCAACCCACATCAGCAACTCGTCGCTGGCCCGCTGGCGGACCCGGTACGGACGGTCGCTGTTGTTGAACACGGCGCCCTTCTCCCAGCTCGCCAGGGCGTATACGCGGAACGCCCCGAACTCGACGGACTGGGTCAAGGAACCGGACCAAGACGGCAACGGGTCGCCCTGGTACACGGACGTGTCCATAACCCATGCGGCTGTTGCCGAGCCGGCAGTGCGTCCCTTCGTCGTTACAGTCGGCGAACGGACCCAGATCCAGGATCTGGTTGGTGTTCCCGTCCATGAGGACACCCATGGACCAGCGGAAGTTGTCTCCCTCGATCGCGGCCCAGTCGAGCTTGACCTCCCACCCCTTGTTCTCGATCGCGCCGATGTTCTGGACCTGTTCGTCGTTGAAGCCCGAGCTGGGAGGCAGATCCACGTCGAGCAGCGCCTCCGTGGTCTTGGAGTAGTACCCGGTGGCCTCGATGGACACGCGGTCGTCGAACAGCCCGATGTCCAACCCGGCCTCGAACTCCGTGGTCTTCTCCGGCTCGAGGTCGGGGTTCCCCGGGTTGTCCGGGTTCACGCCGTTCTCGCCTTCCATGACGGAGCTCGGCGTGAACGTCCGGAACTGGTCGAACGCACCCGGCGCCAGACCCGACCGGCCCACGGCTCCGCGCAGCTTCAGGCTGCTGATCGCCGAGGGGAGGAAACCTTCTTCCGAGATCACATAGGCCAGCTCGCCCTTCGGGTAGAACTGCAGCCCGAAGTTGTCGCCAAACGCGCTGTTCCCGTCCAACCGGGCGCCCGCGGTGACGAACAGCTTGTCCGCAATGGAGAACCGGTTCTGGGCGAACAGCCCGACGTTGATCTCCTCACGGAATCCCTCACGGCCCGACCGCACCGCGCCACCCGACACCGTCCACACGCCCTCTCCGGCATAGCCTTCGCCGATCGCCACGTTGTTGCGGTCGGTCTCCCAGAAGCCCTGGGCGCCGAAGGAGAAGTCCGACTGAATGGCGCTGGAAATGTCGAACCCGAGGGTCCCCAGGTAGTCCATCGTCCAGCTGCTGAAGTTCCGATATGCCACACTCCGCTCGGCGTCCGTTCCCACGTACTGGTAGGACCGGCCCCAGGGGTGGAGCCGCTCGCGCCGGTCGGTCACCTGGTCCAGACCCATCGTGAGCCGGTGGCCAAACGCCTCGGTGGGATTGAAGTTCACCGTGGCTCCGCCCGTCCAGCGATTCACGAAGCTCTCGGACTGAATCTCGATGATGTCCTGCACCGCTGTCCACGGCTCGCCGAACGGCTCGTCGACCGTCGCGGTCACCGGGTTGCCGAGCACGGCATTGCCAAACAGCGACGTCCAGTTGTTGCCGGACTGGAGCAGTTGAGCCCGGTTCTTCGCGAAGGCCGACTGCAGCTCGAAGCTCCAGTTGTCCGACGCCGACCAGTTGAGATTCAACCGCACGTTGCCACGCATCTGGTCGTTGGGCTGGATCGAGCCCTCTTCGTACGAGATGCCGGTGGACAAGAAGTACGTCACTGCCTCGCCACCGCCCTGCACGGTGATGTCGCCGCGCTGGATGAGGCCGTTCTGGATCAAATCAGCGGCATCCTGGGCCACCGTGCCGTCAGGACCCGTAAACCGCGGGTGCTCTTTCGTCGGAATGTTGTCGCGCAGGCGGTTGAAGCCCGCACCGTACGACAGCGACCAACGCGGAGCACTGTTGCTGCGTCCCTGCTTGGTGAAGATCTGGATCACGCCGTTGGTGGCCTCGGTCCCATACAGGGTCGCCGCCGCGGCGCCCTTGATGACCTCGATCCGCTCGATGTCATCGGGGTTGAGATCGCCCAACCGGTCGTTCCCCGAGTACCCGTTGAAGCCGCAGCACGTGGTGCCGCCGCCCCCCCAGTTACCCGACGTCCAGGCGCACACCGTCGATGTACACGATGGGGCGCTGGCCCAGCTGGAAACTGGAGACACCGCGGACCCGAAGGTCCTGCGACGACCCGACGCCGCCCGAAGGCGCGACAGACCGAACACCCGGGATCCGCGCGCGGAGCACCGACCCGATGTTCGTCACGTCAACGATGTCCTGCACCTTGCCCACGTCCACCGTGCCCAGCGAGGTGCCCAGCTTCCGTTTCTCCACCGCACCACCGGTGCCCGTTACCACGATCTCGTCCAGCGACACCGCGCTGAGCCCGAGCTCGTAGTTCATGTTCGCCGTCCCACCCAGGGTCACCGTGACCGACTGCGTGGAACTGCGGTACCCGATGGCGAGCACCCGCACGCTGTACGTGCCGGGCGGCACGTTCGACAGCGTCAACTCCCCACGCCCGTCGGTGGTGCCCGTAAACCGCGTGCCCTCGAGCACGACCCGGGCGCCGTTGACCGGCTGGGCGTTGGTGCGGTCGACCACCGACACGTGGACGGACCCGCCCTGGGCTGCC
>JBDHHQ010000283.1:0-2557 GCA_039589315.1 Gemmatimonadota bacterium
GCAGGGTTCCTGCCTACCGGCGGATAACGACTTACAACCGTGGGAGTCGCGGGTCTCATTGGCAACCCGGCTGACACGAGTCCACGGTGATGGGCTCACCCCCTCGAACGTGAGGCGGGCGACGAGGAGTCGAAGACCGCCTGAAAGGCCGTCTTCGCCGACCTGGTCCGCCGAGGTCTTCCGATCGGATGAACCGACTGGACAGTGGCGATTCCGCTGGCAGAGAAGCCCGTGAGACGGGTGCCGGTGTGGAGATCCTCAAGACCGCCTGCTTGTCGAGCGGAACGCCCGGCTGGAGCGAGATAGAGCGGGGGGCACTCGCAGACCGTCTCTCGAGGGTGGTGCTCCCGGGCTAGGACGACATCGACAGGGGGCGTCTCCTGAACGAAAGCGGAAATCTGCGCCGAAGGACGCGCGAGAGTTCCCGGGGCGCATAGTGAAGACACGGATCGACACCGCCGCCTGTAGGCCCCGCTGACAGCTAGCCGTGCAACGACGAGGTCACAATCAGCAGCGACACTATTGGAAGCCGGGGATGGAAGAGACTTCAAACAAAGCGGTGGCCCATCATGAAGCGGCGCAGGCGGTTGCGGCTGTCGAACTCGGCGTACCCGGCGAGATAGCGTCCGTCCAGGTTGACGATGACAATGCCGCAGGCGGAAGAGTGAGGTTCGTTGCGGGGACTCCTTCGGATCCCGCGACCCCTACCGAGGCTCGCCTGTGGATCATTCAACAGCTCGTAGGAGCCGAGGCCGAGACGCGAATCACGGGTTCGACCCGGCCCACCCCGTGGCCTTCCTGTGCGCCGAGTACGGGGTGCATGCCTCGCTGCCCATCTACGCCGGCGGCCTGGGCGTCCTGGCGGGCGATCTGGTGAAGGCCGCGTCGGACCTGGGCCTTCCGTTGGTGGCCGTGGGTCTCCTCTACGGGCAGGGCTACTTCCGGCAGCCGCGACGGCGTCGAGCCTCTGAAGATCCGCGTGCCGATCCGAGGCCGTGGGGTGGTGGCGCAGATCTGGCGCTTTGCCATCGGACGCGTGCCCCTCTTTCTCCTCGACACGGATGTCGCCGCCAACGAGCCGGTGGATCGCTGGATCACGACGCGCCTCTACGCGAGCGACCGCGACACGCGCCTGGCCCAGTATGCGCTCCTCGGCATCGGCGGTGTGCGCGCGCTCCGGGCCATGGGGATCGAGCCAGCTGTCTTCCACCTGAACGAGGGTCACGCGGCCCTGGCTCCGCTCGAGCTGGCCGCCGAGAGCGTCGCCGAGGGCGCCTCCTTCGACGAGGCCCTGGCCGCCGCCCGTGCCCCGACGGTCGTCACCACCCACACGCCGGTGCCGGCCGGAAACGAGACCTATTCGCCCGAGGAGATGGTCCACGTCTTCGCGGGGCTGGAACAGCGCCTCGGGACCGACTGGCAAGCGCTCCTCGCGTTGGCGCGCGTGCACCAGAGCAACCCGGGGGAGCGCCCGGGGATGACCGCTCTCGCCCTGCGCGCGAGCCGTACCCGCAACGGTGTGAGCCGTCGCCACGGAGGCGTCGCCCGGCGGATCTGGCGCCCCATCTTTGGCGCCGAGAGCGCCGACCGGGTGCCCATCGGCCACGTCACGAACGGTGTCCACGTGCCTACCTGGATGTCGGAACCGATCCGCGAGCTCCTGGACGCGCACCTGGGCGACGGCTGGCAGGCGCGCATCACCGAGTCCGACCTCTGGGCCAGGATCGCCGACGTCCCGGACGCCGAGCTCTGGCGGGCCCGCTGCACGCTTCGCGCGAAGCTCGTCGAGTACGTGCGCGAGCGCGCCACCCTGGATCGCCTGGACCGCGGCGAGGCGATCTCCGCCGCTCGTTCCTGGTTCGCAAATGGAGCTTTCGATCCTCCTGGGAAGTCAGCCCACACGGACGACATAGCTCGTCCGTGCGTCGTCAGGCTGTCCCAGGGGAGGGCGGGCCCGCCGGGTGGACCGCTCCTTCCGTAGGTCCCGGGCCAGATCCTTGGCGATGAGGTGGGCCACGTAGTTCGAGATAGACCGGATCTCGGCTGCTGCGGCTTCCCGGAGCTGCTGGACCTCGTCTGGGGTCAGAGAGAGGTGGAAGGAGTACCGCTCACCTCGGCTCCCACCCGATCAGGGGCTGGCGGACTTGACCTTCCCCCTGAGGCTCTTCTGGGGGCGTCGGGAGCCATACGGGCATTCTAGTCCGACGGAACGGGCCAAATGATGTTCCATGGTCTCCGGCCGTGATCGGTCTCGTCACGAAGGCTGATCCTCCAAGATCTCGCCCACTAGCACTTCAAGAGCACCCAACAGCTTCGGGCTGCCCTGGTGCACCAGGGCGGTGAAGCGCCGCACCAAGCGGACCTGGCGAGGCGTGAAGCCGGATAACTCGCCACTCCCTTCCTGAGCGCCTACATCGATCAGGTCCATCATGCAGTGCCCGCTCGGGCTCGCGTCGTGCGGGGCGGGACAAGCTGCCGGGCGGGAGCGCTCCCGACCGATGCGCCATTAGTCGTGAAGGGGCTCCAGGATGATGACGCCCTCGTCGTTCCTCACGCT
>JBDHHQ010000284.1:0-3187 GCA_039589315.1 Gemmatimonadota bacterium
ATGTAGCTCAGGCGCTCCAGAAGTGAAGCAATGTGCCACCGCTCGGGCGTGGACAACACACCTGTGCCCGATCAACCCTCGGCGCCAATCTCGCCCCCGTTCGATTCCGAACCGATCAATCCAGAACTGACTCCTGCATAGAGACTTGTAGGCACATCACACCTTCCGTGATGGCGCGCTGATCCCTCGATGACTCCCACGTGAAGGGCGCCCCTCATCTTTCGCATGCAGTCTCACAACACCGATCGCCGGGAAATGGCGCTGCCGAAAGGAGGGGATCATGCTCACTGCAAGGAACTGGGCACTCATGCCCTTCGCCGTCTTCCGGCCCAATGGTAAGACATCGATGGCAACCGCTCTTCTGGCGGCGTGCCTAACGGCTCTCGGATGCGGTGATGGGATCACGCCCGCGGACCCGCCTCATGTAGCTCAGGTACGGCTGAGCCTGACCACCCTCGAGCTGGACGTCGGTGAAACCGTCGTCATCCAGGCGGTTTTGACGGATCAGTTCAGCGAGAGCTACCCGGTTGCCGACGCAGCATTGTCGTGGTCGAGCGACGACCCACAGATCGCGACCATCTCGGTGGATGCCGGCACCTGCGTGGTCGCTGGAGTCGGAGCGGGATCCACCGTCATCCGTGCTTCGGTTGGAGGCTTGATCGCCACGGCGATCGTGAACGTCAACCCGTCTGAACCACCGGAGCCGGACAAGGTGACGATCGAGGTGGAGAACGCACTCATCGAGCCGATATCCGTCGAGATCAACGGCGTACCCCGCCTCACCGTTCCATCGAAGGCGACGCGGAAGGCCTCGGCTTCTCCAGGTGAGCCTGTGCAGGTGTCCTGGTCCCTCGTTCGGCCGACGGATGCCCACGGCGAACCGTTGGGGGAGGCCATCGGGGAGACGTTCCCCTTGGTGCTAGATCCCCAGCGTACGCTGAGCTACCGGGCAGATGCACGGATCGGCGATCATGCCTACTTCGCTCCGCTGGTGCGCAACGAGACCGAGTCCGACTTGCTGATCGGCGTCAACATGGGCCTGCCGTCGGAGGACCGATGCGGTTACACGGTCCTCGCGGGGTCGACCGCGAGCTTGGGATATTACCGTCTCGTCCCTGAGTCCAATGTCCGTGCGTATCTGGGTTCCACCTACACGCACGCACATGTCTCTTGGGAGATCCTGCCCGAACACGTTGACCGCGTCAGCGGCAGGATCGAGCTCACAGCGGCGTTCGGCCCGGGTCCGAGTGGTTGATCGGGACGCCCATCCTCCTGACCAACGCGGGAACGGGAGGCGCCGCCAACCGCTGAACGTGCCACCGGTCTCCATCGGCCGCGGTCCGCCCTACGCGTGGGTAGCGGGCCGCGGCTCGTCTCACGGACATGAGCGTGGCATGTCCCACGACCCAATCAACCCGGCGTGGCCCGAGGATCTGCCGCTGCGTGCCGCCATGGCGGAAAGCCCCACGTCTGCTTCAGCCTTTTCCCGACATCTCGAACGGAGCTTGCAGCTGCGTGTGGACTACGTACTGGAAGGCGGCGTCCAACGTGGGGGCGACCGGGTCCGGATCAACCTCCAGCTCATCGACGCTCACGAGGACGTGCATCTCTGGGCCGACTCGTACCTGCAACGGACGGCGCGTCGCATGACCCGGGATCCGGAAGCCTACGATCTCTTCATCCGCGGCCGGGAGGCGCGGAACCGGGGGGAGCCGCGCGAGGCGGCAGAGCTCCAGGAAAGGGCTGTCGCCGAGGACCCCGGCTTCCTCGCCGCCTTTGCCGAGGCGGCCCAGGTCCACGCGTTGGTGTACCAGGCCGAGCGGACGCCAGAGAGGGCAGAGGCAGCCCGCCGGGCAGCCGAGAGAGCCGCGGAGCTCGACCCGGGCGCAGAAGATGCCCAACTCGCGATGGGCTTCTACCTCTACCGCGTCGAGGGGGACTACCCCGCGGCCCTGGATTGGCTCGGTCGCGCCGCGGGAAGCCTCCGGGGCGATGCCGGCTATCGGGCGGGGACCGCCCTGGTGGAGCGCCGCGTGGGCCGCTGGCGATCCGCCCTGGCCTCCTTCGAGGCCGCTGCAACATTGTCACCCGGCAACCACATCTACGCACGAGAGCTCGGGGGCACGCTACTGCGCATGCGCCGCTACGCCGAGGCGGAGACCTGGCTTCAGGAGTGCGTTTCCACCGCGCCTGATCCCGACACGTGCCAATATCTCCTGGGACTACTCTCCTGGATGCGGGACGGCAGCCCCGACGAATGGCGCGCCCTGGAAGACGCCTATTCCAGATGGCAGTTGGACATGTCCCGTGGCGACTTCCGGAGCGCCCTGGCCACGCTGGACGATTCCGAGACGCCCCACGTGACGCTCGCCGTGTGGTACCCCGGGGAGCTGCTAGCGGCATGGGTGTACGAAGCCCTGGGCGATTCGGCACGAGCGCTCGAGAGTTACACCGCTGCGGCCTCGATCCTGGAGCTCCAGATCGCCGAAGGTCCCGCGGACGAGCGTCATCACCAGGCCCTCGGCCTGGCCTACGCGGGGCTGGGCCGCCGCACCGACGCCCTCCGGGAATCCATCGCCGCCGTTGACCGGAGACCCGTGGAGCGCGACGCCCTGTTGGGTCCGGTGCACCTGTTCGCGCTCGCCGCCGTCCACGCCCGGCTCGGGAACACGGAAGAGGCCCTGACCGCCCTGGAGCAACTGTTGACGATCCCCTCCACGTTCTCGGCCACGCAGCTCCGCTCGCACTTCTTGCTCGCACCGCTCCAGCCCGACACCGGTTTCCTGGGTTTGCTGGACCGAGAGCCTGGGAGGGTCTTCTAGCGCCTTTCGTCGGAGGGCACCCAACCCCCCGCCACATCACCCTCAGCCCTCCAACCTCGCCTTCACCTCTTCGAGGAAGTTCTGAACCAGGATCAGCTGCGCAGGCTCCGCCTCCTGCTCGACCGGTCGGATGCTCAGGAATCGGCCATTTCGGCCGTCGTAGGAGGACAAGCGGTGAGCCGGATTGAAGAAGTACCCCCCGCGTGGGTAGAGCACGCGCAGCTCGCCCGTCACGAAGTCTTCTGTATCTGTGATCTCGAGCGAGACGCGCGCTTCGTCGGTCTGAAAGAAGAGCTCGGCACCGTCGTCGGACCGGGCCGGCTCGAGTGCGCGGCCCCCGGGAGACACCCTCCGGCTCCCCAGAT
>JBDHHQ010000285.1:0-3305 GCA_039589315.1 Gemmatimonadota bacterium
CCCAGGGCGACCCCAAGGAGGATCTGGAGGTGCATGGCGCCCGCGAAGCCGGACGCCAGCCTGCGCATGGGCTTGTCGTAGGCGCGACGGGTCGCCGCTCCGTAGATGCCGTAGCCCACGACGCCCACGGCAAGCACCAGGACGATGTAGCGGATTCCGGAATGTGCGTAGAAGAACATCAGGGGTCCGTGGATTGCGGGTTCGGGTCTATTGGAGGCGACCGCCTCCGCTCCTGTGTTGTCCAGGCCCTATGGCTCGGGAATGTCCGGGGCCAACTCCGCGAGGGTTGCCTCGGCCGCATCGACTCGTTGCCGCTGGGTGTCCGTGGGCGGGTACAGCGTTCCCGGCCTTACTCCGCTGCCATCGATCTCCTCGTACACCTGTTCGAGGATGTCATCCACCTCTTCCAGCTGCTCGAGCTCGGGGCCGCCGGCGAGGCCGGCCATGGCCAGCCGGGCGGTGCTCGCCTGGCTCTGGAGCGCCAGCACCCGCAGCAGGAACGCCTCCCGCTCCCGGTACTGGGCCAGCGTCACGGGGAGCTCCGGATCGGCCAACACCTCCACCGTCTCCGTAACCGTCGTGCCTCGGGCTTCGAGCGAGATGGTGTAGGTGCCCGGAGTGACGAAGGGGCCCCGCTCGTCCGTGCTTCGCGCCAGCCGTGGGTCCTCATGGGGCGCCCACTGCAGCTCCGCGTCGGGCAAACCGTGCCGGAGATCCCAGTTGATGCGGTGGATCGTCGCCTCGTCCGGGACCGTCATCTCGCGAACCACCATTCCGTCCGCCGCCGCAACCGTGATGCGCGCGTCGCCGGCCCCAGCACCCAGGCTGTACGTGACGATGGCTCCATCCACTGGATTCTCTCCCGCGAACTCGGCGTTGCCCCGGTACGATGTGTCCTTCCAGTAGTGGAACAGAGTCGCCGGACGCACGGGGAACAGGTGCGCAGCCGCTTCGGCCACCGATCGGCTCCACCGGGCGAGCGGCACGACGTCATCGAGGATCCAGATGCCACGGCCGTGCGTGCCGATCACCAGGTCCCGGTCCCGGGGATGGACGACCAGGTCGTCGTAGTGGGTGGTGGGTAGGGTCGGCATCTGTGCCCAGGTCACGCCCGCGTCCGTGCTCGCGAACAGGTGGTGCTCCGTGCCGAGGAACAGGACCGATGGGTTGTCGGGGTGCTCCACCAGCGAGTTCGCCGAGCCGCTCGGCAATGTCGCCGCCAGTGACCGCCAGACGTAGGTACCGTCGGCCACGCCGCCGACGGTGCCGTGGACCGGCGTCCAGGACCGCCCGCCGTCGCGGGAGACCTGGAGGTTGCCGTCGTCGGTGCCGACCCAGAGGATCCGGGCGTCCAGTGGCGACTCGGCGATGGTCGTGATCTCGCCGAAGCTGGAGGTCCCGTCGTTGGGCGACAGCGTCATGTCCGCCCCCTTCACGCCCATGAGCTCCAGGTTGTCCCGGTCGATGGCCCGGGTCAGATCCTCGGTCCGTTCCCAGCTCACGCCCCGGTCCCGCGAGATGAAGAGCCGGTTGCCCCCGACGTACACGGTGGACGGGTCGTGGACGGAGACCAGACTGGGCGACACCCAGTCCCAGCGGTACTCGTCCTCGCCCGGGGGTGGCGCAGGGGCGATGTCCAGGATGTCGCCCGTCTCGGTGTCCACCCGGGTGTAGCTGCCGTTCTGCGCATTGCCGTAGGCGTAGCGCGGCTCGGAGGGGTCGAGCTGCCAGTACATCCCGTCGCCGAAGCCGATCTGCTTCCAGTCGTCGTTGACGATGCCGGCCCAGCGGCGCGTCCGGCTGGGACCCATGGGGGTCCCGCATGTCCACGCCGATGGCGTAGAACTGGCTGATCGGGAAGTTGTTGAGCTTCCGGAAGCTCACGCCCATGTCGTAGCTCTCGTGCAGCCCCGCGTCCCCGCCGAGGTACAGGTGGTTCGGATCGTTGGGGTCGATCCACAGCGCGTGGTGGTCCGCGTGCACGCCCACGTCGTAGCTGGGCCGTTCGGCGATCACCTCGAAGGTGCGGCCACCGTCCTCGCTCTTGTGGGAAGTGGTGGCCAGCGTGTACACCCGGTTCTCGTTCGACGGGTCGATGAAGATCTCGGAGTAGTACATCGGCCGGCCGTTCTGGTCGTTGACCTTGGTCCAGGTCTCTCCGGCGTCCTCGGAACGGTAGGTGCCCGACTCACTCGCGTGTTGGATCAGGGCGCTCAGCACCCGGGGATTCGTCCGCGCGATCGCCAGCCCGATGCGTCCCTTGTCTCCCTCCGGTACTCCCTCCGTGAGCTCCCGCCAGGTGTCCCCGCCGTCGGTGGTCTTGTAGATCCCGCTTCCAGCTCCGCCGCCGTTGAACCCCCAGGTACGCCGAAGGCGCTGATACGTGGCCGCGTAGAGCGTGTTGGGGTCGGCAGGATCCATGACCATGTCGACGGCGCCCGTGAAGGAGTCGACGTACAGCACCTTCTCCCAGGTGCTGCCCCCGTCGCGGCTCCGGAAGACGCCCCGCTCCTCGCTGTCCTGCCACAGGTTGCCCAGGGCTGCCACGAAGACCACGTCGGGGTCGGTGGGGTCGATCTCCACCTTGCCGACGTGGCGGGTCTCGTCCAGGCCCAGGTGCCGCCACGTCTCGCCGTCGTCATCGGAGCGGTAGACGCCGTTGCCCCACGACGTGCTCTGCCGGTTGTTCTGCTCGCCGGTGCCGGCATACACCACGTTGGGGTCGGACGCCGAGATGGCCACGTCGCCGAACGTGCTCACCGGCATGTGGTCGAAGACGTTGCGCCAGGTGTGTGCCCGATTGGTGGTCTTCCACAGGCCGCCCGATGCCGAGGCGACGAAGATGGTGGACGGATCGTCCGGAAGTGCCTCGATGTCATGGACGCGCCCACCCGTCACGGCGGGGCCGATGGACCTCGGCGCGAAAGCCCGGAGCTGATCCGTGGTGATGGGCACGGGAGACTGGGCGGAGCCCGGACTCACGGAGACCAGCAGAGTGGTGACGCTGATCCCGGCGGCGAGCGCGATTCTTCTGGTCATGGAGGCGTCTCCGGTGTGACCCTCTGTGGTTGCGAGGGGGTCACTCTACGGGGGGTTGGTCGGGGCCAGCAAGAGCGGACGGCTCGGGTGGCTCGAGGACGTCCCGCACGATGCGCAGCACGTCGGGGCTCATCTCGTCCGCGCCCAGCATCCAGTAGAGGTAATCGGGCTCGTTCTGGGCCACCTCTTCCAGGAAACGGCCCTTGTGGTTGCCTCGGCGGAAGATCCTGCGGCCATCCTCGATGCCGAACCAGCGCTCCGCCTCC
>JBDHHQ010000286.1:0-2133 GCA_039589315.1 Gemmatimonadota bacterium
TACGACGACCGTGTGGCGTGGCTGGAGCTGGGCATGGGGCTCGGCGTGCTCGGTGACGTCGCGGATGCGACTGGCGACCGGGACGCCGCCCGAGCCTCATGGCAGGAGGCGCTGAACGTCATGGACGCTCGGCCCACGGCGTCGACGGACTGGCGGATCCTCTCGGTGCGGGCGAGGGCACTGGTCCGCCTCGGGCGAACGGTCGAAGCCGCGCCCCTCGTCGAGCGGTTGGAGGTTATGGGTGTGGTGCCCCAGGATTGAGCGGTGTCCCAAGAGGTGCACCATGCCCACATCCGTCTTCGCGTTACCCCTCCGGGGAGCCTGCGTCGCTCCCGGCGGTCGAGGAGGGCCTACCCTTCCCGTCCCTTCAGACGACCTCGAAGTTGGCCATCATGCCCATGTCCTCATGCTCCAGCTTGTGGCAGTGCATGAGGTACAGGCCCTTGTACGGCGAGTCGAAGCGGATCAAGACCTCCACCGTCTCGCCGTCCTCGAGGAGCACAGTGTCCTTCCATCCGCCCTCCCACGGGTAGATCTGCCCGCGACCGCCGCTCCGCGACACCACCTGGAAGTAGGCGCCGTGGACGTGGACCGGATGGGGAGCATTCCCGTTGGTCGTGAAACGCCACAGCTCCGTGTCGCCCGAGGGCACCTGGAAGTCGATCCGGTGCATGTCGTAGACCCGACCGTTGATCTTGCTCATCCCGTCGAAGCTGAACTCGCGCTCCCGGACGGGGCTCCCGAGTGGAGTGATCAAGGGGAGGGTCGTCGGGATCTCGGCGGTATCGTTCGCGGTGTTGTCCACCGTGAGCTCCAGCAGATCCCAGCCGGCCTTCAGATCCTGCAGCATCACCACCTCGCCCGGCGTATGCTCCGTGAAGTCGACCAGGAGGTCCAGTCGCTCCCCATTCGATAGGAGGATCTCGGCGATGTCGACCGGGGCGTCCAGGAATCCCCCGTCGTTGCCGATCAGGACGAAGGGCGTTCCGTCGCTCAGGGCGAAGCGGAAGTGACGGGCGTTGCATCCGTTGAGAATACGCAAGCGGTACAGCGCCGCATCCACGCTCAGCGTGGGATCCAGCGTGCCGTTGACCAAGGGGGTGTTGCCTTCGAAGCCGCCGCTCCGCGGCTTGTACAGCATGTTCCCGTTCTTGTCGAATCTGGCGTCACGGATGATGAGCGGCACCTCTCGCGGTCCGTCGGGCAGATGGAGATTGGCCTCCTCATTGTCCCGAATGATGAACGCACCCGCGAGCCCCATGGCCACCTGCTCCCCCGTCTTCTCGTGGGGATGTGGGTGGTACCAGTTCATCGTGGCACGCTGCACGATGGGGAAGTCGTAGGAGTGGCTGGCCCCTGGGTCGATGGCATCGATGGGATGCCCGTCGTTGGCCGGGTTCACGATCATCCCGTGCCAGTGGGTGATGGTCTCGTCGGATAGCCCGTTGAATAGGCTGATGGTCGCGTCTCTGCCCCTCTGAACCTCGAGTGTCGGGGCCGGAAAATGGCCGTTGTACGCCCAGACCCATGACTTTTTCCCGCCGCCCAGATCGACCTGTGCAGGCGCAACGGTGAGGCTGCCGCTGGGTGCCTGTACCGGCGGCATGCGCAATGGGTTGCGCCCCTTGGCCCACTGGGGTGTGGGGGATAGTCCCGCAGGATCCTGGTCGCAGGAAGAAGCCAGCCAACCCGTGCCGAGTGCACCGGCGGTGCCGGCCGCTACTCTAACGAAGCTCCGACGGCTGATGCCGTGGCGTCGCCCGCTCATCGATGCCTCCCCGTGTCGGTCGCATTTCGCCGGACGAGCCGGCGGGCCCGTGCTCCGACGTCAGGACCACGAAGGGCCACGGGCCTCACCGGCAATAGGCGCTTTGGGACCGGGCGCGGCTATCGGGAGAAGCACCACGCAGACGTAGGGCATCGTCACCGGGGTGCAGTGGGGAATCTGCGCGGAAGGGGCGCCGTGCCCTGCGGGGCGGTGGGCCTCCGTTGGGCGACATGGAGTAGAGATTCCAGTTTCCGTCTCGATCCGAGTCGAACACGACCCGACTCTCGTCCGGAGCCCAGCTCGATGCGAATTCGTCCGAGTCCGGGCTGTTGGTCAGGTTCGTCGGCTCGCTCCCGTCGGTGAAC
>JBDHHQ010000287.1:0-2110 GCA_039589315.1 Gemmatimonadota bacterium
CTACGAGTCGGGCGTCCACCGGGTGCAGCGGGTCCCCGCGACCGAGACCCAGGGCCGCATCCACACCTCCGCCGCCACGGTCGCCGTGCTGCCCGAGGCGGAGGAGGTGGACGTCAAGATCGAGGAGAAGGACCTCAAGGTGGACGTCTTCCGCTCCTCGGGACCCGGCGGACAGAGCGTGAACACCACCGACAGCGCCGTACGGATCACCCATGTGCCCACGGGACTCGTGGTCCAGTGCCAGGACCAGAAGTCTCAGCTACAGAACAAGATGCGGGCCATGGAGGTGCTGCGGGCCCGGCTGCTGGACCGCATGGTCGCCGAGCAAGAGGCCGATCGGGCCCGCGAGCGCCGGGCCATGGTCAGCACCGGCGACCGCTCGGCCAAGATCCGCACCTACAACTTCCCCCAGAGCCGGGTCACCGATCACCGCATCAACTTCACCACGCACCGGCTGGACGGGGTGCTCGATGGCGAGCTGGACGAGATCATCGAAGCCCTCGCCGTCGCGTACCGCGACGAGCGCACCCAGAGCTGAGCCGGATGCCGACCGTGGGTGAGGAGCTGCGCGCCGCCGCGCAGCAGCTGGCCGAGGTGGGGTGTGAGGCGCCACGCCGCGAGGCGGCGGGCCTGTGGGCCCGGCTCTCGGGGCAGTCGGTTGGCGACGCGTGGCTCGAGCAGGATGCCGAGGCTGCGAGCGAGAGACGCCACCGCTACCGGGAAGCGGTCGAGCGGCGGGTGCGCGGTGAGCCGGCGGCGTACGCGGCGGGGACGGCGGGGTTCCGCTGGCTGGAGCTCGGGATCGATCCCCGGGTGCTCATCCCCCGGCCCGAGACCGAAGGGTTGGTGGAGATCGTGCTGGCGTGGGCTGCGGACCGGGAGCTGGAGGCGGCCCTCGACGTGGGCACCGGAAGCGGGTGCATCGCCCTGAGTCTCGCGACCGAGGGCGGGTTCGGCCGCGTCGTGGCGACCGACGCCTCGGCGGCGGCGCTCGAAGCCGCGCGAGCGAACGCGGCCCGCGTAGTGCCAACAACCCCGGTGGAGTTCCGCCAGGGGGACCTGCTGGAGGCGGTGGTCGGGGAGAGATTCGACGCCATCGTCTCCAATCCGCCCTATGTGACGGCGCAGGAGTTCGAGGCCCTGGACGACGGCGTGCGGCTGCACGAGCCACGCGAGGCACTGGTGAGCGGGGAGGGCGGGCTGGAGCACTCTCGCCGGCTCCTGGAGGGTGCAACGGGGCACCTGGCGTCGGGCGGCCTGCTCACGCTGGAAGTAGATTCTACCAGGGCGGAGGCGACGCTTCGCCTCGCTCGAGAGGCCGGTTGGCGTGGGGCTCGCCTCGAGAGAGACCTGTTCGGACGCCTGCGCTATCTCGTCGCGACCAAGGAGTGAGCTGTGATCGAAGAGAAAGCCCAGGTCAGGAGCTGGACGCCAAATTCGAGGAGCTACAACAGGTCGCGGCGCGGCTGGAGAAGGCAATGGCGGAGGGTGCGGAGCCACCGCAGGCCGATGGCGAGGCGTACCAGCGCCTTCTGGGCGAGGTGCAGTCCGATAGTCGGTACCAGAGCCTGGTGGCGGCCCAGGCCAACTTCGACAAGCTCATGCTCAAGGTGCAGGACCAGATCATGGAGGGCATCAAGAAGGGGTCCGAGAGCGTGATCATCACCCTCGACTGAGGGGACCCGACGTGGCAGGGTTGTTCGTAGTCGTGGAGGGGCCCGAGGGGGCGGGCAAGACGACGCTGGTCGCCCGGCTGGCCGGCCGGCTGCGCGAGGCGGGCCACCAGGTGCTGGAGGTGCGGGAGCCGGGCGGCACCGATACGGCGGAGGCGGCTCGGGATCTGGTGCTGGACCCGGCGCGGGCGTGGAGCCCGGCGGCGGAGCTGTTCCTCATCCTGACCGCCCGCGCGGAGCTGGTGGACAAGGTGATCCGGCCCCATCTGGATGACGGGAGCTGGGTCGTGATCAGCGACCGGTTCGACCTCTCCACCGTAGCATATCAGGTGGTGGGGCGGGGGCTCGACCGGGAGGCGGTCCTGGCGGCCAATCGGCTCGCAACCAACGGGCTGGCCCCGGACGTTACCCTTGTGTTGGACCTGGACCCAGCCGAG
>JBDHHQ010000288.1:0-2065 GCA_039589315.1 Gemmatimonadota bacterium
CACGAACGCCTCCACGGCCTGGTCGGTGGGCCAGAGGGCCACGTTGTCGTGGTGGGCGTTCAGCACGACCGTCGGCCCGTCGCCCACCCCGGGCCGTACGCCGATCACGTTGAAGGCGTCGTCGATGTGGACGTCCCGGAGGCCGTAGATACGCAACAGCTTGTACAGCAGGCGAGACCGAGCTCCCTCGTCACCCGACGGCCCGTAGGCGTTGCAGATACTCAACCACTCCTGGACCGTCTCGGCTTCAGCGCCGGTCAGGTAGCTCAAGGCGTCCGCCATGCGTGGCGACGCGAGCACGCCCTCGACGGCCTGGAGCTCTTCGGCGATGTCTGGCGCCTGTGCGACGATCGGGACGGACGGGTGTCCCAGGGCGACGAGGACGGTCGTGGTCCCAACCCATGTGGAGAGCCAACGGTGTTTCGAGGGGCGCATGGATTCCTCCTGGCGTACAGGCAGAAGCGACGACTATGGGAGCGAGCCACCCGATCCGGATCCGAGCGATGGGAGCCGAATCATATCGGAGAGCGTACGGCGCTCGCTGATTGTGGCGCCCAGGGACGATACCCGGCAGCCTCCCCTCCGGCCAGAATCTGAGCGACGCTCCGGGCTCACCTGGTCTACTGATGGGTACGTAGCTGAAAGGCAGGAGGCATGGATGTCGCAGGATCCCTCGCTCCACCCCATGGTCTCGACCCAGGCTGGGTCCTGGCTCACGAACTTCCTCTTCCCCCGGCCCGCCGAGCGGCGGGTGTCCGCGATCTTCCGCTGGTGGGAGTCTCGCCGGCTGCCCTACAACCTGATCGTGGGCGTGTCGGGCGGCATCACCATCGTCACCCTCACTGTCCTGTCTGCTTTGCCACCGAGTCCATTCCCGTTCGCCGTTCCCCTGGGCGCAATCGTCGTCTACGGGGCATTCGCCAACGTGTGCTACACGCTCGGGTCTCTGTTGGAGATCGCGTTCCACAAGCTGTGGGGATCTCAGGTGCTCCCGGTGGGACCCACGCTGTTCCGAGCCGGTCTGACCCTGTCCGTCGGCCTCACGCTCTCGAAGTCCTGATCTGAGGCGAATCGCAGGTCAGCGCAGTCGTCCCGACACGCCCGAGTCCTCCGAGCGTCGTTCCCGCTGATCCTCGCGCTCCGAAGACCGCCGTCCAGGAAGCTCGCTTCACATAGCGGCCTTCGACCGACTGCGCGGCGCGGATAACCCATCCAGGCCGGTTCCGGTGGCCCGGCCGAATGCGGCTGCCGGTGGGCTGGGCAGGTCGGTTCCGGTGTATCCCTGTGCACGCTGTCCGGTTCTACGTCCCTCCTGCGCATACTTGGGCGATCTGACGAATCCGCGACATGACGACGGCCCGGGTGGGCGCCCAGGGCCGACGAGACACCTTCGGAGGACTCATGCCTCAATACCGCGATCACCTGCCCCAACTGGACGGTGACCTCTTCCTCACGGACGGGGGCATCGAGACCTCGTTGATCTTCCACGACGGATTCGACCTGCCCGAGTTCGCCGCCTTCGATCTGCTCGGGAGTGACGAGGGCCGGGACGGGCTGCTCCGCTACTTCAGGAGATACGCCGCCATCGCCCGCGACCACGGGGTCGGGTTCGTGCTCGAGAGCGCCACCTGGCGAGCCAGCCCCGACTGGGGGAAGAAGCTGGGCTACTCCTACTCCACGGACGCGCTTGCCCAGGCTAATCATCAGGCCATCGACCTCATGACCGAGCTCCGGCGGGAGTTCGCGACAGCTCGGTCACCCATGGTGATCAGCGGCTGTGTGGGCCCCAGGGGCGACGGCTACAGCATCAGCGCGGAGATGACCGAGGACGAGGCGGAGGCGTACCACGCGAACCAGATCGGCATCTTCGCGGACACCGAAGCGGACATGGTGACGGCTGTGACCATGACGTACACGGCCGAGGCCATAGGCGTCAGCCGGGCGGCCCGCGCCGCCGGCCTCCCCGTGGTGATCTCGTTCACCACGGAGACCGACGGGCGGCTGCCCTCCGGCGAGGCCCTGGGCGCCGCCATCGAGTCCGTGGACGACGCCACCGACGGGGCGC